>NZ_JNIW01000064.1 GCF_000701425.1 Deinococcus frigens DSM 12807 | reverse complement strand
CACCGCCCGCCACAACCAATGCCGAACGCCATCCACCGTCGTGCAGACCTCGTCCAGGTACCAGCGGGAACCCCGGCGGGGTTCTCGCTGGCGCAGTCCTTCTGCGAACAGGGAAGCGAATTTCATGCACCACTCGCGGAGGGTCTCATGACTGACTTGAATGCCGCGCTGGTGCAGCAATTCTTGAACATCTCTGTAGCTGAGTGGGAAGCGGTGGTACAGCCACACAGCGTGCTGGATGATGATCATTGGGAAGCGGTGTCGGTAGGGCTTGGCGTCGGTCATGGATGGTTACCCTACCCCAGTCCGGTTAAGGCAACACAACCGCTGGAGGTCACCCCGGACGATGTGGTGGTGGTCTTCACCTTGCGGCGCTACAGCCGCGCCACCACCCGGATGATCCGCGCCCTGCACAAACAGGGGGTCCAGGTGCTGCTGATCACCGATCAGGGGGCCTCACCGCTGAATAAGATCGCCCATCAGTGTCTGCAAGTGCCGACCCAGGGCACCGATGTGCTGGCGTCTGTGGCCCCCTTCGTCAGCGTTGTTACGCTCCTCGCCTCGCTGGTGGCGCACGAATTGGAAGGAGGGCATCTCAAGCAGGCTGAGGCCCTCAACGCTGAGTTCGGCGTGTATGAATATTGAGACGGTCACCGGCTGCTGCAATCAATGCAAGTAGAGATGCAAGTAGAGAGAGGAGCGGTAGCCACATCAGAGTGCAGGTAACCGGACGAGGCATCAGTCGTCCCAACTCTTCACCGTCGCCCCGCCGAAAATCATCTTTTTGATGCCGGGCGCAAGGATCGACGACGGCATGGAGGGAGTCAGGGCACTGGCTTTGTCCAGTAGTTCAAGCTGATGCGGCGTGAACACGATCTCCAGTGACGTCAGGTTGTCTTCAAGCTGAGCTACTTTGCTGACCCCGATGATCGGCGAGGTGATGCCCGGCTGCTGCGAGGCCCAGGCCAGCGCCACCTGTGCCAGCGGGCGTTCCAGTTCGGCGGCCACGCCCTGTACCCTGTAAGGCGTCCAGCACGGCCCAGTTGGCTTGAGTGAACTTGGCGTCGCCAAATGGATTGGGACCGTTGAGCCGTCCCTCGCCGCTGGCTCCCTTTGTTTCGCGCTGGTATTTCGCGGTTAAAAACCCCGCTGCCAGCGGACTCCAGGGCGTGATGCCCAGGCCAAACTACTTGGCGGCCCCCACATGTTCGCGCTTGATCCCGCGCTCGGTCAGCGAATACTCCAGTTGCAGGGCAATTGGGCCGGGCACGCCGTGAACCTGCGCCAGTGTCGCCGCCTGCGCGGCGTACCAGGCCGGGACGTTGGAAAACCCGAAATAGCGGATGCGTCCGGCTCGCACCAGATCGCCCAGGGTTTGCAGCACCTCTTCCACGGGCGTCACCAAGTCCCAGTGATGGAGCCAGTACAGGTCAAGGTAATCGGTGTTCAGGCGCTTCAAGGAGCCTTCCAGCGCCCGGTAGATGTTCTTGCGACTGTTGCCACTGGTGACCGGCACGCCCGGTACGGCGTTCCAGATGAACTTGGTGGCGAGGACCACCTGATCGCGCAGACTGCGCTTGTTGACGTACTGACCCAGCAGTTCCTCGCTGCGGCCATTGGAGTAGGTGTCGGCGCTGTCAAAGAAATTGCCTCCCGTATCCAGGTAGGCGTTGAAGATGGCCTCGGAGACGTCATCGCTGGACCCCCAGCCGTTGTTGCCGTAAGTCATGGTGCCCAGCGCCAGCGGACTGACGATCAGGCCAGAGCGGCCCAGCGTGCGGTCATCGGTCAGGTTCATAGAGGCTCCTTTCGACTCGATTTTAACATCGTCTGGCCGCTCCTGAAGATCGTTCAGGTCGACCGAACTTCAGTCCATCCGCCGCCACCCTCCAGTGGTGCGGCTAGTGGTGAGACCCAGATCAGGTGCTCAATGTAGCGGGCTTGCTGGCCGCTATGGAGGGGATTGGGTTGGGAATAATCGCCAGCGTGCAGCGCAAGGTGCAGACCATCGTGCCGCGCTCCTGCACCCGCTGCTTCACCGGCATTTGCGCCACCATCCGCCTGCCGCTGGTCTCGTGGAAGGTGATGCCCAGATGTTCTACCAGCTCACGCTGTTCTCAGAAATGGACCTCCACTGCCAGATGATCAACCGCGATGGATGTGCCCGTCCCAAGCTGACTGAGGATGTCGAGGATCTGGTGTTGGGTATAACGCTTTCCCTTCATCCGCCTTCCAGCGTGCTCCTGAATTTGCAGTCAGATGGCACTGGGAATCAGGGAGGGGGTCATCTGCTAAACCCCTTGGCGACGGATACGTCGCAACCATGGTTTCAGGACTGAACACGGTGCTACCAATCTCCGGGGACGGGCGCGCGGGCTGGCTTCAATGCTTTTTCAGGGCCTCAGCCACCCCCTGGGCCAGCGCGGTGGCCTGGGTCAGTTTACGGGTGTCGTTCGAGCTGAAGCCCGCGCTTTGCGCCGTGTGGGGATGATCGCGCAGGGAGATGCGCCGCAATTCTCCCGGCGGTGTGTAGGGAACGTTCGCGTCCTTGCTGGCCCGGTACAGTGCACTACGCAGTTCCCGGTCCCCGGCATAGGGCAACACCCGTCCAGCAGCGTACAGTTCGCCGCCCGCGTCTGAGAGAAGTGGTTGCAGGGCGTACAGAGCGGCGTCGCTCAGGCGGGTCACGGCGTGAGGGCGCAAGGCGCTGCCGGTGGTGAAATCAAAATCCTGCCAGTGGAGGGACAGCAGATCGCGCACCCGGTAAGCGTGCTGGTCAATCAGGATCAGGGCGGCGTAGAGCGCAGGATCGGACTGGGTGTGCAGGTGCAGGCGTTCCATATCGGCCCGTGCCAGCAGGGACGCACCTAGGCGTTCATTGGGTGGGCGTTGCAGTCCGCGCAGGGGGTGGACGAGCAACAGCTCCTGATCCTGAAGTGAGGTGTAGAGCTTGGAGAGCAGCGCCAGGCGCAGGCGAACCGTATTGGCGCGGGCAGGCGCGGGACCAGCGTTGCGGGCCGCAGCGGCGAGTAGCCAGGCGTGAAAATCCTCTGGAGGGTGCAACAGGTTGAGGCGCTGTTCCTGTGCCTGGGCAAAGATATGGCGCAGCAGGGAGTGGACCTGGGTGTTGGAGGTGGGCCACGTTCCGGCCATGAGTGGAATCAGCGTGTCGAGGTCCGGGTGCTGGAGCGCCTGCACGATTTTGCGGGCGCGTTCGTCGGCAGGGTGCATGCCGGAGTATAGATTAATCGGCGTTATAGAATAACTTGACTTAGTGACTCTTCGTTCCGATCTCTGTCCTTATTCAGAATTGAACTGGTGTATTCGTGTCTTACCCGCTTTTGCCAGTGCATAAGCCGAGTAAAAGCAGCGGTACGTCATCTTTTGCGTATAACGCCGGTTAGCTGGAGAGCATTGTGGAGCTTTTTGTCATGCGCTCCAAACATTGCTCAGGCGGACTAGACATTCAGGGACAGCGCGGAAATTGCCTGCGTGGTTACCCACATGATCTCTGTTCCCGGAACCTTTGGAGGCAAATGCAGGGTCATAAGCGAGTCGCGCAGAATCCCAGAGCCATAAATATCTATCGGCCTGAACCGCTGGGTGAAACTGGCGATCACGGTCCGGTCATGACCCACCCATTACGATTGACCACAGAGGCGACGGACCAGGCGCGGATAATGCGCTCGAACAGTCTTTTTTCGTGCCCCGGCACCGTGTTCCACGGGAGGCAGACAGCCTCCGACCAATTCGGACCTCGCTGGAATCCGGGGTCCGCTTCACCGCGTTAGAGGCTATTAATGATGCGCTAACGCTGCGTCTGGCAAGCTGAGGCCACCAGGTCTTTTCAACCTCCACAAGGAGAACTTTCATGTCCGTGCATGATTCCACCTTCGAGTTCCTGCCGCTTCCCGTGACGGTCCATAAATACCTGTCCTGATGTCTCGTTCCCCGCGAATCAGCACCAGCGGAGACTCAAGAACGCTTCTCGGCTGTGGACATGTCTCGCAGGCTTGCAGGCCAGGCGACAGGCGGCCTGGGCGTCCCCTGGGCCAGTCTCCACCTGAGCAAGACACGTGGGAATCATCTGAAACGAATCGCGGTTAAAGTCCTGCCTTTGATCCGACTGGAGAGAGCGGCAGAGAGTACGTGGTGCGTGGCCTGGAAGAAGATACGGCACTTTGTCTATTCTTGAATTGAACGCCTTGTGTATGATGGGCCGTGGTTGACGTCCTCCTGACTCCTTAGAAATTTTGATTACCGTATTCCACACCGCCACAATTCAAATTTCAAGGCGAGCGTCGGTTGGCACCTGAGAGTCGTCCCATCACGCGCATTGGCCAGGCTTTGGAACAGATTGAGACACCTTTTCGCGCCCGGTGGCTGAGGGCATCCGGTCTGCTCAGATCAGAACGCCGGCTTCCTTGCGGCTGCGCGTCGCCCTGGCCATAATTACTCGCCATTCCACCAGGCCCTAGACCGAGTCGCCCGAATGGATCATCCTGGGCTTCTCTTATCTCAAAATATCGGCCAGTGGAATAACGCGTCTAAAGCGGCGATACAAGACGGCTGCGGTTTGACTTTTGAATCGATTAACCTATACTCTTAGGGCGATTCAAAAACTCGACACTCCCTGGGAGGTTTCTGCCGTGATCCCCACCCCAAGCCCACCGTTCACCCGTGAGAAACTCTGATGTCGCGTGGTGCATCCACATTCTCGGAGAACCTGCTTCCATGAGCGGCGGCCCTGGATCACCGCATACACCAGGGGGTGGCTGGTGGGCGCTTGGCCGCGTCTGTACACCAGCGTGTGTGGGGAGGCGTGGACTGCCTTTTCTGCCGCGCCGAATCGCAAGGGCCATATGGGGCCATATTCAGCGGGTATGGGCATCTCTCTATCCCCGCCCAATGCTCTGTTCTCAGGGCGTCAGGTCAAGTTCGGGAGCGACTGGCCTGTGATCGCGCGTCAGCCGGCTGGTCCGAAGGGAAGTGCGTCCGGGTACGCCCGGGTGAGCTGGTGGCTCTTTGTCCCCACCCTCGTCCCCGTGTTGATCCTGTCGGTCTGGCCGCTGGTGCAGGGACTGTACATGGGCTTTACCAGCGATGAGCTGGGGGCGGCTGGGCGCAATTTCGTGGGCCTGGCCAATTTCCAGCAGATGCTGGGTGACACGCAGTTCTGGGCCTCATTTCGCATCGGTGGCGTATGGGCCGTCATCGTTACGGCAGGCGTCATCGTTCTGGGCCTCGGCCTGGCACTGCTGCTCAATGCCGGACTGCCGTTCCAGGGGGTGGCCCGCGTCCTGGTGCTGATTCCCTGGGCCATCCCGCCGGTGATCAAAGGGGTGATCTGGAGGCTGGTGTATCACCCGACCGGGGGCGTATTGAACTCGGTTCTGCTGTCGCTGGGCATCATCAGCACGCCCATCGACTGGCTCAACAGTTTCGACTGGGCGCTGCTCGCCGTAATTGTAGTGGGCATCTGGACCGGACTGCCTCAGGCGACGGTGGTGCTGCTGGCGGGCCTCCAGACCATTCCAGAGGAGTTGAAGGAGGCGGCGGCCCTGGACGGCGCGTCCAGCATGCAACAACTTCGTCACGTGACCCTGCCGCTGATGGCCCCGGTGATCTTTGCGGTCACGGCGCTGGAATTCATGTGGAATTTCAACTCGTTCGGCCTGGTCTACACCCTGACGGCGGGCGGCCCCGCCGGGACCACCCGGTTACCGATGCTCTTCGCCTACGAGGAAGCCTTTCAGTATGGCCACCTGGGGTACGCCTCGGCGCTGGGAACCGTGATGGTGCTGATCGTGGGGCTGGCGCTGGCGCACAGCGTGCGCCGCCAGCTCCGGGACGCCGCGCCCAAGGAGAGTTCATGACCCACACGCTCCAGCCCCCTGGCCCCCCCGTTCCCCGCAGGCCCCGGCGGCGTCCACGCTTCCAGCCTGCCCGCATGCTGATGGGCGCGCTGCTGCTGCTGTTCGTGGTCTTCCTGGCCTTTCCACTGCTGTGGCTGATCTCGACGGCGTTCAAACCGCTGGCCGAGACCTTTACCACGGCGCTGATTCCGCAGAACCCCACCTGGGCCAACTTCGGTGAGGCCATTGTTGACCTGGGGGTCCTGCAAAGCGCGGCAAACACTTTCAAGGTCAGCTTCATCTCGGCGCTGCTAACGCTGGCAATTGCCACGCCTGCGGCTTACGTGCTGGCCCGGCGGCCCAGCCCGGTCAACCGGGGGGTGCTGATCTGGATTCTGGTCACGCAGACCTTTCCGGTCATCCTGATCATCGTGCCACTGTTCCTGATCCTGGCCCGCTTTGGGCTGGTCAACACCCACCTGGGGTTGATCGTGGTGTACGTGGTCTGGAGTCTGCCGTTCGTGTTGTGGATGCTGCAAGGGTACGTGTCGGGTATTCCCAACGAACTGGAGGAAGCGGCGGCCATGGACGGGGCCAACCAGGTCCAGACCATCACCCGCATTCTGCTGCCGCTGCTCATTCCGGCGCTGGTCGCCACCGGTCTGTACGCCTTTGTCAACGCCTGGAACGAGTTCTTCTTCGCACTGGTCCTGCTCAAGTCGCCTGAGCTGACCACCATTCAGGTCAATCTGTCCAAGCTGCGCGGCATCGAGGGGCTGGCCCGCTGGGGACCGCTGGCCGCAGGCAGTCTGCTGGCGACCTTTCCCACCCTGGTCCTGTTCGGCTTCATGCAGCGCCGCCTGGTGTCTGGCCTGCTCTCCGGCGGAGTCAAAGCTTAGCGTTCGGCGTCCCTTTGCTCGACATTGCCTCGATCACCACGGCCTCGATCACCACTCCCTTCAGGAGGAACCACCATGAAAAAGCCCCTGCTTCTCTCGTCCGCCCTCTTGCTGCTCGTTTCCCCGGCCACTGTTCAGGCCCAGTCCGCGCCGGTCAAGTTGCGTTTCGTCAGCCTGGCCTGGCAGACCCAGGCGATTGCCGCCGTCAAGGAAGCCGTGGCGGGCTGCAACGCCGCCAACAAGAATATTCAGGTGGACTACCAGCAGGTGTCCTGGGACTCGGTCCAGGATTACCTGACCACCTCGTTCCAGGCCAAGAGCGTGCCAGACATCTTTCACTACGAGTCCACCCCCGTGATGGAATTTGCCGCGCAGGGCGTGCTGACGGACCTGTCCAAGCTGATTCCCGCCGAGATGAAGAGCGACATCGCGCCGGGGGCCTGGGCCACCGTCACGGCGGACAATGGCGCGATCTACGGCGTGCCGTTCCTGTGGGAATCGCTGATCACCATCTACAACAAAGACCTCTTCAAGGCGGCGAGCATCCGCGTGCCCACCATTGCCAAGCCGTGGAGCTGGACCGAGTTCCAGCAGGCCTCCAAGAAGCTGACCGTGGACAAGAACGGCGACGGCAAGGCTGAACAGTACGGCTCCGCCTTCGGCCTGCGCTCGCCCACCAACCGGATCATGAACCTGTCGCTGGGTTTTGGCGGCGATTACTTCTACAAGGACGGCAACAGGTACGTCGTCCGGGTAACGGACAAGGAAAGAGCGCTCCTGAAGATTCTGCTGGACATGCAGTACACCTCCAAATCGGCAGCCCCCGAGGGCCTGACCGCCCAGAGTCCAGAACTGTTCGCGGGATTTTTCTCGGGCAAGTTCGCCATGCTGCCGGGCATCGGGGTGTGGGCACGCCAGACCATCGCCGAGACGGGTCCCAAGGACCTGAACTGGGGCGTGCTGCCGCCCATCAAGGCCACCACCCAGGCCCAGGGATCGGCCACCCAGACCCTGAGCATTCCCGCCGCGTCTGGCCACAAAAAGGAGGCCACGCAGTTCATCACCTGCTTTGTCAGCCGGGTCAACAACGGCAAGCTGGCCGCCGGGGACTGGCTGTTCCCCACCCGGCAGTCCTCGCTGCGCGGCGCACCCTTCCAGAGCGACGCCAACGGCTGGCGCGTGGCCAGCGACTCGGCCAAGTACCTGACGATGGCCCCGTACCAGGAGGTCAAGGGCTATACCGAGGTCAAGAACAAGGTGCTGACCCCCACCTTCCAGCAGATGCTGGCGGGCCGGATCACGCTGGACGACGCGGCCAAACAGATTGAAAAGGAAGGCAACGCCATTCTCGCCAAGTACTACAAATGAGGCGCGCTCCCCAGGCCCCAGGGAGGTCCGTGCCGTGGCCCTGAGCATCGAAGACGGCGCGCTGGGCTGCGTCCTGGGCGGCGCGGTGGCCGACGCCCTGGGCGGCCCCACCGAGGGCCATCCGCCCGCCGTGATCGTGGAGCGGTTCGGTGGACGGGTCACCGATTTCGTCGGGCCGTTCCACCCCGACTGGCAGACCGCCCGGCCCATCTCGCCGCTGCACAAGGGTGACGGCCACATCACCGACGACACCCTGATGGTCATGGCCCTGGCGAACGTCTACGGGCAGGTGCGCCGTCACTTGGACGCCTTCGACATGGCCGACTACCTGGTTCCCCAGATCGCCGATGTCGTGACCTACATCCCCGAATTCGAGCGCGACACGGTGCTGGTCAACCGGCTGTTCTACGCCGAGAAGTACCTGCTGTTGCGGTTGCGGCACGCCCACATCGACCCGCGCGAGGCCGGGGTGGGCAACGTCGTGAACTGCGGGGCAGCCATGTACATGGCCCCGGTGGGCATCGTCAACGCCGGTGACCCACATGGTGCGTACCGCGAGGGCATCGAGCTGGCCGGGGCGCACCAGAGCAGCTACGGGCGCGAGGCTGCCGGGGTGATGGCGGCGGCAGTGGCCGAGGCGCTGCGGCCCGGCGCGGACGCCGAGTCGGTGGTGCGCTGCGCGCTGGAGCTGGCCCGCGACGGCACCCGCGCGGCCATCGAAGCGGTCACTAAGGTGGGCCGGGAGTGCGGCGGCTGGGAGGAGGCCATTCCGCGCCTGCGGGGCGCGGTGCGCCCTTTCGATTCGGTGGGCGAGGCGTACCGCGAACCCGATCTGGACGCCCGCAAGCCCAGCCGCAAGAATTCAATCGAGGAGCTGCCGGTGGCCCTGGGGATGCTGCTCGCCACCGGGGGAAACTATCTGGACACCGTGCTGGGCGGCGTCAATTATGGCCGGGATTCGGACTCGATTGCGGGCATGGGCGGGGCCATCGCCGGGGCGCTGGGCGGCGAGGCAGTGGTGCCGGGGAAGTGGGCCGACTTCATTCAGGAGCGCAGCCGCAAGGACCTGCGGGCCGTGGCCGCTGACCTGGCCGCCGTGGCGCGGGAAGTGTTCGCCGCCGATCAGGCGCGCGCCGCCGCGCGGGTGGCCGCTTTTCCGGTCATGACGGAGCGCAAGGGGGTTTCCGTGTGACGGTCCGGGTGACCTGGCTCTCGCTGGAGGAGCGTCTTCAACACGAGTTCGCGCAACTGACCGAGGAGGGCAACGATCCGGGCGAACTGCGGGTGGCGTGGGCCGAGGTCGCCGACGCCACGCCCGAAGTCCGGCAGGATGCGTCGGCCCGCCTGCTGGACCGGGCCAGCGAGATCATGACGCCGCCGCAAGCCTCTGCCGTCCCGGTGGCCGCCTCTCCCCTGCTCCCGCTGCCCGGCGACCTGGAACGCCGCCTACTGGCGGGCTGGACGGGCCGGATGGCCGGGTGTCTGCTCGGCAAGCCGGTGGAGAAGATTCCGCGCGAGGGCATCCGGGCGCTGCTGGAGTCGGCAGGACGCTGGCCGCTGGATGACTATTTCACTGCCGCCGGTGTACCCGGAGGTGTGCTGGAGCGTTATCCGTGGAACCGGGCCAGCGCCCCCACCAGCCTGCGCGAGACCATAGTCTGCATGCCGGAAGACGACGACCTCAATTACACCATGCTCAATCTGGGCGTGCTGGAGTCGGCGGGTCCCGACTTCTCCACCGAGGACATCGCCAGTGCGTGGTTGACCCTGCTGCCCGCCCTGACCACCTTCACGGCAGAGCGGGTGGCCTACCAGAACCTGCTGGACAGGGTGCAGCCGCCGGAAACGGCCCTGCGCCGCAACCCGTACCGTGAGTGGATCGGGGCGCAGATTCGCGCCGACGTGTGGGGCTGGGTTAATCCGGGCCATCCTGCTCGGGCCGCCGAATACGCGGCCCGCGACGCCCGGCTCAGCCACGTCAACAACGGGGTGTGGGGCGAGCAGTATGTGGCGGCGATGGTGGCGGCCGCCTGCGTGCTGGATGATGTTTCAGAGGTGGTTCACGCTGGCCTGGCGGTGGTCCCTGAAGGCAGTCGGCTGGCCGGGGCAGTGCGCTGCGCTGTGGACCTCCACAGCGCGCAGATGCCCTGGGAGGAGGCGCTGGACCGCCTGTACGCCGATTACGGGCAGTACCACTGGGTCCACACCATCAACAATGCTGCCCTGGTCACGGCGGCGCTGCTGTACGGCGAGGGTGACTTTGGCCGCTCGATCTGCCTAGCGGTGATGGGCGGCTGGGACACCGACAGCAACGGCGCGACGGTGGGTTCAGTGGTGGGAACGCTGCGCGGCGAGGTGCCCGCCTGCTGGGCGCAGCCGCTGGGCGGGCGGGTGCGCTCCAGTCTCAAGGGGTTCGACCACGCGACGCCCGGCGACCTGGCCCGCCGCACGGCGGCGCAGGCGCGGCGGGTCCACGCGGCGTCAGGTGGAGAAGGGTGAGCGCCGTCATGCTGTTCGTGCCGGGGAGCGACGCAGGCAAGCTCGCCAAGATTCCGGGCCTGCCCGGCGGCGAGTTGCTGCTGGACCTGGAGGACGGCGTGGCGTGGTCGCGCAAGGCGCAGGCCCGTGAGCTGGTGGCCACGGCACTGGCCCAGCATGGGAGCAGCCGCGTCCTGTGGGTGCGGGTCAACAGCTTCGGCTCGCACCTGCTCTTCGATGATCTGGACGCCGTGGTCATGGACGGACTGGCCGGAATCAATCTGCCTAAGGTGGAGTCGGCCCAGCAGCTTCAGACGGTGGACTGGGTGCTGGACGCGCTGGAGCGGCGACGCGGACTGGAGCCGGGAGCACTGCGGGTCCTGGCGACCATCGAGACCGCGCTTGGTGTGCAGAACGCGCCCCAGATCGCGCAGTCCAGCTCTCGCCTGGAAGGATTATGTTTTGGGGCCGCCGATTACAGCCGCGATGTGGGTCTGGACTGGCCCCCGGCGGACGGCGCGCTGCCCTTAACGGTCCAGCAGGCCCGGGTGGCGCTGGTTCAGGCGTCGGCCTCCGCCGGTCTCGCCGCGCCCCACGACGGTGCCTCGGCAGAGTTCCGGGATCTGAACCGGCTGGAGCTTGAGGCACGCGCCGCCTGTGCGCTGGGCTTCGGGGGAAAACATGCCATTCACCCGGCCCAGGTGCCCGTGATCGAGGCGGCGTTTGCCCCGACCGAGCGGCAACTCGCCTGGGCGCAGGAAGTGGTGGCGGCGGCGCACCAGCACGGGCAGCAGGGCGTGGGCGCATTCGCCCTCCACGGCGTCATGGTGGACGCGCCGGTGGTGGCCCGCGCCCGTCAGTTGCTGGGCCGGTCTTCCACGCCGCGTGTGACTGAATCCTCAGCGTCGCAGTGAAGGGTTCAGGGCTGTTCACAGCAAAAGATTTCACGCCTGCAACGCGTGTTCCACCGCTCCCCCACCGGGTGACCGCGCGATGACGGCGTGCCGCAGCCAGGTCCGCGACCTGGTTCTGCACTCGCCGGTGCTGGGCCGCCCGTGGCCGTACCGGGTCTACGAACCGGCCAGCTCGGCGCACCTCACCCTGCCCATCCTCTACCTGCTGCATGGCCGCCAGGCCGACTGCACCATCTGGACCCACGAAGGTCACCTGGCGGAGCATCTGGACGAGGAGATCGCGGCTGGACGGGTCCCGCCGCTGCGGGCGGTGATGCCGGACGCCGGGGAGAGTTGGTACGTGGACGGACCGGAAGCGCCGCTGGAGACCGCTTTCTTTGCCGATTTCATGCCGCAGGTCGAGGCGCGGTATCCCCCTGTGGCCGGCAGGCGGTCCCGGTGGCTGGCCGGCTATTCGATGGGCGGGTACGGGGCGCTGCGTTACCTGCTGACCCGCCGCCACCTGTTCGGCGCGGCGGTGCTGCTCAGTCCCGCCGTGTACAGCGGCCTGCCCCCCGCCGAATCGACGATCCCCGGCCAGGGCGCATTTGGCCGTCCCTTCGACGCCGCCCGCTGGACCGCGCTCAACTATCCGGCGCAACTGGTCGCAGGCTTGCGCCCGACTTCGGTGTTCATCGGTGTTGGAGACGCAGACCGCGCCCACTCGGACCCCACGGCCAATGTCGAGGTGCAATCGGCACTGCTGCATGCCCGGCTGCGTGGCCTGGGTGTGGCCTCGCACCTGCGGGTCTGGCCAGGTGGCCATGACTGGTCCGTCTGGCGTCCAGCCCTGATCGAGGGCCTGCGGACCACGGCAGCGTGGCTGTAACATGCCTGCTCCCGCCCGTTTCCTGAGCGCGCCAGCCACGCATTACCTATCCACGGCGGTGTTCCTGGAGCGCTCGGCATTCATGTGGTCCGGCGTGACCGGTTGCAGGGTGAGGCAGTGCAGATCCACCCCGTTCGACTCGGCCAGGATGGCGATGCCGCCCGCTTCGAGTGGCTCAGGGTCCTCGGCCTGAAGGTGGCTGGACTCCACGCGGGCCACCAGCCTGCCGCCCGTGATCTGGAGGTAGCAGTGGACCGGCGAACCCGATTCCCAGTCCAGCGGAACCTGGGCCAGCACCCGTCTCACGTCGTCTGACTGCCTGACCAGCTCCACCTTTCCGGGTGAAATCCACAGCGCGTAGTGCCGTCTCAGCCCCCGCGTATGGACCGCCAGACCGAAGGGGGCCGGCAGATGCGCGGTCAGGCGAGCCTCCAAGACAAAGTCGGTCCAGTCCGGGGCATCGAGCATTTGCTGTCCGACGCCGTCCCGCTGGGTAAACCGCATCAGATCTGGACTCTTGATGTCCAGGCGCTGGGCGGCGTTGACCCAGGCCCGCCGCCACATCTGCCCGGGGCCGGCTGGCCTGGTGTGGTGCAGGCGGGGCGTGCCGTTCCAGTCCAGGTGCGCCAGCCTGAGCTGCCCGGTCCCCACAACATTTAGGCCCACCCTGGCCACCGGCAAGGCCCCCAGGTCCGGCACCGTCCAGCGCAGCGGGGTGACCGTGCCGAGGTGGAGCTGCTGAAGCTGGCCGTCTAGGCGGACCAGTTGGTCCTCCGCGTCGTAGTAGTCGAGGGTCAGGCCGGCCATCAGCGAGGTCTCGGCCTCGACCTGGGCCGTGACGACCTGTCCAGGGTGCAGGGCGGGGGTGGCCATCAGGGTGTAATTCCAGCCTGCTCCCAGGTTGCGGGCGTAGGGAACGTCGATGGTATTCGGGACGTCCGGCGGCAGGAACACTGCGGTCGTCACCCGGCCCCGCCCCTGAATCTGAATCCCCAGACTTCCCCCCAGGCCGCACAGGACGGCGCTCCGGCTCCCTTCAAAGCCCTGAACGCTGCCCGGCGGCCCGAAGTGATACCTCGGCGGGCGGGGTTCCGGGGGCAGGTTGTTGAGGCGGCGGGCCAGCCGTACCAGGTCATCGGTGACCTGCACCGCGTCGGTCACCACGCGCGCCCCCCGGGCGCTGCACACAAAGAGCCGGTCCGCCACCGGCCCTCGCCAGCGCGCCGGAATGGCCTCCACCCCGTGCCGCAGGCCCAGCAGGGCACCGACGTTGCCCGCGTTGCAATCGGTGTCCCAGCCGCAGGACGTGCAGATCACCAGCGTTTCCTCGAAACTGTCGTTGCCGTAGAGCAGGGCCAGCAGCATGACGCCGTGGTTGGGAATCACGTGGGCATTGCCGGGATACAGGTGGTAGCCGTACTGCCGCTCCAGCCGGGAGAACGCGTCCCGCCAGTCGGGCAGGTCCTGACGCCACTGCCGGAGGTCACGGTAGAGCTGAAGCAGGGTGCCCTGGACGGGCAGGGTGCGCTGCGCGGCGTCGAGCAGTTGTATCAGGGAGTGTGGCCCGAAGGCCAGCGCCTCCATGGTGACCCACGCGACGGCGGCGTCGACCGCCTCGCCGTCATGGCTGACGCGCGCCGCGTGACGCGCCAGGCGGGCCGCCAGACCAGGGTTGCCAGGGGCCAGCATGGCCCAGCCGTCGATAAAGATCTGCGCGCCGATCTGCTCGGCCACCATCTTGCCGTTCAGGGCCACGCTGCCGCTGGCCGGGGCGGAGATGCCGTGTTTCAAGCGGGTATAGGCCGTCTCCTCGGTGCTGTTGCCCATGCCGCCCCACCACAGGATGGTCCGGCCCTCCACGATCTGATTAAGCCAGGTCTGCCCGATCTCGGCGCTGCCCAGGTCCGGGCCATGTTCCTCGATGGCCCGGACGAAGGCGAAGGTTCCGGACAGATCGTCATCGGTCACGATCAGGGGACGCCCGACAGCCCCGTTCACGTAGTCGCGGACCTCGCCAAAGGTGCTGTGAATCCGGGCAGAGGTCCACCCCTCGATGGGCCGGCCCAGGTAGACCCCGATCATCTTGCCGAGGACGCCCGCGTAAACGCGCTTGGCGTAGTCACCCGGCAGGGCGCTGGTGACTGGCCCACTGCCGCCGGGGAAGGCGTCCGCAGCAGCGGTCCCATGCCGCTGTGATTCGGAGTCGCCGACAGGGAGTTCGACGCGGGACGCTCTGCTCATGGTTTATCAGTGGTGGACCGGCGGCCAAGCGTCTGCATCACGTCTTCCTGATCCGCCCCGATGGGGGTGCGCCCAGCAAAGCGGACCGCGCCCGGGGTCAGCGAGAGTTTGGGGAACACCCCCGCCATGGTGGCCTCGCCCAGATCGGCATCCGGGACCCGAATGACGCTGCCGCGCGCCTGGTAATGCGGGTCCCCCACGATCTGCGCGACGTCGTAGATGGGCGCAATCGGGGCTTCGACAGCCCGGAACTGCCTCAGCACTTCTGCCAGCGGCCAGCTGACAATCCAGTCGCCGATCAGGGCGTCGATCTCGTCGCTGTGCCTCAGGCGAGCGGCGGCGGTGCTGAAACGCTCGTCCCCGGCCAGTTCCGGGCGTCCGATAACGGTCAACATCCGGTTGACGACCTGCTGCGTTCCGCCGGAGAGGGCCACCCAGTGGTGATCCGAGGTCGTGAAGGCGTTGCGCGGCGCGGTGCGTGTGCTGCGGTTGCCCTGCCGCCCCTGCACCGTGCCGATCTCCACGTACTCGATGGCCTGCGGTCCCAGGATACCGAAGAGCGGCTCATACAGACTCAGGTCGATCATCTGGCCCTCTCCCCCACCCTGAGCGTCGCGCCAGTACAGCGCCATCATGGTGGCGTAGGTTCCGGCCAGGGCTGCCACGCCATCGGCCAGGCCGAAGGGCGGCAGGGTGGGCGGTCCGCCGGGCTGCCCGGTGATGGCGGCAAAACCACTGAAGGCCTCGGCCAGCGTTCCAAACCCCGGTTCCTGGCTGAGCGGGCCGGTTTGCCCGAAGCCGGTGACCCGGACCATCACCACGCGAGGATTCAGGGCATGCATGTCGTCCCAGCCCAGGCCCCAGCTCTCGAGCCGTCCGGGACGGAAATTCTCGATCACGACGTCGGCCCACTGGGTCAATTCCCGCACGGTCTGACGGGCATCCTCGTCATGCAGGTCCAGCGTGATCAGGCGTTTGTTGCGCGCGATGGATTTCCACCACAGCGGCACACCGCCTTTAGTGTGGCCCCAGCGCCGGGCGTCGTCCCCACGAGGATGCTCGACCTTGATCACGTCCGCGCCGTAGTCCCCGAGATTGGTGGCGATCAGCGGTCCAGCGTAGAGACTGGCCAGGTCGAGGACCTTGATGCCGTCCAGGGCCATCGTGGCGTTAGTCATGCGCTTTCCCGAATGCCCAGGGCCATGAGGGGGTCACGCGTCTACCCCCGCTTCAGGCTCCTGGCGTGGTGCGGTCGAACCGCGCGCCATCAGAACGGGTGAGACAGTCAACTGCCGGGGCGGCCCGTCTTCCCCACCGCTGAGACGGTCGAAGAGCAGTTGAGCGGCGAGCCGGCCCCGCTCGCCGGCCATCAGGGAGACGCTGCTCAGCGGAGGGGTGGTGACCTGACATTCACGGATGTCGTCCATGCCGATCACGGCCATGTCTTCCGGGAGGTGCACGCCGTGTTCGCGCAGCGAGCGCATGGCCCCAATCGCCATCAGGTCGTTGGCGCAGACAAGACCGTCAAAATGAACGCCCTGCGTCATCAGACGCTGCGCGGCGCGGTAGCCCCCGTCCAGCGTGAAGTCCTCCTGAACGCGCAGGGCCGGCGGGATGGTCCGGTTCGCCGCGAGCAAGGCGTTCTGAACACCGCGCCAGCGTTCTGCCGAGGGCCAGGTCCCGGCGGCTCCGTTGATAAAGGCGAGCTGCGAGCAGCCCACGGACCACAGATGTCGTGCGGCCAGGGCCGCTCCGGCTGCGCTGTCCACCGTCACGTTGTCGCAGACGATGTCGCGCAGGTGACCGATGATGACCACGGGTCCGGCCACGTCCCGCAGTGCAGAGTCCAGGCCGCTGGCACCGCGCAGAGAAATCAGGATCAGGCCGTCCACCGACCGGTGGGCGAGTGTGCCCAGCGCGTGCGCTTCTTCCGAGGGCTGACTCTCGGTACTGATGAGGTGAAGGTGGTAGCCGCGCTGTCTGGCCACCTGCTGCACCGTTCTGGCGATCTCGATGTAGACGGGGTTGCCGATGTCCGGCACGGCCAGCGCAATCGTCTGGGTGGTCTGCTTGCGTAGACTGGCGGCGGCGTGGTTGGGCTGGTAGCGCAGGGACAAAGCGCAGCGCTCCACCCGCTGCCGGGTCGCCTCAGAAATACGCAGACTGCCGTTCAAGGCCAGAGAAACGGTGGCCGCTGACACGTTCGCCGCCTTGGCGACATCGGTGATCGTGACCCTGCGGTCGCTCGGCCGGGTGGACTGGGACATGTGTACGACATAGTTAAATCGATTAACCTCGTTTTGTCAAGCGGTGGGGTCAAACCTTCAGGCCAGCTCCTCATCCGCCCAGTCGGCCACCTGTAAGCGTGCCACCCGGCGGTACCCCCGGCCATTGTGGGTCACCAGCGTCAGCCCACGTGCCAGCGCCATGCCCGTATTCAGCAGGTCATACGGGCCAATCGGCTGCCCCTGTGCTTTCAAGGCCGCCCGGATGCTGGCGGTCACGCGGGCGTCGCCTGCTCCGTAGTCCAGCACCGCCACCCGTGGCAGCCACAGCGCCAGAGCGGCCTTCACGGCGGCGCGTCTGGCCGGGGCCTGGGCCAGCCCGAATTCGATCTCCATCACGGTCAAGCTGCTCAGCGCCAGCGTGGACGGCGGGTGCAGGGCCAGGTGGCCGCGCACCTGTCCCAGGCCCCGCACCGCGTGGCTGATGGTGTCGGTGTCCAGCAAGTACGTGATCAGAACAGCTCTCGGTCTTCGGGGGGCGGCAGATCGTCGCGGGACAGCGTGAAGTCCGCGAGTTCTGGCGTGGCCGGGGCCGCGAAGAAGGCCAGGGCCTGCGGGGACCACTGACCCTCGACGTCTTCCAGGGCGCACAGCCGGGCGGCGGGCCTGCCGTTGCGGACAATGATCACCGTCTCGCCGTGCTCGGCGGCCTCCACCAGCTTGCTCAGTTGGGTTTTGGCGTCGTGCCTGTTCACTGTGGTCATGGCTCTCACCTCTAGAGGCTATCCGGCAAGCGATCCAAAAAGCGGCTGTAATTTATTTGCCAACAGAACGCTCGCTGCCAGGAAATGAAAGCCAATCAGTGTGCTGCTCAACCGCTCCAAATCACGTCCCAGTCGCCTAAATCTTGAGAGCCAGGCAAACGAGCGTTCCACCACCCAGCGTTTTGGAAGCAGGATGAAGCCCTTCTCGCCTTCGGGCCGTTTGACTACCACCAACTCCACACCCATCCCGGCGGCATCTGATGCCGCCGCTTCACCGGTGTATCCCTGATCAGCAAACACGACTTCGATAGTTGCCCCAGTTGCTCGCTGTGCTTCCAGACACGCATCAT
>NZ_JNIW01000063.1 GCF_000701425.1 Deinococcus frigens DSM 12807 | reverse complement strand
ATGGCTGGATTCTCCAGCCACCGACGAACGCGGCGTTCGCTGCTTTGCGCGAACGTGGCACGGGAGTGGATGTAGGGGAGCCAGGCGGGGATGGAGCTGCACTGGGAGAGCAGCAGTCCGGTGACCATCCAGGCCAGTGTGTGGGCGTTGCGGATGTCGTTCCACAATCCATTCTGGATGTGGGCGAGGACGGCTTGATAGAGTCGGGGCGCGTCCCCGGTAGCATTTTCGGTTGTCACAGACAGAAAGTGTCCCCTACCGGGGACGCTTTCTCATACTTTGTGTCAGGCCGTCAGGGATGGCGATGTTGTCGGAATTATCACCGCATTTGATTTGCTCTAAATTTGCTATCCCACTTGTGATCCTTTAAGCCACCCCTTTCACTGCTCCATCCAGCAACAACCCCAGCCGCTCCCGCGTGAAGGGCCGCTTGCCTTCCAGCAGTCCCTGTTGCCCGGCGTGCAGGTGCCAGTGCTTGCTGCCGCCCATCAGGC
The DNA here is from genome assembly GCF_000701425.1 of Deinococcus frigens DSM 12807. Taxonomy (GTDB): domain Bacteria; phylum Deinococcota; class Deinococci; order Deinococcales; family Deinococcaceae; genus Deinococcus; species Deinococcus frigens. Next base: position 17,956 of record NZ_JNIW01000063.1, on the reverse strand, counting down.
GCAAACTGACGCCTTTCAGGTCCACATGCCGGGGGCTGACCGCCGCCACCACCAGCGGCTGCCCGGCCACGCCCACGCTGACGCTCATGACCGTGGTGGGCAGCTCGTAGGGGCGTTCCATGCGGTAGATGTAGTCGGGGAAGTCGGCCACCTTCTCGAAGGTTAGCCCGCGCGCCGCCGCTCCGGCCTCAAGCCAGCCGAGCAACTCTATCCACTGCGTATACAGCGCCGAATCTGGTGCGTGTGCCATGTGGGACGCAGCATAGCGCAGACGCCAGACAATCCGGCAGATGTGAATGGGACAGCATTCCGGGCGAAAGAGGACACCATGCAGCGAATCATCGTCATTGGCACCACCGGCAGCGGCAAGACCACCCTGGCGCGGGCCATTGCCGCGATGCTCGGGCTGCCGCACGGGGAGCAGGACGCCTGGAACCACCTTGCGACTGGCAGGAAGCACCGCTGGCGCAGTTTCGCGCGGCGGTGGACGCCTTTACCGCGCAGCCCGGCTGGGTGATGGACGGCAATTACGGCAAGGCCAGGGATCTTGGCTGGGCGCGGGCCGATACGCTGGTGTGGCTGGATTACCCCGGCCAGGTGGTGTTCTGGCGGGTGCTGACGCGCACCGTGAAGCGAGTAGCTGGCAAGCAGGAATTGTGGAACGGCAACCGTGAAACATGGCGGGGAGTTTTTCGGGCCGACGCGCCCCTGCGGTGGATTTTCAAAACGCACTGGCGACGGCGACGGAAAACACCTGTACTGGCCGCCGAGTATCCTGACCTCTCCGTGATCCGACTCCGTTCCCCACGCGAGGCTGAACGGTGGCTCCAGCGCCTCAGCCCTGAAGCAGAATCCGTCCGCCCGCCGCGTTCAGAGTAGCCTGGCCGCCTTCGGACACTTCGCCGCTCAACGCGTCTCGCCACTTGCCCGCAGGCAGGGTCAGACTGACCGGATGTGCCTCCCCCCGGCGGCTGGCCAGCACCACGGCCCGCTCCGCCCGCCCGTCCTCATGCGTGTACTCGCGCAGGAAGGCGATGGCGTCGGCCTCGGCGTGGAGGAACCGGAGCGAACCCTCCTGCAACACACGGGTTTCGCGGCGCAGATGAATCAGCGCCCGCACCCTGCCGCGCAACCCCACGTCCCACTTTCCCTGATCCCACGGCATCGGCTCGCGGCACCACGGCATGTTGCCGGGGCGGCTCTGGGTCACGCCGACTTCGGAGCCGTAGTAGGTACACGGCACGCCCGCATAAGTCATCAGCAGCGTGTAGGCCGCTAAAAACTTGGTGCGATCATTCCCGACACGGTATATCGCCCGCCCGATGTCGTGGGATTCCAGCAGGTTGAACATGCTCAGCGCCACCTGGGGCGGCAGCGCGTGGTACGCGTCCCACAGGATGTCGGCCAGTTCGGTGCCGTCCAGGCGGCTGGGTTCGCCGTAATACGTCGCGCCCGCGATCCACTGCACCACCGGCAGGCCGAAGCCATGGTAATTCATGCTGGCGTCCTCGCCCGTGCCGTCCAGCGCGTGTTCGGGATCATAAAAGCGCTCGCCGAACACATAGGCCCCTGGGCGTTCCTCGCGCGCCGCCCGTTTGAGGGCGCGGTGCAGCGGAAGGTTGTCCTCGTCGGTGCCGCCCGCGCCGATCATGTGGGCCACGTCCAGCCGCCAGCCGGAGGCCCCGCGCCGCAGCCAGTGACGCACCACGCTTCTCTCGCCGTCCAGAAATTCCTGCGCGGCGTATTCATTGCGGTAGTCGATCTTGGGCAGCGTCGGCACATCAAAAAACGAGTGGTAGGCAGGCTTGCCCGGCTCGTCGCGCCAGCTAAACAGGGCGCGTTGCGGCGAGGTTTCATCTGTCAATGCGGTCTGAAACAGCGCGTTCTCGTTGCCCATGTGATTGAACACGCCGTCCAGCACGATACGGATGCCTGCGGTATCTGCCGCTGCTACCAGCTCGTCCCAGGCCGCGTCGCCTCCCAGGTGCGGGTCCACATGGCGGTAATCGGTGATGTCGTAGCGGTGATTGCTGGGCGAGACGAAAATCGGCGTCAGCCACAGCGCATTGATTCCCAGGTCGGTCAGATACGGCAGCGCCGCCGTCACGCCGTTCAGGTCGCCGCCGTAATGTCCATGAATGTCGCCCCAGGCGTCCACCGGCTGATCCCACGGCACATGTTCCACCTCGCGTCCGGCATACACATGTTCGCCGGTCTGCACGTCGCTACTGGGATCGCCGTTGCGGAAACGGTCCGGGAAGATCTGATAGAAGACGCACTTCCAGGCCCACTCGGGGGCCACGTACCCGGCCAGATACTGAAACCAGTTGCGAAAGCCCCGGCGGGTGTGGTGCAGGCCCAGTGCGGTCAGATTCAGGTGATCGCCGGGCAAATTGAGCTGCCAGGCGTAGCGCATTGGCGCGTCGTGGATGGGCAGCTCGGCCTCGAACCAGCGGCCCTCGCCTGGTCTCCCCCTGACCTCGCGCGCTCCGGCAAGCTCGATCTCGCCCACGCGCACGAACCTCAGATTCACGGACTCCACCGGCAGGGTGGTTCGCAGCCGCACGCGCACCGTATCGCCTTTTGCTGCTCCCAGGCGCTCGGTGTACGCGGGTGTGTGATCGTGGTGGGCGGCTGGGTTCTTCATATCTTCTCCGAAACGCGGCACGGCCTTTCCCGGACGCTGTGGAAAAAGGACGTGCCGGATAGGGCAGGCATGTTCCGTGGGGTGCCCGTTAAACGGCTGTCAGACAGTCTGGAGGCATAACGAGCAGAGGTCAAGCTTGCATTCTTGGGTTCTACATGTAACACTCTACCTGTTCAAAAACTGTTCATCTAGCAGCCGAATACAGGCCAGACCTGACGGCTGAAAGGAGGTCTGTCCTCTGTTGCAACCGATTGCCAGCGCGCGGGTGGTGGATGTCGTGCGCGATCAACTGCGCTCCGCCATCCTGGCCGGAGAACTCGCGCCCGGCTCCCGCCTGAGCGTTCCGGAACTGGCCCGCCAACTGGGCGTGAGCCGCTCACCCGTCCGCGAGGCCGTGCTGCTGCTGGTGGGCGAGGGCCTGGCGGTGGAGCAGTCGCGCCGGGGCGTGGAAGTCGCGCGGCTGGAACTGTCCGACGTGCTGGAGTTGTACGAGTTGCGGATCACACTGGAAAGCCTGGCCGCCCACCACGCCGCCGAGCGCATGACCCAGACCGATCTGGCGGCCCTGCGCGGCGTGCTGGACGCACAGGGTGCGGCGGCGGTGGGCGACGCGCGCAGCTTCCGCGAGCTGGATATGCGCTTTCATGAGATCGTCTCGCAGACCTGCGGCAATACCCGGCTGGCCCGCCACGCCGCGCTGCTGGCCCGCGAGATGCGGCTGGCCGGGCCGCTGATGGTGAACGAGCCGTGGCACCTGCGCCGAAGTCACGAGGAACACCGCACCATCGAACGCGCCCTGCGCCAGCGTGACGGCCCCGCCGCCGAAAACGCCATGCGCGATCACCTCAGCCGCGTGTGCCAGAGTGTGCGCCACCACCACAACTCCACCCTCTGACCTCGAATCACTCTGACCTGAAATCAACAGACCTCAACTGCCGACATTCGGCCTCACAAGGAGAACACCATGCGTACATTGACTCGAAAGACTGCCCTCTTTACCCTGGCCCTGACCCTGGCCGCCACTGCGGGCGCGCAGGACACCATCAAGGTGGGCGCGATCACCTCCGTCACCGGGCGCTTCGCCGAGTTCGGCAAGATGCAACTGGCGGGCTTCAAGGTGGGCGTGGCTGAGGTGAACAAGAAGGGCGGCGTGCTGGGCAAGAAGCTGGAACTGGTCATCGAGGACAACGCCAGCGACGTGAACAAGGGGCTGGCCGCCGCCGAACGCCTGGTCAACGCGGGCGTGCCGCTGGTCCTCAACGAGTATTCGTCCAGCCTGGTCAAGGCGCAGGCGCAGTATCTGGCCCGCCAGAAGGTGCCGAATCTGGTGATCACGTCCAGCGGCGACGACATCACCAAGCCGGGCAGCGACTACATCTTCCGCCTGAACCAGCCTGCCAGCGCCTACGCCCGCGTGATTCTGGACCTCTTCAAGGCCAACAAGTTCAAGAGCATGGCGATCATCGCCGGGACGGGCGCGTTCGAGAAGAGCGTGGCCGACGCTGCCAACAGCATTGCCAAGGAGTACGGCATCACGGTGATGGAAGATCAGCGCTACGACAAGGGCCTGACCGATTTCCGGCCCGTGCTGAACCGCATTAAAGCCAAGAACCCCGACGGCATCCTGATGGTGTCCTATGCCGAGGACAGCGTGGCTCTAATGCGCCAGGCCCGCGAGGTGGGTGTCAAGCCGCGCCTGTTCGCCGGGGGCGCTGCCGGATTCGCCCTTCCCAGCTTTGTCAAGGACAGCGGGGCCGCCGCCGAGAACGTGGTGACCGCCACCGCCTGGATTCCGCAGCTCCGGTACGCCGGGACGCAGAAGCTGAACGTGGACCTGAAAAAGGCGCTGGGCGGAGAGGACCCCAGTTACCACGCGGCGCAGGCCTACGCGGGCGTGCTGACCGCCGCCGCTGCCATCAATAAGGCGGGCAGCACGGACCGCGAGAAGGTCAAGGCTGCGCTGGGAACGGTCAATATCCAGACCGCCTTCGGCCCGATCCAGTTCAAGGACTATGACGGCTTCCAGAACCAGAACCCACTGGAAATGGTGGCGCAGCAGGTGCAGAACGGGGCCTTTGTCCCGGTGTATCCCAAGTCGGTGGTGCCGCGCGCGTTGACCTTCGAGCGCAAGTGAGGAGAGGGTATGGCCCGGCGGTGTTCTCAGGTTGCCGCTTGCGGTTTAACCCCTCCCCCCCTTTGGGGGACCTCCCCTTAGAAGGGAGGCAGGAGTCGCTGAATTTCCCGTCCAGTCGCGCTCCCTGGCTCCCTTTGAGGGGAGCTGGCTGCGAAGCAGATTGAGGGGTTCGCCTTCCAACTTTAGTTCCGCAAGAGGAGTTTCATGCGTCCACTTCAAACCCTGACCGCCCTCGCTGTCCTCTCTCTCTCTCTCGCCTCCGCACAAAGCACCATCAAGATCGGGGCCATTACCAGCCTATCGGGGCGCTTCGCCACCTTCGGGGCCATGCAGCAGGCGGGCTTTAAGGTTGCCATTGAAGAGATCAACGCCAAGGGTGGCGTGAACGGCCAGAAGCTGGAGCTGCTGCTGGAAGACGATGCCAGCGACACCAACAAGGCGCTGAACGCCGCCGAGAAACTGGTCAACCAGAAAGTTCCGGTGGTGATCGGCGCGTACAGCAGCGGGATCACCAAGCCGCTGTCGCAGTACATGGCCCGCATCAAGGTGCCGCTGCTCGTCGCCACCGCCATCGACGAGACCATCACCAAGCCGGGCAACCCCTACACCTTCCGCGTCAACAACCAGAGCAGCGTGTACACCCGCAGCCTGATCGATCAGCTCAAGAAGCTGGGCGGCATGAAGACGGCGGTGGTGCTGACCAGCAACGACGCTTTTGGCAAGAGCGTGCTGACCGACGCTGGCAAGTTGCTGCCCGCCGCCGGATTCACGGTGCTGAGTAAGGACACCTACGACAAGGGCCTGACCGACTTCCGGCCCCTGCTCAACCGCTACAGGGGCCAGAACCCGGATGTGGTGATCTTCGCCAGCTACGAGGAAGACGCCGTGGCCCTCGCCAAGCAGATCAAGGAGGTGGGGCTGAGTCCAAAGGTGATTGCCGGAATCGCCACCGGCTTTGCCCTGCCCGACTTCCTCAAGGGCGCGGGGGCAACCGCCGAGAACTTCCTGGTCACGATGGTCTGGAACGGGGACGTGAAGTATCCCGGCGCAACCAGCCTGTATAGCCGCCTGAAAACTGCGCTGGGCGGCGAGGAACCTTCCCAGCACGCCGCCCAGAGCTACGCGGCGATGCTGGCCGCCGCCGACGCCATCAAGCGCGGCGGCACCGATCCAGAAAAAGTCCGCACCGCGCTGGAAAGCACCAGGCTGAACACCGCTTTCGGCCCCGTGACCTTCCGCGATTACGCGGGCTACCAGAACCAGAACAGCGTGGTGGGCCTGATCACGCAGGTGCAGAACGGGAAGTTCGTGACCATCGGGCCAGCCAGTGCGGCGACGGGGAAATTCGTCCTGCCAAAGAGATGAAGAAGTAAGGGGGCCTGGGGAGATCTGGGCCTGCCCGGTGGCCCCCTGACCCTGCTGCTCCGCAGCGCCCCACTTCCATAAGGGGCCAGGTCCCGCGAGGAGCGAGGGGCCGCAGATAAGACCTGGCCTGCCTGCCACTGACCGCTGAAGACCTCCAACCCACTTAAGGAGCCATACATGGATCAAGTCGCCGTCACGGCGTTTTTTCAAACCCTGGTGCAGGGCCTGCTGACCGGGGGCCTGTACGCCCTGATCGGCACCGGCCTGAGCCTGATCTTCGGGGTGATGCGGGTCATCAACTTCGCGCACGGGGATTTCCTTGCCATCGGTATGTTCATCACGCTGCTGCTGTTCAAGACCTTCAACATTGATCCGTACCTGAGCCTGCTGGTGGCCGCGCCGCTGGGCTTTGGCCTGGGCTACTTCATCCAGCGCTTCGTGCTGTCGCGTCTGGGAGACCGCCTGAGCGAGGGCAGCATGCTCGCCACGCTGGGGCTGGGGCTGATCATCAGCAACTCGCTGCTGCTGGGCTTCGGCGCGCAGCCGCAGAGCATCAACGTGCCGTACGCCATCAACACCTTTAAATTCGCGGGCGTGCAGGTCAGCGTTTCTCTGCTGATCGCTGGACTGGGAACGGTGCTGGCGATCTCGGCCCTGAACCTGGTGCTGTACCGCACCGAGCTGGGCCGCGCCATTCGCGCCACGGCGCAAAATCCGCTGGGCGCGGAGTTGCAGGGGGTCAAGACCTCCAACATTCAGGCCATCGTGTTCGGCGTGGGCGTGTCGTTTGCCGCCATTGCGGGCGTGCTGCTGATGCCGCTGCTGTACACCTTTCCCACGGTGGGCGAGAACTACGTGACCAAGGCGTTTATCGTGACCGTGCTGGGCGGCCTGGGCAACCTGCCGGGGGCGATTGCAGGCGGCCTGGTGCTGGGCGTGATCGAGTCGCTGGGCGCGTTCTACGTCAGCAACAATTACCGCGACGCCTATGGCCTGATCGCCTTCCTGCTGGTGCTGCTGCTGCGGCCCGAGGGGTTGTTCGGGAAGACGGTGAAGCGGGTATGAGGGGACAGACGCTGTACCGGGCGGCATCGCGGCTGAACTGCCCCCTCACCCCGGCCCTCTTCCGCAGGGGACTAGGGAGCATAGGGAGCAAGACATTTTCTCGCACGTTCCAGAGGCGCACATGACTGCCACCGCTCCCTCGACCAGATCCCGCCCCCGCGCCCTCACCTTTGGCAACGTGTGGCTGAGCGTCGCCCTCGTCGCCATTCTGTTCATCTACCCGTTCGTGTTCGGCAAGGCCATGAACTTCGGGATTTCCACGCTGCTGTTCGCCGGCTTTGCCATGAGCTGGAATATTCTGGGTGGCTGGGCGGGGCAGACCAGCCTGGGCCACGCGGCGCTGCTGGGCATCGGGGCGTACAGCATGACGCTGCTGGCGACGCCCGAGCGCCTGCCACCCTTCCTGACCTCGCCGCTGGCCCCGTGGTGGGGCGCGCTGATCGGCATGGTGATCGCCGTGGCGGTGGCGGCGGTGTGGGGCTGGCTGACCTTCCGGCTCCAGGGTTCGTATTTTGCGCTGTCCAGTATCGCGGTGGCCCTGGTGATTCGTTTGGTGGTCATCAACAGCAACTGGACCGGCGGCGCGGAGGGGCTGTTCATGCCCGATCTGCCCAAGTTCTTTGGCTTTGACCTGTTTGACCGCGAGACCGAATACTGGCTGGCCTTTGGGTTTGTGGTGTTGACGCTGGTGATCACGCACCTGATCCGCCGCTCGCGCATGGGCTACGCGCTTCAGGCGGTGCGCGAGGACGAGGACGGCGCGCGGGCGCTCGGGATAGACCCGGCCCGTATGAAATTGCTGGCGTTCATGCTCAGCGCCGCTTTGATGGCCCTGGGCGGCAGCCTGTACGCGCTGTACCTGCAAGCCTTCGAGCCGCACACCATTCTGGAATTGCCCCTGAGCATCCAGATCGCGCTGCTGGCAATTATCGGCGGGCGCACCACCATTCAGGGGCCACTGGTCGGCGCACTGGTGCTGAGCATTTTCGGCGAGGTCTTCCGCAACGTGTTCAGCAACGCCAACCTGCTGATCTACGGGGTGCTGATCCTGCTGGTGACGCTGTTCGCGCCGCAGGGCATCATGGGGCTGTTTAACCGGGCAGGCAGCAAGCTGGGAACGGCGAGATGACGGCCCCGACGCAGTTTCCCGAACTGACTCCGTTGCCTGGGCAGCCGGTTCACGCCCCCTCTGGCCCGCCGATCTTAAAGGCCGAGAACATCACCGTGCGCTTCGGCGGCGTGGTGGCGGTGGGGGACATCTCGCTGGCGGTGCGCCCCGGCGAGATCCTGGGATTGATCGGGCCGAACGGGGCGGGCAAGACCACCCTCTTCAATGCGCTGACCGGCTTCGTGACTCCCAGTGGGGGCCGCGTGACCTACAACGGGCGCGACATCACCAACATGCAGCCGCAGGCCCGCGCCAAACTGGGCATGGCCCGCACCTTTCAGGTGGAGCGCCCCTTCGAGGACCTGAGCGTGCTGGAAAACGTACTGGTGGCGGCGTTCCTGAAGTACCGGGGCACCAAGGCCGAGGACCACGCCTACGCTGTGCTGGAGCGCGTGGGGCTGGCAGACCGTGCCACCCAGCCCGCCGCGCAACTGAACCTGGCCCGCCGCCGCCGTCTGGAACTGGCCAAGGTGCTGGCGCTGGAGCCGAAGGTGCTGTTCCTGGACGAGAGCATTGCGGGCCTGAACCCACCAGGGCAGCAGGAAATGGTAGCCCTGATCCGCACGCTGGCGCACTCGGGCCTGGCCATCGTGATGGTGGAACACATCATGCACGTGATCATGAGCCTGTCGGACCACGTGATCTGCATGGCCTTCGGCGAGCTGCTGGCCGAGGGCGATCCGCATGAGGTGGCGGCCCACCCAGACGTGATCCGGGCGTATCTGGGGGACGACAATGATTGAGCGTCGTTTTGCGCCGCGTCTAACGGCCAAACGGTCTAACCGTCAAACCGCAAAAGATTGGGCGGTTAGACCGTTGGACGGTTGGACCGCCGACTCAACCCCCAGGAGGCTACCTATGACCACAATTCAGCCCCAACCCGCCCGCATCGGCTACGTTCCCGGCGAACGCGTGCTGGAGGCCGATACGCTGGATGTCGCTTACGGTCAGGTTCAGGTGGTCTTTGGCGTGTCGCTGCATGTGGACAAGGGCGAACTGGTGGGCCTGGTGGGCGGCAACGGCAGCGGCAAGAGCACCATCCTGCGCGTGCTGTCGGGGATGCTCAAGGCGCGGGGCGGCACGGCCACGTACCGGGGGCAGAGCCTGAACGCCGTGCCGCCGCACCGCATCACCGATATGGGCGTGGCGCACGTGCCGATGGGCCGTCAGCTCTTCGGGCAGATGACCGTCGAGGAAAACCTGATCATGGGTGCGTACCTGCCGCGCACCAAGAAAAACCGCGCCGAGAACCTGCAAAAGGTCTATGATTTCTTCCCGCGCCTGACTGAGAAACGCCGCTCTGCCGCCGCCGCCCTGTCCGGTGGGGAACAGCAGATGGTGGCGATTGGCCGCGCGCTGATGAGCGAACCCGAAGTGCTGTTGATGGACGAACCGTCGCTGGGTCTGGCCCCGCTGGTGGTCTCGGAAGTGATGCGCGTGATCGGCAGCCTGCGTGAATTGGGGCTGACCGTGCTGCTGGTGGAACAGAACGTGCGGCAGGTCTTGAAGGTGACGGACCGGACCTATGTGCTGGAACTGGGAAGCCTAGTCAAGGAGGGGCCGAGCAAGGAACTGATGGGAGACCCGGAGATCATCAAGGCGTATCTGGGAGTGTAGTTTTTTCTGGCGCGAGAGGGAGAGGCGAGTGGTTGGCCTCTCCCCCTCTCCTTTTACGCCTCCTCTTTCTCGGCCAGCTCCACCGCGCGGCGCATGGCATTCAACGGATCAGCCACCACGCGCCCGTGTCCCAGCGCCAGAAACTTTGCGGGAATGTCCAGCAACAGGCGGGCGCTGATGGTGGTCTGCGCCGCATCGTGCGTGGCAAGCGTCGGAAATGGAAAAATGATGTTGGAGACACTGGCAACCCTTAGCCGTGGAATGTTGACAAAGGTGTCCCCGGCATACAACGTGCCGTCACGTTCATCGAAGAAAGCGAGGTGGCCCGGTGAGTGTCCAGGCGTGTCCAGCACGCGCAGGCTGCCCACGCTGTTGCCAGCTCGCAACAGCCGATCAGGCGTGACCTTGACTCCATTCTCAGCCAGCAATTCCACGTCGTTCATGCCCACCAGCACTTCCAGATCGGGGAGTGCCTTTTTCAGCGCGTCCACGCTGCCGATGTGGTCCGAGTGGGCATGGGTCAGGGCCAGCCGCCGCAGTGGTCTGCCCGTGGGCCTCATGACGGCGAGGATGCGGTTTTGCAGACCCGGTAAGCCCGCATCAATCAACGTGAAGCCGTCTTCCTCCGGCACAAGATAGGTATTGACCAGACCGAACTGGGTTTGTTTGAGTGGGGGCCTTGTGGCTTGCCGGGTCATCGGGTTCCTCCTTGAAGAACGTTGAGCAGGGCGAGTGCCAGCAGGATGGCGGCGGGAACCGGGCCAAAGGTGGGCAAGACCACCAGGGCAGACAGCGACAGGACGGCGAGTTTGGTCAGCGGCCACGCGATCCCGGTGATGGGCCGGGGCGCTTTGGGAGAAAGAAACGTTCCCCACAAGACGATTAATGCCAGCGCCGCAAGGGTCAGGCCCGGCCATCCGGCAACCCGCTGGCCCCACGCTCCAGCCGCCACCACAGCGGCTATTTCCAGACCGAAGGCCAGCACATCCCAGGCGCTGAACCGTAGGTGAACGCTGTTCGTATTCATGGTGAACAGTGTACGTCTAGAACCTAAGGCTGTCAAGACGTACACTGTTCTTAATGCCCTACCCCGCCAAGCTGAACCCCGAACAGATTCTGGACGCCGCACAGGCGTTGCTGGAAACTTCTGGCCCGGATGGACTGAGCATGCGGACGCTGGCCGACTCTCTAGAAGTGCGGCCCAGCAGCCTGTACCGTCACCACGCCAGTCGGGAAACGCTGTTGCTGGCGCTGGGAGAGCGGGCAGCACTGGCATTGCAGGAGGCCTTAACGCGGGCCGCCGCGCGAAAGAAATCAAGAGTTGGAGCTGAGGCTGCCTCGCACGCTTATCTGGATTACGCCCGCCAGCACCCGCATCTGTACGCGCTGCTGCTGCTCAAGCTGGATCAGTTGCCGCAGGGGGAGCGCATGGGCCACGCGGGCAAGCAGCTCTGGAACACCCTGTTAGATGTGGTGGGTGCTCTGAGCGGCAACCCCGATGACACCGCCCGCGCCGTGGCGCTGTGGACCTTTCTGCACGGCTTTGTTGAACTGGAGCGCAGCGGCCTGTTCGGCGCAAGCGGACCCCGAGGAGGGCTGGAAGTGGGATTGACGGCTCTGCTGGACGCTATGGCAGCGGCGCACCCTGGCCGTAACCCGTCTTCCTGAACCTTCCGCCTGACCCCGCGTAAACTGACACCATGAATCCCCGTCGCCAGACCGTCACCGCCAACGTGGGAGGCGTCCTGATCGGCAGCGCCCATCCCGTGGTGGTCCAGAGCATGACCAACACCGACACCGCCAACGCCGAGGCCACCGCCATTCAGGTGGCGCAACTGGCCCGTGCGGGCAGCGAACTGGTGCGCGTGACCGTCAATACCCGCGAGGCCGCCGCCGCCGTTCCCGAAGTGATCACTCGGCTGGACGAGGTGGGCCTGAGCGTTCCCATCGTGGGCGATTTCCACTACAACGGCCACATCCTGCTGCGCGAGTTCCCCGAAACCGCCCGCCTGCTCGCCAAGTACCGCATCAATCCAGGGAATGTGGGGGCCGGGCAGCACCACGACGCCAACTTCGCCACCATGATCGAGGTGGCCAGGGAGTTCGATAAACCCGTCCGCATCGGTGTGAACTGGGGCAGCCTGGATCAGCAGGTGCTGGCGCGGCTGATGGACCAGAACGCGGCGAAGGGCAGCCCGAAAACTGGCACCGACGTGATGATCGACGCGATGGTGGTGTCCGCGCTGGAAAGTGCCGCCTACGCCGAGAAGCTGGGCCTGGCGCACGACAAAATCCTGATCTCGGTCAAGGTCAGTTCCGCGCCCGAACTGTGGCAGGTCTACCGCCAACTGGCCGCGCAGTGTGACTATCCCCTCCACCTGGGACTGACCGAGGCGGGCATGGGCATGAAGGGCATCGTGGCCTCGTCGGTGGCGCTGGCCCCGCTGCTGACCGAGGGGATTGGCGACACCATTCGCGTCAGCCTGACCCCCGAACCCGGTGCCTCGCGCAAGCTGGAGGTGGAGGTGGCGCAGCAGATCCTGCAAAGCCTGGGCATTCGCCAGTTCTCGCCGCAGGTCACCAGTTGCCCCGGTTGTGGGCGCACCACCTCCGTCTTCTTTCAGGAGCTGGCGCAGAAGATTCAGGATTACATCCGCGACACCATGCCCGACTGGAAGGCCAGGTATCCCGGGGTGGAGGACATGCAGGTGGCCGTGATGGGCTGCATCGTCAACGGCCCCGGCGAGAGCAAGCACGCCAATATCGGCATCTCTCTGCCTGGCACCGGGGAAGACCCGCGCGCCCCGGTGTATCAGGACGGCAAGCTGCTGAAGACCCTCAAAGGCCCGCGCATCGCCGAGGAGTTCCAGGAATTGCTGGAAACCTACGTGACGAACACTTACGGGCGCGAGGAAGTCGGTGCGTAGCTTCGGGATGGTGGGCCTCGCCGCGCTGCTGGTGACCGGCTGCACCGCAGGGCTTCAGCGCACGCCAGACCTCTTCCTGATTCCGCAGGGCTATGCGGGCTGGATACTGGTTGAATATGGGGTTGAGGGTGTGCCGTCGCTGGAGCTGCGAAACGGTTATCGCGTTTTGCCAATCCCAGTAGGTGGCATCCTCAAAACGTCCTCTGAACAGCAACAGGGCTGGGCGAGGGATGTCTACAAATTCGTGGACGCCAGGGGGAAACTGACCGATCTGCCGCAGACTGGCTGGGGTAAGGGCGGGCTGATCTGGGGTGCGTCGGTAGAATCTGGGAAAATCGGCATTTCTGTGGCGCGGGAGGGTCAGGAAGCCATCACCTGCGACATTCAGGTCTCACCCAGTTTCAAATTTTTTGTGGGAACCGAAGCGCAGTATCGGCAGGCTGTAGAAACGGACAAGAGTCCAGCCACCCCGGCCCAACGTGCCATGCAAGCCTCGTCTCGCTGTTCCTGAAACGTTGTGGACGCGCCTGCACGGCGTTCCCTGACCAAGTGCCCCCTGACCAAGTGCCCCCTGACCACAGTGCCCCCTGACCACAGTGCTGCCCACGCCCATTAAGCTATAAAGCATGGACATCTGGGGAACTGGCCCAATGGAAAATGAGGCGGGCGCGGCTTTTGCCGACGAAGTGGTACAGGATGGTGCGTTTGCCCTGGCCGAGGCTTTTGACGTGGCCCTGGACCCCGACACCGATTTTCTGGCTGCTGAGGAAGGACACCGCACCCTGGCCGCCGCCGAGATTCTGGCCGCCGTACTGGACGGTGAAACGGGGAACATCGTCAGCGCCCGTTTGCGGTCCTGGGTGCAGGAGGCGGACGTGCTGGACCTCGCCCCCCTGCGTGACGTGGCCCGCGACGCTGTGGAGCGCGTCCTCGGCCCCGACAGCGAACTGCCGGATCTGTGGGCCGATCAGTCCGACGCGGACGAGTGGCTGAGCGGCGTCCAGACCCTGCGGTCACGTCTGGACTGAAACAAAAAATGGACCGCGAGTGTCCTCAACGGTCCAACTTCTCACCCGGTATCACACCACCGCAGGTTCCACATATTCCCCGTACACGGTCTTCAGCACGTCCATCTGCTCGCCCAGCGTGACGTAGGCATGGGCGCAGTCCAGGAAGGCGGGCATGGAGTTCGCTCCGGTCACGGCACTCTGGCGCAGGTCTTCGATGGCGGCCTTGACGCGCTCGGGATCGCGCTCGCGCCGCACCTGCGCCAGCCGCGCTTCCTGCACCCGTTCCACCTGGGGGTCGATCAGTTGAATCGGCACTTCTACCGCGTCCTGCACGAAGGCGTTGACACCTACGATAATGCGGTCCTTCGTCTCTACCTCGCGCTGGTAGCGGTAGGCGGCCTCGGCCATCTCAAGCTGGAAAAAGCCGTTGTCGATCCCGGCCTCCACGCCGCCCATCATGCGAATCTGCTCGATATAGCCCAACGCGGCGTTCTCGATGTCATCGGTCAGCTTTTCCACGTAGTAGCTGCCCGCCAGCGGGTCCACCACTCCGGCCACGCCCGTTTCATAGGCGATGATTTGCTGGGTCCGCAGGGCAATGGTGGCGGCGTCCTCGGTGGGCAGGGCCAGCGCTTCGTCAAAGGCGTCGGTGTGCAGGCTCTGCGTGCCGCCCAACACGGCGGCCAGCGCCTGAATCGCTACGCGGGCAATGTTGTTCAGCGGCTGCTGCGCGGGCAGAGACACCCCGGCGGTCTGCGAGTGCGTCCGCAGCATCCACGATTTGGGGTTCTTCGCACCGTAGCGGTCCCGCATCTGCCGCGCCCAGATGCGCCGGGCGGCGCGCAGTTTGGCAATTTCCTCGAAGAAGTCGTTGTGGATATCCCAGAAGAAGCTGATGCGCGGCGCGAATTCGTCGATGTCCAGCCCGCGCTCCAGCGCCTTTTCCACGTAATGGAAGCCGTCGGCCAGCGTGAAGGCCAGCTCCTGCACGCCCGTCGCCCCGGCCTCGCGGATGTGGTAGCCGCTGACCGAGATGAAGTTCCACCTCGGCACCACTTTCGGCCCCCACTCGAAGGTGTCGATGACCAGTTTCACGCTGGGCGCGGGCGGGTAAATGAATTCCTTCTGCGCGATGAATTCCTTGAGAATGTCGTTCTGGATGGTCCCGCCGATCTTGTTCAGGTCCTTGCCCTGCTTCTGCGCGTTGGCGATGTACATGGCCCAGATGGCGTTGGCCGGGCTGTTGATGGTCATGGAGGTGGTCACCGCTTCGGGATCGATACCCTGAAACAGAATTTCCATGTCGGCCAGGCTGGACACCGCCACGCCGCACTTGCCCACCTCGCCCACGCTGAAGGGGTGGTCCGAGTCGTAGCCCATCAGGGTGGGCAGGTCAAAGGCGGTGGACAGGCCCGTCTGCCCGGCCCGCAGCAGCGCGTGGAAGCGCTCGTTGGTCTGCTCGGCGCTGCCGAAACCTGCGAACATCCGCATGGTCCACAGCTTGCCCCGGTACACGCTGGGCTGCACGCCGCGCGTGTACGGGAACTCGCCGGGATAGCCCAGCTCGGATTCGGCGTCCCAGTCCTTCAAATCGTCCGCCGTGTAGATCGGCTCCGGGTCCATATCGGACAGGTTGGTGAAGTTGTACTTGCGCTCGGGAAATTTCTGCGTGGCCGGTCCGTAAACGCTGCCCATCCACTCGTTTTTGGTCTTCATCTGGAGCCTCCATTGGCCGGAAGAGGTGAAAACTAACGCTCGTTAGGTTGGCCCCCAGATTAGCAGAAGGGCGCGTAAGCCATGCGGCCCATGCCTTCGCGGTTGCTTGTGGTTTACGCTTGGGACAGTGATATCTGAAAATTTACCGACTGCTGCCGATCTGGCCCGTTTCTCCCTCGCCGCCCAGCACCCGCTGACGCTTGAATGGTGTTCCGAGTCGGAACGACTGGCGAATCTGGTTGAGGAACATGCCTTTGACCTCCAACTTGCCACTGATCTGAAACTGGCGGGCAAGCGGGCTGAATTTATCAATGTGGGTCCGCCCGTAGAGGCGTATCTGAACCGCTGGGTCACGGTTAGCCCTGATCTGGACGCCATGCTCAGCATCCGGTTTAGGGGAATGGACGTGGGCAAGCCGTTCGTGGATGTCAGCGTGACCTCGCGCCCGGTGGTGGCGGCTGATCTGCCCGCGTTGGTTGGAGCGGCGGGGCGTGAATATCAGGGCTTCAACGCGCCCCGAATTCGCATCTGGAGCGCCGCCGAAACGTTCTCCGATCTGCGCCCCGATCAGCGCGTGCTGGCCGCGCCGCTGGCCGGACTGGGTGGGGGAGAGGTGGCTCCCGACTTGAGCCT
Source organism: Deinococcus frigens DSM 12807 (assembly GCF_000701425.1). Lineage (GTDB taxonomy): Bacteria > Deinococcota > Deinococci > Deinococcales > Deinococcaceae > Deinococcus > Deinococcus frigens. The sequence goes on along the minus strand of NZ_JNIW01000063.1, from coordinate 1,674 downwards.
AAGGCCAACTGCCAATCTCTCCAATTACGCCGCTGCCCAGGCCGCCTACGCCGCCGTGGACGCTGCCCACCCGAAGCACCCAGGTCAGGCCCGCCTGCTATCCAAGGAAGATTTGCAGGACACCATTGACGCCGGAACCATGTTCGACGTGATCTGGCGGGGCGAGTGGAGTGGGTATGCTGGGACGCTGCCCGAAACTCAAGTAGGTCTGCCCGCGCAGGTGGTTCAGGAAATGCTGCTGGCTCCGCACGCACGCGGTCATGGCCTCGGCTCTTCCCTCTCCACATTGCTGGCCCGTCACCTCCCCGCCGATGGCCGGGCACTGAGCGGTACGATTCACGGCGAGAACCGGGGCGCTCTGACGGTGGCTCGCCGGGCCGGGCGGCACGACATCGGCGGCTGGTGGTGGGTGCCGACAGTAAAGTGAGGGTGAGACCACGCGGGCCGGTTTTGACGCACAATGCAGGCCATGAGAACAATCAAACTTGGAAGCAGTGACCTCGATGTACCCGTCGTCGCCGTAGGGATGATGAGGATCAACACCATGAGCAAGCCTGAAGTGCAGACGCTGATCGGGACGGCGATGGACGCGGGCGCGAATTTCTTTGACCACGCCGACATCTACGGCAAGGGAACCTGCGAGGAAATCTTCGCCGACGCCGTGGGCATGGGCAGCAGCGTGCGCGAGACAATGATCCTGCAATCCAAATGCGGCATCCGGCCCGGCATGTTCGACTTCTCGAAGGAACACATCCTGGCCTCGGTAGACGGCATCCTGAAGCGCCTGAACACCGACTATCTGGACATTCTGCTGTTGCACCGCCCCGACGCGCTGGTGGAGCCGGAGGAAGTGGCTGCCGCTTTTGACCAGTTAGAGCAGGACGGCAAGGTGCGGCACTTCGGCGTATCGAATCAGCACCCGCGCCAGATTGAACTGCTGAGGAAATTCGTGCGCCAGCCGCTGGTCGCCAACCAACTGCAACTCAGCATCACCAACGCCACCATGATCACGCAGGGCTTCAACGTCAACATGGAAAACGACGAGGCGGTCAACCGCGACGGCGGCATTCTGGACTACTGCCGTCTGAACGACATCACGATTCAGCCGTGGTCCCCCTTCCAATTCGGGTTCTTTGAGGGCGTCTTCCTGGACAATCCCAAATTTCCCGAATTGAACGCCAAGATTGACGAGGTTGCCGCTAAATATGGCGTGACGAATACCACCATTGCTATTGCGTGGATTCTGCGTCATCCGGCCAAGATGCAGCCCGTGACGGGGACCACCACGCCCGCGCGTCTGGCCGACTGCCTGAAGGCCGCAGACGTTGATCTGACACGCGAGGAGTGGTACGCGATCCTGCTGGCGGCGGGAAATACGCTGCCTTAATCAGATCAATTCAAGAGAATGCCGCCGGGAGTTTGAAGCTCCTGCGGCGTCTTCTGAACTGGCTAGGGCTTACGCGAAACTCAGAGATGGGTTTTTGAGCTGCTGGCGCATGTAGTCATCAAGAAGACCGAATTTTAGCGCGTATATCGTTTTCTTCGCCTCTTTGGCCTGCTGGTTCAATCGAATCCAGACCAGCATGGCAGTGCCGATGTGATTGCGTTGAGATCGCCCCAGACGGCATTGACAGTCTTCGGTCCCGGTGATCTGCTTCAATTCGCGGTGAAAGA
>NZ_JNIW01000062.1 GCF_000701425.1 Deinococcus frigens DSM 12807 | reverse complement strand
GTCAGCTTCAGCGGCTGATGGCACCGCTCGCGTATCAGACGGCACAGATGGTTCGTCATACCCTGAAACTTCGAGCGGAAGAACCGTTGCCCAATCTTCCCGGCACGAAGGGACGGGTGATGGTGGTGCAGGCTGATGGCGTGATCGTCCTCGGTCACAAGACAGGGAAGAATGTCGTCAGAGACGACATTCCCAGAGAAACGGGTGAGGCGTTCGAGATCAAAGCGCTCACGGTCTACGCCGAGAATTTACCAGCCAACCGCATCACAGTGGCCGAAAAATGCGATGCAGACGAGTTTCTTCCACTGCTGGCCGGTTCTTTGCGGGTGGCGGGTGTATGGCAACAGGACACGCTGATCAGCGTGTCCGACGGCGCACTCTGGATCGAAGACCGCATGAACTGCCTGGGAGTTACGCAGCACGTCCTGGACGTGTTCCATGCCGTGAGCTATGTGGACAGGGTGAGGGAAGATCTGGGTTGGAGCGACGAACAGCGCACCGTAGAGCGTCAGGCGTGGCTCAGGGGAGAGTGGGACGCCCAGACCTGGCTCCAGACCTTTGCTTCTGCCCCTGTGGGGCAGAAACATTGGAGTCCAGAGGCACAGCAAGCCCTGAACTATTTGAACAGGCGTACGCATTTGATGAACTATCCCCACTACCGCGCCCAGGGCTGGCCGATAGGCTCAGGGCAGATCGAGGGCATCAACAAGAGTGTGATTGGCTGGCGCATGAAGGGTTCGGGCATGCACTGGTCCCGTTCTGGGGCCAGTGGCATGGCCTCGCTTCGTGCCAACCTGAACAACACGCAGCCTCTGGTGCGCTTGGATGATGTTCGTCACCTTGCCTTTCCGATCCCAGCTTAGCGGGATGCACCCCCTAGCGAAAAAAGGGTTGGGCGCAAAAGCTGATCCGGGGTTGTGACCCCGGTGTGACCCCTTTGCTTCGCAGCTTTACCAGCCCGGCCCTGCGCAACACCTCCCCTCAGAAGTGAAACAAGAGTCGCGGAATTGTCCAGCCATTCGCGTTTCTTGGCTCCCTTCAACCAGGACTGGCGGCAAAGCAGACTGAGGGGGGTCCGCCTTCTCTCTCACTGCCCGTCCAAGCCAGCGCGCAGAGGACGCAGCCTGCCGAGGTCTCAATGGCGGGAGCCACATCCAGCGGGTACACTTTTCACCGTATGAACTCCCAGGCCATCCAGAGAACCCGGAACGATGTTCAATGACTCCGGCTGCCACCCCCGAGCAGGCCAAAGTCCTGAAGGACACCGCCACCCTGCTTGACCGCATCGGGCAGGACTGGCGGCGCATGCGGCCCGATCTGGACGCGTCGCCCATGCTCACCGGGCTGCTGCTGGGCCGGCTGGGCAGCGCCTTTGCACGGCATGTCGAGCAGACCTACAGCGCCGAGGGCATCAATTCCTCGAACTGGGACCTGCTGCTGACCTTGCTGCGGTCCGCGCCCCCGCAGGGGCTGACGCACACCGAACTGAGCGAATTGACCGCCATCTCCGGGCCGTCCATGACCAACCGCGTGACCCGGCTGCTGGACAAGCAACTGGTGGAACGGGTGGTCAGCGCAAAGGACCGCCGCTCGGCGCTGGTGCGCCTGACCCCCACGGGCCGCGCCCTGGTGGAGCGGCTGCTGCCCCAGCACATCGAGCGCGAGCAACAGGCGCTGGATGTGTTGACCGATGAGGAGCTGGCCGCTTTGACCGGAATCGCCATGAAGCTGGTGGGGCATCTGGAAGTGGGTTCGGCAGGGCAGGATACCGACACCAGCCCTTAACGGCGATACCGCCAAGCAGAGGAGAGTAGACGCGCAGCTCGCCAGGAGAGCGGGACTGCGTTTTGATAATGCCCACCGCTTGGCACTCGGCACCCCCTTGAGCGAGGCGTTCCCCTGAGCAAGACAGAGCAGCCATGACGTCCGACACCCCGTCTGAACGGTCACCCTGGCACTTTTCAACGCTTCGGACAGCGATCCTCCCTGGGCCTTGCCAACTGTCTCCGACTTTCATCAGATAAAATTCAATCTCATAGATTGACAAATAGACGTCTAAGTTTTACCCTGTGGTCAACAAGCACACAGGAGGCAAGGCGTATGGCGAAGATGAGAGCAATTGAAGCGGCGGTGGAAGTCCTCAAGAAAGAGGGAGTGGACATCTCCTTCGGTGTCCCCGGCGCGGCGATTAACCCGCTGTACGCGGCCATGAAGAAGCTCGGCGGCATCGAGCATATGCTGGCGCGGCACGTGGAAGGGGCCTCGCACATGGCGGACGGCTACACCCGCGCCAAGGCGGGCAACATCGGCGTGTGCATCGGCACCAGCGGCCCTGCCGGAACCGACATGATCACCGGGTTGTACGCCGCCATCGCGGACTCTGTGCCCATCCTGTGCATCACCGGACAGGCCCCGCGCGCCCGCCTTTACAAAGAGGACTTTCAGGCCGTGGACATCGAGAGCATCGCCAAGCCCGTGACCAAGTGGGCCGTGACCGTGCGTGAACCCGCACTGGTGCCCTACGTGTTCCAGCAGGCGTTCCATATCATGCGCTCAGGCCGCCCCGGCCCTGTTCACATTGACCTACCGTTCGACGTGCAGATGGGCGAGATCGAGTTCGATATCGACACCTACGAGCCGCTGACCCCCTACAAGCCCGCCGCCACCCGCGCCCAGATCGAGAAATCGCTGGAGATGCTGTTCGCTTCTGAACGTCCCCTGCTCGTGGCAGGCGGCGGGATCATCAACGCGGACGCCAGCGAGGACCTGGTGGCCTTTGCCGAATTGACCGGCATTCCGGTGATTCCCACGCTGATGGGCTGGGGCACCATTCCCGATGACCACCCGCTGATGGCGGGCATGGCGGGTTTACAGACCTCACAGATGTATGGCAACGCCACGGTGCTGGCCTCGGACTTCGCGTATGGCATCGGCAACCGCTGGGCCAACCGCCACACCGGCAGCATCGAGAAGTACACCGAGGGCCGCAAGTTCGTGCATATCGACATCGAACCCACTCAGATCGGGCGCGTCTTTGGACCCGATTACGGCATCGTGTCCGACGCGGGCGCAGCCCTGAAGCTGATGGTGGAAGTGACCCAGGAATGGAAGGAAGCGGGCAAGATTCCCGACTACGGCGAGTGGGCCGAGCAGTGCCGTGAGCGCAAGCGCACCATGCTGCGCAAAACCCACTACGACAACATTCCGATCAAGCCCCAGCGCGTGTACGAGGAAATGCTCAAGTCCTTCGGACGCGACACCGTGTATGTCAGCACCATTGGCCTGTCGCAGATTGCCGCCGCACAGTTCCTGCACGTATATCAGCCTCGCCAGTGGATCAACGCCGGGCAGGCCGGGCCGCTGGGCTGGACCATGCCCGCCGCGCTGGGTGTGGTGGCCGCCGACCGCAGCAAGACCGTGGTGGCCCTCAGTGGCGATTACGACTTCCAGTTCATGATTGAGGAACTGGCCGTGGGCGCACAGTTCAAGCTGCCCTACGTGCATGTGCTGGTCAACAACAGCTACCTGGGCCTGATCCGTCAGTCGCAGCGCGGCTTTGAGATGGACTATCAGGTGCAACTGGCCTTTGACAACATCAACGCCCCCGAGCTAGACGGCTACGGCGTGGACCATGTGGCCGTGGCCGAGGGCCTGGGCTGCCGCGCCATCCGCGTGACCCACCCCGACAAGATCAAGGAAGGGCTGGAAGAAGCCAAGGCGCTGGCTCAGAAGTTCCAGGTTCCTGTCGTGCTGGAAGTCATTCTGGAGCGCGTCACCAACATCAGCATGGGAACCGAGCTGGACAACGTGGTGGAGTTTGAAGAACTGGCCGATGACCGCCAGGACGCGCCCACCGCCATCGCGATGCTGGACTGAGGGTTCAGAGGCTGGGGTTTGAGGGTTTCGTCCCTCTTTCCCCCGGCCTCTTAATCTTCAGACACACCGAAGGAGTTTTATGCCCAAATACGCTGCCAACCTCACCATGTTGTTTCAGGAACACGACTTCCTTGACCGCTTTGACGCGGCGGGTAAGGCCGGATTCAAGTTCATCGAGTACATGTTCCCCTATCCCTACGACGCTGCCGAACTGCGCGCCAGGCTGGACCAGAACGGGCAGACGCAGGCGCTGTTCAACCTGCCTGCGGGCGACTGGCCCGGCGGGGACCGGGGCATCGCCGTGCAGCCGGGCCGTCGGGACGAGTTCCGCGCGGGTGTGGACAGGGCGCTGACCTATGCCGACGTGCTGTACAAAGGCGTGCAGGGACCGAAGCTGGTCAATGTCCTCGTCGGGAAAGCAGAGGCAGACGAGGCCACCACCCGCAAAACAGTCGTGGGCAACCTTCAGTACGCCGCCGACAAGCTGGGCGACGCTGGCCTGACGCTGATCGTGGAGCCGCTGAACCCCTACGATGTGCCGGGCTTTTACCTGTATGGCACGCAGAACACGTTGGACCTGCTGGACGAAGTCGCGCGTGACAACGTGAAATTGCAGTACGACTTCTACCACATGCAGCGCGTGGAAGGCCGCCTGACCGAGACGGTGCGCGAGAACCTCGCCCGCATCGCCCACATCCAACTGGCCGACGTGCCGGGCCGTCACCAGCCGGGAACCGGGGAGATCAACTACCCCTTCCTGCTGGCCGAGCTGGACCGCCTGGGCTACCAGGGTTACGTGGGCCTGGAATACATCCCTGAAGGGCAGACGGAAGACACGCTGGGCTGGCTCAAAGAATTGCAGAAAGCCTGAGTCCTACGAAGCTTCGTCCCTAAACCAAACTCAAAAGGAGGCCACCCACATGGCACAGAAAGAAACCATCGGCTTTATTGGCCTGGGCATCATGGGCAAACCTATGGCCCTCAACCTGATCAAGGCGGGCTACACGCTCGTGGTCAACAACCGTGGCCCCGAGCCAGTGGCCGAACTGGTGGCCGCAGGCGCAACCGAGGGCAAGACCGCCCGTGAAGTGGCCGAGCAGAGCGACATCATCATCACCATGCTGCCCGATTCGCCGCAGGTGGAAGAGGTCGCGCTGGGCGAGGGCGGCGTCATCGAGGGCATCAAGCAGGGCGCGCTATTCATCGACATGAGCAGCATCTCGCCGAATACCTCGCGCAAGGTTCAGCAGGAGCTTTTGGCTAACGGCGCAGACGCGCTGGACGCCCCGGTGTCCGGCGGACAGGTGGGCGCGGAAGGGGCCACCCTGAGCATCATGGTGGGCGGCAGCGAGGAATCGTTTAACCGCGCCAAGCCGGTGTTTGAAGCGGTGGGCAAGAACATCGTCCACATCGGCGGCCCCGGCGCTGGGCAGGTCACCAAGATCGCCAACCAGATCGTGGTGGGCCTGACCATCCAGGCGGTGTCCGAAGCGCTGACCCTAGCGAAAAAGAGCGGCGTGGACGCGAGCAAGGTGCGCGAGGCGCTGCTGGGAGGCTTTGCCCAGAGCCGCATTCTGGACCTGCACGGGCAGCGCATTCTGGACGGCAACTTCAAACCGGGCTTCCGCGTTAATCTGCACCGCAAGGACCTGCGCCTGGCGCTGGAAACGGGGCGTGAGGCAGGGGTGCCGCTGTTCGCCACGGGCGTGGCCGCCAACATCATGGACGCCATGATCGCGCAGGGCGACGGCGATCTGGACCACTCCGGCATGGCGAAGTTCTACGCCGAGATGAGCGGCCTGGAATAAGCTGGAGAGAACACAGTAAGCGGGACGCAGCCAACGCCTTTTTTGCGTCCTGCGTCCCGTTTTTTCATTCCCTCTAGCTTCAAAAGGAACCTGCCATGAACACCCGCTCTCTGCTGGAACACGCCTACCGCGCCGCGCTGGAGGCCGCGAGTCCGGCGCAACTGCTGGCCCCGCACCTCAATGGAGAGAAGCCCGATTTCATCCTGGCGTTCGGCAAGGCGGCGCTGCCGATGGCGCGGGCGGCTTTGGCGGCCTATCCCGGCGTGGAAACCCTGGTCATTGCGCCGGGCGGCACCGAGAATCTGGACTTGCCCGCGTCAGCGACGCTGATGCTGTCCAGCCACCCGGTTCCCGACCCCTCCAGCGTGGCGGCAGCGGAAGCGGCGCTGGAACGTTTGGGTGGGTTGCAGGAGGGTCAACACGCCCTGGTGCTGGTGTCCGGCGGCGGCAGCGCGTTGATGGCTGCCCCGGACGGCGTGACGCTGGAGCAGAAGGGGGCGCTGACACGCGAACTGCTGAGGGCGGGGGCCGACATCGGCGAGATCAACACCGTCCGCAAGCACCTGTCGCGCAGCAAGGGCGGGCGGCTGGCGGCGGCTACCAAAGCGAGGGTGACGGCGCTGCTGATTTCCGATGTAGTGGGCGACGATCCCTCGGTGATTGCTAGCGGCCCCACGGTGCCGGATTTCACCACGTTCGCGGGGGCGCTGACCGTGCTGGACCGTTACGGCATCGCTGCCCCGGAAGCCCGCCAGCATTTCCAGGCAGGGGCAGACGGCAAAGTGCCCGAAACGCCCGACCGCCTACCCCACGTCACCAACACCGTCATCGGCTCCAACCGACACCTGCTGGAGGCGGCGCAGGCGTATATCGAGGGTCAGGGCGTACGGGCGGTGATCCTCTCGGACAGCTTCGAGGGCGAGGCCAGCGAGCTGGCCAAGGCGCACGCGGCCATTGCGCGCAGCGTGGAGCAATTCGGCAATCCGGTGGCGGCCCCGGTGGTGCTGCTCTCGGGCGGCGAGGCCACCGTGACCTTGCGAGGCGACGGCGTGGGCGGACGCAATCTGGAATTTGCGCTGGCGCTGCTGCTCTCTCTCGGCGAGGACGGATTTTACGCCCTCTCGGCGGGATCGGACGGCGTGGACGGCTCCAGCCCGGCGGCGGGGGCGTTCCTGACCCCGGACAGCCTGACGCGGGCGCGGGCGGCAGACCTGAACGCACGCGCCTTTCTGGAACGCAACGATTCCGGCTCGTTCTTCGCGGCCCTGAACGACACCCTGGTCACCGGCCCCAGCGGGCATAATCTGAACGATCTACGGTTGATTGCAGTGGGGTTGCCGGACTGACTATTCCATTCCAGACTCTTCAAAAAGGACCAGACTTCAGACAAAAGCTTTGGTCCTTTTTCTTACACTTCAATTTAGAATTTAAGTTGGTCACATACTGTACGGCGCGGTACGTCACGTTTCGAGGCGTCCAGCTAGGGTGCGGGGGTCAAAGAGGTTGAAGTATAGATCGTAGGCCAGTCTCCATAGAGATGAACCCGCGTCTTTTTCTATCCTCCGAGAACAGGCCAACTTTTTTTACAGATAAGGACCCCATTCATTTACAGGAGGATCAAGATGAAGAAAATGCTATTGATGACCACTCTGTTGTTCAGCGGCGCAGCCGTTGCCGGGGGCGGCAGCTCCATGCCGATGGGCACCACCATTGCGGGCATCGTCTCCAACGATCCCAATTTCAGCACCCTGCTGGCTGCCGTGAAGGCCGCCGGGTTGGTGGAAACGCTGAGCAGCCCCGGCCCCTTCACGGTGTTCGCGCCCACCAACGCGGCGTTCGCCAAGATTCCGCAGGCCGATCTGAACGCGCTGCTCAACGATCCGGCGCAGCTCAAGGCCGTGCTGCTGTACCACGTCGTTGCGGGCAAGGTCACCGCCTCGCAGGTGATGGGCATGTCCAGCGGCACGACGATCAACGGCGCGGATGTTAACGTGTCCATGATGGACGGCAAGGTCATGATCAATGACGCCACGGTGACCAAGGCCGATATCATGGCCAGCAACGGCGTGATTCACGTCATCGACACCGTCTTGATGCCCTGATCGCACCCGGCGAACAAGGGGGGAGGCTCACGGGCCTTTCCTCTTTTTCTGTAGCCGCTCCAATTTGAGAGGACAACGCTGCATGACCGTAGCTAAAATGCTCCTGATTTCCTCCAGTCTGGCCGTGCTGGGCAGTGTCCTGGTGGCCTGCGGACCAGCCGAGGCGCAGGCGGCTGGGCCGGTGTCGCCAGTCCTGGCAGCAGCTTCTGCCCCTGCGCCCGCACCCATCGTTCCGGCAACTCCCACGCCTGCCGTTCCCACTTCGAGCCTTCTGGACCTGCGCTGGACCGTGCCGGAGCCGCGCCTGGTAGACGGCGAGGTGACCCGCCCACTGCTGAACATGTCGGCCACGTTGAAGCTGAGCGCTGAGCAACTCGTGCAGATCAGGGCAGAGTGCACGCTGGAGGCCGCCCGGACAGAGTTGGACGGGGCATATGCTGAAATTGAGGCCAGGCAACCCCGCGACATCCGTTTTCGCCAGGTGGGCACGGACTGGATCGGCGAGGCCCGCACTGGCTGGAAGGTGGACCGCGCGGCCAGCGAGGCAGCCCTGCTGAAAGTCATCCAGAGCGGCGAAACGCGCAGCACTCTGAGTGTCTCGCTGGAGGCCCCCGCCCGCAGTGTGCGCTGGGCCGCCGAACAGAAACTGACTCACCTGGCGAGCGGCCAGTCCAGCTTCGCGGGCAGCCCTAAATTCCGGGTGCATAACATCCGCACGGGCGCGGGACGGGTGCAGGGGGCATGGGTCGCGCCGGGCCAGACCTTCAGCTTCAACGCGCTGATTGGGCCGATCAATGCGGCCACGGGCTTTCAGGCGGGGTATGTGATCACCGGCAATACCCTGTCCAGCGAGGACGGCGGCGGCATCTGCCAGGTCAGTACCACGGTGTTCCGGGCGGCCTTCAACGCCGGGCTGCCCATCACCGAGCGCCACAACCACTCGTATCTGGTGGGCTACTACGAGGAACCGGGACTGGACGCCGCCGTGTACGCGCCCAGCAAGGATCTGCGCTGGAAGAACGACACCGCCGCGCCGCTGCTGGTGCAGGCCGACTGGAACCTGAAGGCCGAGACGTTGACGGTCGGTCTGTTCGGCGCAGACGACGGGCGCACGGTCAAGATTTCCGAACCCGCCATCAGCGCCCGCAGGCCCGCCCCCGATCCCACGTTTATGGTGGACCGTGCGCTAGAGAAGGGTGCGGCGCGGCGCGTGGACATGCCCGCTGCCGGAATGAACGCGGTGGTGACCCGCACCGTCAGCTCTGCGAATGGCAAACGGCGGAAAGAGGATTTCGTCAGCCGTTACAAGGCGTGGGGCGGCGTGTTCGCGGTGGCTCCGGGCGACGACAGACTGCGGTAAAGCGTAGCAGAGGGAGGAAGCGAGTTGATTTCCCCCGAGTCCTGGACGGAGGTTGCCAGGCTGCCTCCGCTGGAGCACAGGCCCGATTTGCAGTGGCCGTCCCCTGACCCAGTGATGTAGACATCCCCTGTCCCTGCGAAACGGACAAGGGATTCACATTTGTCTCTAGTTTGCGTACAATGAAAATCAAGTTCACTGCACGGAAGTTAGATGCGGGTGTGAGCGCGCAGATTGGAGGGTTCTCGGGTTCGAGGGTTCTCAGTCCAGACACGCCAGCTCAGACCGTCCAGTGTACAGGCAACTTCACTTCCCACCCTCATTTCCCGCCAAGGAGCATTCGCATGAGCAAGACTTCCCCGAGCAAGGCCGCCACTTCAGAAGGTTTGCAGTTTCTCGCCCCCGTCAGCGACGAGCAGCGTGTGGTCCTGTCCCCGGAGGCGCTGGCCTTCGTGACCGAGCTGCACCGCCGCTTCGAGCCGCGCCGCCGCGAGCTGATGCGGGCACGCGAGGACCGTCAGGCCCGTCTGGACGCCGGGGAACTGCCCGACTTCCTGCCCCAGACGCGCGAGATCCGTGAGGGTGACTGGAAGATTGCGCCGCTGCCCGCCGATTTGCAAGACCGCCGGGTGGAGATCACCGGGCCGGTGGACCGTAAGATGATCATCAACGCGCTGAACAGCGGCGCGCGGGTGTTCATGGCCGATTTCGAGGACGCCAGCAGCCCCACCTGGGACAACATGGTGGACGGCCAGCTCAACCTGCGCGACGCGGTGCGCCGGGAGATCACGCTGGAGCAAAACGGCAAGTCGTACAAACTCAACGAGAAGACGGCAGTCCTGCTGGCCCGCCCGCGCGGCTGGCACTTGCCCGAGAAGCACGTCACGGTGGACAATGAAACGCTGTTCGGCGCGTTCTTCGACTTCGGGTTGTATGCCTTCCATAGCGCGGCGGAACTGCTGAAACGTGGCAGCGGCCCGTACTTCTACCTGCCCAAGCTGGAATCGCACCTGGAAGCTCGGCTGTGGAACGATGTCTTTAATTACGCCGAGGAAACGCTTGCTATCCCGCGCGGCAGCATCAAGGGCACAGTCCTGATCGAGACCATCCTGGCAACGTTTGAGATGGACGAGATCCTGTACGAGTTGCGCGAACACTCGGCAGGGCTGAACTGCGGGCGCTGGGACTACATCTTTTCCTATATCAAGAAGTTCCGCGAGCAGGGGGACCGGGTGCTGCCGGACCGCGCCAAGGTCAGCATGGCCGTGCCGATGATGAGCAACTACAGCAAGCTGGCGATCCAGACTTGCCACAAGCGCGGCGCACCCTCGATTGGCGGCATGAGTGCCTTTATCCCGGTCAAGAACGACGAGGCCGCCAACGAGAAGGCGTTCGCGCAGGTCCGCGCCGACAAGGAACGCGAGGCTGGCAACGGCCACGACGGCACCTGGGTGGCCCACCCCGGCATGGTGGGGCTGGCCACCGAGGTCTTTGACCGGATCATGCCCACGCCCAACCAGATCGACAGCGACAAGCAGATGGATTTCAAGGTGACGGCTGCCGACCTGCTGACCCCGCCCGCAGGCACCATCAGCGAGGACGGCGTGCGGACGAACATCAACGTGGGCATCCAGTACCTCGCGGCGTGGCTGCGGGGCAGCGGCGCAGTGCCGATCCACAACCTGATGGAAGACGCCGCCACCGCCGAGATCAGCCGCGCGCAACTGTGGCAGTGGCGCAAGCAGGGCGTGGAGCTGGAAGACGGGCGCACCCTGACCCCCGAGCTGTTCGACGAGCTGTACGCCGATGAGGCCGGAAAGCTGGGCGGCGACTTTGCGGACGCAGGCAAACTGTTCAGGGACATGGCAACCCGCACGCCGCTGGCCGACTTTCTGACGCTGCCCGGCTACGAGCAGTTGGCGTAAATCATGACCGATACCTCCCCTCCCAACACCCGCCAGAAGACGGGCCGCGCCCGCACCGCCGACGCGGGCAGCGTGCGGACGCTGGAACGCGGGTTGACCGTGCTGACCTCGCTGGCCGAGCTGGGCCAGGCGTCATTGACGCAGGTGGCCAAGGCGGCGGGGCTGTCCGCCAGCACCACCTACCGCCTGCTGGAAACCCTGCGCCAGAGCGGTTTTGTGGAGTGGGAGGAACGCAGCGGCCTGTTCAGCGTGGGCGTGCGCTCGTATCAGGTGGGCGCGGCCTTCGCCGGACGCAACACTTTAATGAGCGCCGCGCAGTCCGAGATGGTCTCGCTGGTGGACGATCTGGGTGAGACCGCCAATCTGGCCGTGCTGCGCGAGAACGAGGCGGTGTACATCCATCAGGTGGAGGGCCGCCAACTGGTCCGCATGTTCGCGCAACTGGGTGCGGGCACGCTGCTCAACTGCTCCGGCGTGGGCAAGGTGCTGCTGGCCTGGCACGGCGAGGCAGACGTGGCCGGGCGGCTGGGACCGCAGCCTTACATGGCCTTTACGGCCAATTCGATCACCGCGCTGCCCGATTATCTCAGGGAACTCCAGAATGTGCGGGCGCAGGGCTACGCGCTGGACGACGAGGAACGCGAGATCGGCGTGCGCTGCATGGCAACCCCGCTGCGCGATCACACCCGGCAGGTGGTGGCCTCGCTGAGCATCTCCGCGCCCACCTCGCGCTTCAGTCGGGAGCAGATTCCGGCGTTTTACACGCGCATGGAGGCGGCCTCGCGCGTCATCTCGGCGCGGCTGGGCTGGACGCCGTAAGACACGGTTCCCCACCACCGGGGGCCTTTTTTTAGCTAGATATATAGATGGCTAAGTAATTTAGTGCCAGGTAGCATCCGTTGAGGTCCACCGATTTTTCACAGGCCCATACTCCATAAGGGAGACTCCATGACATCAGCTCCAATCAAGCTCAAGCCCGCCGCACAGACGCTGGTGGCCGAATTGCACCGCCAGTTCAGGAAGCGCTGGGAAATGCTGGACGCCGCAGCTCAGGCCGCGCCCGCCTCGTCCCCGGAGTACAGGGCCGCCGCGCTGCCCGCCGATTTAAAGGGCCGCCGGGTGGAACTGATCGTGGAAGCCTCGGACACCACGGCGCTGGAGGCCGCGCTGAACTCGGATGCCGACGCGCTGGTGCTGGATTTTGACGACACCTTCACGCCCACGCGCGCCAACGTGGAAACGGCGTACGCAGCGCTGGACACGGCTGCGAAAAGCGGCAAGCCCTTGCTGGCCCGCCCCCGTGCGCTATACGCGGTGGATGAACACTTGGACTTTGATGGCCCTGCGATTGCTGCCCTGTGTGACCTGGGTGTGATCCTGGCCGCGCGGCCCGAAGAGCCTATGCACATCTACATTCCCAAGCTGGAAACGGTGGAGGAGGCGCAAATGTGGGACGACGCACTGACGCTGGCCGAGACGCACCTGGGACTGGAGAAGAACGCGATCAAGGTCTGCGTGCAGATCGAAACCTACGCCGCCTGCCTGCACGCCGACGCCCTGCTGTACGCGCTGCGTGGGCGGGCCTTTGGGTTGAATGCCGGACGCTGGGACTATGTTTTCAGCCTGACCAAACGGGTGGGTGCGGAACGTGGGGCCATGCCGCCGCGCAATGACCTGACGATGGATCTGGACGCCATGCGCGCCTACGCCGAGGCACTGGTGCGCGTCTGCGAGGCACGCGGCGCGCAGGCCATCGGGGGCAGCGCCGCCGTCGCGCCGAACGCCGCCAACCCCCAGCCCACGCTGGACGCCGTGCGGGCCGACAAGGTACGGGAAGCCGCCCAGGGCTTCGTCGCTGCCTGGGCCGGACTGCCGGGGCTGCTGGATTCGGTGCGGGGAGCTTTCGGGGATGGAACTTCACAGCCTCTGCCCGCCGAAACTGCCGAGCGCACGCTGGAGCGGCTGCTGGACCTGCCCGCGCCCCGGCCTCTGCCCCTGAATGTCGTGCAGGACAGCATCGGCCTGGCGCTGGCCGTGTTCGAGGCATGGTACGACGGACGCGGCGTGGTGGTTCGCAACGGGCGTATTGAGGATACGGCCACCGCCGAACTCGCCCGCGCACAGTTGTGGCAGTGGGTGAAATGCGAGGCGGAATTGGAAGGCGGCGAGAAGTTGACCTCTGACCGCTACCTGAGCGAGCGTCGCACACTGGCTGGCGACAATACTGCACAGGCCCGCCTGCTGGATCATCTCGTCCTCGCTTCCGTTTGCCCCGAATACTTCCCCCGCGCCGCCCAGTTGCTGCGTCCCCAGGAGGCCACCGTATGACCGCCGATTCCCGCCCCGCTGTCTCCAACGAAACCGTCCAGGCGCTGAGCCAGAAGGTCATGGACGCCTGCGCCGCGCTGGCCTGTTACACCGAGGTGGAGGGCGAGACCAACCGCCCCTTCCTCTGCCCCACGGCGCATCAGGTGCATGATTACCTGACGCAGTGGGCCAACGCGCTGGGCATGACCACCTATGAGGACGCCGCCGGAAACCTGCGCTCACGCTTGGCCGGGCCGACGCCGGACGCGCCGACGCTGTATCTCGGCTCTCACCTGGACACCGTGCCGAACGCGGGCGCGTACGACGGGATTCTGGGCGTGGTGATGGGTTACGCCATGCTGGAAGCTGTGAAGGGCCAGACCCTGCCCTACGCGGTGGAAGTGGTGGGCTTCTCGGAGGAGGAGGGGGTGCGCTACGGCGTGCCGTTTATTGGCAGCCGGGCACTGGTGGGCACCGTGGACGACATGCTGGAACTGCGCGACGCGGCGGGTCAGAGCGTGCGCGACGCCATCACCGAGTACGGCCTGAACGTGGAGGAAATCGGCGAGGCGCAGTACAAAGGGAAAGCGCTGGGTTACTTTGAAATCCACGCCGAGCAGGGGCCAGTCTTGCAGGACGCGGGCGCGTCGCTGGGCGTGGTGGAGGGCATCGCGGGCCAGAACCGCTTTATCCTGAACTTCGTGGGGCAGGCGTCCCACGCCGGAACCACGCCCATGAACCTGCGCCGCGACGCGCTGGCCGCCGCCGCCCGCTTTGCCGTGGCCGCCGAGGACGTGGCCCGCGCCACCCCCGGTCTGGTTGCCACCGTCGGCGTGATGCAGGCGCTGCCCGGAGCCATGAATGTGATTCCTGGCGAGGCCCACTGCACGCTGGACATCCGCCACGCGCGAGATGAAGTGCGGTTGGAGGCGCTGAAACACCTGCTAGACACCGCCAAATCCGTCTCCGAGGAACGCGGCGTCACCGTCACCATCACGCCCAAGATGGAGGAGCAGGCCACGCCGATGTCCGACGCCTTTAAGGCGCTGCTGCACCGCGCCGCCGAGGCCGAGGGGCTGCCGCACCCCGAACTGGTCAGCGGCGCGGGCCACGATGCCATGATCATGGCCGCGCACATGCCCTCTGCCATGCTGTTCGTGCGCTCGCCCAATGCCCTGAGCCACCACCCCGACGAGCTGGTTCTGGTGGAAGATGTGACCGACGCCCTGCGCCTGAGCGTGCGTTTCCTGCACCTGCTCGCCGACGAGAACGCAAGCGTATGAGCTTTGACCTGATCGTACGAGGCGGCACCCTCGTCACGCCGGACGGCCTGCGCCGCGCAGACCTGGGCATCAGCGGCGGCCAGATCGTGGAGGTTTCGGAGGAGATCACGGCGGACGGCAAGGCGCTGGACGCCTCCGGGCTGCACGTCTTCCCCGGCGTGGTGGACGCACATGTTCACTTCAACGAGCCAGGGCGCACCCACTGGGAAGGCTTTGAAACGGGTTCGCGGGCGCTGGTGGCCGGGGGTGGCACGTCGTTTCTGGACATGCCGCTCAACTCCTCGCCCCCGGTGCTGGGCCGCACCGAATTCGACGCCAAGCGCGAGATCGGCGAAGCCAAGTCGCTGGTAGATTTCGGGCTGTGGGGCGGATTGACACCTATCAATCTGGACCGCCTGGACGAGCTGGCCGAGGCCGGGGTCATTGCCTTCAAAGCGTTCATGAGCCACAGCGGGCTGGAGGAATTCCCGGCGGTGGATGACCTGACGCTGCTGGAAGGCATGCGAACCGCCAAGCGCCACGGCCTGCTGGTCGGCACCCACGCCGAGAGCAACGAGCTGACGCGCGGCCTGACCGAACAGGTGCGGGCGGGCGGCCACAAAGGCGTGCGCGACTACCTGGACAGCCGCCCCGTGCTGGCCGAGCTGGAAGCCGTGACCCGCGCCCTGCTGTTTGCCGAGGACACTGGGGCCGCCCTGCACCTCGTCCATATGAGCAGCGGGCGGGCGGTGGCGCTGGCCTTTGAAGCCAAAACGCGCGGCGTGGACGTCACCATTGAAACCTGCCCCCACTACCTGCACTTCACCGACAAGGACGTGGAGCGCGTGGGCGCGGCCCTGAAATGTGCGCCGCCGCTGCGTTCCAGGACCGTGCAGGACGAGCTGTGGACCGAGTTGCTGGCCGGACACATTGACATCGTGGGTTCGGACCACTCGCCCGCGCCGCCCGACATGAAGACCAGCGAGGACTTCTTCGCGCTGTGGGGCGGCATCAGCGGGGCGCAGAGTACCTTGAACGTGCTGCTCACCGACGGCCACAGCAAGCGCAAACTGCCGCTGGAAGCCGTCGCCGCCCTGAGCGCCCTGAACCCCGCCCGCCGTTTCAACCTGCCGAGCAAGGGCCGCCTGGACGTTGGGGCTGACGCCGATCTGGCTCTGGTGCGTCTGGACGAGACTTTCAAACTGACCGAGCTGCATGACCGCTGGCAGCAGAACCCCTTTGGGGGCGAGGACCACCGGGGCCGCATCACGCACACGCTGTCGCGGGGCCGGACGGTCTATCAGGACGGCAAGTTTGACGACACTGTACGCGGGCGGTTGCTGCGGCCTGGAGCGTAAAGCTGTTTTCTCTCTGATTCAAGCGAGAGGCGAAAGTTTAGCCTCTCTATCTTTTCGAACCCCATCCCTGATTCAAAAGGAGCCGCCATGAAACACCTCGGAGCCACGCGCAGCGCTTTGGAAAACGCGCACGCGGTTATCACGCCGGAAACTTTTGTTCGCACCGCACTGGCCGAGTGGCCGGGCAGCGCCATCGTCCTGCACATCGCGCCCGTGATTGGCACCCGCGCCCGCTTCGTGCAGTTCACGGCGGAGATGCCTGCTGGAGCAGCGGCCAAGGAATCCGCGCACGGCTACCAGCGCTTCGCCTTCGTGCTGAGCGGTGAGGTGGAAGCCGATGTAGATGGCGAGAAGCGCACCCTGGGGGAGTACGACTACGTCTACGTCCCGGCGGGCGTGGCGCACAGCCTGACCGCCACATCGGACGCCCGCGTTTCCGTATTTGAGAAGCCTTACGAAGCGGTGGACGGCGTGACCGCTCCGGGCGTGTACTGGGGCAACGAGCGCGAGAATCCCGGCTACGCCTTCGAGGGCGATGACCACCTGATTGCCCGCAAATTGCTGCCTGACGAGGTTCCCTTTGACTTCATGGTCAGCACCATGAGCTTCGCGCCAGGGGCCAGCCTGCCGTACACCGAGATGCATTACATGGAACACGGCCTGCTGATGCTGGAAGGCGAGGGCCTGTACAAATTGCAGCAGACGTATTACCCGGTGACGACGGGCGACGTGATCTGGATGGGCGCGCACTGCCCGCAGTGGTACGGCGCATTAGGCCGCGAGTGGAGCAAGTACCTGTTGTACAAGGACATGAACCGCCACCCGCTGTCCATGCTCGGCTCCGGCCTCTGAACTCAACCCGCCGTCCTCCCTTCGCCTAACTTTTCAGAGGAGAACACCCATGACCCAGACCACCCAGCCCCTGACCGATCACTACGACGTCAAGCGCGATTCAGACGGCCACCGCTACTTGCACCCGCTGGTCACTGGCTTTAACCTGACCCGCATTCCGCTGCTGAACAAGGGAACCGCCTTCACCGAGGACGAGCGCCAGAAGCTGAATCTGGACGGCCTGCTGGCCCCGCAGATCGACACGCTGGAAGTGCTGGCCGAGCGCCTGTACGCCGATTACGTGAAGATCAAGGAGCCGCTGGAGCGCCACGTGTTCCTCCGCAACCTGCAAGACCGCAACGAGGTGCTGTTTTACGCGCTGCTGGCCGCGCATGTGGAGGAAATGCTGCCCATCGTCTACACGCCCACCGTGGGTCTGGCGGTGCAGAAATTCAGCCAGATCTACCGTTACGCGCGTGGCCTGACCCTCAGCACCAGCAACATTGAGCGGGCCAAGCAGGCACTGACGAACGTGCCGCTGAACGACGTGCGGATCATCGTCGCCACCGACAGCAGCGCGATTCTGGGCATCGGGGATCAGGGCTTCGGCGGTATGGCGATCAGCATTGGCAAGCTGTCCCTGTACACCGTGGCGGGCGGCGTCGGCCCCGACAAGACCCTGCCGGTGGAGCTGGACGTCGGCACGGGCCGCGCCGATCTGCGCGAAGACCCCTCTTACCTGGGCGTCAAGCATGACCGTCTGAAGGGCGAGGAATACCTGCGCTTTGTGGACCGTTTTGTGGAGGCCACCCTGGAACGCTTCCCCAAGGCGATTATCCAGTGGGAGGATTTCTCCAAGGACACCGCGTTCATGGTGCTGGACCGTTACCGCAAAGTGGTTCCCAGCTTCAACGACGACATTCAGGGAACCGGCGCGGTGGTGCTGGCGGGCGTGCTGAATGCCTGCCGCCTGAAGGGCGAGACGCTGGCCGAGCAGCGCGTCGTGATCAGCGGCGCGGGCGCGGGCGGGGCCGGAGTCGCCGCCGCCATCCGCGAGGGCATGCGCCGCGAGGGCCTGACCCCCGAGCAGATCAGCGAGCGTGTCTTCGTGCTGGATTCGCGCGGCCTGCTGACCGATGACCGCCAGATGGAGGACTACAAGAAGTCCCTGGCGACGCCCAAGGCCTTCACCGAGGGCTGGGCTGGAACGGGTCTACTGGACGTCATCCGCGAGGGCAAGGCCACCGTGCTGCTGGGCCTGTCCGGCGTGCCGAACACCTTCGACGAGGAAGTGGTGGGGGCCGCGATGGCGAACACCCCGCGCCCGCTGGTCTTCCCGCTGTCCAACCCCACCGCCAACTGCGAGGCATTGCCCGAAGACGTGCTGCGCTGGAGCAACGGCGCGGCCCTCGTCGCCACCGGCAGCCCCTTTGACCCGGTGGAACTGAACGGCGAAACCTACCCAATCGGGCAGGGCAACAACGCGTTTATCTTCCCCGGCCTGGGCTTCGGCGCAATCCTGGCCCGCGTCCGCGAGATCACCGACGAGATGGTGACTGAATCCGCCTACGCGCTGGCCGCCTACACCCAGCGCCACCACCCTGGCCGCACCTTCCCGCCCGTCTCGGAGTTGGGCGCAGCCAGCCTGGAAGTCGCCGTGGCGGTGATCAAGCAGGCGCTGAAGAACGGCGTGGCGACAGAGTTCAGCATTCGTGGCCTGAGCGACGACGAGTTGCTGGAGCTGGTCAAGACCAAGTTCTGGCAGCCCAAGTACCTGCCGTTCAAGGTGGAATAAGCGGGAAGGAAGAGGGGAAGGGCGCGTGCCAGGGAGGGGTGGACGCGCCCTTTTTGTCGTTTGGAGATTGCTGCGTGGCGCGGTCTTCTGCACTTTCTGGCTCCCTTTCGAGGGGAGCTGGCCGCGCAGCGGACTGATACTGACTCCGATTAATTCCTTGACAAGGGCCACCAATGGAAGAGGGTCTGCTGGGAGATGAGATCTGGCTGGGTTTCCAACCAGGCGCATTGCTGGCCCAGCGTCTGAGTGAAGTCATCCATCGTGTCGAACCAGCGATTGGCCACTGTGTCGTCCGTCAGGTCCCACATGCGCTCCACGGGTTGCAACTCGGGTGAGTAAGGGGGCAGGGTGATGATCTGGACACCTGGTGGCTGTCCCTCCTCTGGAGGGACATGGAAACCCGCTCCGTCCTCTACCACCAGAACATGGTGATCTTCACTCGCGCCCAC
>NZ_JNIW01000061.1 GCF_000701425.1 Deinococcus frigens DSM 12807 | reverse complement strand
CACCAGACTCCAGTGAAGCAGCATCCAGGGCAATGACGCTTGAAACCAGCGGCGGAAAGTGCGCTCATTCCAGCCGCTGTAGCGGCTGAGATTGAGCGCGTTCAGACGGCCAGGGATGGCCTGCCACAAGGGCATCAGGTGGAGAAGAAAACGCTGTTGGTGAGCAGGAAAGGCCAGCAGCGTGAGCAGGACAGGTAAGATCGACATCGGGTCTCCTTGGGTGTGGTCTTGAGAACTTCACCCTACTGGAGACCCGTTTTTTAGATCACGTGTTGATTTCGCCAAAAGTGTCCGAACCATTGACTGATACGGATTCCGCTTAATTCTTTACCAATCCGGGAAAGCGCCGGAGTGGTAATCCATATGCGAAACCCGTAATTTTCCCTACTCGCTCCGCTCAGATTTTACCGTTTTTGCAAATGATTCAATCGGAATCCGTATAAGTTCACAGTGGCCGGTGGCAATTCTGGGGCCTCATCCGCCGCCTCCCACGTCCAGCGCACCCTTGAACCCAGGCCGTTGGCCGTCACAGGCCCCTTTAAGCGAACGCTTTGCTGGGCTGTCTCTCGTCACGGCTGGGAAGCCAGCACAACTCTTGCCTGAGATTAGGGAGCTGCCCCAGCAGCGTTAGGGCTGAGCGCGTCGCTTCCGCCGGACCAGCCGTGGGGTGCGGGCCGGGGTGACGGCTTCACCCTGCGTCCGGTGGGCCAGCCAGATGGTGTGGTGTGCCCCCTTGCTGGGGCGGGCACGCACCGTTCGCACCTCTACCCGGAAGCCAGCCTGCCGCAGCCGCCGGGTAAAGCGGTTATCGGGTGTGGCGGACCAGACGGCCAGCACGCCGCCGGGCCGCAGGGTGCGCCGCGCGGCGGCCAGCCCGGGCGGCGAATAGAGCCAGCCGTTGCCGTGGTGCGTCATGCCCTCGGGGCCGTTGTCCACATCCAGCAGCACGGCGTCGTAGGCAGAGTGGCCCCGCCGCAGCAGCTCGGCCACGTCGCCCACATGGACGCGGGTGCGGGGGTCCCGGAGCGGAAAGGCCGCGCACTCGCCCAGCGGGCCTTTATTCCACTCCACGACCTCTGGCACCAGTTCGGCCACCGTGACCACGCTGTCCGGTCCCAGCGCCCCCAGGGCGGCTGCGAGTGTAAAACCCATGCCCAGGCCCCCTACGAGCACGCGTGGGGCCGGGCGGCCCACGATCACCGCGCAGCCCAGCTCGGCCAGCGCGTCTTCGGAGGCGTGCATGCGGCTGTTCATCAGTTCGCTGACGTAGCCCGAGATCTGGATGGAAAACTCCAGTTGTTCGCCACGGCGGTACAGGCACAGGTCCTGCCCCGTGCCGGGAATGGCGGCGCGGGCCAGCGGAACCCACGGAATCATGCGGGGTCCGGTGGAGCGCAGACCACTGAAGGACGGGGGGAAGCGAGAGTTGGGGAGGCGAGACGGGCGGCATTCAAACACATGAAAGAGAGCAGGAGTCGTGCAGACACCCATTGACTCTACTTGACTCGACCTGCCCCGGCATCTCCCGCTGCATATCGGCTTCTTCCAGCACATAAAGACCTGCATGCAAAGACAGGTGCGATCCGTAAGAGGGCTGTCATCGGCTTTGTTGAGCATCTGCTCCGTTGCATTCCGGGAAAAGGCCGGTGCGGTGCCGGACAATGCCGGGATTCGCCGGGCAAAGGGAATGCCGGAGGGTCATGAATCTCCACGGTCGCCTGTCTCTGGCGGACTTGCCCCCAAATGCGCCGGGTAGAGCATTGGTCCGAATGACGGCGTCAGAAAAAAGGTCCAATGGAAGTTTCTATGCTCCCCCATGTCTCGTCAAATCCACTCACCGTCCTGGGAACAGCAAGCGGGTGTCATGAACAGATGCCCATGAAGACGCTTGCCGGCCCGTTCGGTCTGCCGCGCACCACTCTTGTGACGATTGCTTTAATCCTGCCGAATTGGTGTGGGCGGACGAGAAACTCGATGTCCCTGGGAACGGCTGTGCCCATTCAGAAACCGCCTTGCAGACACAATAGGTTGCGTGCCTGGCAGCGCGCGCAAGACGTTCTACTTCCTCGCCGCACCATGGATTCCAACTGACGCCGGGATCAAGAAGTGCTGGGGCGAGCATCCTCAACATTGGATCGGCTCAGCCGCCCACCCCCCTCTACGCGAGCTGCACCCGTCCCAGCCTCCCCCGCAAGGAGGGAGGGGCAAAGACCGAGACTTCCAATCTTCTGGCCTTCGGACGGTCAGACTTTTAGACCGTCAGGCCGCGCCTCAGCGACTCCCGCCTATACTGCCGCGCATGGAACTTGCCATCGTCGGCGTCGGGAAACTGGGTCTGGCCCTGCTGGAGGGGGTGACCTCGCGCGGCGGGATCGCGCCCGCGCAGATCGGGCTGATCGACGCCAACATGGCGCGCGTGCAGGACATCGCCGCGCGCACCGGGGCGCGGGTAATTTTGCGGGCGGACCTGGCCGACGCGCAGCGCATTCTGGTCAGCCTGCAACCGCGCGTGTTTCCCGAAACCTGCGAGTGGCTGGCGCAAGAAAACGCCGGATACATCAGCACGATGGCGGGTGTGAGCGTCAGCACCCTGGCACGGCGGCTGGGCACGCAGCGGGTGGTGCGCGTGATGCCCAATCTGGCGGCCACCATCGGCCTGTCGCAGACGGCCATCACCGGGCCGCCCGAGGCCGAGGGCGCGGGCGATTTGGCCTTCGCGCATCACCTGTTCGGCTCGGTGGGCGATGCCTACGATCTGCCCGAACACCTGTTCAACGCCTTTACCGGCATGAGCGCCTCTGGCCCTGCCTACGCCGCCGTGGTCGCCGAGGCGCTGGCCGACGGCGGGGTGCGCATGGGCCTGCCGCGCGTGCTGGCCAACGAACTGGCCGCCAAACTGCTGGTGGCCAGCGGCGAGCTGCTGCAACGCCGCGCCCATCCCGGCATGCTCAAGGACGAGGTGGCCTCGCCCGGCGGCACCACCATTGCCGGACTGGCCGCCCTGGAAGCGGCGGGCGTGCGCGGCGGCCTGATGCAGGCAGTGATCGACGCCACCCGGCGCGGCACGGAACTGGGGCTGGATCAGGAGTAGCCAGCAGAGGCTCGCCTCGCTTCTGCGCGCAGAGTTTAGACGCCGTCAAGACCACCGTGACAAGCCCTTCTCCAGATGGTTCTGGAACTTGGAACCATCAGCCTGAGCACTATCCAGACCCCTCACCTGTCTGGCACCTAGCTCGGGATAAACGTCAGATTTCCTGCAACGGAATGTTCGCCAGCCACTCCGGCACCTCGCCGGGCGGGTAGGTGTCGAAGACCAGCCGGGTCAGCGACACCAGCGTGTGGCCTTCCAGCGGACCTTCCACGGCGCGGCGGTCCACGATGCAGACAATCGCGGCGCATCTGCCCCCAGCAGCCTCGGCGGCGCGCACGGCTTTCAGCACGCTGCCTCCGGTGGTCAGCACGTCCTCCACAGCAATAAACGGCTCACCCGGCGCAATCGTGAACGCCTCCCGGATCTTCATGCCGCCTTTCCCATCCTTCTCGGCGAAGATGGCGCGCACGTCCTCGCCGCCGGAGTGCCGGGCCACTTCATAGGCCAGAATCACGCCGCCCATTGCGGGGCCGACCAGCAGGCCAGCCTGCACGCCTGCATCGGTCAGTTTTTGCGCCAGCGCGGCGGCGATCTGTCCGGTCAGGTGCGGATATTGCAGCACGGTAGTGCTTTGCAGGAATTTGGGGCTATGGCGGCCACTGGCGAGCAAAAAGTGCCCCTCGTGGTAGGCCCCGGCCTGGCGGTACAGCGCGAGAACGTCCATGCGGGGAGTATCGCATTCTCATCGCTCAGGGCGGCGCATCATGGCGCATGACCTCGGTCCCCTTTCCCGGCGCGCTGGTGGTGAGAGTGCGGCGGCAGCTCCTGGGCTTCTCGCAGGAGGATCTGGCCCGCGAGGCCGGTCTGTCGGTGGCGCTGCTGCAACTCCTGGAGCGCGGCGAGTACGATCCGCGCAGCCTGCATCAACTGGCCCGGCGGGTGCTGGAACGGCGACTGGACATCAGCCTGTCGTGAATTGTGTTGGTGCTGTAACTCCTGTTTGTTTCGTCGTGAGAACGAAATCGGCGTCGTCCAACACCTGCTGCCGTCAGCATGGAGAACAGCCGCACGGAGGGCGAGGCAACCTCCTGTGCGGCTCTTCACTTTCTTGAGCGCCTCAGAGCTAGAGAGGTGCCTTGACGGCACGCTCTCTGAGATCAAAGGCGTTCAGTTCAGCACTCCCGTATCGAACTGGAAGTGTTCATCCACGTACTCCACGTTCAGCACGCTGTTGTCCGGCACATGGCCTTGCAGGATCTCGCGGGCCAGCGGCGTCTCGATCTCGCGGGCTATGGCACGCTTGAGGGGGCGTGCGCCGAAGGCCGGGTCGTAGCCGATCTGGGCCAGCTTGTCCCTGGCGGCGTCGTCCACATGCAGGGTGACGCGGCGCTCGGCCAGCCGCTTGCGCAGCCCATTCAACTGGATATCCACGATGCGGTGCAGATCAGCGGCGGTCAGCGCGTCGAACACGATGATGTCGTCCACGCGGTTCAGGAACTCCGGGCGGAACTGGGCCCGTAACTCGCCCAGCACGGCGTCGCGGATTTCGGAGGCGTCGTCGCCATTGGCCTGCATCTCCAGAATCAGCGGGCTGCCCACGTTGCTGGTCAGAACGATCAGCGTGTTGCGGAAGTCCACCGTGCGGCCCTGCCCATCGGTCAGGCGGCCATCGTCCAGCACCTGAAGCAGCAGATTAAACACGTCCGAGTGCGCTTTCTCGATCTCGTCGAGCAGCAGCACGCTGTAGGGGCGGCGGCGCACGGCTTCCGTCAACTGGCCGCCCTCCTCGTAACCCACGTAGCCGGGAGGCGCTCCGATCAGGCGGGCCACCGTGTGTTTTTCCATGTACTCGGACATGTCCAGTCTCACCATCGCGTCCTGGCTGTCGAACAGGTATTCGGCCAGCGCCTTGGCCAGCTCGGTCTTGCCCACGCCAGTCGGCCCCAGGAACATGAAACTGCCCAGCGGACGGTTCGGATCGTTCAGGCCCGCCCGCGCCCGGCGGATGGTGTCGGCCACACTGGTAATCGCCCGGTCCTGCCCGATCACGCGGTGGTGGAGCTGGTCTTCGAGGTGCAGCAGCTTCTCGCGCTCGCCTTCCATCAGCTTTGAAACCGGAATACCGGTCCAGCGGCTGACCACGGCGGCGATGTCCTCCTCGGTCACTTCCATGTGGGCAAATTCCGCGCCCTTGAGCTTCTTTTCCAGGTCCTGCACGTCCTTTTCAAGCTGCGGCAGCTTGCCGTATTCCAGCTCGGCGGCGCGTTGCAGATCGTAGTCGCGCTTGGCCCGCTCGATATCGGTCCGCACGGCGTCCAGCGACTCACGCTTCTCGCGCAGGACGGCCACCTCGCCGCGCTCGGCCTCCCAGCGCCCGCGCACCTCGGTCAGCTCGTCGGTGATGGCTTTAAGGCTGTCCTCGATGTCCAGCAGGCGGTTCTGCGAGTCCTGATCCTTCTCGCGCTTCAGCGCCTCGCGCTCGATTTCCAGTTGCAGCTTGCGGCGCGACAGTTGATCGATGCGCTCCGGGCTGCTCTCCAGCGCCATCCGCAGGCGGGCCGCCGACTCGTCGATCAGGTCGATGGCCTTGTCGGGCAGTTGCCGGTCCGTGATGTAGCGCTCGCTCAGCGTGGCGGCGGCCACCAGCGCCGGGTCGGTGATTTCCACGTTGTGGTGGACCTGATAGCGCTCCTTGATGCCGCGCAGGATGGAGATGGTGTCTTCCACCGTCGGCTCGTTGACCATCACCGGCTGAAAGCGGCGTTCCAGCGCGGAGTCCTTCTCGATCTCGCGGTATTCGTCCAGCGTCGTCGCGCCGATCAGATGCAGCTCGCCGCGTGCCAGCGCGGGCTTGAGCATGTTCCCGGCGTCCGGGCTGCCCTCGGTCTTGCCCGCGCCCACGATGGTGTGCAGCTCATCCACGAACAGGATGATCTCGCCCGCAGAGGCGATCACCTCGTCGATCACGCCCTTGAGGCGTTCCTCGAACTCACCCCGGTACTTGGCCCCGGCCAGCAGGCTGCCCATTTCCAGGCTGACGATGCGCTTGTTCTTCAGGCCCTCCGGCACGTCGCCGCTGACCACGCGGATGGCGAGGCCCTCGGCGATGGCGGTCTTGCCCACCCCCGGTTCGCCGATCAGCACCGGGTTGTTCTTGGTGCGGCGCAACAGGATCTGCATGGCGCGGCGGATTTCCTCGTCGCGGCCAATCACGGGATCGAATTTGCCGTCCCTGGCGCGTTGCGTCAGGTCGGTGCCGTATTTATTCAGGGCGTCGAACTGGCCCTCGCTGGATTTGTTGGTCACGGTTTTCCCCTTGCGCCCCTCGGAGATGGCGCGGTTCAGCTCGGCTTCTCTGGGCAGCTCCCTGAGCTTCGATTCGCCGCGCAGGGCCAGCAGCAGCGCGTCGGCGGCCACAAAACTGTCCCCGAACTGCCCCGCGATGGTGTCGGCCTTGCCAAAAGCGCGGTTCAGCGCCGGATCAAGATGAAGCTGCTCGCCGCCGCCCTGCACGCGCGGCAGCTTGTTCAGCTCGGCATCCAGCGCGGTGCGGAGGTGTTGGATGTTGCCCCCCGCTGCGGTGATGGCGCGGGCGGCGGTGTCGTTGTCGGTCAGGGTTCTCAGTACATGCGGCACCGTCAGGGTCTGGTGTCCACTCTGCTGCGCAAGCTGCTGGGCGGAATTGATGGCGGTCGCACTCGCCTCGGTAAAGCGTTCGGGATTCAAGTGGAAACCTCCGGAAAACAGGGAAAAGGACAGTCGTACAATCTCCCCCCATTCTGAAACTTGAGTGCGGTCATGTCAAGTTTATTGAGGGTTTAGCTTCGCATGTCAGGGAACGATCTGCGGCGATCCGTTCGGCCTGCTGAACGCCAGATGTGCGCTCCGATCAGCCTGCGGTCATCCTGGCCAGGTACATCCAGAGGGAACTGACGGCGGTGTCCGTCGTGCGTCCCCTCTCCCTTTCCGCCATCCCGCCGTTTTTCAGGAGCCATATGTCCAAGTCCTCATCGCTTCCCACCGCCCTGCTGGGTGCTTTCGCATTCGCGGCTCTTGTGCTGCCCGCTGCTGGCGCGCAGACCGTCAAGGGCCAGAGCATTTCCGTCAACCCCACTGCCCCCGCCACCGTCACGGGCCTGACGCTGATCAACGCCGACACCAATCAGCCGGTGCCGGGTTTCGATCCAGTCAGGCCGGGGGCCACGCTGGACGCGGCCAAATTGCCCGCAAGGCTGAGCATGCGCGCGAACGTCTCAGGCGCGGTCAAGAGCATCTGGTTCGGTCTGGATGGCAACGGCAATTACCGTTTGCAGGGCGGTGCACCGTACTCGCTGTGCAACGATCAGGGCGGCAACTACGAACCTTGCCCGGCGGCGGTCTTCGCGCCCGGCACGCACAGCCTGCTGGCAACGCCCTTTGACGCGGCCAACGGGGGCGGCACGGCAGGACTGGCAGCCGCGCTGACCTACACCGTGGTGGGCAGCGCGGCCCAGAAACCCGCCCCTGTGCCCGCCCTGGCTGTGGTCAGCTTCACGCTGATCAATGCCGATACCAACCAGCCTGTCCCCGGCTTCGATCCGGTCCAGCCCGGCGCGCGCCTGCGCCTGTCCGCGCTGCCCCCGCGCCTGAACGTCCGGGCCAACGTGGGCAGCGGTGTCAGAAGCATCCGCTTTGCCCAGAAAGGCGTCAAGGACTACACCGAGAATGAGGCCCCCTTTTCCATGTGCGGCGACAGCAAGGACAAGAAGGGCAAGAAAGGCGATTACCTGGCCTGCGGCTCCGGTCAGTTAGCGCCTGGCCAGCACCGACTGACCGCCACGCCTTTTGGCAAGATGTTCGCGGGCGGCGCAAAGGGGCAGGCGCTGAGTCTGGACTTCACCGTCGAGCGTTGAAGCTGAAAGACCGCCAAGTTGCATGTCAAGAATGAGGCGTGCCAGATGCAGCGAACCTCAAACTGTTCGGACGGATGCCAGCCTGACGCCCGGCCTCCAATCTTCACCCGTGAACGCCCCTTCCGGTAGTCAGGGCGGGGGCGTTTTTCGTGGCGCGGATGCTCGCCCCAATTGTCCCGCCCCGGACGTGTTGAAATAGGGGCCTGATGTCTGCCTCTTCCCCCTTTGATCCCCGGCAGGCCGAGGCCGGGCGCGCGCCCACGCTGGCGGTGCTGACCGGCATTTTCATGGTGTCGGTGACGCCGTTCGTGGCCGGGCTGGTGCAGGGGCAGACGGCGGATTGGGGGCGCAATCTGCTGTACGCCGTGGCCACCGCCGCGCTGCTGTATGGCGTCTGGCGCGGCAGCGTGTGGGCCTGGCGGCTGACCGTAGGCATGTGCATGGTGGCGGGCCTGGTGATCTTTGTGGTGGGCATGCTGGCCGGATCGGTGGCGTGGCAGGGCTGGGTGGTCAGCGGCGCGGGCCTGGCCTTTTTGTTGCTGGGAACGGCGCTGGTGGGCACGGCAGTAATACGCGCTTTTCTCGATTCCCGCTGGGCGGCGCGGCAGCAGGCGATGAGGCGCAAGCCATGAGCAGAGGCTGGGCGTGACCGACACCTCCAGCCGCCGCTTTACCGTACAGGGTACCAACAACGCCTTTATCTGCCAGCACTGTGGCGCAGCGGTCCTGCCGCTGACCAATGGCAGCGTCCGCAACCACTGCCCCGTGTGTCTGCACAGCCTGCATGTGGATGTGTTGCCCGGCGACCGCGCCAGCACCTGCCACGGCCTGCTGGTGCCGGTGGGCGCGGAGCAAAGTGGCAAGAAGGGCTGGATCATCGTCCACCAGTGCCACAAGTGCGGCTTTACGGGCCGCAACCGCGCCGCGCTGGACGACGCTCGTCAGCCGGACGACTGGGACGGGCTGATCGGGCTGACCACGCCCGCGCATTAGCGCTCAGGACGGCTGTTTCCGGTCACCCATCACCCGTTGCCCGGCAACCCCGTATCCTGTTCCATATGGCTCTCTGGCTTTTCTGCGGGTTTATCCTGCTCAGCGCGACATTTCTCCTGATGCTCAGTCTGGGGCCGCTCAAGTCCGCCTCGAATGTGGGGGCGCTGCGGACCGTGGCCTTCGTGCAGTTCGCCGCCGCCGCCCTGCTGGCCGTGGCGCGCGTGGCGGGAGCCGCATGAAGGGCGTGCAGATGGTGGACCTGAAGTTTCAGGACACCCCCGGCGTGATCGCCTCGTACATTCTGGATACGGGGGACGGGCTGGCGGTGGTGGACACCGGGCCTACCAGCACCCTACCTGCGCTGACCGCCGGGTTGGAGGCGCGGGGAGCCGGGCTGAGCGACGTGCGCCATCTGCTGCTGACCCATATTCACTTCGACCACGCCGGGGCTGCCGGAACCATCCTCTCGCGGGTGCCGGAGGCGCGCGCTTACGTCCACGAGCGTGGCGCGAAGCATCTGGCCAGCCCGGAACGGTTGGTGGCCAGCGCCACCCAGATCTACGGTGACGCGATGAACCGCCTGTGGGGCGAGATGCTGCCGATTCCCGCCGAGAGGATGACCGTGCTGGCGGGTGGCGAGACGCTCCAGATCGGGGACGTGACCGTGGACGCCCTCTACACCCCGGGCCACGCGGTTCACCACCTGGCCTACCACGTCGGGCCTGACCTGTTCGTCGGGGATGTGGGCGGGGTGCGTCTGGACACCCGTCAGACCCCGCGTGCGCCCACGCCGCCGCCGGACATCGATCTGGAGGTCTGGAAAGACAGCGTCGCCGCGCTGCGTAAGCGGGACGCCCACACCCTGCATGTGGCCCACTTCGGCAGCTACGCCCAGGATGCGGCCCACTGGGACGGCCTGCTGGAAAAGATGGACCTGGACGCGGGACGCATTCACGCCGGGATGGACGCGGGACAGGATATCGAGGCGATTTCTGAAGCGTATACCAGAGTGTTGATGCAGGAACTGCTGGCCGAGGGCGAGGACCTGCCCGCACGCTACGACTTCGCCTGTCCGCCGTGGATGAGCGTGCAGGGGCTGATGCGCTACTGGCAGAAGAAGGCCGTTCGCACTCCGTGAGGGTACTGGTCATCGGCGGCGGCGGGCGCGAACATGCGATCGTCCATGCCTGCGCGCGGCAGGGGCATGCGGTGCTGTGTACGCCCGGCAATCCTGGAATCGCGGAACTCGCCCGGATTCTGGACAGCGCCCAGGACGCCGATGCGCTGGCCGAACTGGCGGTGCGCGAGGCGGTGGATCTGGTCGTCGTCGGCCCCGAGGCATATCTGGCGGCAGGGGTGGTGGACGCCTGCACGGCGCGCGGCGTTCCCGCCTTCGGCCCCACGCAGGCCGCCAGTCGTCTGGAAGGCGATAAGGGCTGGAGCAAGGCGTTCATGCTCAGGCACGGCGTCCCCACCGCACAGCACGTCACGTTCAATGATCTGGAGGGAGCGCTGGCCCATCTGGACAGCCAATTCACGCCCATCGTCATCAAGGACGCCACGTTGCGGGCGGGCAAGGGCGTCACGATTGCCGGGTCACTGACCGAGGCGGCAGCCGCCCTGCGCGATATCTTCAGCGTGGCAGACAATAAATCTGCCGCCTGCGCCGTTGTCGAGGACTTCATGACCGGGCAGGAGGTGTCGGTGCTGGCCCTGACCGACGGCTCAGCCTTCGCCCTGACCCCGCCCAGTCAGGACCACAAGACCATCTATGCAGGCGACACCGGCCCCATGACCGGCGGCATGGGCGTGGTCTGCCCGTTTCCGCTGTCTGAGTCGGATCTGACCTACATCAGGGAGCGCATCATCGCACCCACTCTGGCCGGAATGCGCGCAGAGGGCATGCCGTTCCAGGGCGTGCTGTACGCCGGACTGATGCTCACGCCAGACGGACCAAAAGTTGTGGAATTTAACGCCCGCTTCGGTGACCCGGAGGCCGAGGCGGTGTTGCCGCTGCTCCAGAGTGACCTCGCGCAGCACTGTCTGGATGCGGTGCGGGGCGAGCTGGACCCGCAGACCGTTGAATTTAGCGATGAGGCCAGCGCGGTCATTGTCCTGGCTGCCCCCGGCTATCCCGGCGATCCGGTGCGCGGCGTGCCCGTGGGTCTGCCCAGCACCGCTGAGAACGAAATTATCTACCACGCCGGAACCCGCGAAGTCGGCGGCGAGTTGCAAAGCAGCGGTGGGCGCGTGCTGGCCATCACCGCCGTCGCCCCCACGCTGAACACAGCGCTGGCGCGGGCCTATGCGCTGGCGGACCGCGTGGATTTTGCGGGCGCGCAGTTGCGGCGCGATATTGGGGGGCGCATCGGGGCGCGGGCGGTGGAGGACGTCTGACCTCCGCCAACCAGCCCCTCGGTCACCCGCCATCTGCATGACATACTGCGCCCCGATGAAGAAGCGCATTCTGCTGCTGGCAGGCGGCCAGTCCGGGGAACACGAGGTCAGCCTGATGAGCGCCCGCAGTGTCCTGGCGGCCCTGCCGCGCGACCAATTTGATGTCACGCCCGTGGCGATCAGCAAGCAGGGGCGCTGGCTGCCCCCCACCGACACCCGGCAGGCGCTGGAAAACGGCAGTGCGGATTCCGGCGGCGATCTGGTGCTGCACCGCGTCGCCAGCGCCGAGGGCTACGACGCCGTGTTTCCGCTGCTGCACGGGCCGATGGGCGAGGACGGCACGGTACAGGGCCTGCTGACGCTGGCGGGCATCCCCTTCGTGGGCAGCGGCGTGCTGGGTTCGGCGGTCAGCATGGACAAGGTGATGACCAAGCAGGTGCTGGCCTCGGCAGGGATTCCGCAGGTGGCGTGGCGCTTGGCCGTGCGCCGCGAGTGGAGCAGCGATGGGGACGGCGTGCGGGCGCGGGCCGCCGAACTGGGCTTTCCGCTGTTCGTCAAGCCCGCCAACCTGGGGTCCAGCTTGGGCATCAGCAAGGTGCATGGCCCGGAGGAGCTGGACGCCGCCCTGGACCTGGCCTTCAGCCTGGACCGCCGCGTGATCCTGGAGGCCATGACCGCCAGCAGACCGCGTGAGCTGGAGGTGGGCGTGCTGGGCAACGACGCCCCCATCGCCAGCCCGGTGGGCGAGTTGCGCTTCGGTGCCGAGTACTACGACTACGAGACGAAATACACCGAGGGCCGCGCCGAGGTCCACATCCCCGCCCCCATCCCCGAAGACGTAGCCCGCCGCGTGCGCGAGCTGGCCCTGAGTGCCTTCCGCGCACTGGACTGCGCCGGGCTGGCCCGCGTGGACTTCTTTTACCTGGAGGAAAGCGGCGAACTGGTCCTGAATGAGGTCAACACCATGCCCGGTTTCACGCAGACCAGCATGTACCCCAAGCTGTTCGAGGCGGCAGGTCTGGGCTACAGCGAACTGGTCACGCGGCTGGTGGAGCTTGCGCTGGAAGAACGCTGAGGAGATTGTTCTGGCCCGCCCTCAAGTCAGTTGCGCCGTGGTCAAGTGAGGCGTGGAAGACCAGGATGTGGTGAACTTTCTGGGAGTAGGGCTGGGCATCGGTTTCACGTTTGCCGTAGTTATGGGTGTCCTGGCGCTGCCTCTGCGCTGGGCGAGGTGGCTGACCGCGCTGACGGTTCCGGGATTGCCCTGGCTCATTTCCGTTTTTGCACACAATGAGGTCAGCGGTGGGCCGGGGGCAGGAGACTGGCGCGTGTTTGCCCTGTACGTTGGCGTCGGTCTGTGCCTGGCCGTGCCTCATCTGCTGCGCTTTCGGGGCCGGAAGCCGCTCTGGCTGGCACTCGGCCTCGGACAGGCCACCATGTTGCTGCTGCTGGCCGTCCTCACTGGTGGGGACGGGCTGTCGCTGGTCATCCTTCAAAGTCAGGGAACCACGATCCTGGAGTCACGGAACTTCTGGTCCATCCTTTTTGACCTCGCGCTGCCCATGCCGCTCTTCATGACATTTTCCACTCCGCTGGCGCTGTTGCTGGCTGCTGTTCTGGCGTGGCGGCGGAGATCGGTAAGGGGTTAACGAGGATCAGAAGTCTGGTGCTTTTGGGATGATCCCGAGCTGCGGTTGAGTCTGGGTGCACCCTCCAGAACTGTCGGGACATTTATCCCTCATTAATCTGACTGGTTTACTTAGGATTAGCGGCATGCGAAACGCAACACTGTCCACCATCGCCCTTTTGCTGACCGGCACGACCCTGGCCCAGTCCGCGCAATCCATCACCCTGTACTCCGGGCGCGGCAAGACCTTTGTGGAACCCATTGTCCAGCAGTTCGAGAAGCAGACCGGCATCAAGGTCAACGTGCGCTACGGCAACGACGCGCAACTGGTGGCCGCCCTGCGCGAGGAGGGCAGCCGCAGCCCCGCCGACGTGTTCTGGGGCAACTCGGTGGGCGCGCTGGGTGAACTGGCCAGCGAGGGCCGCTTCGTCAAGCTGGGCAGCTCGCTGACCCGCAACGTGTCGGCGGACTACCTGCCGGCGGACCGCACCTGGCTGCCTACCACCGTCCGTTTCCGCACGCTGGCCTACAACACCGAGAAGATCAAGCCCGAGCAGCTCCCGGACAGCGTGCTGGACCTGCCCAAGATGACCTCGCTCAAAGGCCGCATCGGCTGGACCGTGGCCTATCCCAGCTTCCAGGACTTCCTGGCGGGCATGATCGCCCAGCACGGCGAGGCCACCACCAGGCAGTGGCTGGAAGCGATGAAGGCGCTGCAACCCAGGGATTACAAGACCAGCAACGTGGGGATGCTGGAAGCCATACGCTCGGGTGAAATCGACGTGGGCCTGACCAACCACTACTACATCCAGCGCGTCAACCGCCTGAATTACCCCATCGACACCTACTTTTTCAAGAACGGCGACATCGGCAACCTGGGCAATGCCACGGGCGCGGCCATTCTGAAGACCAGCAAGAACACGGCTGCCGCCTCCCGCTTCCTGAGCAGTCTAGTGGGCAAGGACGCCCAGACCTTCTTCCTGAGCGTGAACTTTGAGTACCCGGTGATCGGCAATATCTTGCAACCCACCACCATGCGTCCCTTCAGCGAGGTGAGTAAGCGCGGCCCGAAGATCGATCCCACCGCCCTGCCCAAGAACATCGAGAAGGCACAGAAGCTGCTGCGCGACGCCGGGCTGCTGTAAATTTTACGGCCCTCCCTGCAACCCCGTTCCGGTTCCTGCCGGTGCGGGGCTTTTTATGGTCCACTGCGCTATGGAAATCCTGGGACTGCTCTTGGGGGCGGGCGTGTCGGCGGCGGTACTCCTGGTGTTGACGGCCCTGCCGCTGGCCTGGGCGCGTGGGGTGGCCGTGCTGGCCGCACTGGCGGTGATCTTTGTTTTGGGCAGCGTCGTCTTCGCGGGCGGCAGTCTG
The DNA here is from genome assembly GCF_000701425.1 of Deinococcus frigens DSM 12807. Taxonomy (GTDB): domain Bacteria; phylum Deinococcota; class Deinococci; order Deinococcales; family Deinococcaceae; genus Deinococcus; species Deinococcus frigens. The sequence goes on along the minus strand of NZ_JNIW01000061.1, from coordinate 5,596 downwards.
GAGCGCAGTTTCGGCGCGGTGTATCTGGCTCTGGGCCTGCTGGCCGCAGTGGTGCTGTCCTTACCCCGACTGCTGCAATTCGCGGGTCTGGAACCGGTCTGGGTCAGCCTGAGCCTGGGCGTGGCCGCCGTCCTGCTGCTGATCGCCGCTGGCGTCGGCCTGGACGCGCTGCTGGGGGCGCTGCTGCCCCCGCCTGATCCGCAGTCGGGCAGTTCGGTCAGGGCACAGGTCTCGCAGGGCCTGAGCAACGGCATGCTGATCTCGTCTCCGGTGGTGCTGGCGGTGCTGTCCTGGCGGGCGTGGCGGGGGCACAGGGGCACGCGTCCAGCTTGATCTGTCGTTGCGGGACAATCCTGACTAATCCGGTCTGTTAAAGTGGCGCGGCTGGCCCCAGTGCCAGAACCTTGCTATGACCCAGAAACTGCCCCCTTTTCTGCTGCTGCCCGCCCTGCTGACCGTGCTGGGCGTGCTGGTGCCGCTGTCGTACCTGGTTCTGCGCGCCCTGGGAGCCGAGGCCGCCGAGCTGCGCGAGATCGTGTTCCGCTCCCGCAATCTGGTGCTGGCGGGCAACACGCTGCTGCTGGGCGCATCGGTGCTGCTGGCGACCACGCTGGTGGCGCTGCCGCTGGCCTTTCTGGCGGCCCGCACGGACCTGCGCCCACGCCGTCTGCTGACCCTGCTGGGCGTGTTGCCGCTGGCAATTCCGGGGTACGTGGGGGCCTACGCTTTTATCGCGGCGGGCGGGGCAGGCGGGGCCATCAACACCCTGACCGGGCTGCGCGTGCCGGGGCCGGGCGGTTTCTGGGGCGCGCTGCTGGTGCTGACATTGTTTACCTTCCCGTACCTGTTCCTGAACCTGCACGCCGCGCTGCGGACCCAGGACCCCGCGCTGGAGGACGCCGCCCGCCTGCTGGGCCGTACCCGCTGGCAAACCTTCTGGCAGGTGACCGTGCCGCATCTGCGCCCGGCGTGGCTGTCGGGGGGCCTCCTGATCGGCCTGCACACCCTGGGCGACTTCAGCGTGGTCAGCCTGATGCGCTACCCGACGTTCAGTGCGGCGATCTACCAGCAGTACACGGCAGCGTATGACCGGGTGTACTCGGCCTGGCTGGCGCTACTGTTGCTGCTGCTGACCGGAGCGGTGCTGTGGCTGGAGGCCCGCTTCATGCGCGGCGTGTTCCTGTCGCGGGTGTCGCCTGCCACCGCCAGAAAGCCCTGCACCGCACGCCTGGGACGTCTGCGCCCGCTGGCGTGGGTGTTCGTGGCCGTGCTGGCGGTCATGACGCTGGTGCTGCCGCTGGGCACGATGCTGTACTGGCTGGGGCTGGAGCACAGTCCCTTCGCGTGGTCCGGCCTGCTGGACGCGCTGCGGTCCGCGCTGGGGGCGGCGGCGCTGGCAGCCGTCACCACCACCGCGCTGGCCCTGCCGCTGGCCGTGATCGGCAGCCGCTTCACCGGGCGCTGGCCGCGCATCATCGAGCGGGCCGCGTATCTGGGCTACGCCACGCCGCCGCTGGCCTTTGCGCTGGCGCTGACCTTTTTCGTGCTGCGGGCCGCGCCGCCGCTCTACCAGACCCTGCCGCTGCTGATCATCGCCTACACCCTGCATTTTGTCGCGGAGGCCATCGGCCCGATTCGCAGCGGGCTGGTGCGGGCCACGCCCAGATTGGAGGAAGCCGCCCGCGTGCTGGGCGTCACGCGCGGCGGGGCGCTGCGGCGGGTCACGCTGCCGCTGCTGGGGCCGGGGCTGCTGGTCAGCGCGGCGTTCGTGTTTCTGAGCGTTCTCAAGGAGCTGCCGCTGACGCTGCTGCTGTCGCCCACCGGCTTCGAGACGCTGGCCCGCAACGTCTGGTCCTACACCGAGGAAGCGCAGTACGCCAGCGCCGCGCCCTATGCGCTGGCCCTGGCGGCCATCGGGGCCGTGCTGACCCTGCTGATCCTGCGGCGGGAACGCGAATGAGGTGGTTTGAATGACGGTCATGGATCAGCAAATGTCGGGGCTGGGCGGGGCTGCTCACCAATCCTCCGCCCCGCCCGCGCTGGAGTTGCGGCAACTGGTCAAGTATTTCCACCAACACGGTCACCCGCAGGGTCACCTCGCCGCTGGCCTGCCGCCGGTGGTGGACGGGCTGAATTTGCAGGTTGCGTCCGGCGAGCTGCTCACGCTGCTGGGGCCGTCGGGCTGCGGCAAGACCACCACCCTGCGTCTGATCGCCGGGCTGGAGGAGCCGGACGGCGGCGCGGTCTGGATTGACGGACGCAACATGACCGCCCCGCCCCAGCCGCCCGAACGCCGGGGCGTGGGCCTGGTCTTCCAGGATTACGCGCTGTTTCCGCACCTGAGCGTGCTGGGCAATGTGCTGTTCGGCCTGAACCGGCTGCCGCGCGCCGAACGCCTGCCCCGCGCTCGCGAAACCCTGTCATTGGTGGGCCTGACCGTGTTTGAGTCGCGTATGCCGCACCAGTTGTCCGGCGGGCAGCAGCAGCGCGTCGCCCTGGCCCGCGCGCTGGCCCCGCGCCCACGGCTGCTGCTGCTGGACGAGCCGTTTTCCAACCTGGACGCGCAACTGCGCCACTCCACCCGCCAGGAGGTGCGCGCCATCCTGCGCCGCAGCGGCGTGGCGGCCATCCTGGTCACGCACGATCAGGAGGAAGCCCTGGCCTTTAGTGACCGGATTGCCCTGATGCGCGCCGGACAGATCGAGCAGATCGGCACCCCGCAGGAGGTCTACGCCCGCCCGCGCACGGCGTTCGTGGCGTCCTTTCTGGGCCGCAGCAACCTGCTGTCCGGCACCGTGCAGGCGGGGGTGGCCCGCACCGTGCTGGGCAACATTGAGCTGGAGGGTGGGGCGGTTGCGGACGGCCCGGTGATGCTCAGCGTGCGCCCCGAACATCTGGCCTTCACGGCGGACGGCTCCGGGGCCGAGGCCGTGGTGCTGGCCCGCGAGTACAGGGGCCACGCCGTGACCTACACGCTGGCGCTGGGGCAGCAGGAAGTGCAGCTCCACGACACCGGCCACGCCCTGCACGCCGAGGGACAGCGGGTGCGCGTGCGTGCCACGCGGGCCGGGCGGGCGGTGCGCTAAAGCCCCGCCAGACCTGGCGTTGCCAGCGCTGAGCGGTGTTGCCTAAAGATCGCCTCAGAATCCGTCAGGTGCGCGCGGCCTACAATGCGGCTCGAATGACTGCTTCACGGGCCGCAGCAATGTCGGCCCGCACTCAAGGAGACACGACTATGGACTGGAAAAATCTTCCCAGCGGCGGCGGCGGCATTGAGGACCGGCGGGGCGGAGGCGGCATTCCCGGCGGCGGCATTGCGGTGGGCGGCATCGGCGGGCTGATCATCGCTTTGATCGCCATGTTCTTTGGCATCAATCCGGGCGATATTCTGGGCGGTGGGGACGGCGGCCCGGTGCAGACACAGACACAGCCGCAGACGCAATCACAGCCCCAGGGCACCCCCGCCACCGACGAGAACTTTCAATTCATGGACCGCATCATGACCAGCACCAATCAGGTCTGGGGCGGCGTGTTTCAGCAGGCGGGGCGGACCTACACCCCGGCGCGGCTGGTGCTGTACACACGCGGCACTCAGGGCGGCTGCGGCGTCGCCAGCAGCGCGTCTGGGCCGTTTTACTGCCCGCTGGACAACAAGGTCTACATCGACACCAACTTCTTTTCCATGATGCAGCGGCGACTGGGTGGCGGCGGCGATTTCGCGTATTCCTACGTCGTCGCGCATGAGGTCGGCCACCACGTCCAGAATGAACTGGGCATCGCCGATCAGGTAGAGCGCAAGCAGCGCAGCGCCCGCACTGAGGCCGAGGCCAACAGCTACAGCGTGCGCCTGGAGTTGCAGGCCGACTGCTTCGCGGGCGTGTGGGGCAACCGCGTCAGGGACCTGGCCAAGATCACGCAGGCGGATGTGCAAAACGCCGTCAATACCGCGCAGGCCATCGGCGACGACAATTTGCAGCGCCAGGGGGCGGGCCGGGTGGTCCCCGATTCCTTCACGCACGGCAGCAGCCAGCAGCGCATCACCTGGTTCACCACGGGTTTCGAGACCGGCGATCCCAACAAGTGCGACACCTTTAATCAGAATTACAACCAGTTGTAGGCGGCAGCGGTGGGCGCAGAGTTGAGAAGCTCGCGCCCACCTTCCTTTTTTCTACAACGTGAACCGCCTCGCCCCGCTGCCTGCGCCAATGCGCTTTCCTGGGGGCAATGTCAGTACAGAGTTCAGCCCCGTGGACCATTTCTGGCGTCCCCGTTACCGTTAAGCGCAGCTCCCGGCGGCGCAGCGTGGCCTTGCAGGTCAAACCTGGCGCGGTGACGATCTACGCTCCCCAGCGCCTGACACTGCGTCAACTCCAGGACATCCTGTTCCGGCGGCAGGAGTGGGTGGAACACCACCTGGCGCAGTATACGGCCCGCTCGCTGTGGGCGCAGGCTTATACCGACGGCGCGGAGTTGCCTTTCCTGGGCGAGATGCTGACGCTTCGTTTCAAGCTGGCACAGAAAAAACCTTTGCGCGTGGGCAATGACCTGCTGCTGCCCGCAGACGAACCGGAGCGGGCGCTGGAAGCGTGGACGCGGGCGGCCTGCCTTGCTCCCTACGCCGCCCTCGTCACGGAATACGCCGATCTGCTGGGCATGGCAGACCGACTGGGCACCGTTCGGGTCAGCAATACGGCCACCCGCTGGGGCAGTTGCAGCAGTCGGGGCGATATTCGCCTGCACTGGAAACTGTCTCGCGCTCCGCTTGAGGTCCTGCGATACGTCGCCCTGCATGAGGCCGCGCATCTGCTGGAGATGAACCACTCGCCGCGCTACTGGGCGCATGTATCGCGCGTTATGCCGGGCTGGCAGGCGCAACGTCTCTGGCTGCGGGAATACGGACAGGCGCTGTGACACGCGAGAAGCAGACCGCGTAACAGCGTGTCTGCTTCTGGTCTCGTGCCCCTTCCTGCTGCGACGTTACATCGCGGGCATGGGCGTCGGGCTGGGAATAGGCAGGCCCGGCGTATCCGGGTTGTCGGTGGGGTCAGGCATGGGCATCCCCGGCAGATCGGGATTGACGGGCGGATCGCTGATGGGGCCGGTGCCACCCTCGCCGGGCATGCGCTCGGGCAGGGGCATCGGGGTGTCGGTGGGTTCAGTTGCCGGGGCGGGGGGACGGTCGTAGGGTCCGGTCATGGGTTACCTCCAGAGGTTGGGGATTTCCTTAAAAGTCTGCCGCCGCGCCCCTTCTGACAGGGCAGAACTGGGTAAAGAGGTCTTCATATGGGCTCCGATTTAAAGGTTAGGGCTTACGCGAAACTCAGAGATGGGTTTTTGAGCTGCTGGCGCATGTAGTCATCAAGAAGACCGAATTTTAGCGCGTATATCGTTTTCTTCGCCTCTTTGGCCTGCTGGTTCAATCGAATCCAGACCAGCATGGCAGTGCCGATGTGATTGCGTTGAGATCGCCCCAGACGGCATTGACAGTCTTCGGTCCCGGTGATCTGCTTCAATTCGCGGTGAAAGACCTCGACAGACCAACGGACGGCGAGCGTCTGGCGCACGTCGTCCGCAGTCTGTAACGCTGGGTCGTTGG
>NZ_JNIW01000060.1 GCF_000701425.1 Deinococcus frigens DSM 12807 | reverse complement strand
GCCCAGGGGTCCAGCACCACCTTGATACAGCCGTCGTGCTTCTCGCGGAAGGTCTTGTACAGTTCCGGTCCTTTCGAGAGTGCGGCGCGGTGGGTGATCACGAAGCTGGGGTCAATCTCGCCCTCCTGAATGCGTTTCAGCAGCGGGCGCACGTAGCGGTGGGTGTGTGTCTGGCCCATCTTGAGGGTCAATCCCTTACTGAACGCTGCGCCCAGCGGCAGCTTGTCCACCAGCCCGCCATAGACCCCCGGCATGCTGACAGTGCCGCCCTTGGCACAGCTTAGGATTGCCCAACGCAGGGCCGTGATGCGGTCAAACGAGAGCCGCAGCTTTTGCTCGGCGGTGTCCAGCAGCGCACCGGGGCCGTGGCCGTGTGCCTCGAGGCCCACCGCGTCAATCACGTGATCGGGGCCGCGTCCGCCCGTGGCCTCCCGCAGGGCCACCAGCACATCCGTTTCCTCATAGTTGATCGTTCGTGCGCCCGCCAGTTCAGCCAGCCGCAGCCGTTCCGGCACGCGGTCCACTACGATCACCTCGGCTGCCCCCAGCATCTGCGCGCTGCGTAGGGCAAACTGACCCACCGGTCCGGCCCCGAAGACCGCCACCACATCACGGCCCGGCACAATCGCGCAGTTCTCGGCAGCCTGATACCCCGTGGGGAAGATGTCAGTGAGAAACAACACCTGATCGTCACGCAGATCGGACCCGATGGCGAAACAACTGACGTCCGCGAAGGGCACGCGCACAAACTGGGCCTGCCCACCCGCGTAGCCGCCGAACAGGTGGGAGTACCCGAACAGCCCGCTGGCGCTGGTGGCCCCGTACAGCGCCTCAGCCATGCGGTGGTTAGGGTTGGAGTTGTCGCAGGCACTGAACATCCCGCGCTGGCACGGATCGCAGACGCCGCAGGCCAGATTAAACGGCATGATCACCCGTTCGCCTACCCGCACCTTTTTCACGCCTGCGCCGACTTCCATCACCTCGCCCATGAACTCATGACCCAGGATGTCGCCCCGTTCCATGCTGGGGATGTAACCGTCGAGCAGGTGCAGGTCCGAGCCGCAGATGGCGGTGGAGGTCACCCGCACGATGGCGTCGGTGGGCAGGAGGAGCGTCGGATCGGGAACGGTCTCGACGCCCACATGGTTGGTGCCCTGCCAGATGATGGCCTTCATGCCTGCCCGCCCTTGCTGGCCCGCCCACTGCTCTGGCCTTCGGTGGTGGGGTGATACCCCAACTCCTGCTCACGCTTGAAGCGCATCAGATCGTCGCGCAGTTGCTGAGACGGCTCCTGGCCCAGAAGGCGGGCCACGAGTGCCCCAGCCGAACCCAGGGGCGGGCGATACGTCAGTCGGACCACCACTTCCGTGCCCCGGTCACCGGGAGCCGGGCGGAAGATCACCTCACCGCTGTTCTCGATCTGCGCGCCAGGAAGCGACTGCCACGCGATGCGCTGGCCCGGCTCGTCGGCGGTCAGTTCGGCTTCCCAACTCACCTCGCCGCCAGAGTACCCCAGAGGTGACTTGACGGTCCAGCGAGAATGGCGTTCATCCAGCACTTCCACCCGTTCCAGATGCTTCATCAACTGGGGCAGGGTCTCAAGCTTGCGCCAGATGGCATACAACTCGTCAGCACTTTTATCGATGGTCACAGCGTCGCTGACCAGTGTTTCTCCGTCCTCGTTCTGCTGGATCTTCAGGGCCGTTGCTACTGGGCTGCGCCCAGAAAGTGCCAGAGCAGCCAGCCCAGCACCCAGAGCGCCGACGGCCAGTCTGTGAAAGGGAGAACCTGAACGCAGACCTGCCGTCAGCAAAAAGACGCCCACCACCCCGAACATCGCGCGTTCTGAGGCTGGCATCGTGGCCCCAGTGCTTCTGCGGTTCTGCGGGATCAAGGGACGCCCACCTGAAGGGGGACTGGAAGTCATCGCCCCTTACCCACGCTGCTATATTTCATCCGTCCATTTGGGAGGGAGCAGCCTGGGGAGAAGGTTATCCGGCCTACCAACTCACGGGCCGGACAAGGAACGCCCAATGGCCGGTGATGGGGCGTCTCATGGACGGCAGGTGTTCTGGAAAAAGAAAAGAGTCGTGCCCAGCCCCCCCACTCTAGCCCCCCACCGCAGCCCCCGCCATCGCGGCGCACGCTCCAGCCGGGGCCACCTCGCCCCTGCACCCGCCCGACGCTGCAAGATGTGGGGATGAACACGCCTGAACCGCACAGCCTGCAAGCTTCTACGCCTCCCCGCGCCTGCGCTCAGGAATGCGGAGGCGGTCATGCCGCCGTCTGAGCCGTTCTCCGCCCTGAGGGAACTGGGCTGGGGGGCCGACTTCGAGGACGCGTACCGGACCTTCCGGGATACGTTGCCCCCCGCCGAGCAGCAGGGGGTGACGCCGGTGCGGGTGGTCGGCGTGCAGCGCCAGACGTATGGGGTGCGGGGCCTTCAGGGCGAGCAGGAGGCCCGACTGGCCGGGGCGCTGCGGCACGCCGGGGCGCTTGTGCCCGCCGTGGGCGACTGGTGCGTGCTGGAAATGGTCCCCCAGGGGGGCGGGCGGCTGCTGGACATTCTGCCCCGGCGCACCACCTTTGCCCGCGCGCTGGGCACGGCGGACGGGGGCAGGCGGTCCCAGCCGCCGCGCCAGCAGGTGATCGCGGCCAATGTCGATCTGGTCCTGATCGTCACCGCCCCCGACGCGGACTTCGATCTGGAGCGGCTGGAGCGGTACGTGCAGGCCGTGCAGCAGAGCGGCGCGCGTCCGGTGCTGCTGCTGAACAAGGCGGACCTGCACGCCGACACCGGCTGGTGGGTCCAGCAGTTGCGGGCGCTGGGACCGGAGCTGGAAATCCACGTCACCTTCGCCCAGGGCGGCCAGGGTCTGGAGGGCGTGCGCGCGCTGTTGACCGGGGGCGTGACGCTGGCGCTGATCGGGTCGTCCGGGGTGGGCAAATCCACCCTGACCAACGCGCTGCTGGGACACCCTGCCGCCGCCACCGGCGAGGTGCGGGCCAGTGACCAGCAGGGCCGACACACCACCACCAGCCGGACGCTGTACCCCGTGCCGGGCGGGGGCCTGCTGATCGACAACCCGGGCCTGCGTGACATCGCGGTGTGGGACGCCGACGCCGATTTCGGGGAGCTGGAGGCGCTGGCCGCGCGGTGCCGCTTCCGCAAATGCACCCACACCACCGAACCCGGCTGCGCGGTGCAGGCGGCGGTGCGGGCCGGTGAGGTGTCCCCCGCGCGGCTGGCCGCGTTCCAGAACAGCAGCGGCAGAAGTGGGCGACGCTGAGCGTGTTGAGGAGCTGCCGTGTGTCTCTCGCGCGTCTGCCTACGTACGGGACAGGGCGCAGAGGCCGCGCTCAGTGGATTCCGAACGCCTCTCCGCGCGGCTCCGGCGTCAGGTCAGGGCGACTCGAGTCCTGAATGACCTCGTGGATCTCCAGCTTGTTGGGGCCGCTGAACGCCTCTTTGGGCAGCGAGCCGCTGCGGGCGTGGCCCTTGACAAAGGCGTCGGAACTCGTCCATGCCTCGAAGGCCGCGCGGCTTTCCCACAGCGTCAGGACGACGTGGGGATCGCCGGGATTGACGGGCCGCAGCACCTGGTTGCTCACGAAGCCCGGCATCTCGTCCACCAGCCGGGCGCGGTCCAGGAAGCGGGCTTCAAACTGTTCGGCATATTCGGGCTTGACGGCAATACGGTTCATGACGGTGATCATCGGCGGTTCCTCCAGCGGGTGAATTGAGGGTCAGGAGTGGCGGCGGCGCGGCAAAGGCCAGCCCCGCCGGAAGCAGGCTAACGAAAGTGGCGCGGGCCGAATGAGAGCCGGGCCGGTTGGTCCCGTCAGCCCCCGCCCGGCACCCCCGCTTCCTCAAAGGTCCGCATCTCGCGCAGCGTGGCCGCCGCCGAGAGCAGCAGCGGCGCGGCCAGCACGCCCCCGGTGCCCTCGCCCAGCCGCAATCCCAGCCGGAACATCGGCTTTAAGCCCAGGGCCGAGAGTTGCGCCGCGTGCCCGATCTCGGCGCACTCGCCTGCCGGGAACAGAAAGTCGCGCAGGGCCGGGGCCAGCGCCACCCCCACCAGCGCGGCGCTGCCCTCCACAAAGCCGTCCAGCACCACCGCGCGGCGCAGGGCGGCGGCCTGGAGCATGCTGCCCAGCATGGCGGCGATCTCATAGCCGCCGAACTCGGCCAGCACGGTCAGCGGCTCGGTGGCCCCGGTGCGGGCCAGCGCCTCACGCACGGCAGTCAGTTTGCGGGCCAGCGTGGCGTCGTCCACACCGGTCCCTCTGCCGGTGACCTGCGCCGCGTCCACGTTCAACAGTCGGGCGGTCAACGCGGCGGCGGGCGTGGTGTTGCCGATGCCCATCTCGCCGGGCACGATCAGGTCCGCGCCGTCCTCGATGGCATGGCGGGCCAGCGCGGCTCCAGCCAGAATCAGAGCCTCGGTCTCGTCCCGGGTCATGGCGGGTTCCAGGCGCAAATCGCGCGTGCCGCACCGCACCGAGGCGCGGATCAGCGCCGGATGGTCCGGCAACCCGGCGTTCACGCCGGCGTCCATCACGTACACCCGCGCCCCCACCGTGCGGGCGATGGCGTTGACGGCGGCTCCGCCCGGCCCGGCGGGCGTGTCGGCCAGAAAGTTGGCCACCATCGCGGGCGTCACCTCGGGCGGAAAGGCGCTGACTCCCCCAGCGGCGACGCCGTGATCACCGGCGGCCACCAGCACCGCCACGCCGCGCGGATGGGGTTTCTCGCTGCCGAAGACGCCCGCCAGCCTCACCCCCAGGTCTTCGAGGTCACCCAGCGCCCCGGCGGGTTTGGTCAGTTGGGCCTGGCGCGCACGGGCGCGCTTCCTGGCGGCGGCATCGGCGGGCTGGATGGAATGGATCAGGGCGCTCAGGTCAGGGTGCATGGAACTCCTTGGAGGGTTTGAGTTGAAGCGGCAGGCCGCTGACCAGCAGGTACGCCTGGTCACTCGCGGCGGCGCAGCGTTGATTGACCCAGCCCAGCACATCGCGGTAACGGCGGGCCAGGGCGTTGTCCGGTACGATGCCCAGGCCCACCTCGTTGGACACCAGCACCGTCAGGCCGGGGCGGGCGCGGGCAGCGCTCAGCAGTTCGTCTGCTGCCGCCAGCATGGCCCCGTCCGTCCAGTCGGAGAGGAGCAGGTTGCTGACCCACAGGCTCAGGCAGTCCAGCAGCAGCACAGAGGTCTCGGTGTTCTGGAGGGTCTGGATGATATTCACGGGTTCTTCCACCGTGATCCACCCCGTCGGACGGTCCGCGCGGTGCCGCCCGATGCGCGCCGTCATCTCGGCGTCGAAGGCCTGGGCGGTGGCGAGGTAGGTCACGGTCCCGCCGGACGCGGCGGCGCGGGCCTCGGCAAAGCTGCTCTTGCCGCTGCGTGCGCCGCCGGTGACGTAGACCAGATGAGAGGGGGCAATCACAGCAGTCCACGCACGAAGTCCCAGTCCAGCCCCGCGCGGACGCGAGTGGCGATGGCGTCCAGGCGGGCGTCCAGACTGTCCAGGTCGGCAGGCGGTGCCAAGCCCACCCAGCCCAGAAAGCGTTCCAGATAGGCCGGATTCTCCAGCAGGCCGTGAAGGTACGTGCCGCGCACGTTGCCCGCACGCCACAGCAGCCCCGGCGCGAGTTCCTGCACGCCCGCCCCGCCCCGCGTCTGCCCGTGGTGAATCTCGTAACCGCACAGGCTCAGCCCGGTTTCGGCGTCGGTGAGGGTGGTCAGGCGGGTGGTCTTATCGGCAGCGAGGGTGGTGGACAGGTCCAGCAGGCCCAGGCCGGGAACTTCCCCGCCGCCCTCCACCCCATGCGGGTCATTCAGGGTCTGGCCCAGCATTTGCAGGCCGCCGCAGATGCCCAGTACAGGAACGCCCGCGTGGGCTGCCCGAGTGACCGCCGCCGCCAGCCCGGACGCCCGCAGCCAGCCCAGATCGGCGGCGGTGCTCTTGCTGCCGGGGAGGATCACGGCCCGCGCGCCCTCCAGTTCGGCAGGCGTGGTGACCCAGCGGACCAGTAGTCCCAGCGGCGCGAACTCGTCCAGATTGGACACACGCGGCAGGCGGGCGACGGCGATAAAACCCTGCTCCCCACCCGCAGGCTGTTTCTCGGTCCAGAAGCCATCCTCTTCGGGCAGTGGAATATCCAGCATGGGAATCACGCCCACCGTCGGTACGCCGGTCTGTTCCTCCAGCCATTCGGGGGCGGGCGACAGCAGCCGCGCGTCGCCCCGGAAGCGGTTGAGAATGAAGCCCTTCATCATCGCGCGTTCCTCCGGTGTCAGGCAATGCCAGGTTCCCAGCAGATGCGCGAAGGCCCCGCCCCGGTCAATGTCGGCGGCCAGCAGCACGGCGGCCCCGGCCTCTTGCGCCACCCGCATGTTCACGATGTCGCTGCTTCTCAGATTCACCTCGGCGGGGCTGCCCGCGCCCTCGATGACCACCACTTCATACTCGTCCAGCAGACTGTGCAGCGCCGCCTGCACATGCGGCCAGAGGCGCGGCTTGCGCTCCCGCCAGCCCAGCGCGGTCAGTTCGGGATCGGCGCGGCCCAGCAATACCACCTGGGAGCGGGTGTCGGCCTCCGGCTTGAGCAGCACAGGATTCATCCGCACGTCGGGGACCACCCGCGCAGCCTGCGCCTGCACCAGTTGGGCGCGGCCCATTTCCAGCCCCGCCGGGGTCACGCCCGCGTTGTTGCTCATGTTCTGCGCCTTGAAGGGGGCCACCTGCACGCCCTGGTTGGCCAGGATGCGGCACAGCGCCGCCGTCAGGTAACTTTTGCCCGCGCTGCTGGTACAGCCCTGAATCATGATGGCCCTAGCCATGTTGTTCTCCTTCCAGCACAGTCTTCAGAGCTGTAATCAGCCTCGCATTCTCGTGCGGTTGGCGGGTGGAGACGCGGATGCGGTCAGGCAGGCCGTAGCTGGCGCAGTCGCGCACCCGGACGCCGCACTCCAGCAGCCTCGCCGCCACCCTCGCCGCATTGCCCACGTCCAGCGTCAGATACGGCGTGCCGTGCTGCTCCACCGACCCGAGAGGGCGCAGGGCAGTCGCCAGCGCCTCAGCTTCCTGTCGCACGCGGGGCAGCGTCTTTTTCAAAAAGTCTCCAGCCTCCGGCAGTGCGGCCAGCAGCGCCGCCGTGCCCGCCGGGACATGCCACGCGGGCGCGAGGTTGTCCAGCCGGGCGGCAACTTCAGGCGCGGCCAGCGCATAGGCGGGGCGTGCGCCCACCAGCCCGTGGGCCTTGCCGGGCGACAGCAGGCGGATCAGGGACGGGGTGCGCGGCGTGCTGGATATGGGAAGGAAAGGCGCATACGCCTCGTCCACGATGAGTAGCGCCCCGGCGGTCTGGCAGGCGGCGGCGAGGGGCTGCAATTCCTGGTGTGAATATCGGTGTCCAGTGGGATTGTGCGGGTGGCCCACGTAGACCAGTGCCACATCGGCCCGAGTTGCGTTCAGGGCGGCTTCAGGCGTGGTCACACGCACCGTCGCCCGGTTCAACGCGGCGGCGCGGGCGAGTTCTCCAAAGGGGGCATGAACGCTGAGCAACGTGCCCCCGGGCGGCAAAAAAGCGCGGACGATGCGGTACAGCAAGTCGGATGCGCCCACGGCCAGCGCCACTTCGGACGGGGAAACACCGTGCCACGCGGCCAGCCGTCCCCGTACCGCGCGGTAAGTCGGGTCAGGATAGTGGGCGTGATCGGCCTCCCGCAGCGCCCGCAGCAGCGCCGGATTGGGGCCGTAGGGATTAGCGTTGACGCTGAAATCCAGCCCTGTGAAGGCTTCGGAGGTGGGTCCGCCGTGGTAGCTACGCGGGAGGAGCGGCGGCAATTCAGGCATCTTTTTTCCGGGGCAGGAGCAAGAGCAGGGTGGAAAGTGCGAAGGTCCGGTGGGCCAGCTTGAGGGCGCGGGGCAGATCCGCCGCCTGTGGTACGCGGCCCCCGGCATTCAGCACGTACACGCCGCGCTTGTCCAGGTACACCCCCAAAGCTCCGGCGAAGGCGCTCATGGGATGACCGGCGTTGGGGCTGGCCGTGTTGCGGCGGTCACTCGCCCACACACCCAGTCCGCGCCCGCCAGAGGCCAGCACAGCGCACAGCGCGGTAAGGCGGGCCGGGGCCAGATTCAGCACGTCGTCGGCGTGGGCGGCCACCTTTCCGGCGTATTCCAGTTCCGGGGTGCGGTAGCCCCACATCGCGTCGGCGGTGTTGGTATAGCGGTACAGCGCGGCCAGCGGCAACCCGCCCGCCCGGAAGCACAGCAGCGGCGCAACCACGCTGTCCGACAGGTTTTCCGCCAGACTTTCTATCGCCGCGCCCGCCACCTCTGAGGCCATTAATTCGGATGTTTCGCGGCTGACCAGATGCCAGGCCAGCAGTCGCCGCGCCTCGGGTAGATCATTCGCAGCCAGAGCCGTATGAACCTCGTCCACCGCCGCGAACAGCGCTCGCCGGGCCAGCAAGGGCTTGAGCAGGATGCCCTGCGTGAGCCAGCCGCCTGGCAAACGCTGTGCCAGTGCGCCCGCTCCCGCCGAAGTTCCCGCACCCAGCGCCCACCACACCGCTCCCTCGCGGAAGTGGTCAGCAGGGGTTCCGGCCCGCCAGCGTCCCCGCGCCGCCTTCAAAAAGTTCCCCATCCAGACCACCGGATGCAGCGGGGCAGGCGGCTCGCCCAGCAGATCAAGTGCGAGGGCCAGCAACATGGCCCGGCGCGAACCGCTCACGCTGTGCCCGGATTCAACGCAGAATCGGAGCCTGAGCAAATCCGGTGATGTGACCGTCCAGCGTGACCAGCCGCAACCCCTCCTCCAGCGCCTGGGCCACCAGCATCCGGTCGAAGGGATCGCGGTGCGCCCACTCCAGCGCCCCCGCGCGGATGGCGTGCGCCGGCGAGATGTCCAGCACATCCGCCCCCAGCCGGGACGCGACGGCGGGAAAGTCGGCCAGCAGGGGGGCGGCTTCGGGCAGGCGTCCCAGCGCGTGTTTGATGGACATTTCCCAGGCGTTCACGGCGCTCAGGACCACCTGATTCTGAGGATCGCTGAGCTGGGCTTGCAGCGAAAGCGGGACCAGCTCGGGCTTGAGCGTCGTCCACAGCAAAATATGGGTATCCAGCAGCAGCCTCACTCCCAGTCCGCCAGCTCCTCGGCGCTGAGGGGGCGCATGGCCTCTTCAACGAAGTCGTCGCCAAGCTCCACCGTCCCCGCCAGAAAGCCAAACTCGCGCGCTCTAACCGGGGCCAGCGGAACCAGCCGTGCGTAGGGCTTGCCCGCCTTGGCGAGAATGATCTCTTCGCCTGCGTGGGCGCGTTCCACCAGACGCGAAAGCTGGGTCTTGGCGGCGTGGATATTGACGACTTCAGGCATGGACCAAGTTTAGTCCAGTCCAGCCGCCGGGTGGTGAACGGCCAGTGGCTCAATATTCGATTCCCGTCTGCGCCCCGATGCCCGCCGCATAGGCGTGCTTGATGGGATTGATCTCGCTGACGGTGTCGGCCAGCTCAACCAGTTCGGGCAGGGCGTCGCGCCCGGTGATGACCACATGCATCTTCGGGTCACGCGCTCTCAGGACCGCCTCCACCTCCGGCCAGGCCACCCAGCCGTACTTGAGGGGATAGGTGAACTCGTCCAGCACGATCAGATCGTATTCGCCCGCCTCAATCGCAGCCCGCGCCAGCGTCCAACCGTGCGCGGCCATGTCCGCCGAGTTGTCCAGATCGCGCGAACGCCAGGTAAAGCCGTCGCCTAGGCCCTCGTAGGGCAGGCCCAGCGCGTCCAGCGTGCGGTGTTCACCGAATTTGGCGTTCTCGTGCTTCAGGAATTGGAACATGCGCGTTTTCAGCCCACGCCCGTGCGCCCGCATCATCAACCCCAGCGCCGCCGTCGTTTTGCCCTTGCCCTTGCCCGTATTGACGATCAGCAGGCCGCGCCGCCCCTTGGTAATGCCCTCGGCCTTCTTGTAATTGTCGCGGTCAGCCTGCAACTCGCGCATGGCGGCCTCGCGGCGGGCGGCGGTGGCGTCGTCCGGGGCGCTCATCTGGCGGCTTCCGGGTGGAGGTAGCGGATCAGGGCGCGCAGGGCAGTGGGTAGGCGCGGGCCGGGGCGCGCGAGGGCGTCGCGTTCGTCGTCGGTGGGCTTGTAAATCTTGCCGCTCTGTACAGCTTTTAGCCCTGCCCAGCCGGGACGCCCCGCCGCTTCCGCCGGGGTCAGGCCCACCATCACCTGCGGGTTGGCCTTGACGATCAATTCCGGGTCCAGCTTGGGAAAGTCGCCCAGCGCGGCGGGGACGATAGTCTGCCCGCCTGCCCGGCTAACAAGCGCGCCAATAAACGAGTTAGGGCCAACGCTGTACGGCGTGGGGTCGATCTCGTAGTACGTGCTGACCTTCGGCAGCTTCGCTACGCTGGCCTGAAGGGTGTTCAGCTCGGTTCGCATCTTTGTAATTAGATTCAGCGCCCCGGCCTCGTGGTTGGTCAGCTTGCCCAGCACGGCGATCTTCTCGAAGACCTCGTTGTAGGTCTGTGCGGTGCCGCCGTAGACGGTCAGGCCCGCCGCCGCCAGCTTCTCGGTCAGGCGCGAACCGGAGGACTCGTCGGCCAGCACCAGATCGGGCTTGAGGGCCACAATCGCCTCCAGATCCGGCTTGTACCCGCTGCCCACTTTCGGCAGTCTGTCGGTCACAGCTTTGGGATAGTTGCTGAAAACATCAACGGCGATCAACTGGCCCTCCGCACCGATGGCGATCAGCGTCTCGGTGTGGCTGGGCAGCATGGCGATAATGCGCTTTGGCTCGCTGTTCAGGGTGACCCTGCGCCCCAGATCGTCGGTGACGGTCAGCGGGTACGTGGTGGCGGCGGCGCAAGGCAGCAGGACCAGGGTGGACAGGGCAAAAACAGATTGAGCAGAAAAGTGGCGCATGGAAAACTCCGGCTTGCGTGAATGCGGCAGCGGAAGCGGGCGACGCAGCAAAAGAAAAAGCCCGCTCCAGCCGGGGCCAGAGCGGAAACACGCGTGGGCAGGCCACGTTGGGATTCATCACTCAGATTGCGGCCCTCTGACGGCGAGAGGTGCCTCACGTGCACGAGAGCAGCGAGGGCGTCCCTGAGAGGCATTCGGGCTTACAGAACAAACGTCTGCATACCGCTGCGCGACAGCGCCGGAATCTCACCGGACTTCCCCTTCCTCAGGTGCGCGCAGCCTAGCAGAAAGGCGAGGCAGGATCGCCCGGCCCTCAGGGCGCGCTGCCCCACCTCAGCTCGCACAGCCACCAGTGGCCCTCCGCCCGTTTCAGCACCGCCACGCCGCCCGGCGCGATCTCGGCGGCGCGCAGGCCCACGCTCAGGCGCAGCGCGGCCAGCAGCGGCCCGGTATGGGTAAAGGCGATCACGTCGCCCCCCTGCGGGAGTCCGGCCAGCCAGGTCTGGACGCGGCGGTGAAAGGTGCGGCCCGTCGCGCCCCCCGGCGGGCCAGCCTCACTTTCTGGATCACCCAGGGCGTCGATCCAGCCGCGCGGCGCGTCTCCAGATCTGGCTTCCAGCTCGGCCCAGGTCTGTCCGGCCATCACGCCAAAAGCGGCTTCGGCAAGGGCAGGAGTAGCAACAGCGTGTGGGAATCCGGCCAGGTCCGCCGTCTGCCGCGCTCTCAGAGTGGGGGAGGTGAAGGCGACAGCTTGCAGAGGCAAGCTCAACCCGGCAGCCGCCGCGCGGCCCTCCGGTGAGAGCGGCGCGTCCTCGTCCACGCGGGGGTAACGGCGCTGGGCATTTGGCGCGGTGGAGGCGTGGCGTACCAGATACAGCGTGAGGCTCACCCCCGGCCCCAGGCATACGCGCACAGCGCGGCCAGTTCCGCCGTGACCACGATCATGCCGTAAATATCCCCGCTGAGGCCGCCGCCCAGTCGCCGCGCGCTGAACGCTGCCACCCCCAGGCAGGCTGCCAGCGCCGCCAGCCAGGCGGTCCACGCTCCCGGGAGCAGCAGTGTGGGGGCCGCCAGCAGCAGCGCCACGCCCCAGCGCCCCTCGCGCGAGCGTGCGCCCAGCGACTCCTGACGGGCTGCCGGGTACAGGTTCATGGGCAGCAGCAGCAAAGTCCGCGCGGACACGGCGGCCACCAGCGGCGCGTACCACGGAATCGGGGCGGCCAGCAGACTCCACAGCGTCAGCAGGGCCAGCACGCCCACTGCCAGCCCAAAGGCCCCCACATGCACGTCGCGCAGGATGTCCAGGCGCTGCGCCGGGGTCTTGACCGCGAACAGGGCGTCGGCGCTGTCCACTAGGCCGTCGAAGTGCAGCATGCCGGTAATGGCCAGCCACGCGCCCACCGCCAGCGCAGCAACCACGCCGCCGGGCAGGAGCAGGTCCAGCCACAGCAGCCCCGAAACCAGCCCGCCCACCGCGTAACCGGCCAGCGGGTAATACGCGCTGGCCCGCGCGAAATCGCCGTCTCTGACCTCGTTGATGTGCGGCAGCGGCAGGGTGGTCAGAAAGGTCAGGGCCAGGTGGGCGGCGCGCAGTTGGGGCGAGAGTCCCTGCCGTTTCACCCTGCCCTCCCCCTCAGTCCGCGCAAGAGGCCAGATCGCATGACTTTCAGGCTAGCGCTTCTGCCCCGCGCCGTCCGCGTGGACCGAGCTGTTTCCAGATCGGCGGGCGGGGCGCAGGGCCAGGCGCTGGGCTGGTGCGCTGGGCCTCCCCACCAAGTCGCATACATCTCGGGGGCGACGGTCTACCGGGTCCGATATTCAAATGGGCCACTGGACAGGCCGCCTCTCTTCACTCCGAGATCAGAAGACCCGCCAGCGGTAAAACAGATACCCCAGGCCCGCCGCCAGGCTCACCGCCAGCGTCAGCACGAACCAGATGCCGTTGGGATTGCCCTCGAAGGGCAGGGGCACGTTCATGCCGAAAATACTGGTGACCAGCGTGGGAATCGCCACCAGAATCGTGGTGATGGTCAGCACCTTGACCACCTGATTGACGTTGTTGCTGATCACGCTGGCAAACGCTCCGGCCATGCTGGTCAGGATGTTGCTGGCAATCGACGCCATCTCGATGGCCTGCAAATTCTCGATCAGCACGTCGTCCAGCAATTCACTGTCTTCCTCGTACATCTCGAAGATGCGGTCCCGTTTGACGCGCTCCATCATGGCCTCGTTGGCCTTGAGGCCGGTCATGAAGTACACCAGGCTCTTTTCCAGCTTGAGCAGGTTCAGCAGCTCGCGGTTTTGCTGGCTGTTCTCCAGCTTGTCCTCGATGGTGTCCACGCGCTTGTTGATCTGGCGCACGTCGATCAGGAAGCGCTGGGCGTTTCGCAGGAACAGTTGCAGGGTCAGGCGGTTTTTCTTGACGGTGCTGACCCGGCGCACCAGGCCGCTAATCACGTCCTTGATCACCGGGTTGTCTTCGAGCATGCACACGGTCACCAGGCAGTGATCGGTGTGCAAAATGCCCAGTGGCACGGTGTCGTAGGGAATGTCGCTGGAATCGGGCAGGCGGTAGCTGGTCTGCATGATGATCAGCAGATTGCCGTCCTCGCGCTCGAAGCGGGAGCGTTCATCCGGGTCGAGGGGGTACGACAGGTAATCGAGCTCCAGGCCGGTCTCGCGGCTGATGCGGGCCAGTTCTTCCGGACTGGGATCGGAGGCGTTGATCCAGCAGCCGTCGATGTAGCCCTCGGTGGTATTTAGCTTGCCGCCGATGCTGCGGTAGTACGTCAGCACGGGCCGCCCCCCGGCTTCAGGCTGGTCTGGGTTGTGGTTGGGTGCATGGCGTCCTCCGGGCAGGGGATGGCGTGAGGCTAGATCTGGTCTTCAGGCACAGACTGGGCGGGTCGGCTTCCAGCGGTTCAGGGTTCACGTCATCACCTCCTTGGTTCGGGGACGCGGTTGTGGGCCGTAGCTCTGGGCTGTTCGTCGGGACGGGTGGCGGGCTGCGTGACTTGGCACCTTGATTCAGCAGGCCGTCGCAAGGGCCATGCTAGCCCTCCGCATGGCCCCAGGGCAAGCCGCACGACTGGGGGGCGGAGGCTGGCCCTGACCCCCCCCGATCCGCTCAGCCGGACTGGCGAGGGTCAGCGTCCGCCGCGCCCGCGCCCTCGGCATACGTTTCCAGCACACTGTCGACCAGTTGCTGGGCGCTCAGCACCCCGGATATATCCAGCGCCGCGATGATCTCCTGCGGGTTCAGGCTGGTGTTGGCGCAGGCGCGCAGCAGGGCGTGGTTGACCAGCGCGGTGCCGGGACGTGCGCCGCCAGCGGGCAGCCAGGCTTCGGGCAGGCGCGGCATCAGGCGGGCGGCGAAGTCCAGGATGTCGCCCCTGTTGCGCCGCAGTTCACCCAGCAGCGCGCCCACCGAATGCACGCCCACGTAATGCAGCAGCGTGGCGAGGCGCTGGGGCCGCTCCGGGTCCGGCCAGCGCGTCAGCAGCGGCACGCCCAGCGCGGCGGCCACGGCCTCGTCCAGATCGCGCACCGGCGACACGCCCAGCAGGTGCCCAATGCTCTGGGCGTCGATGAACACGCTGTCCGGCTCGGCCTGGACCCGCTCGGGCAGGGTCTCGGCGTAGTCGCGCGACAGCCGGTCCAGGGCCATGAATTCCTCGTCGGCCATTTCCAGCAGCCCGGCCAGGCGGTAGAAGCGGCGCTGGACCTCGCGCGGCACGGCCTCGCGGTTCTTGTAGCCCAGATCATGCTCGATCTCGGCCCAGGCGTGCTGGAGGATCGAACGGATCTGCACCTCGTAGTGTTGCGGCGGCTCGGAGATGTGGGGGGTGAACTGCTCGATCCCCGGCGGCACCTTGACCACGTAATGCACGCCCATGTACCCGAAACGGTCCGGGTCGTGCATCATGCTCTTGTCTACCGAATGCTCCCAGTTGATCTCGTGGTGCGCCTCCAGCAACCTGGACACGGCGGCCACGTCCGACTCGAAATAGGTGATCACGCGCACGGCCACCAGATCGGTCACGTCCTCTAAGGTGCGGTAGCGCCCCGGCTTGCGCCGCAATTTGTCGGCCAGACTCGCCGGGCGTTTCAGGCGGCCCGTGATGTTGTGGATCTTCAGGCCCGCCTCGCCGATGAGCTGCGTGGTGTGTGCCAGCGCCACGTCACGCAGGGCGGCGTACTGGACCTCGCGGGCCTGATAGGCCGTGACCAGGGGGTCATTCATGGATAGGCGCAGGATACGCTGCCTGCCCGCCGGGCGTGCTAGACCTTCGCTTATGCGTTCCCGCCGCACCCTGCTTGCCCTCGCCGCACTGTTCCTCACTTCTCTGACCCTGGCCGCCCCAGACGTGTTCGTCGCCTACCCGGACGGGGGCCGCCGCGTCGCCCACGATCACGTCATCCTGGAGGGCAGCGTCACCCCTGGCGCGAGCCTGACGGTGGACGGTAGAGCAGTCAACGTCGGTGCAGACGGCCTGTTCATGGAGTGGTGGCCGCTCAAACCCGGCACCAACGACTTGCGGCTGGTGGCCCGCCAGGGAGGGCAGTCGGGCGTGACCACCCTGAAGGTCATCCGTACCGTCGCCAGGGCGCTTCCGGCGCGGCCCACCGCCATTGACGCCCAGAGTGTCCAACCGCGCGAGGTCCGCGAGTTCTGGGACCTCGCCGGGGACTCGCCCACCGAGCGCAGCATCGGGCTGGCCTTCCAGGGTTCGCCGGGGGGCCGCGCCGCCTACCGGCTGGGCAAGGCCGCGCCCGCCCCCATGCGCGAGGGGCCAGCCGGGATGTACCGCGCCACCTTCGTTGTGCCCACCTCGGCGCAATTCAGGGAGGCCATCTTCACCTTCACCCTGACGGGCAGGGATGGCAAAATGGTAACGGCGGTGGTCCCCGGACGCCTCAGCACAGGTGGAGAGGTCCGGCTGGGCGCGCAGAAACCCGGCAGTGTGCTGGGCTTGGGCCTCAATCAGTCCACCTTCACCGTCACCGATCTGGACGGCGCGGCCCTGCTGTACCCGCGTGGCGAGATGACCTTCATGCTGGTGGGCCGTCAGGGCGAGGACGTGCGCGCCCGGCTGGCCCCCGGTCAGAGCGCCCTGATCACGGCGGAACAGTTGAGCCTCGCGCCTGGAGCCGCCCCGCAGGCGGCGGGCGGGGCGATCACGCTGGACGGTGCGCCCGCGCCGGAGTTGCCCGCCGAGCCGTCCGCTCCTGAGCCTCCCGAAGAAGTGCCGCCCCAGCCAGCCGAGCTTGCGCCTCCCGAGACTGTGCCTCCCGAGACTGTGCCTCCCGAGACTGTGCCGGTCGAGAGCCTGCCACCGACCCTTGTGCCCAGGCGTGGGCCAGAGCCTGTCGAGGTTGCCCCCACCGCTGACCTGCGCCTGCGGATTCCGCTGGGCGGTGCGCGGCTGCCTTTCCGGCTGGAGCAGGAGGACGGTGGGCGGCGGCTGGCCGTCATCCTGTACGGCACCTTCGCGGGGCCGCTGACCGGGTTGGAGGGCAGCGATCCCCTGTTGGGCGGGGTGGAGGTCCGCCCTGTGGCGCTTGGGGTGACGCGCGTGGCGCTGAACCTGACTGCCGCGCAAGCCTGGGGCTTTACCGCCGATTACGACGGCCCCGATCTGGTGGTCCGTGTCAGGCGGCCCCCAGCGCTGAATGGGGCGCGTCCGCTGGAGGGGCGGACCATCACCCTCGACCCCGGCCACGGCGGCAGCCAGAACGGCGGGGCGGGCAGCCTGCGCGTGCCGGAGAAGGGCCTGGTCCTGCCCATTGCCGTGCGCGCCGCCGAAGTGCTGCGCGGCCTGGGGGCCACCGTCAACCTGACCCGCACTGCCGACGTGACGCTGGGCCTGTACGAGCGCGGCCTGAGCGCCGAGGTTGCCCGGTCCGATCTGCTGGTGTCCATCCATGCCAACGCCCTGCCCGACGGACGTGACCCGCGCGGCGTGCGTGGCCCGGAGGTCTATTTTACCCACCCGCAGGCGGCGGCCCTGGCCGCAAAGATCCTGGGCCAGTTGCGTGCCTGGCTGCCGGACATTGGCCCCGGCGCGGGCCTGAAACCCGGCGCGGACCTGGCCCTGACCCGCCCCAGCACCCAGATCAGCCTGCTGGTAGAAACCGCCTACCTGACCGACGCGGGCAACCTGCGGGCGCTGGGCAGCCCGGAGGGCCGCGACCGCTTTGCCCAGGCCATCGCCGCCGGGATCGCAGATTTTTACGCGGAGCAGGTGGGGAAGTAGAGGGGGTCAAACCGTCTACAGGTCTAACCGTCTCACCGCCGAGAGCAGGGCCTGTTTGGCGGTTAGACCGTTGGACGGTCAGACGGTTTGACCGCCCCCTTCAGACTTCCATCAATCCAGGCCGCTAAGCTGGGGCGCATGAAGCCCCGCATCCTGCTGCTGACCGCCCTGCTGACCCTGCCCGTTCTGGCCGCCGCGCAGGACGCCGCCCCCGGCACGCTGACCGAGATTCCGCCGGTCACGACGCCTTTGCCGGGGACTTCGCCAATGCCCGCCCCGGCCATGCCCACCGCGCCGTCCGTGCCTGCGCCCGCCGCCGTGGCGCTGCCGGACGTAGTGGCCAACCTGTTCGTGCCGCGCACCGTGACGGGCAAGGTGGGCCTGACCTTTACCGTCCGCAGCAGCCGCGCCGCGCCCATCACCTTCAGCGTGCGGCGCGACAATGAGCAGAACTGTGCCATCGGCCCGCAGGTGCGCGTGCTGGAGGTGGGCACGCGCGCCGTGGTGTACCCGCAGCCCGGCGCGGCTCCGCGAATCTGCGCGCAGGACATGGAGACCAAGACCGCCGCCGCCAGGGGCAACGTGACCTTCACGCGCGAGCTGGAGCTGGCCCCCGGCGAATACATGGTGGAAAGCTGGCTGACCGGCTTCGCGGGCGATCTGCTGGTCAAGGTGCCCGCCGCGCCGGTGCGGATCACGGTCAAGTAGCGGCGTTTTTGCTCACCACTGGGGCAGACCGCTCCGGCGGGTTTCCATGCGGATCAGATAAAACCTGACCTTCTCGCATCCCTGGGCCAGTGGGTGTACGTGCGGGTGGACCGTCCCCTCGGCAGCGCCCACCCACGCCACTCGGACCTCGTGTATCCCGTCAACTGCGGCGAACTCCCCGTTAGCGGCGACGGCCACCCCATCGACGCCTATCCGCTGGGCTGGGGCGAACCTGTGAAGGAGGCGCGGGGAATTGATATTGCCGTGATCGTGCGCCACGACGGTCGAGAGGACAAGCTGGTGGGGTGGGGCGCGCATCTGGACGGATCAGGAGATCGTCAACGCCGTGGCGGTTCAGGAGCGGTACTTTCAGACCACGCGGACGCGCTAGCCTCCCCGTCATGAGTCTCAGCGACACGACGCAGCCCGTCACCCTGATCACCGGCGCGTCCGGCGGCATCGGCAGCGCCCTGGCCCGCGCGCTAGCGGGCACGCATACCCTGATTCTGGCCGGACGCGGCGGCGAAACGCTGGACGATCTGTGTGCCGCAACCGGGGGCCGCCCGCTGGTCCTCGATCTGACCCGCCCGGACACCTTTGCCGACGCGCTGGCCGGGCTGGGCCGGGTGTCCAACGTCGTCCACAACGCCGGGGTGGTAGAACTGGGCGCGGTGGCCGGGCAGGATCATGGGGTCTGGACCCACACGCTGGCGGTGAACACGGTTGCGCCCGCCGAGCTGACGCGGCTGCTGCTGCCAGATGTCCGGCAGGAACGCGGAACTTTCGTGTTCGTCAACAGCGGCGCGGGCCTGAGCGCGGGCGCAGGCTGGGGCAGCTACGCCGCCAGCAAATTCGCCCTGTGCGCCCTGGCCGACGCCCTGCGCGCCGAGGAAACCGGAAACGGCGTGCGCGTGACCTCGGTGTATCCGGGCCGCACCGCCACCGAGATGCAGCGCAAGGTGCGCTCTCAGGAGGGGGCCGAGTACGCGCCCGAAGAGTTCATCGATCCGCACACGCTGGCCGCCACCATCGCCTTTATCCTGAATGCCCCGCGTGACGCTGCCCTCACCGATCTGACCGTGCGGCCCGGTCCCCAGTGACGCAGGATTACGACGTGGTGATCGTCGGCGCTGGCCCCGCCGGGCTGACGGCGGCCCTCGCGCTGGGCGGCGCGGACCGGCGGACATTGCTGCTGGACGGCGGCCCCCCGCGCAACGCCCGCGCCACGGCGGCCCACAACGTCTTTACCCGCGACGGCTGCGCGCCCACGGACCTCAAGACCCTGGGTCTGCGCGATTTGCGGCCTTTCGGCATTCAGGTCATGCACGCGCCCGCCCGTGAGGCCAGACCTCTGCGCGACGGTTTCGCCATCCGCCACGACGGCGGCTGGGCCAGGGTCAGACGGCTCCTGTTTGCCAGCGGCGTGCGCGACAGGTTGCCGCATATCCCCGGCCTGCGCGAACGCTGGGGCGTGACCGTCCACCACTGCCCGTACTGCGACGGCTGGTCCAACCGTGACGCCCGGCTGGGCGTGCTGGGCAGCCACCAGGAGGGCCACCACCTGGCCCTGAACGTGCGCGCCTGGGCCGAGGACGTGTGTTTACTCACCGATGGCCCGGACGAGTTGACGGATGAACAGCGCGGGGACCTCCAGCGCATCGGCATCCCCGTCAACACCCAGCCCATCACGCGGATCAGCGGCAAGGACGGCGTGACCGTGCATTTTCGCAACGGCAAGAGGCTGGAACTGGACGGTCTGTTTCTCAATCCCACCCAGGTCCAGAACAGTGGCCTACCTGCCGCGCTGAGCTGCGAGCTGGACGCCAGGAGTCGCGTCACGGTCAACCACAACGGCATGACCAGCGTGCGCGGCATCTGGGCCGCCGGGGACATGACGGGTGCGCCGCAGTACGTGACCAACGCCGCCGCCAGCGGCATGACGGCGGCGGTCAGCCTCAACACCACCCTGATCCATGAGGACGTGCGGGCGCAGGGCGCGGCCTTTCACAAGTCGCCAGACGAGGACCCGGCAGTGGGCGTGACTTGAGGGCCGTTCTCTTCGATCTGGACGGCACCTTGCATGACCGCAACGCCACCATCAGACGGTGGCTTCAGGGACACGCGCGGCGCTTCGGCCTGCCTGCCGCCTACGCCGCCCGCTTTCTGGAGCTGGACGACTTCGGCTACCGCCCTAAAGCGGAGGTGATGCCGCTGCTGCTGCAGGAGTTTGGTCTGTCGCCGTCGGTGGAGGAGCTGCTGGCTGATTTTTCCGAGCATGCCTTCAGCCATCCCGCGCTGATGCCGCACGCGCATGACGTTTTATCCGAACTGTGCGGGCGCGGCGTGCTGCTGGGCATCGTGACCAACGGCTGGGAGGTCAAGCAGTGGCAGACGCTGGACGGTTTGGAGTTGATGGGGCGGGTAGACGACGTGGTGATCAGCAAGGCCGTGGGCCTCAGCAAGCCTGATCCGGCGATCTACCGGTTGGCACTGGACCGGCTGGGCGTGGCCGCCGCCGACACCTGGTTCGTGGGCGACTCGCCGCGCAACGACGTTTCGGGGCCGCAGGCCGCAGGACTCCGAGCCGCCTTTTTACCCACAGGTCATGCGCTGGCAGGGGAGAGGCCGGACGTAAAGCTGGCGGACCTGCGGGACGTGCTGGGGCTGGAGTAATACTGACTCCGATTAATTCCTTGACAAGGGCCACCAATGGAAGAGGGTCTGCTGGGAGATGAGATCTGGCTGGGTTTCCAACCAGGCGCATTGCTGGCTCAGCGTCTGAGTGAAGTCATCCATCGTGTCGAACCAGCGATTGGCCACTGTGTCGTCCGTCAGGTCCCACATGCGCTCCACGGGTTGCAACTCGGGTGAGTAAGGGGGCAGGGTGATGATCTGGACACCTGGTGGCTGTCCCTCCTCTGGAGGGACATGGAAACCCGCTCCGTCCTCTACCACCAGAACATGGTGATCTTCACTCG
>NZ_JNIW01000059.1 GCF_000701425.1 Deinococcus frigens DSM 12807 | reverse complement strand
CGCGCAGGGCACGGGTGACGAGTGGACTGTAGATGCTGGTGGGGTCGATGGCTGGATTCTCCAGCCACCGACGAACGCGGCGTTCGCTGCTTTGCGCGAACGTGGCACGGGAGTGGATGTAGGGGAGCCAGGCGGGGATGGAGCTGCACTGGGAGAGCAGCAGTCCGGTGACCATCCAGGCCAGTGTGTGGGCGTTGCGGACGTCATTCCACAATCCACTCTGGAGGTGGGCGAGGACGGCTTGATAGAGTCGGGGCGCGTCCCCGGTAGCATTTTCGGTTGTCACAGACAGAAAGTGTCCCCTACCGGGGACGCTTTCTCATACTTTGTGTCAGGCCGTCAGGATTGAGCGCAGAACCTTCTCTTCTTCATAGGGAACCGGTTCTGATGTTCAGGGTGGCCGTGTGGTCTGGGGCCTTTCCCCGGAGGTTTTGCATGAATGGACGCACCACGGTTGGCCTGCTGCTCCTCACCCTCACCCTCGCCGCCTGCGGCAGCCAGAGCAACGCTCCGGGCAGCGCGGCGGCTCCAATGGCGTCGGACACCCAGGACATGACCCTGGGCGCGGACGCTCCCTCGCAGCGCAGCCGCGCCCAGGCCCCGCTGCTGGGCACCCGCAACCCGGAGGCCATCCCCGGCCAGTACATCGTGGTGCTCAGCCAGGGGGCGGGCAGGGTGACGGCGCAGGCGCTGGACGCCCAGAGCGCGGGCGGATTGATCCGTGGCCTGGGGCTGGACCCACAGGGCGTCAGCATCCAGAACATCTACTCGCAGGCGCTGAGCGGCTTCTCGGCCACCCTCAGCGCCCAGAACCTGAGCAGATTGCAGGCCAACCCGGACGTGAAATACATCGAGCAGGACGGCGTGATGCACGCAACAGCCACCCAGAGCGGGGCCACCTGGGGACTGGACCGCATCGATCAGCGGAGCCTCCCGCTGGACGGGAATTACACCTATTCCACCACGGCCAGCAACGTCAAGGCGTACATCATCGACACCGGCATCAATACCTCGCAGACCAACTTTGGTGGGCGGGCGGTGTGGGGCACCAATACCACCGGGGACGGCACCAACAGCGATTGCCAGGGCCACGGCACCCATGTGGCGGGAACGGTGGGCAGCGCGACCTGGGGCGTCGCCAAGGGCGTGCAACTTGTGGCGGTCAAGGTGCTGAATTGCAGCGGCAGTGGCTCGAACTCCGGTGTGATCGCGGGCGTGAACTGGGCGCTGAACAACAAGTCCGGTCCCGCCGTGGCGAACATGAGCCTGGGCGGCGGCTTTAGCCAGGCGGTCAACGACGCGGTGAACAATGCGGCGGCCCGTAATCTGGTGATGGTGGTGGCGGGCGGCAACGAGAATCAGAACGCCTGCAACGTGTCTCCGGCCAGTGCGGCCAGCGCCATCACGGTGGGGGCCACCACCAATACCGACGCGCGGGCCAGCTACAGCAACTACGGCTCGTGCCTGGATCTGTTCGCGCCGGGCAGCAACATCACCAGCACCTGGATCGGCAGCACCACCGCCACCAACACCATCAGCGGCACCAGCATGGCAACGCCGCATGTGGTGGGTGCAGTGGCCCTGATCCTGGCCGTCAACAGCTCGGCCAGCACGGCCACGGTGACCAGCACCCTGCTGAACAACACCACGCCGAACAAGGTCACCGGCGCAGACACCGGCAGCCCCAACAAGCTGCTGTTCACGGGATCTGGCAGCACCCCGCCCCCGCCCACGACGGGGACCACCACCTACACGGGTTCGGTGAGCAGCCGCAACAGCGTCTACACCACAGGCTTCAGTTACGCGGGCGGCAGTATCCGGGGCGTGCTGAGCGGCCCCAGCGGCACCGACTTCGATCTGTACCTGCAAAAGCAGAGCGGCGGGCGCTGGGTAGACGTGGCGTCCAGCGAGGGTTCGACCAGCAATGAGAGCATCACCTACAACGCGGGGAGTGGCAGCTACCGCTGGGAGATCTACGCCTACCAGGGCAGCGGCAGCTTCACGCTGACCGAAACGAAGTAGGGAAACGGGACAGAAGTGGAAGGCGGGCAGCTCGATTCAGGAGCTTCCCGCCTTCTATATTGCATTTTTCACATTGCACCTTTGACAGTGAATGCTGGTCAGGGGGCCATGACCGGCACATTCAACGTGACCCGCATGCCGTCCGGCAACGCCGTATCCGGGCTGGAATACAGCACCCTGCCGCCCCTGTCCACGATGACGGCCCGCACCGCGTATTGGTGCGCGCTCTTTAGGCGCACCGGGTTGTAAACCATCTGGTACGGCGTGGACAGACGCGTGGTGCTGAATTTGATGTCCACCAGCGACTTGGCGGTGTTCAGGTCCACCAGGCTAACCGTGATCTGGCTGCCCGCAGGCAGGCGCAGGCCCTCGCCGGGACCGGTCACGCGGCCCCTGACCTCGCGGTAGCCGCTGGGAATGGATTCGCGCTCGTAATCGTCGGTGGTGCTGGATGCCGGAACGGTGGCCGGGGGCCTGACGGGCGTGAGGGTCACGCCGCCGATCCGGGTCTGGGCCAGGGCAGGGGAGGCCAGCAACAAGCCGGAGACAGCGAGGCCGAGGGCAATGGAAACGAATCGGTTCATCGGTCCATGCTGAAGGATAGAACTCACCGATTTGTAAGCGAGAATCAATTTGACCGAACTGGCTCTCCGGCCCGTCCTCCACACGGATGCGCTTGAATGGGGCCGTGCCCTCCTTCACGCCTCCGCTACTCCATCATGCCGCCGCCGCCGCGCACCTGAGCG
Organism: Deinococcus frigens DSM 12807; assembly: GCF_000701425.1. Classification (GTDB taxonomy): domain Bacteria; phylum Deinococcota; class Deinococci; order Deinococcales; family Deinococcaceae; genus Deinococcus; species Deinococcus frigens. The sequence continues at coordinate 18,464 of NZ_JNIW01000059.1, read as the reverse complement.
GCGATCCCACCATGCAGGAGCTGATCGCCCGCAACGGTGAATTACCGGTACTGACGCCCACGCTGGACCCCTTCGCCACCCTGATTCGCAGCGTGAACGGTCAGCAACTCAGCGTCAGGGCCGCCGCCAGCATCCACGCCCGCCTGCTGCAACGTCTGGGAACGCTGGACGCCGGGACGCTGTTGCAGACGCCCGCTGAAGACCTGCGCGCGGCGGGCCTGTCATGGGCCAAGGTGCGGACCGTGACCGCCATTGCCGGGGCCGCCCACACGGGCGCGGTGGACTTTGCCCACATCGCCACGCTGCCCGACGAGGCGGTGGTCGCCGCCCTGATTCCCCTCCCCGGCATTGGCCGCTGGACCGCCGAGATGTTTCTGATGTTCGCCCTGGCCCGCCCCGACGTGTTCAGCATCGGCGATCTGGCGCTGCGACAGGGGCTGGCACGGCTGTACCCGGAGAGGGCGGCAGACGAGGTGCTGGCCGCGTGGACGCCGTACCGCACGCTGGCCGCCCGCTACCTGTGGGCCGACAACCACCGGGTCAAGGCTGGCGGGGAGCCGCTTGGGTGAAAGGAGTTCTGATCTTTTTGCCCGTCGCCACTTGTGGGGGAGGCTGGGAGGGGGCCACCACGCAGCCCACCATCAGAAACAAGTCGCTCAGTTTTCCGGACCTTCCCGCTCCTGCCACTCCGCATACGTCATCCGCCCGATCTCGAACCCGTCGCGCGTGCGGGCGTAGCCGCCGCGCCCGCCCATCCGCCCGATCAAGTCCAGCGCCGCCGTATCCACATGGTACTTTGCCTCCTCCAGCACGGCGTCCGCGCGCAGTGTTACGCCCAGAACCTGACCCAGGATGATGCGGGTCTTCCCGATCTGAATCGTCTGCACTTCCACGCATTCCAGGGTGGCGGGGCTGAGGCGCACACGTGGCACGGCAATTTTGACGCCGGGTTCCAGCCCGACGTCCAGTTTCGTGGCCTCGGCCATGCCGTGAGGAAAGTCGGTGGCGCTGTCGCTCATGACCTGCGACAGCTCAGCGCTCACCAGACTGACGCTGAATTCGCCGCCGGACGCGATGTTCAGCGCCGTGTCCTTGGGTGTGCCGTCCGCGCGGTCACCGGGGGCAAAGGCCACGATGGGCGGATCGGACCCCATCAGGCCAAAGAAGCTGTACGGGGCCAGATTGGGCACGTGGCCCGTATCTAGCGTGCAGACCCAGGCGATGGGACGCGGCACGACGGTGGCGGTCAGCAGCTTGTAACGCGCAGAGGCGGGCAGGACGGTCAGGTCAAAGTGTTTGAAATCAGTGGGCTGGGCCATTGCGGCAGCCTAGCGGGCGCTAGCATGTGGGGCCATGAGCGCCGATACACCCACCGCCTACCGCAACGCCTACGCCCGCCTGTCGCGCATCGCCGCCGAACTGGAAACCGGCGAGGCCGATCTGGACCGCGTGCTGCCGCTGCTGGAAGAGGCCCGCGAGGCCTACGCGCAATGCCGGGAAAGGATTGAGGCTGTGCGCGCCGTGCTGGCGGGGGACTGGGCAGACGGTGGAGAGGCAGAGGAAGACGAGGAGTAGCGGCGAAGACTTGTACCATGCACTTTCCTTCCCGCCGAACGCGCCTAAACTAGGCCCCGATGCTGCCCGCCCGTTCCCCGTTCGCCCGTCTGGAGGGGTTCTTACGCGACACCCTGGGCGGCGGCGCGACGCGGCTGCACGAGGAAGAGGCGGCCCCCGCCCGCACCGTGGGAGTCGGCGAGTTGGGCTGGTCCCCGGCGGTGGTGCGCGGCTTCGGCTTTGATCAGGTCTACGCCCACCAGGCCGCAACCTACCGGCTGATGCGCGACGGCCAGCACGTCATCGTGACCACGCCGACGGCCAGCGGCAAGACCGGGGCCTTTTTCCCGGCGGTGTTTGACCGGCTGGAACGCGATTCAACCGCAACCGCGCTGTTCGTCTATCCACTCGTGGCGCTGGGGCAGGATCAGCGCGACAAGCTGCTGGCCTTCAAGGCACGTGGCGGCTTCGGCTGGGACATCGGCGCGTTCCAGAGCAGCGCGCAGGCCGCTGACGCTTTTGCTGACGGCGTGCGGATGGTCACGGCCACGCCCGACAAGCTCCACTGGTCACTCACGCATCCCCGCGTGCGCGAGTTTCTGAAAAACCTGTCCTTTATCGTGCTGGACGAGGCCCACACTTACCGGGGCGGCTTCGGGTCAGAGGTGGCCGGGATGTTGCGCCGCCTGCTGGAGCTGTCGCGGGCGCTGGGGGCCAACCCGCAGGTGGTGCTGAGTACCGCCACCATCGGCAACCCCGCCGAATTTGCCCGCGAGCTGATCGGCGTGGATGCGGTGGAAGTATCTGAATCCGGCGCGGCCAGGCCCGGCAAACGCTTTTATCTGGCGGATCACAGGGGGCAACCTCGCCGCTTCTGGAACGCCGTGATGGACGCCAGCGTGCGCTATGACCTGAAGGTGCTGGCCTTTTTCCGGGGCCGCAGCCGGGCCGCGCGGCTATACGGCACCTACCGCACCCAGCCGCAGTACGCCCGTCACGCCCACCTGTACATGGCCGGAACCAGTGACCGCGAGGGCCGCCTGACCGAGTTCCGCCGCGCGGGCAGCGGCGTGATGTTCGCCACCAACGCGCTGGAGGCCGGGGTGGACATCGGGGACCTTGAGGTGGTCATCATCGACGGCTATCCGGGTTCGCGCATGGCCTTCCGGCAGATGGCGGGCCGCGCCGGGCGAATCGCGCCGGGGCTGGTGCTGTACCTGCCCGCGCTGAACGAACAGGGCGTGCCGCAGCCCGCCGACGCCTTTTACAGCAACTCCGGCAATTTTCTGGAGCTGCTGACTGGCCCCATCGAGAAGGCGGTGGTGGAGGCGGCCAATCCTTACCTCTCGCCCCGGCACCGCGCCCGCCAGAACGAGGAATACGGCGCGGCAGGGTTGCCGGGGCCACATCTGGCTGCGGTGGAAACCCAGAAATACTGGAACCTGCGCGGCGAGGGCAGCCTGAAATACGCCGTGGTGGAGGCTGCCGACTGGGATAGGCTGGGCGCAAAGGCACTGGACGCCCCGCTGGAATCCCCCAGCCAGCACTACGCCCTGACCGAGAAGCACGAGGGCGCGGTCTTCACGCTGGACGGTCAGGGCTACAAGGTGCTGCGCTGGGAGAAGCACCCCGCCGGAACCGCGATTGTGGTGGAGCGGTACAGCGCCGAGAACCTGTTCACACGCGGCCTGTACAGCATCGAGGTCACGCCTGGCCAGATGACGCCCTGGCAGCGGCGCGGGCCGCTGGCGTACCGGCACGGCGAGGTCAGCATTCGCCGCCGCTACACCGGCTACCAGATGCTGCGGCAGGTCTTTGAACGTGTCTGCGTGGGCTGTGACCGCGATCCCGGCCCTGCCGAACGCACCTGCGCCCGCTGCGGGGGCCGCATTCAGGACCGGATGCAGGACCACAAGCTCTCTGAACACCTGTACGACGCGCCCACCGAGCTGCCGCCCTTCCGCACCAGCGCGCTGGAAATCGGGCTTGATCCGCGGTCTACCGAGCGGCCCAGCGCGGTGGCGCATACCCTCAAGCACCTGCTGCAAAAAGTCACTCCGGAGCGGGTGGCCTGCGACGAGAACGATCTGGCCGGGGCCTTCCGGGGCGGCCACGACGCCTATTTCTTCCTGTACGACGACTGGCTGGGCGGCCTGGGCGTGTCGCGCCGCGCCTATGAGCAACTGGACGATCTGCTGGTCCGCGCGCTGGCGCTGTGTTCCAAGACGTGTTGCAAGAACGCGGAGGGCTGTTACGAGTGCATCGCCGTCTCGCGCTGCTATTCGCCGTATCTGCCGAGCGGGGAGCGCCGTCCCACCGACAAGCACGCCACCCGGCTGTTCCTGGAGAACCTGCTGGGTGTGCAGGCCACGCCGGAAGCCGAGGCTGCCGCGCCCGAACCCCTTCCCGAACTGGCCCCGTCGTGGCCCCTCCAGGCGCGGGAACTGCTGGACCTGCACGGCCTGTCCCTGCCCGAAGTCAGCGCCCGATTGGGCATTCCCAGCCGCGAACTGCAACGCGCGGTGAGCAGCACCCAGCCACTGCGCCTCCACCACGCCAAATTCGGTGACGGCGTGTTCATGGGCGGCTTCCACCAGGGCGACAGGCGCGAGGTCTTGGTCTATTTCCCCGGTGTGGGGCAGAAGCGGTTGCTGCTCAAGTTTGCGGGGCTGAGCGTGATTGAGCGCGGGCCGGGAGTGGGGGCGGGATAAGCTGCCGCGCTATGTTCCGCTGCTGATCTTTCCCCTCACCGCTACCCCTGCCAGCCTCTGCGCCGCCGCCACCAGAACCTCCGGCGGCTGCACCAACGCAAAGCGCACGAAGCCCTCGCCGCGCGCTCCAAACGCCCGTCCGGGGCTGACCACCACGCCGGATTCCTCGGCGGCGCGCACGGCGTAGGCCACGCTGTCGGTCAATCCCGGCACCTGTGCCCAGGCATACATGCTGGCCTGGGGCCAATGGACTTCCCAGCCCAGACCGCGCAGGGCGGGAATCAGGGCGTCGCGGCGGGCCTGGAAGACGGCGGCCCCGGCCCGGCCCACCTCATCCGGCAACCCCAGGGCCAGGGCGGCGGCGCGTTGAATCCCCAGATAAGGGTGAAAGTCGACTGCACCCTTGACTCGGGCCAGCGCGGCAATGGCTCCGGCGTCCCCGGCGGCAAAACCCACCCGGAAGCCGCCCATGTGGTGTGTCTTGCTCAGCGAGTGCAGCTCCACCACCCCGCCTTGACCCGCTTCCAGGGCGCTGGGGGCGCGGTAGTCGCCGAAGGTCAGCTCGGCGTAGGGGTGATCGTGAATCAGGAGGGTGCCGCGCGCCCGGCACCACGCGGTGGCCTCCGTAAAGAATGCGGCGTCTGCCACCGCCGAAGTCGGGTTATTGGGGTAGTTAAGCACCAGGGCGCGGGGCTGCACCTCGTCTGGAACGGCCTTCAGATCGGGGAGAAAGCCGCATTTGGGCCGCAGGGGCAGCGGCACGGTCCTGAGTCCGGCCACCGCCGCCGCGCCCAGATACGGCGGATAACCGGGATCGGGCAGTAGCAGGGTGTCGCCCGGATCGGTGACGGCCAGCAGCAGATGCGCCAGCCCTTCCTGTGCGCCGATCAGGGGCAGCACTTCCGTTTCCGGGTCTGCCCTCACCCCGAAGCGGCGCAGCAGGTAGGCGGCGGCAGCTTCCCGCAGCGGCGCAGTGTCGCTAAACAGCGGGTAGCGGTAGGTCAGCGGATCGCGGGTGGCCTGGCGCAACGCCTCCAGCACGGCTTTTGGTGGCGACTGATCGCTGCTGCCGATGCTCAGGTCAATCACATCCAGCCCACGTGCACGTGCCCGACTTTTCGCCGCGTCCATCAGCGCAAACACACTGCCCGGCACGTCGGCGGCCCGTGATGACATCCACATGCCGGGCAGGCTAGAGCATCCGGCGGTGGGGCGTCTGGACTTTTAGAGGTTCAGACCGCGTCTAAAGAACCTCCCGCCCCGTCCTCACGCCTGCCCGCCCCCGCCCCGCTAGCGTGGAGCATGCAAATCAGCCGCACGATGAGCCTGGACCCCATTCTGGAGCGCATGGGCCGCGAGGCCACCAGCCTGCGCGAGGCCGAGGCCATGCGCGAGGTGCTGGCCGAACGTTACGACGGTCAGGACGTGACTGCCATCAATGAGCACGACTGGCTCCAAGCAGTGGGCAAGATGGAGCAGATCAAGCAGACGGGCAACGCGGGTATGGAATAGAGCATTTGTCCGAATTACAGCATCGAAAAAAGAGACTCCCAATGCTTCCATTCTCCCAAATGCTCGGCAAAATTCACTCACTGTCTTGGGCAGAACAGACGCCCGCGAGGACGCTTGCCCGCCCGTTCGGTCAAAAGTGAAGAACTCTTTTGACAAATGCTCTAGGGGAGAGCAGACTCAGCCGCCGCGCTCGATCAGCGTTCCCCGCGTGTCTATCGGGAAATCCATCACCCGTCCGTTCAATCCGTTCCTGGCCATTACGCCGTTCAGGTAGGTATGCAGCGGCGCGGTGTCTTCGCGGGTGTCGTGGAAGCACAGCACCGTTGGCCCCGCGCCGGACAGGGCCGCTCCCAGTGCGCCGTGCCGCCAGGCGTCGTCCAGAATGTCGCTCAGGCCCGGCACCAGCGGCGCACGCCAGATCTGGTGGATGTAGTCCTGCATGGCGTGCCGCAGCAGATCTAGGCGGCCCTGCGACAGCGCGGCGGCCAGCAGCGCGGCGTGGGACAGCGCATGTACGGCATCTGCCCGGCTGTACTCGCGGGGCAGTACGGCGCGGGCCTTGCTAGTGCTCAGCTCGAAGTCGGGAATCAGCACCGTGACACCCAGATTCGCGGGCGGGTCCAGGCGCACGTAATGCGTGCCCAGCTTGTCCAGCGTCGCCACCACGATGCCGCCGAACAGCGCCGGGGCCACGTTGTCGGGGTGGCCTTCCTCGCGGGCAGCCACGTCCAGCACAGCGCCGCTATCCAGCGGGCAGCCCAGCAGCTCGTTGGCAGCCACGATTCCGGCCACCAGAGCGGCGGCGCTGCTGCCCAGGCCGCGTGCCAGCGGCACCTCGGTGGTAATTTCCACGCGGGCGGGCGGCAGCTTCTGGCCGGTGCGTCTGGCCACCAGCAGCATTGCCTGGTACACGTAGTTGCTCTCGTCGGCGGGCGTGCCTTCCAGCTCCGGCCCGTGCGGCACCACCTCAGTCACTTCGCCGGGCGTCACCCGCAGGGTGGTGTACAGCGGCACGCTCAGGCCCAGGCTGTCGAAGCCGGGTCCCAGATTGGCGCTGCTGGCCGGGGCGCGCACGGTGAAGGCGGTCATGGCGTCGGTGGATCATTGGGTGTGAGGGGTGCGGGCATCACGGTGGGGCCTCCAGAAAAAGTCGCGGGGCCACGGTGGACCGGACGGTGAATGCGCCCATGCTAGCGGCCCCCGGCCCAGCAGCGGACGCGCAGGTAAGACAAATGGCCAGGACCTTTGCTGAGACCTGCGCCAGGCCCTGCGCCGGGACATGCGCCGGGAGTGCCCCTACTGCCGGCCCCCTCAACGATCAAGGCACTGTCAGAAAGGAGGCGACAGAGACGCTTTCTGAGAGAACTGCTTTAGCGGACTTGAATAGTCAGGCATTTCACCTTCGTCCCGTCTTTAGAAAGTATGTTCTATCTCAATTACGAGGGGTGTGCGGTTTCATGCTTCACCCACAACGAGCGTTGAACGTTGGAAATCTAACGACTCAAACAGGAGGTCACGAACATGGGTTGGATCATTACTATTCTGGTAGGTGCACTTTGCGGTTGGCTGGCAAGCATGATCATGAACACCAACGCGCAGCAGGGCGCAATCGCCAACATCCTGATCGGGATCGTGGGCGCGTTGCTGGCCCAGTGGGTCTTCGCGGGACTGCTCAACATCGGCGGCGCGACTGCGGCAGGCGGCGGCTTCAGCTTCTGGAGCATCATCTGGGGCGTGGTTGGTAGCGTGATTCTGATCGCCATCCTCAAGGCGCTCAAGGTTCTGCGCTAAACTCCCTCTCCAACTTCAAGCCTTCTCTCCAACTTCCCGGACATCCCAGTGGTGTCCGGTTTTGTGTGTGCCAGCCGTGCCAGAGTAAGAAAAATATCCCCCGCGCGGCGTCCCTCTGCGATCCCAGGGGACACCTGCCTCGCCCCAAAATGTCATGATTGATACGAAAGGGGGAGACCAGCAGGCCTCAAGAACAGATCGGCGTTACTGCGCCAGCCTCTATGTCCCAGCGTTACCTGCTGCGCTCGTTGGGCAACGTGGACGTGATCGTGGACGGGGTGAGCGTGGTGTGGCCCGCCCGCAACGCCGAAGAATTGCTGTGGTATCTGCACACCAACCCGCAGGGCCGCTACCGCCACGACATCCTGGCGCAGTTGTGGGATCTGGAGGACACTCCCGCTGCCGCCAACCGTTTCCGCGTGGCCCTGCACCGCCTGCGTGCCACGCTGGGCCGCCCCGACGCGGTGCAGGAGGAGGGGGCCGCTACACCTTGCACCCGGACCTCCAGGCCGCCAGCGACACCCACGCCCTGCACCGTGCGCTGGACGCTTCCAGGGGCAGCACAGAGCCGCGCCAGCAGGAAGAATTGCTCAGGCAGGCCCTGGCCAGCGCGGACGGCGAGTACCTGCCGCACCTTCAGGGCGAGTGGGTAGAGGCCACCCGCAGCCAGCACCGCGCCGCTGTCGTCGAGGGCCACCTGACCCTTTCGCTGCTGCACTGTGCCGCGCGCGAATGCCCGCTGGCCGCCCTGTCCCTGTTGCGCGCCGCCGACGCGGACCCGCTGATCGGCGAGGACCACCACCAGCGTCTGATGGTCTGCCTGACCATGAACCGGGGCAAATACGCCGCCATCGAGCATTACTGCCGTTACCGCCACTACCTGGCCGAGGAAGTCGGCGACACCCCCATGCAGGACACCGTGGATTTGGCCGAGCGGCTGAAAGCCGATGAGCGTCCCTGCGATCACGGGCCGTACATGTTGACCGGGAAATAGTTAGGAAAGCGCGCCGCTGCTAGACTCTTTCTCAGATGTCAGGCACTCAGGAGCGGATCAGAGAGGCAGTCGAGGCCATTCAAACGTGGCTGATCAGCAGCCCCAATCCTGGCGAGGCCATCGTTCGGCAGGCGATTGTGCTGAGGCTGCTGCACGCCGCTGGATTCGACATCTGGAACCCGGCAGAGGTGGTGCCGGAAGAAACCAACGCCACGGGCAACCGCTCGGATTTTCTGATCCGCACCGGGGCGGGCAAATTCGCGCTGGAAATCAAGGGCATGAACATCACGCTGGGGGCGCAGCAGTTTCAACAGGCGTCCACCTACGCGGTCAACGAGGGCACCCGCTGGGCCATTGTGACCAATGGGCGCGTCTGGATCGCCATTGACGAACACCTGCCGGGCAGGTGGGAAGAGCGGGTGGCCCTGAAACTGGAACTGGGGCAGGAGGGCCACACCTTTGCCGACGATCTGGCCGCCCTGCTGGACGCCGGGATGTGGCGCGCGGATGGTTTCGCTGGAGCGGTGCAAGCGATCAAGAGCCGCCAGCAACAGCGGCTGGACGAGGCGCGCATCCTGAAGGAGAAAACGCCGCTGATTCACAACTTCCAGCGAGAACACGATATCGGCTCGTTCGAGAGTGCCGTTAAGTTGGCGACGCAACTCGGCACTATTACGGAAGCCGAGCGGGACGTACTGCTGGGGATGCCGACGCAGAACATGGCACCAGCGAAGTCCTCTCCTCCCCTCATGCAGAGGCCTCATCCGGATCAGGAACCTCAGCCGTCCATGCACAAAGCACAAGACATCCACTTCACCTACTGCCTGTTTGGGGCCGAGGCTCACGCTGTTTATCGGCCTGTGGACGGCACTTGGACGGTAAAGGCGGGAAGCACCGCCCTCAACCGTTTGCTAAGCGATGAGGGCACCAATGCGAAAGGTATCAGCGCCCGCAGGCGGAGCGGCTTGAAAAATGGGCAGCTCGTCAAAAAGTCCGCTGAACTTCTGGAGTACGTGGCTGACGTGACCTATAAAAGTGCCAGTACGGCGGCTATAGACATTGCTGGAGCTTCTCGAAATGGTTGGGAGTGCTGGAAAGATTCTGAAGGGCGTCCAGCCCAACATCACCGCCCAGAATAACCTTCAATCTTCCCGCACCCGCCTCGAAACCGTGCCCATAAACAGCGCCAGCACCTCGCCCTCCTCGCCGCGCCGGATTTCCACGCGGTAGGTGGCCAGGGTGCGGCCCACGCGCTCCGGGGTGGCGACGGCCACCAGCTCGTCGCCCACTGTCGCCGCGCGGAAGAAGCTCAGGTGGGTGTCCACCGCCACCGCCTGCGCCTCCAGATTGCTGATCACCGCGAACGCCTCGTCGGCCAGACTGAAGATCAGGCCGCCGTGCGCGGTGCCATGCATGTTCAGGCCGGCATCGGTAACAGATGCGCGGACGCGGGTGCGCTCTGGCGTGGCCTCCAGCACGGTGAACCCCAGCAGATCGGCGTAATTCATGCGGGTAAGCTAGTGCATGGCGCGTTACCCTGGACGGCATGAAACGGCCTTTGAAGTTCCTGCTGGCGCTGCTGCCCTTCCTGCTGATGTCAAGTGCAGCGCGGCCCCTTAAACGAAAGAAGGCCCGCCGTGCCGGGTAAGCCAGACGTGCTGATCGTCGGCGCGGGGCTGGCGGGGCTGGCGCTGGCCCATGATGTGCAGCGCCGGGGCCAGAGCGTGCATGTGCTGGACAAGTCGCGTGGAGTGTCGGGCCGCGCAGCCACCCGCCGTACTCCGCCCCCGGCAGCTCAATGTTCAGAGGCACGGCTGGACCACGGCGCACGTTACTTCACCGCCCGCCACCCCCGCGCCGTGGCATTGGCCGAGGGCGGCGTCAGGGCGGGCTGGAACCGCGTCTGGACACCGGGTTTCGCAACTTGGGACGGGGGAGAGGTCACGCCGCCGCCGCAGGACGGCCACCCCCGCTACGCCCCGCCCGCCGGAATGAACACTCTGGGCCGGGAACTGGCGCGCGGGCTGGACGTGCAGACTGGATTGGAGGTGAGCAGCCTGGAACGCCTGCCCGGCGGCTGGCGTGTGCATTCCCGTGACGGCGTGGCGGGTGAGGCCGCGCGGCTGGCGCTGAACCTCCCGGCCCCGCAGGCGCTGGCGTTGCTGGAATCGCTACTGCTGGACGGCGCGGATGATCTGGAGGAAGTAAAGGCCGCCGCCGAGAAGATGCGCCGCGTGGACTACGCCCCGTGCTGGGCGGCGGGCGCGGTGCTGGAAACGGATATCGGGGCCGACTGGCCCGCCCTGAGTCTCAAGGGCCACGGCGTGCTGGACTGGATTGCCCGCGAACACACCAAGCGTGCGGAAGGCCACCCGCCCGCGCTGATGCTGCAAGCCTCGGCGGCGTGGTCCCGCGCCAATCTGGAACGCCGCCCCGAGGAGGTGTTGCCTGAACTGCTGGCAGCGGCGGCGGACGTGCTGGGCGAGGAGATCAGGTCTGCCCACGCCTTCGCCCAGCGCTGGCGCTACGCCACTCCCGAACGCCGCGCCCCCGGCCCCTGCTTCTGGGACGTGGGGACGGGGCTGGGCCTGTGCGGCGACGGCTTTACCCCCGACGATCATGGCCCGCGCGTGGAGGCCGCCCTGCTGAGCGGCTGGGCGCTGGCGGCGCGCATGGGCGGCAATGACTAGGCCATTACGTTCCGTACTCTATGTCCCTGGCGATAAACCCCGCGCCATCGAGAGGGCACGCACCCTGGCCGCCGACGCCGTGATTCTGGACCTCGAAGATGCCGTCGCGCCCGAACATAAGGCCCAGGCCCGCGAGAACGTGCGTGCGGCGTTGCTGGCGGGTGGCTGGCGCGTGCCCGTGCTGGTGCGGGTCAATGGTCTGGGCACCGACTGGGAACACGAGGACCGCGAGATGGCGCTGCTGTCGGGCGCGTCCGGGCTGGTGCTGCCCAAGGTCGAGGACGCCCGCGCCGCGCAGGAGCTGTCGCTGGGCCGCCCGCTGTGGGCCATGATCGAAACGCCGCTGGGCGTCTTAAATGCTCTGGCCATCGCCGCCGTGCCGGGGGTGGCGGGCCTGCTGGTGGGCGCGAACGATCTGGCCCGCGCCCTGCGAACGCGCCCGCACCCCCAGCGCCTGCCGCTGCTGCACGCCCTCTCGGCGGTGGTGCTGGCCGCCCGTGCCCACGGCAAGCTGCCGCTGGACGCCGTGTTCAACGACGTGCGTGACCCGACAGGCTTTGCCCGCGAATGCGAGGGGGGCCGCGCGCTGGGCTTCGCCGGAAAGACCGTGATCCACCCGGACCAGATTGCCCCCGCCAATACCGCCTATGGCGTCACTGACGAACAGGCGGCACAGGCCCGCGCGCTGCTGGACGCCTGGGCAGAGGGCCGCGCCGCAGGCAAGAGCGTCGTGACTTACGGTGGCGCACTCGTCGAGGGGATGCACGCCGACGAGGCGCAGGAGGTTCTGTCGCTATGGACGGCCAATCAGGATTCAGTCATTGACAGATCGGACCGCAACCATTGACCATTCCAGCCATATTTGAACTGCGTCCAACACCACCACGCCCGCCGACAGGAGGCGTAGCCTGAACCCATGAAGCGCCTCCTCCTCGCCCCACGTGAACCCGTCAACGCCCTGACCCACTGGGGCGGCGCGCTGGCGGCGCTGATCGTGCTGGGGCCGCTGCTGTGGTGGGCGCACTCGCGTGGGCTGGCGCTGTGGCCCTTTGTGGTCTTTGGGGTCAGCATGGTGGCGCTGTATTCGGCCAGCGCCAGTTACCACTCGTTTGGCCGCACCGAGCGCAGCATGTTGTGGCTGCGCAAGCTAGATCACGCGGGCATCTTCCTGCTGATCGCGGGCAGTTACACCCCATTGGCGTACTTCGGCCTGCATGGCGTGTGGCAGACCGTGGTGCTGTGGCTGGTCTGGGGCATTGCTTTAACCGGCATCGCGCTGAAGCTGATCACCATGCGCCTGCCGCGCTGGGTCAGCACGCTGCTGTACGTGGGCCTGGGCTGGCTGGCGGTGATCTTTCTGCCGCAACTGACCCACAACCTGCCTCCCGCCGCGATCTTCTGGCTGGCGGCGGGAGGCCTGCTGTACACGCTGGGCGCGCTGGTCTACGGCACCAAGCTGTTCGGCCCACGCGAGAAGGGCTTCTGGCGGCACTGGGGCTTCCACGAGGTCTGGCACCTGTTCGTGCTGGGCGGCACCACTGCACATGTGGCGATGATGTTCAGCCTGCGGTGAGTGAATATTCCCGGCCCTGCCCTCTCCTGACCGGGAGGGCTTTTTGCTGGCTGTGGATGTAGATTTTCACCATGACGGCAAATCTGGTCCCTCTGGTCATTTACGTTGATGTCGATGAAACGTTGATCAGAAATTACGGCAAGTCACGCATTCCGATTCCGGCGGTGATTCGCCATGTTCGCGCCCTGTACGAGCAGGGCGCAAAACTGTATTGCTGGAGTTCGGGTGGCGCGGCCTATGCCCGTCAGAGTGCCAGAGAATACGGACTGGAAGACTGTTTCCAGAGTTTTCTACCAAAACCACAGGTCTTTATCGACGATCAGCACTTTTCCGACTGGAGACGGCTGGTGCATGTCCTCCCCGTCGGCTGCGGCGATCAGACGGTGGAGGACTACCGGGCCGCTCTCAAGCGTTGATTGGTAGTGCTGGCGAATCGGACACTTCCGGCAATTCCCGCGCGTGGTCATCGATCAACCCGCCGCCCAGCAGGCGCGGCCCGCTGTACAGCACCGCGCTCTGGCCGGGGGCGACGGCAAACTGCGGATCGTCGAACTGGAGTTCAAAACCGTTCTCGTCGGCGTGCAGTATGGTGGCGCGCACCGGCCTGGTGCGGTAGCGCACCTGCACCTCTACCTCGCGCGGCAAGTCGGCCAGATCGCACAGGTAATTTGCGCCCGACGCTTTCAGGCCACTCCACAGGCAGTCCTCGTAATCGCCCACCCAGACGGTGTTGGTCTGCGGGTCCAGGTGGACGATGTGACGCACCTTGTGCGACTGGTACAACCCCATGCCGCGCTTCTGGCCCAGGGTGTAGAACTGGGTGCCCAGGTGATCGCCCACAATCTCGCCGGTGGCAATCTCGCGGATCGACCCCGTCGCCTGCGGCAGATGTTCGGCCACGAAGTCCTGCACCTTGCCCGGCACGAAGCAGATGTTCTGGCTCTCGGGCTTGCGGGCGGTGACCAAGCCGCGCTCCTCGGCGATCTCGCGCACGCGGGGCTTTTCCAGCTCGCCCACCGGAAACAGGATGTATGGTAGGGCGTCTCTTGGCGTGCCCCACAGGAAATAGGTCTGGTCCTTGCGTGGGTCGTCGCCCCGGTGAAATTCCACCGAAGCTCCGTTGTCCACGCGCTTGACGTAATGCCCGGTCGCCACGTAGCGGCAGCCCAGCAGCTTGGCCTTTTTCACCAGCTCGTCGAACTTGACCTTGGTATTGCAGTTGACGCAGGGGTTGGGTGTGCGGCCCTGCGCGTATTCCTCAATGAAGGGGCCGACGATATGGCGCTGGAACTGCTCGCGGTAGTCCAGCAGGTAGAACGGCACACCCACCTGCTCGGCCACGCGGCGGGCCTCGTAGGCGGCGTCGGGCGAGCAGCAACTGTCGAAGGTGTCGGTGCGCTTGTCGTCGGGCCAGAAGCGCATCATCGCGCCCACCACGCTGTATCCGGCGTCTTTGAGCAGCGCCGCCGTCACGCTGCTGTCCACGCCGCCGGACATGGCACACAGCACGCGCTCGCCAGTGGGAGGCGCTCTGTGGGGTGCTGTTGTAAAAAGAGAAGCGGTCATACCAACCACAGACAGTAGCAGCCGCCCACCCACAGCGCGGTGAGTGCAGCGGCAATTGCAGGGGTCATGGAGGAAGAATGCCGCCCAGGTTCATTTTTTTTCATAGCGGCTGCACTATCATGCCGGGCATATGCCGTATACCATCCTCGTCGCAGACGATGAACCAGCCATCCGCACCATGCTGGAAGTCATCCTGTCTGCCGACGGACACGAGATCGTGGCGGTGCCCGATGGCAAGGCGGCGCTGGATTACCTGCGGGACCACACCCCAGACGCCATGCTGCTGGACATTCAAATGCCGCACATGGACGGCTTCGAGGTCTGCTCGCGGGTCAAGCGGGTCAAGCGGCTGCGCGACACGCCGGTGCTGCTGCTGACCGGCTTTGACGACGACCACACCCGTGACCAGGCCAAGCTGGTGGGCGCGGACGACATCGTGTACAAACCGCTGTCCGGCAAGAACCTGCGCGGACGCGTCAACCAGCTCGTCACGGCCCGCCGCCCGTAACGCCCCGCCGCCCGCAACGGTCCGGCCACCTCATTTCCGTGGAGATGCTCGCATGATCTTTTTCGTCCGTTTCCTGAAGTTCCTGACCTCGTTTCTGATCGCCGCGCTGATCGCCGGAACGGGCGTAGCGGCCACCTACGGCCTGAAGTGGTGGCGCGAGCTGCCCGATTACCGGCAACTGGACAGCCTCTCGCTGGGTGCGGAAACCAGGGTCTTTGCCCGTGACAACGCGCCGCTGGGCAGCCTGATTCCCAAGATCGGCGAGCAGGCCATCAGCCGCACGCTGGTCAATCTGGACGAGATCAGCCCCTTTATGGTGGCCGCGCTGGTCAGCAACGAGGACCGGCGCTTTTTCGAGCATTACGGCATCGATCCCTACGGCCTGGGGCGGCAGGTGCAGCGCTTGGCGGCGGGCGACAGCGTGCAGGGCGGCAGCACCCTGACCAACCAATTGATCAAGAACACCCTGCTTGACCAGCGCCGCACCCCGGACCGCAAGATCAAGGAGTGGTTTCTGAGCGTGCAGGTCGAGCGCAGCTTTACCAAGGCCGAGATCCTCCAGAACTACCTGAACACCATCTACTGGGGAGACGGCGGCCCCGTCGAGCTGTACGGCATCTACTCGGCGGCCCAGGCGTACTTCCGCACCACCCCCAGGGCACTGACGCTGGCCCAGAGCGCCTATCTGACGGTGCTGGTGCCCCGCGCGGGCCGCTACTTCGATTACAAGGCCGTGCGCCCCCTGATGAAAACGCTGCTGTCGCGCATGGTGGACGACAGGTGGATCACCCAGGCCCAGATGGACGCAGCCTGGAACGAGGACCTGCAACCGCGCGGCTGGAAGGTGCTGTACGACGCGCAGGGCCGGATCACCAGCGCCAAACTGGTGGACCGCACTCAGAAGGAGCTGAAGGCCGTGACCACCGTGCGCTACCCGCAGTTCATGGGTCAGGTCGAGCAGGAACTGGTGCGCCGTTTCGGGCGCGATAAGGTCTACGGCAGCGGCGGACTGCGGGTCTATACCACCGTGGACCCCCGCATCCAGGCCGCCGTGGAAACCGCCAGCAAAGAGGCCACCGGCCTGCCCCCCGGCGCGACGCTGGGGGCCACCATCATCGATCCGTTTAGCGGCGAGGTGCTGGGCATGATCGGGCAGAAGCTGAACGGGGACAAGCCACCCGCCGCGTGGAACAACGCCGCGCAGGGCCAGCGTCAGATCGGTTCCACCATCAAACCGCTGCTGTACACCACCGCCCTGTCTACCGGCCTGACCCAGGACCACCGCGAGGACGACAAGCCGATCACCTTTCCCTGTGCCACCTGCAAGGACGGCGTGTACGCGCCGCAGAACTTTGAGGGCAACACCACCTACCGCAGCATGACCATCCGTGAGGGGCTGGACCGTTCGCTGAACCTGGTGACGGTGCGGCTGGCAGACCGCATCGGCCTCCAGACCTTTTTTGGCAAGCTGCGCCAACTGGGTGTGCCGCCGCTGGACGGCACCGGGCTGGCGGCGGCCCTGGGCGCGGTGGAAACCACCCCGGTCAAGATGGCGGCGGCCTACGCCCCCTTCGCCAACGGCGGGCTGTACCGCGCGCCCCGCTACATCACGCGGGTGACCACCGCGCGCGGCGAGGTGTTGTACGACGACGGCCTGAATCCGGTCAAGCCCGGGCGCGTGTGGACCCCGCAGATCGCCTGGCTGGGCCTGGACATGATTCAGGGCGTGGTCAATGACCTGACTGGGGCGCAGGGCGGCCTGGCCTGGCCGGCCAAGTTCGGCGACTGGCCGGTGGCGGGCAAGACCGGGACCAGCAACGGCCCCAAGGACTTCTGGTTCGTGGGCACCACGCCGCTGTACACCGGGGCGGTGTGGGTGGGCAAGCAGCAGGGCGGCGACATGCCAGAGCGCGGATACTACTCCGGCCTGGTCAACGCCCCGATCTGGCGGCGCATGATGGAACTGGCGCACCAGGATCAGACCGTGCGCGCCTTCAGCGAACCTCCTGGCATCCAGTACACTGACGCCCCGGACCCCGGCTACCTGCCCGGCGTCAGGCTGGCCGTGCTGGACCCCAATTTCCGCAACGCCGCCGACACCGCCCTGCAAAATGACGCCCCGCCCCCGGCCAGGTACACCGAATCCCGCTACAAGGCGGCCTACAATGATCCGCGCACCGTGCTGATCGACGTGGACCGCACCACCAACCGGCAGGCCACCGAATTCACCCCGCCGGAAAATATCGTGCGGCGGCGCGTGTACATCGAGCAACTGCCCGCCTATGCCCCTGACGGCAGCCCCGCCCCGCTGACGGACCAGACCGCCGATCCCGCCGCCGTGAAGGCCGTGAAGAACCAGAGCGCCGTGCCGCAGATCCCCGCACCCAAGGAAACTGCCCCGAAAGACCCGGCCCCGAAGCCTGCCACACCTTCAAACTGAGTCCCATCTGGAGCCGTCCTCACCGCCCCGTCATGCAAACTGGCGGGGCGGCGGGGCATGATGGTTCACATGAGCCACCGACATGCCCCGCTGCTAACGCTGCTCCTTGCGCTGGGAACGGTGCCGTCCCTGAATGTCGCCGAGGCCCGCGTGCGCCTGGGCGACACCCTGCCCGCCCACCCCTGGCAGGCCAGCGCCGAAGCCAGTGGCCGCGAGGTGGTGGTGGTCTACAGCCACGACTGCGGCGATCTGGGGGCGCTGTGGCAGGCGGTGATGGACAGCGATCTGCCCGTGCGGGCCGTGAACGCCGAGGGCACGCCCTCACCCGCCCCGGCAGGCGTCAATCCCTGGCGCGGCGATGGGGCTACCGCCTTCGCCCGCGCCCTGAAGGTCAGCGCCTACCCCACTGTATTGCTGGTGCAGGGGGACCGGATTCTGAACGCCTGGGAGGGGGATTTCACGGGGAAGCTGGAGTAATGGGATGGGGCCGCACGCCGAAGCCAAAATGCCGCCGCAGATGCCGCTTTTGCTGGTGCGGTTGCTAGAGAAACCCCGTTTAGGGCCTGATCCCAACCGCAAAAAGCTTGTGTGGGACGGGGACAAGACGGATCTATTTGCTCCTCAACCTGAACAAGCCATGTCTTCTACCCGGCTTTGAATCGCCTCCTGCGCTCAAGGTGCAGCACATCGCAGAGACAGCTTCTGGCTGTAGAACCTCACAGGCTCAGCAAAATGGCAGTGCCGATCTACAATACGCGCAAAACGCTCTCCCAGACGGCCCAAAAGCTGGTTCGCTCAAGCCCTATTGATCGCGGCATAAATTAGAGTCCATCAAGCGGCGCGGCAACTGGATGTATCTGACGCGCTGCCAGGCACCGACCAGTTTCTCCTTGAGGACGGTGACCGAACGGGCACAGAAATTCCCCAACACATTTCGTTTGACGTACGCCCACACGAGCTCAATTGGATTGAGCTCTGGCGCGTACGGTGGCAAGTACACCAACGACAGGCGTTCGTGGATCTCCACGAACGCCTGAACCATCTTCGCCCGATGGATACCCGCATTGTCCAGAATCACCACGATCTTCCCCTGGATGTGACGCAGGAGATGCCGGAAGAACGCGA
>NZ_JNIW01000058.1 GCF_000701425.1 Deinococcus frigens DSM 12807 | reverse complement strand
TCCTCAAGGAGAAACTGGTCGGTGCCTGGCAGCGCGTCAGATACATCCAGTTGCCGCGCCGCTTGATGGACTCTAATTTATGCCGCGATCAATAGATTAGGCGAAACAGACCGTACACAATTTCTGGCCCTGACCGTCGTGGTTGGGGCCAGTTTGTGTTTTCGCCTGGAGGTCCCCATAAATCCCACCCGCACCGTCCTGCGCCGCATCCACACCCTGATTCCCATGACCGGCGAACGCCTCGCGCCCACGCCGCCGCTTCAGGACGCTGCACTTGTTCTGGAGGGCCAGCAGATCGTCTGGGTGGGACTGGATTCGCAGTTGCCCGCCGAGCTGCTGGAAGGCGCGGAAATCCGCGATCTGGGCGGCCACGTCGTCCTACCCGGTCTGGTCAACACGCACCATCACCTGTACCAGACGCTGACCCGCTGCCTGGCGGTGGATTCGGGTCTGTTTGACTGGCTGAAGACCCTTTACCCGATCTGGCTGAACCTGACCCCGCAGGCCGCCTACGACAGCGCCCAGCTTGGCCTAGCGGAACTGGCGCTGAGCGGTTGCACCACCTCCTCCGATCACCTGTATCTGTACCCGAATGGGGTGACGCTGGACGACACCATCCGGGCCGCCAGTCCTGGGGCTGCGCTTTCATGCCACGCGCGGCAGCATGAGCCTGGGCGAATCGCAGGGCGGGTTGCCACCAGACCGCGCCGTGGAGTGGCAAGACGCCATCCTGGCCGACTCCGCGCGGCTGATCGACGCCTTCCATGACCCGGCCCGCCTCGCCATGATCCGTATTGCGCTGGCCCCCTGTTCGCCGTTCTCGGTGACGGGTGACCTGATGCGCGAGAGTGCCGTCCTCGCCCGCGAGAAGGGCGTGATGCTGCATACCCACCTGGCCGAGACCGCCGATGAGGACGCCTTCTGCCTGTCTAAATTCGGTCTGCGTCCGCCGGATTACGCCGAGTCGCTGGGCTGGACCGGGCCGGACGTGTGGTTCGCGCACGGCGTGCATTTCAGCGCGGGCGACGCTGTGCGCCTGGGTGCCTGTGGTTGCGGTGTGGCGCACTGTCCCAGCAGCAACATGCGGCTGGCCAGCGGCAGCGCGCCCACCCGACAACTGCTGGAGGCCGGGGTGCGGGTGGCGCTGGGCGTGGACGGCAGCGCCAGCAACGACGGCTGCCACCTGCTGGCCGAGGCGCGGCAGGCGCTACACAGTTCGCGGGTGCGCGGCGTGCCGGGCCAGGCCCCCAATCCGGCGGACGCCCTGACTGCCCACGACGCCCTGTGGCTGGCGACACGCGGCGGGGCAGCGGTCCTGAACCGGGACGACATCGGGCAGCTCGCGCCTGGATTCGCCGCCGATCTGATCGCCGTGGACCTGCGCGATCTGGGGTATTCGGGGGCCAGGCACGATCCGGTCGGCGCGTTGACCCTCTGCGCGCCGCCGCGCGTGGCGCTGAATACCGTGAATGGGCGCGTGATCGTGGACGGGGGAGAGCTGCTGGGCGTGGAACTGCCCGCGCTGGTGGAACGCCACGACGCGCACAGCCGCCGGATGATCGGGCTGGCCTGAGCCGCACAGGGTCTGGCTCTGGCAGCGTACCCTGCACCTATGAAACATATTCCCAGCCGGACGTTGACCATGAACTCCGCCCCTGAAGCCAATTTCACCGGAGAGGTCTGGATGGAACGCCAGGCCGTGGGGGTGCTGCGCGTGACCTTTACCCCCGGCGCACGTACTGCCTGGCACACCCACCCGCACGGGCAAACGCTGATCGTCCTGAGCGGCGTGGGCCGGGTGCAAAAGCGCGGCGAGGCGGCCCTGACCATGATCGCCGGGGACGTGGTGCAGATCGACGCGGGCGAGGAACACTGGCACGGCGCGGCCCCCGACTCCTTGATGCAGCACATCGCCATCAACGCGGGCGAAACGGTGTGGCTGGCGAAGGTGACGGACGGGGAATACGGCGGCTAAATCTTCAGCGCCGCTTGCACCGCCGCTGTTCGCGCCTCCACATCTCCCCGCAGTTCCTGAAACGGAATCCCGCGCGTTCCCAGGTCCTGCCGCACGAAGGCCTGCTGCACGGTGCGAACCTCCGTGTTGGCCCGCCAGCCGTCCTGCTCGTGGGCCAGATTGTCGGCGCACAGGAACTGGTGGGCGTAGCGGGTGCGGCAGGCGTCGGCCAGGGCGTGCAGTTCGGGCAGGGCCGTGCCGGTGATCAGGTAGGACCACATCAGCGTGATGGCGGCGTTGGTGTCGCAGAACACGTAACGGTTGACGCCGGGGGTGCGGGCGGCCTCGTCCTCTAAGGCATGGTGGCCCAGCGCGATTTCCAGAAAGTGTTCGGGCGTCAGTTGGCCGTTTTCGCACTCGAATACGTCACGGCCATATTCGCGCACAGAGGTGGTGCCACAGCTCTCGGCCAGCGCCCGCTCCAGCAGCAGCGTGTGACCCCGGTGGAAGGGGGCAAACTTGCCGATGATCAGGGCGTGCCTGAATGTTGGCGCAGACTCAGGCGCTGTGAGGTCAGGCAAAGGCCACTTCCCGCGCCTCGGCCTGCCGCCACTGTCTCCAGCCGTAGACGCTCATGCCCGCCAGGATGAATTGCAGGGCGAACAGCACCCCGTACCCCGTGTGCCAGAAATACATCGCCTGCACGGCGTTCACCGCCACCCACACCGGCCAGGAGCAGGCCCAGCGGCGCGTCGTGCCGAAGTTGGCGATTAAAGCCAGCGTGACCGCCGCAAATTGCACGCCGTTCCACACGTCGCCGAAGTCGGTTAAAGCCACGGTATACGCGAAGATCAGCAGGCTGGCGGCCCAGGTCACGCCGTACCACCCTGCCTCGTTGAAGCGGATCTCGCCGCGTGCGCGCCGCGCCTCCAGGTGCCACAGGTACAGGCCGTGAATGCCGAACAGCAGGTACGTGACCTGCAAGCCTGCCAGCATCCATTGCCCGCCCGCCAGGAACAGCAGAAAATACGGCAGCAGCGAGGCGTTGCTCCAGTGCCAGTAGGTGCTGGCCCTGCCCCACAGGTAGTACAGGCTGACGAGGACGCACAGGCCGCCTGCAAGGTCTAGCGCGAGGGATGGGAGGTTAAGGCTGAGGACGTTCATCGAAAATCTTCTGGCAAGTGTGTTTCTGGGTCGATCGCGCCCACATAGCTCTCGCCCGAAAAGTGGGCCACCACGCGAATAGGCCCGACAATTGCCGCATTGAAGCGGGCCAGTTCTTCGGCAGGCACCCAGAGTTCCTGATGGCGATCCTGCGCGCCCACCACCTGAATCTTGTAACACGTTGCTACGTCAGCTCTGACTTCGAATTCAGTGACGAAACCGATGGGCGGGTTGTTGCGTTTGGAGTTCCAGTCACGCGCGATTTCTTCAGCGTATGGGCGATTCAAAACGGGATAGAAGATGGGCTGATCTGGCAATCTTGGCGGCCATGCCTTCCAGCCGCTTTGAGCCAGTAGCCGAAGCTCGTGCAGACCCTTGGGACGCCACAGCGTTACGGTGTCGCCCAGGAGAGGCCAGGGCAACGTGCGCTCCGCGTTGGATGGAAACAGAGTGTTGAGCCAGTCGTTCTTCATAATTCTTCCCCTCCAATCCGGCACAGCGTCGCCACCTGCCGCGCCAGTGCCGTCAGTTTCCAGCCCGCGTCTTCCCGCACCAACACCCCCAGTTGCCCCAGCCCCAGCAGCGCTGCCGCGAATTCCTGCCGGGTCAGGCCCACTACCGTCGCGGATGTACCAACGGGGATGCGGTCCTCGAAGGGGTTCATGGGGTCCAGCAGTTCAAACAGGCCCACGAAGACCTGCGTTTCCCGGTCTGACAGCTCCCCGATGATCCGCAGCGTCTGAAATTTATCCAGCGCGGGCGGCGGGAAGTTCAGCAGGCACCCGGCCAGGGCGCGGGCAATGAAGCGCAATTTGGCCTCGGACTCGGCCACCTCCGCCGCCCGCACCGCCTGAACCACGTTGGCCCGGAAGGCATCCGAGCGCAGGTAGGCGTGGTCCACGCTGCCCGCATACGCCCCGGCCAGCGCCCGGAACTCGGCCTCCAGATACCGGGCGAGGCGGCCCGCCCGCTCAGGATTGGCCGAAGCTGACCACGTTTGAACGGCAGTAGGGGAGAGACCCAGTGGTTCGAGGGTATGCAGGGCGGGGAGGAGGGGGATGAGGGCGTTCATGGCTCCTCGCTATCGGTATACGGCCCCAGGAAGCGCTCACCGTCGAAGTGAATCAGGTGAGACGGTGCATCGGCCACCCAGACCTCTGTTTCCCAGGCGATTTCGGTGAGGTAACGGCCCAGGATGGCGCGGTTGGGAAAGGCCGTGACGTAGACCAGGCCAGCGGAGGAACTGGCAAACAGGCTGGAAAGTTCGGCGTGGCGTTTGCCGTCCACCGGGCCATGACTGGTCACAGATTCCACCAGCAGCAACCAGTTTCGCCCGGGATCGTGGAGGATCACATCGGGCATCTTGCCGTGGGCATCGATGGTCACGCCCAGCTCTGCCAGCAACGCGCGGTTAAAATAACCCCACTTTTTGCCGGTATCGCCCACGTATACCAGCATGCTGCCCGGCGCGAAACGGGGCGCAAAATCTTCGATGATGGCCCGGATCAGCTCGCTGTGCGGCCCTGGACTGAGCAGGATTTCCTGACCCGGCGCGATTTGAACAGGAATCAGTTGCTGCTGACGGGTCCGGGCGTACTGTGCTGCTAGGGTCTGACGCCCGGCCAGATAGTTTGCCAGTTCCGTTAGCCACGCGTCGCTGCCGTAAGTTTGCAACAACGTCAGGGCAACAGGTTCGATCTGATACACGGCCCTCGGACTGTTGACCGGACGGTCCGGCTGATCCGGGTTGTACAGGGCCAGTCCAGCCGCCACAAACTGGTGCATGGTCTGGCGGCGCAGGGTTTCGCGGGTGTTGGGCGCATATGCCTTCCCGTACTGCTCCCTGGCCCAGTCCATGATCGGCGTGATACCCATAAGCGGGTTCTCGGCCTGATTCCAGTTTTTCTCTGGGGTGAGGTTCAGCAGCGCCAGCAGGCACAGCGCCGAGCGTTCGTTCTGCTGCGTCCTGGGAAAGCCCAGTTCGGTCAGGATGTGTTGTGCGGTGTCCAGATGGGCGGATGTGTCGGTCATGTTTTCAACTCCGCAATTTGCCCGTCAATGACGCTCTGAGTGAGACTTGGCTGTCCCATCGCCCACTCTCCCAATGTCAAGAGTTGAGTGCGGCTGGGATAGCTCAGGTTCTTCAGATCGGTGGCGTTCACTTGGGTATGCCCACTGAAGCGCCGGAAGGCTTGATCCACCCCGGTTGAATTGAGGTACGCCGCCAGGCCGTGTGCCAGTGCCTCCGGCAGACCATGTTTACTGTCGTGCAGCACGTTCAGATGGTTCTCGAAGCCCAGCTTTTCGGCCTGTGGAAAGGCGGCTGGGTCGATGACGGTTGCCACCACACGGCGCGGCTCCTCTTTGGAGGACAACCGCTTGACGACACAGTAAAACCCGGTGGGATAAAGCCACTTCTCGGTGTCCTGATTGCGGACAATAGCGTTCGGCTTTCTTCCACCCGCCAGAGGCCAGCTCACGCCTCCTGCCAGATGTGCGGGGTAAAGCAGCGGCACGGTGTCGGTCTGCGGCATCTTCCGCAAGTGCTCCCTGAGCCGGAAATCCACGACTGGCCCGGTAGAAACCTGCACGCCAATGTCTGCGAGTGTGGCCGCCCAAGGCAGGGTGGGTGTATGCAGCTCCGGCGTTGCAGGCACATGGATAAAGCTCTCTGCGTCGCCGGGAAAGACAATCTGTTCGGGGGCATACTCGGCGCTGACCAGATCGGCGAAAGTGCTGTCAGTGGACGTGGAAACCGTCACCGGCCCAAGCTGCCCGCCCTTCTCCAGCCGGAGGATGATGTTCTCCTGCAGCACAGCGTCATCCTTGAATGCCTGACGGCGCGACTCGAACAGGTGCAGATGACGAATAGCCGTTCTGGAAAGGAGAAATTCACGGAAGGGCCGGTAATACGGTCCATTGCAAAAGCTGCGGGGAATCAGAGCCACGATCTGCCCGCCAGGAGCCATCAGGGCGATGGCCAGCGCCACGAACGCCGAGTAAAGGTTGACCGTTTCAATCCCGATCTGGCGCAGCATCAGCCGGTGCGGGGATTGACTGCCGATCTTCCTATAAGGCGGATTGAGGATGGCGTGGGTGAAGGGCTGAAAAGTGTCCCAGAGCAGGTCTTGCGTCGCCAGCTCGATAAAATCCCCGGCCCTGATCTGGGTTTTGGCTGCCGGATAGGTTTGCAGCCGCCCGGCAAGGTGGCCGCGCAGGGTTTCGTCTATTTCATATGCGACAGCTTCAACGGAAGTGAAGCCCAATCCCCCCCTCTGCCAGCGCTCCAGAAACGCACCGCTGAGCGCCCCGGCCCCTGCTCCGGCATCTAGCACCCGGCAAGCGACCTCCGGCGTTTCCGGGAACAGCGAGGCCATGAAGTGCGCGATTTCAGGTGACGTCATGAACTGACCGAGCGCGGCCTTGCGTGCCGGATCAAGTCTGGAAACTGCCGTCAAGTGAGTGGCTTCAGCCTGGAGGTGGGGTTTGGGGTGGGTGGTCATGGAATTCCTGGATACCGGGCGGGAAGGAGAGGAGTGAGGGCGTTCAGAGAAAAATCCCAGGGCTGACCCGGAAGAATTCGCCCAGTCGCCGCGCATGGTCCGCCGTGAAGTCTCGTTTGCGGTGGATCAGATCGCTGAGGGTGCTCTGCGGGATTCCGCTTGCCTCCGCCAGCGCCTTTTGCGTCAGGGGCCGCTGCTCCAGCATGAACGCCAGCATGTCCGGCCCATCTGTTCCCGGCATGGGAAAGTGGACGGCCTCATACGCCGCGATTTTCTGCATCAGGATGTCGGCCAGCGGGTCTAATGGGTGTGGCCCTTCGCCCTTGACCTCAAAATCGAAGTGGTATAGGAAGGCCGTGGCGCGGCTCAGCTCTTCGTCGCTGCGGATGTCCATGAAGAACTCGGGGGCCAGACCGCTCAGCTCCTGAAACGAACGCGTGATTTCCGTGAAGTTGGTCATGGTCACCTCAGCTCCTGGGTCCAGGCGTCGTACTGCTTGTGGGTGTATAGGCCCTGAATGTAAAAACGCTTTCCAGCAAAATTGGGGCGAACGATCAGGCGGTATTTGTTGCCGCCCATGTCAAAGACTATGAATCCCTGAACCCAGTCCGCACTGCCGAAGTCCGCCTTCACGTCTGCAAACGAACCGTATTCGCGCGAATGGACCAGTCTGTACCACTCGCGTAACGGCTTTTCTGCGTCGGGGTGGTCCGTCCAGAACGCGATCAGCACCGTCAGCGTGAGCGCGTTCATTCCCATGAGGATGAGTATAGCATAGCGCTATATTATGCTTTCGGCTATAGCGGTGTGTGTCTGGGATGACGCGCGAAGCTCGGCCTCCAGATACCGGGCGAGGCGGCCCGCCTGCTCAGGATTGGCTGAGGCTGACCACGTTTGAATGGCAGCGGCGGACAAGGCCCAATGGTTCGAGGGTTTGCAGGGCGGGGAGGAGGGGGTGAGGGCGTTCACCCTTTCACGTTTGTTGCCCTACCTCGATGTGAATGGTACTACGGAATGTGATTGGTTTACTAAGATTACTTCCTGTTATTTTTATTTCAATAATCTCTTCATAGCTGCCTTCATTAAAGTGCATATTTTTATCGACTATATAATAGAAATCTTCAATATTTATGCTCTCACCTGGAGATAATATAGCTTTAGAGAGGTTTGATGAGTTTTTGCTTTCTGCCATAGTTTCGACGTTAGTAGTGGAATCTGTGAAAGAAATAGTAATATTCAAGTCTCTTGCTGCTATCTCACTCCGATTAAATAACTTAAAGCTAATTAGATGCTTGGAATCTCTGCTTAATCTTAATCTTTCTTCGGTGTTAAATTCATCTATGATTCCCTCAATTTCTTCAAAAAGATGGTATTTAATCACATCTTCTCCGCCGCTTACTTCTAAGCTTGATATTGGTAAGCCTTGATATCCAGTTGATATTTGTTGCATACCAATTAGTCTGAAATCCCAGTTAAAAATTTCTGTATCTATATTAAAACGTTTCAAAAAGTCTTTTACATTGCTGACCCTAATGTCATCGAGTATATAAGGCTTACTGAATCCAGCAATCATTGATAGAGTCGGAGCTAAAATTTTGGGATCAGGTACACTAAATCTCGTAAGAGACCAATACTTGGAAGCCATAATTGGCTCTATCCTTTTTCTTTTACTCTCAAGAATTTCATTTCTTAATTTTGGAACGGATTGAATATCAAAATATAAAATCCCATGCTCATTCAAACTATTCAGCTTTATGTCGATAGATGGCGCCTTGACATCATCTTGTTTTAAACGTTCTATTTCACGTTCAAGCTCAGAATTTCTCCGACTGAGACGCGCCAATTCCTCGGCTACCTCTGGACTTGATTGCGGATTTCTAATCCAGCCAGGGCGGGGAGAGTCCATCTGTGCGCCAAACATGGACGTTGCTGCCTTAGCTGTCAACTCATCGGGATTTGTCCAGAAATCTACCATTCGTGCTTTAGAGGCAAGTTCACGGAAGGCGGCCAATTTCTCCCGATGCGTGTCAGACTCAATATCTTTGGGAGCGACTGAGACATCTTTTGATAAAAAGGCTAAGCACGGAATTTCTTGCTCCAGAGCATATCGATATTCTTTCTCCGTATAGCTAATTTCTGATTCTGGGTCTATCGTGCCGTACCGATTTCCTAAAATAAGAATGTAATAGTCGCTCAAATCAATGGTCTTTTTAATAATTTCCCATTGGCTTAGATTGGAAGCAGTGAAAGCCTCCATACCCAGAGGAATCATGTTAAAACGCATCAAGCCTCTGGCGACAGCCCAGCGTGCGTCACTCAGGTCGTCAAATGTGCTGCTGACAAAGACTGTATACCTCTTGTCCATATTTACCCCCGCCCCCTAATTTCTTCCAAGCTATCTCGCATCAGCAACTCTCCATCCCTATACACCGTCCGCATCAACGAGCCGGGGAAGTCGGTGTCGAAGGTGTAGTAGGCGCGGGTGGTCATCCGGCCATTTTCCATGACCAGATCGAGGACGCCGTCCTTGCTGCGCTTGCCAGGATCGGTCACGGGGTCTTTGTAGATGCCCCGGTACGCGCCGTCGATCACGCCCGCGCTGGCCTTGTAGGCAAAACGCTGGGTGTCGCGGTCTACCTTTTGCAGCAGCGCGCCGCCCATGCCGAAGGTGACGTTCTCGGCGCTGAAGCCGTCGATCAACAGGTTCTGCAGAATCTGGGTGATGGTCTGCTCGTCAATACCGTCGCCCTGAATCACGCGCACATGGTTGAGAACCTGATAGCCCAACTTGTTGACCGTGGTGCCGAATTTGGCGGCCAGGGCGCGCACGGCCAGCCGGACCATCGCGGGCGGCTCGCCGCTGTCGGGCCGGACCACCAGCGTGCCGCCGCTGTCGATCACCAGTTGCCGCAGCGTTTCGCCCCAGTGGGTGTTGATGGCGTATTTCAGGTCATAGCTGTCGCTGACCACCGAGTACAACCCGCCCGGCTTGCCGAACTGGGTGACCATGTTGCGGTAGGCGTCTACCTCATGCTCCTTGCCCCAACTGGTAATGGTGCTGTGTTCGGCGGCGGGGATGGAAAACCCCGCGATGTCGGCGTCGTAGTGGTTGCGGGCCACCCGCAGGGCTTCCAGCGTGTCGCTGCCCTGAAAGTTGACCAGATGCGCCAGCGCCCCCAGGCCCGCGCTCTCGCGGCTGCTGACGCCCCGGCTGCCGAAATCGTGCAGCTTGAAGGGCAGTTCCGCCGCCGCGTCGTCACAGGTCTGCTCCAGCGCCTTGCCGATGATCTGGCGGATGTGCCAGCTCTGCGTGCAGACGGTGACCGGATACCACACGCGCATCAGCATGGTCTCGAACCAGCCCACCAGCCACGGCAACTCGGGATCGGTGTTGGTCACGCTCATCAGCACGTTGTGGATGGGAACCAGGGTGCCCTCGGGAACGGCGCGCACCTCCAGTGGCAGCTTGCCGCCGTGAACGTTGACTACGCGCATCCAGCCTTCGTAGGGGAAGGGTTCGCCGTGCGCCTCGATCAAGGCTCTGGCCTCGTCCACCATCTCCGCCGTGATGGGGCGCGTCAGGTAGCGGTCCAGGATGTATTGCAGCCCAAAAAAGCGCGTGACCGGGTAGCGCCCACCGCGCGATTCCAGATACGAGAACAGCCGGGTGGTACCGGGGGGGTATTGCAGAAAGTGACTGCTCTTGTAGCTGTCGGTGTCCAGAATCAGGTTGTCGTCGCTCAGGTGGGGGAGGGTGCTGCGGGTCATAGTGGGCCTCCTGGGTCAGTTCTTCTGCTACTCATAATCTGATTTTAAATTATGAGTCTGATGAGTACATGTGGAATGAGAAAGGGGAAGAAGGCGGGATGCCCCTTCCCCCGTTCTGCCCCGCTCAGCCCTTTTTCTGCCCGAAGCCCATCGCCTGGAAGGTCTGGTACTGCGGCGCGCCGCCCAGCATGTTCTGGCCGCCGTCCACCGGCAGGATCACGCCGGTCAGGTAGCTGGCCGCGTCGCTGACCAGAAACAGCGCGGCGTTGGCGATGTCCTGCGGGATGCCCATGCGGCCCAGCGGCACGGACCCGGCCACCTGGCTGCGGCTTTCCTCGTCGGGGGCCAGCCGCGCCATGCCCTCGGTGCCGTCGATGGGGCCGGGGATGATGGCATTCACGCGGATGCCGCGCAGGCCCCACTCGATGGCCAGCGTACGCGTCAGCATGTCCACCCCGGCCTTGGCGGCCACCACATGCGCCTGCATCGGCACCGGGATGCCGTAGGCGCTGATGCTCAGCACGTTGCCGCCGGGCGCTTTCAGCCGGGGCGAGGCCGCCTTAATGGTGTTGTAGGTGCCCAGCAGATCGATGTCCACCACGGTTTTAAAGCCGTTGGGTGAGATGCCGTCCACCGGAGCCGGGAAGTTGCCCGCCGCCCCCGCCAGCACGATATCGAAGTCTCCAAATTCTGCGGTGGCCAGCGCCACTGCCGCCTCCAGCGCCGCGAAGTCGCGCACGTCTGCGCTGACGCCGAGAGCTTTGCCGCCCGCCTCCACGATGCCCCGGGCAGCCTTCTGGGCCTTTTCCAGATTGCGCCCCAGGATCGTGACCGCGCAGCCGTGCGCCGCGAAACTCTGCGCGATACCCAGGTTAATGCCGCTGCCGCCGCCGGTAATCAGCGCGTGCTTGCCCTGCAAGAGGTCGGGGCGGAAGGTGGATTCGGGCGTGCCGGGATTGAGGGTCATAAGGCTCCTTCGGAGGGTCTAAAAGTCTAAGGGTCCAGGAGTCTGAGGGTTGACCCCTCTACCCTGGTGGGAGAGGGGCCTTGCGGAGCAAGGGGGTGAGGGGGCCAGCGGGCAGGCCCAGGCCGAAAGCAGGTCGCCCAGCCTCCTACTTCTTCAGCGCGCTTTGCAAGCCTTCCACCGTCATGTGATGCGCGTTCCATTCTACGGCGTTTTGCAGGCTCTGGGCGTGGGGCAGGTCATCGGTCAGCGCGCGTTTGGTGCCCTCCAGCGCCTTCGGGGACAGGGCGACGAGCTGGGCGGCGAGTTGGTCGGCCCTGGCGAACAGCTCGTCGGGCGTGTCCAGCACATCGGTGACCAGGCCCCAGATCTCCGCGGTCTCGGCGTCGATCGGCTCGCCGGTCAGCGCCAGATGCGCCGTGCGCCCGCGTCCGATTAAATGCGGCAGACGCTGCAAGCCGCCCAGATCGGCGGCGATGCCCAGTTTCACTTCCGGCAGGCTGAAGCGGGCGTCGCTGCTACACAGACGGATATCCGCCCCGCTGATCAGCTCCAGCCCCGCGCCGATGCACCAGCCATGCACGGCGGCGATCACCGGAATGGGCAGCGCGGCCAGCCCCTCGGTGACCCGGTGCATCTCGTCCACCACGGCCCTAAAGCCTTCCACGTCGCCCAGCACCGGCCCGATCTGGCCCGCGTTGGCCTTCACGTCCAGCCCGGCGCTGAAGATTTTGTCGCCGCGCACGATCAGCACCCGGGCACCCTGCAATTCAGCAAGGACTTGCGGCACCTCGCGCCAGAACTCCGGCCCCATGCTGCCCATCTTGGCGCTCAGGGTCAGGGTGGTCACCTCGCCCTGCCGCGAGAGGCGAACGGTTTGATAGGTCATATTCGCCAGTGTAGCGCCTGTGGTTGCACCGGGTCTAAAATCAAGTGCTCTTGACTTTTCTGTGCGTCCGGGATAGGTTTACTTTTCTGGCCTGAAAAGGTCATGCAGTGCAAGCCACGTGTACAGATGCACTTGAGGGCAGGCGTCCACCTCCGGGAACCTTAAAAACGGACGCGCGAACAGAGAGAGCGGGAGAACACCCGTGAGCTTTGAACTTCAAAGAGGGAGCCTTGATCGGCTCTCTTTTTTCTTTGGTTTAGTTCGCCCGTCTCACTCCTCCCCCGGCCCCTGCCCAAAGCACAGCGGTGCGTGGTCCGGCACGGCTTTGGCGGCGAATTCTTCGAGGCCCAGGCGGTCCGGCGCCTCCAGGTGATAGCGGAAGTTCCACAGGTAATGCTGCACCACCCGTTCGGGCAGCCCCAGCAGGGCCGCGTGCCGCCCTGCCACCTCTGCCAGATGCCCGATGCCGTGCCGCCGGGCCACGCGCATGGCCTGCACCAGCTCCGGCGGGGGCGGGCGGCCTTTGCGGTAGGCCCACACGGCGAACACGAAGGGGTGCCCGGTCAGCCGGAACCAGTCCACGGCCAGATCGGTGACCGTGACGCCGCGCCCGCTGTTAAGCAGGGTGGTCATGGTGCGCTCTGCGGTCAGCGGGCCGACGACGCGGTACCACTCGCGCAGGGCGCTGTCGCCGATTCTCAGCACGCCGTCGTAACCGCTGCTGAGCAACTCCTCGGCCTCGCCCTCGGCACGCTTCAGTGCAGGCGACAGGCCGCGCTCGCGCAGCAGTACCTCCAGCAGCGCCACACTCATGGCCGACTGGGCGGTCAGAGCAATCCGGCGCAGTTCCTCCAGCGGGCGGGTGTGAAACAGGTTGACCGAATACACCGGCCCCAGCACGCTGACGCTGAAATCCGGCAGGGCTTCCAGAATGTCGGCGTGCCGAATAAATTCCACCGCGCTGATGTTGGCGATGTCCACCTGCCCCGCCAGCAGCGCCGCGTTCATCTGCGTGGGCACGCCCGTGATGGCCGTGACGCCCGCCGGCAACTCCAGCGAATCGAGGATTGGGGCGACGTTGGTGAAGTGAATCCATCCGGCGCGGTAGGTCACGGCGACGCTCCGGACACGATGATATCGGCATAGTCCTCTGGATGCTCCTGCCGATAGAACCACAGCTCTGCCGCTGCCCAGCGCTCAGGCCAGGCAGGTTCACTCGGCCAGCGGCGGGCTGTGATGCGGGCCTGACGCAGCCCGGGGGGCGTTTTGACATACACGACGAAGTCGTAGAGGGGACGCAGTTCCGGGCGGGTCACATACGTTCGTTCGACGATGACAAAGGGACGGGCGGGCAGCTCCACCAGCGCTCCCAGACCCCCGCCGTGTTCCCAGCCGTAACGCCGATACGAAGCTGGCCTGCCTGTCTTGAGCGGCACAATCGCCTCGTCCCGCATCCGCTCGTCGTCGAAGTAGAGCCGGTAGCCCTGTTCGGGCGTCAATGCGGCCCGTTCCTCTTCAGGCATGACGCGGTAGAAATCGTCTCCCGTGACGATCACGGCGTCCAGTTGCGCCGAGAGTTGCTGCGCCAAGGCGCTTTTTCCGCTGCTGCCGTGGCCTTCGATGGCCACCACAGCGGGCCGCATGGGCAGGGCCACCAGCCTTGAAACCAGTTCTTCAAGACTCACGGCACCACCTGCACGCTCACCGCCTGCCATTCTCCCTCCCGCCGGGCGTAGACCCGCAGAAAGCTCTGGATGCGCTCGCCGTCGGCGTACAGCGTGCCGCGCGTGATGGCCGCGTCGCCAAATACGCGCGAGGCGTGGCGCTCGAAGACCAGCCTGGCGGGTGGATTGTGAACCATACCGTCCAGCGCATCTGGCTTGAAGACCACCTGACCATCCGGGAAAAAGGCCAGCCAGTCTTCGGCCAGTACCTGCGCCATCTCGTCCGGGCTGCGGTGGTGGTAAGCGGCGTTCCAGCGGTCATCGAGCAGCAGCACGGCGTCCAGATCCGCCTGGGAGGTGTCATTCAGCGGCAGCACGTCGAAGCCTCCAGCACACAGAAATCATGACCATACCTTCAGCCTTTCATTCAGATTGGACGTGTGCAACTCCACCACCAGCCTGTCCGGGTCGAGCAGATAGACCGATGGCCCCGAACCGCGTCGCAGGGGGCCTTTGTGAATGGGAATGTCTGCTGTATTCAGGCGCTGTCCGGCTGTGTCAAATCCCCCAGCCTCCACGGTCAGGGCGAAGGGGTCCAGGCCCGGCGACTGCTCGCCCGGTGCTCTGCCGGGCCGTTCCAACAGTGCCAGCCAGCGGGAGCCGCCTCCCAGGTAGGCGTCCGTGCGGCCCCGGTGGCGCAGCGTGAAGCCCAGCACGTCGCAATAAAACGTCACCGAGCGCTCAAGCTCTGTGACGCGCAGGGTCAGGTGATTGAGTCCGGCGGTCTGGACCAGGGCGCTCAATCGGCGGCCTCCGCCCCCGTCTTCGGGAAGGTCTGCAACTCGTTGTAGTAGGCGTCGCGCAGGACCGGGGTGCGCCCGGCGTGCTGGATCATGCGGATCATTCCGTCCTCGGACAGCGCCATCGGGCTGGTGGCCCCCGCCGCGTGGGCGATGTGTTCTTCCTGAATAGTGCCGTCGATGTCGGACACGCCCCAGTCCAGCGACACCTGCGTCAGCTCGGAGCCGATCATGACCCAGTAGCCCTTGATGTGGGGAAAGTTATCCAGGTAGATGCGCCCCACCGCCAGGTTTCGCAGGTCATCCAGACCCGTGGTGAAATCGGTCTTGCCCAGATTCTGCGCCAGCGTGTTGCCCAGCGGCTGAAAGGCCAGCGGAATGAAGGCGTGGAAGCCGCCTGTCTCGTCCTGAAGTTCTCGCAGACGGTCCATGTGATCCAACCGCTCCTCCAGCGTTTCGATGTGGCCGTACAGCATGGTGGCGTTGGTGCGCATGCCCAGGCCGTGCGCCTCGCGGTGAATCTGGAGCCACTTGTCGGCCCTGACCTTATTTTTAGCCACCTGCTTGCGAACGCGGTCCGCAAAGATTTCCGCGCCGCCCCCCGGCATGGCGCTCAGGCCCGCGTGTTGAAGCTCGCGCAGCACTTCCAGCGTGGGTTTCTTGCTGATCTTGGACAGGTGTTCGATCTCGGCAGCGGTGAACGCCTTGACCTGCAACTCCGGGAACGCCTCGCGCAGTTGGCGGACCATTGCGGGGTAATACTCCCACTTGTGGTTGGGGTGGTGGCCGCTGCTCATGTGCAGTTCGGTGATGCCGGGCAGGTAGCGGCGGCGCACCTGTTCCACCACCTCATCCGGGCTGTAATCCCAGGCGCGGTCCTCGTTCCTGTGGGCGGCGAAGGCGCAGAAGGTGCAGCCCACGTAGCAGATGTTGGTAAATTCCAGCCGCATCGAGTGGACGAAGAACACCTTGTCGCCGTGCAGGCGCTCCTTTCGCAAGTTCGCCAGCCGCATCAGCGCGTTCAGGTCACGGGTGTGGAACAGGCGCAGGCCGTCCTCGAAACTCAGGCGCTCACCTGCCTCTACCTTGTCCACAATGGGCGCAAGGGTCTGGTCACGGAGCCACTTCATGAGACGCAGGATACGCCCGGAGTCAGCCTCCAAGTGTCCCTCCCGCCAGCCCCCGGCGGATCAGCTAAGGGAGCCGTGAAGACCGCGTAGGGTGTCGGGATGTCATCAGATACCCTTCCGGCCTGGCTCGATCTCCTGGACTGGCGGCGCGAGGCCAGCGCCCTGTACGCCCGCGTGCGTCAGGAGTTGCCGCGTGGTCCACAGGCGGCGCATCACCTGTGGCAGGCGGGCCGCAATGCTCTGTTCCGGGATCACCCGCAATCCCCGCTAAACGTGGAGGCGCGGGCTGGGTTCCGGGAATTGCCGTGCTGGCCGTATGATCCGGCGCTGGCCTTTCACGCGCAGGTGGACACCTCCGGTCCGCAGGAACGCCTGACTGTTCCCTCGTCCACCGGGCAGGACATGCCTCTGGTGCGCTTCGGGCGCGTGGAGTTGCCGGTAGGTACGCTGGATGTGTACTGGATCGACGTGTACGGCGGCGGCGTTTTCCTGCCGTTCCGGGACGCCACGGGCGGGCAGGAGAGTTATGGTGGCGGGCGCTACCTGCTGGACACCGCCAAGAGCGCCGATCTGGGCCGCACACCGTCCGGCGAACTGGTGCTGGACTTCAATTTCGCCTACCACCCGTCCTGCTTCTATGACCCGCGCTGGAGCTGCCCGCTCGCGCAGCCGCAAAACGTGCTGGGCATGCCGGTGCGGGCAGGTGAACGGGCGCTCTGATCCGGATTCCGCCGATGCCCAGTGCCCCCACGCGCTCCGGCGGACCAGTTGATCCCGCCGCCGACAGCCTTCAGCGACAGCCTGGAAAAGTCGGCCTCACCCGAATGGTCATGTTTGTGCGGGTGCGGGGCGCTACGCTGTGGGCGTGAAGAAAGCGTCTCGCCCACCGAGAACCGGGGCCAACGGGCCTGCCGAAGCTGCGCCCGCCGCACGCCAGGAACGCTGGACCGTGGACGGCATCGAGGACAGCCCGCGCGGACCGCTGGCCCGGCTGGAGCGCGAGGACGGCACCACCTTCGATCTGCCGCTCAAGTCGCTGCCGGACGGTGTGTGCGAGGGTGATCTATTGGCCGTGCAGGACGGCCCGGACGGCGTGACGGTCCGCATCCTGGTGGCCGCAACGCTGAAACGTCATGAAACCGCACAAACACAGTTGGACGCCCTCAACAGCGCTGAAACCGACTTGCAGGACGAGGACGGAGAGATCACGGTATGAGCGACAGGGTTCCGAAGAAAAAAGCGGCGGGCAAGAGAGCTGGCCCGAAGGCCCCCCGCAAGGGCGCGTCCCGCAAGCCTGCCGCCCGCAGGTCCTCCCGCTCCGGCAAGAAACGTGGTCCCAGCAGCGCGGATATCGCGGGACTGATGGTGCTGGCGCTGACCGTCTCGCTGGCGGCCTGCAACGGCATGACCAGCAAGGGCAAGGAGCAGACCGCCGACACCATCCCCGGCCCGGAAGGTCAGGTCACGGTGCGTTTTCTGGACGTGGGGCAGGGCGACGCGGTACTGATCCGCAGCCCCGAGGGCAAGACCATGCTGGTGGACGGCGGGCGCAGCATCTCGCGCATGCAAGACCACATGAAGACCTACGGCATCGACAAGATCGACGTGATGGTGGCCACCCACGCCGACGCGGACCACATCGCCGGGCTGGTGGCGGCGGCTGAAGCCAAGCCGACGCTGTTTATCAACAACGGGCTGCGGGGAACCACCAAGACCTGGGAGCGGCTGGTGGCGGCGTTGCAGGTGCAGAAGACCACCTTTAAAAAGGCCAGCACCCAGATCATCAACCTGGGCAGCGTCAAGGTGCAGGTGATCGGCCCGCCGCCGGAGATGGGCGGCGACCAGAACGACAACAGCGTGGGGGTGGCCCTGAGCTTTGGCAAATTCCGCGCTTTGATGACCGGCGACAGCGAACGCAAGGAAACGGCGGCGTGGCTGGACGAGGACCGCGCCATGATCACCGGGCCATTTCAGGCGTACAAGAGCATCCACCACGGCGCGGCCAACGGCGACAATGCGGCGTGGCTGGCAGTGGTGCGCCCGGAAAATGTGGTCATCAGCGTGGGCGAGAACAACTACGGCCACCCGACAGAAACGGCGCTGAGCCTGTACCAGGAAAACGGCGTCCGTATCTACCGCACCGATCAGAATGGTACGGTGACCTTCACGGGGAATGCGGACGGCACGTACACGGTGAACGCGCAGCGCTAGGTCAGAGGTTTACTCTCCAGCCCGTTTCAGCTCTCCGGGCGGCTGCGCCTCCAGTGTCATCGCCTGCCCGCTGACCGGATGGACAAACCCCAGCCGCTGCGCGTGTAGGGGATAGCCGCCGTCGCCTGGCAGTCCCGGCAGATGGACCAGCGGTAGACCGCCTGCGCCGTACAGCGGATCGCCCACCAGCGGACGCCCTATAGAGGCGAGGTGAATCCGGATCTGATGGGGACGGCCCGTGTCGATGCACACCTCGAATAGGGTCTGAGCGTCCCGCCGCTCCAGCACGCGCGCTGTAGAGCGGGAGGGCTTGCCGTCCGGGCTGGCCGCGTAAACCTCGCCCAGTCGGGGATGCGGCACCGGGCCAATCGGCGTGGTGATGGTGTATTCATCCTGACCGACCACGCCCTGAGCGAGTGCGCGGTAGGTCTTGTGGACCCGTCCCTCGCGCCAATCGCGCGACAGCGCCGCCCCCGCCTGTGCCGTGCGGGAGAACAGCACCAGACCAGAGGTTCCGCGTCCCAGTCGGTGCAGGGGTGACGCCTCCGGCCAAGTCTTACGCACCAGCGCCAGCAGCGTGTGCTTTAGAAACCCGCCCGCCGGAACCGTGGGCAGCCCGGAGGGTTTGGAGACGGCCAGCAACTCGGCGTCCTCGTACAGCACTTCAAAATGGAGCGGTACGGCGTCTTCGGGCCACGGTGGGCGATTCCAGATCAGCGTTTGACCTGTCCTCAGGACTTCTGGCCCCCCAGCCGTCACGCCGTCCAGCACGACTTCGCCCCGCTCCAGCCGCCCCTGCCATTCCTCCGGGGTGGAGTGCCGGTAGCGCCCGGCCAGATACGCCAGCACGCCCACGCCCGCGCCGCGTGGGCCGATGTGCTCGGCGTAGGCGTGGCCGTCGTTGAGGATGGGGAGAGACACGTGGGGATCAGTCTGGCATCTGCTGGCTGATTGAAGTCATGTCGGGGCCTGTTGCCTGGGTATTTTTTCTGGACGCCCCCACGTTCCACCCCTCCGGCCCTCCGGGTCACCTCCCCTCAAAAGGGAGGCCAAGAGATGCTGAATTGCCCGGCCAGTCGCGCTTCCTGGCTCCCCTTGAGGGGAGCTGGCGGCGAAGCCGACTCAGGGGTTAAACCGTGGGAGCCGCCCCACCTGTTTCATCGTCATCCCGGCGCTAGCATGCCCGGATGACTGCTGTTCTTCCGTCCCCCAGAGGTCCCGCATGGAAGGGCTGATGCTGGCCAAGGTGCTGGTCGAATTGACCCCACAGTTGCCGCTGCACACGCTGGGCTGGGTCTTTCCCGACGAAACCACCGCCGCCCTGTTGCTGGACGGCCCCGGCCCCGGCGAGCGGCGCAATCTGGTGCTGGCCTACCGCCCGCCCCAGCCGGTGCTGTTCATCTCGCGCGAACGCCTGCGCGGCGATCCCCGCAGCCCCTTTCAGCGCTTTCTGGCGGCGCGGGTGCGTGGGCCATTGCTGGGCGCAGAGCAGCTCAAGCTGGACCGCGTGCTGGCGCTGCACTTCGGCGGCGAGGCCGGATTCGTGGATCAGGCCCCCACCCGGTTGCTGTTCGAGGTCACGGGCCGCAACGCCAACCTGCTGGTGCTGGAGGAAGGTGAAGGGTTTGAGGGCCGCATCGTCATGGCCGCGCGTGAGATCACCGGCAGCCGCAACCGCTTCCGCACCATTCGCAGCGGGGGACAGTACACGCCGCCGCCGCCCTACGACAAGCTGGACCCGCGCACGCTGGGCGAGGCCGAGGCGCAGTCCCTGGCCGGTTTGCCGGTAGGCCGCTGGCGCGAACGCCTGGACGGCATGGGGCCGCTGCTGGGGGCGGAACTGACGCGGCGTGCGGACCTCCTGCCCACGCAGGTACCAGGGGAGCACTGGCCGCAGACCCTGAGCGCCCTGCGCTCCCTGGTGAATGATCCCACCGTCAGCGAGGGCGTGATGCTGGGCGGCGCACGCGAGGCCGCCCGCAGCGAGAAGGCGGCGGCTCTGCGCAAAGCCCTGGCCGAGCCGCTCAACAAACGCCTGACTTTAATTCGCAATCAACTGGCCGACGTGTCCCGCGCCGAGGCCGGGCTGGACGTGGCCGCCGTGGACCGTGAGGAGGCGGACCTGCTGATGGCCTACGCCTC
Source organism: Deinococcus frigens DSM 12807 (assembly GCF_000701425.1). GTDB lineage: Bacteria > Deinococcota > Deinococci > Deinococcales > Deinococcaceae > Deinococcus > Deinococcus frigens. The sequence goes on along the minus strand of NZ_JNIW01000058.1, from coordinate 3,264 downwards.
CACGGTGGAAACGGGCAGTGCCAATGCTGAATTGCCCGCCTTCGACGGCAGCGGCCCGCGCCCGGTGGCCCTGGACCCCAGCCTCAGCGCCGTGCAGAACGCCGAGAAGCGCTACACCCGCGCCCGCCGCCGCGAGGACGTCTACGAACGCCTGCTGGAGCGCGAGGACACTCTGCGCGCCGAGCTGGCCGAGGCCGAGGCCCGCGTGGCCCATATGGACAGCGCCACCCTGGAAGAACTGGACGCGCTGGCCTCCACCCTCCAGTCCGAGCGCCCCGAGAAGAGCCAGTACGGCCTGCGCTTCACCACCCCCGCCGGATACGAGGTGCTGGTGGGCCGCAACAACAAGGAAAACGCCACGCTGACGCACCGCATCGGGCGCAGCATGGACTACTGGTTTCACGCGCAGGGGTATCCGGGCAGCCACGTCGTCGTGCGGACGGGGGGCAAGGAGCTGGCGCAGCCGGACATTCTGTACGCCGCCCGGCTGGCCGCCGCGAACAGCAAGGCGCGCGGCAGCAGCAACGTGGGCGTGGATTACACCCGCATCAAGTACGTCTGGAAACCGCGTGGTGCGCCCGCTGGACAGGTGCATTACACCGATCAGAACACGGTTTTTGTGGACGGCACGGTGCCGGAAGTGGCGACGGCGGATTAGTTCTCGGCTTTCTCCAGCCGCGCCCGCCGCGTCAACTCCGTTCCCAGGCCGAAGATCAGGTGCGATCCGGCTTCCCACAGCACCGCCGAGAGGGGCAGCTTCCACGGCGGATTCTGGAATCCGGTGGCGGGAACGGCGCTGCCGTGCGTCAGGGTGCACATCACCGCCCCGGCAGGCACGCCTGCGCCGCGCGTGACGGCGGGCGTGCACTCGGCCAGCAGGCCATACACCGTGCCCAGACCTGCGCCCAGGGTGTAATGGATGACCTGCTGTCCGGCCAGTTTCTGATCCCTGCTGAGTTCATGCCCGGTGACCTCTGCCGCCGCTTCGATCATCTCGGCGGGGGGCATGTGGTCTATGCGGCCCGTGGGATCGGCCCCGATCATCTTTTTTTCTGCGTTCGTGGGCGGAAAGAAATGTTCGGCCAGCGTTTGCAGGGGCGGCCCGGCTTCTGATTTCAGATTAGCCCCGGCCATTCTGGCGACAGCCCCACCAAGACGCCGCGCAGGGGCTGAGGCCGTTCGGCGTGGTGTCCATTTATGGCCGCAGCATAGGAAAAGTCGGGCGGGGTGGACAGCGGTGGGCGTCTTTATTTTGGATTGAAGGGGCGGGGTGTTTGAGCGGCTTTCTTGGGGCGGCCCCACCCCCCAGCCCCCTACCCCAGGGGGGCAGGGGGAGCAGCGCTGCGCTGGGCAGGGTTCGGTTGGCGCGGCGGGCAAGGGTTGGAGGCAGATGTTCCTGCTCACACGCCCCGCTCCGTGACGCTGCGGCAGGCCCGTCCGCTTCGCGCCCGACGGCCTCCTATGGCTCCTTGCATTTGCTGGCAGGCTGGCTTACCCGTTTTTCCTCTGCCCCAGCACAGGCGGGAGAATGTCGCCAACCCCCCCCAACCTACCCAGCCAAATTTGCGCGTGCCTGAGCTAAGGCGGGGGCGAAAGCTAACCCTCCACATTGGCGCGGTGGTCAAGCCGTTAAACTGAACGCATGACGAGCGTGCAGATTCCAGACGACATGGCAAAGGACTTGATGGCTTTTACACGCCAGCAGACGGCGGACGCTGCCGTGTTGAAACTTGCCAGCGAGTATCTGGCCGAGCAACGCCAGAAACAGCGCCGGGCGCTGGAATTTGCCGGGATGTTTGACGCCGATCCCAGTTACGATTACAAGGCGCCGCGCCGCGTCCCATGAGCGTCCAGACCGCCAGAATGAACCGTCAGGCCATTGAAGTCACCACACTGGACGACGTTCAGCCCGACTGGCCTTTCTGGTTGACTCGCCCACCCGCTGAACGTCTGGAAGCGCTGGAACTGTTGAGGCAAATTCACTATGGCTACGATCCAGCTACCGAGCGACTTCAGAGAATTCCTGAGCTTGTTGAACACCTTTGAGGTTCGGTATCTGCTGATTGGAGGCTACGCCGTTTCGCCCCGCACCGCTTCCAACCTGTCCCGGTAAATCACCACCAGTTTGTGACCCTCCAGCAGTTCCCACACGCGCGGCCAGACCAGATCAATCAGCGCCCGGAAATCCGCCACGCGCATGTTGCCTGTCCGCACATGCACCACCCAGGGCGGCGGCTGTTGCGCCAGCATTCGCTCGGTGAAATCGGCGTCCTGGGTCACGATGACCAGTGCATCCTGCGTGGCCCGCTCCCACAGCGCCCAGTCTTTCAGGCCGCCCTGCCAGTCGGTGACATGTACCACGGGAAGGTCAAAGGCTCCACGCAACCGGGCCGAGACGTTTTCATCTAACAGCACGCCCGCTGGGATCAAGCGATTTTCTCAAAGGTAACTGCATGGCCTGCCAGCCGCGCCGCGTATTCCAGGCAGGCCAGCACGTCTTGCCGTGACAGGCGCGAATAGGCGTCCAGCACGTCCTCAATGCTGTCTCCGGCGCTCAGGTGGCCCAGCACGGTTTGCACGCTGATTCGGGTGCCAGTCACTGTGGGCTTGCCGCCGTTGATTTCCGGGTCTATGGCGATAGGCATGGGAACAGTCTAGCCGTGAATGGCTAGCCGTTAAGCTGAAGCATGACCACCGTGCAGATTCCAGAAGAGATAGTGCGGGAGCTGATGGAGCTGACGGGCCATGACACGCCGGAAGAGGCAGTTCTCTTCGCGCTTGAGTGGTGGCTTGAGACGCAGCGTGACGGAAATTATTTACAGGCACGGGCTGTACGCGGAAGCTGGGAAGCCTTTGACGCCGCCTTAGCTCTCGTCCCCGACACCGAACCCGCCCCCGAAGACCGCCTCCCCTATTGATCGCGGCATAAATTAGAGTCCATCAAGCGGCGCGGCAACTGGATGTATCTGACGCGCTGCCAGGCACCGACCAGTTTCTCCTTGAGGACGGTGACCGAACGGGCACAGAAATTCCCCAACACATTTCGTTTGACGTACGCCCACACGAGCTCAATTGGATTGAGCTCTGGCGCGTACGGTGGCAAGTACACCAACGACAGGCGTTCGTGGATCTCCACGAACGCCTGAACCATCTTCGCCCGATGGATACCCGCATTGTCCAGAATCACCACGATCTTCCCCTGGATGTGACGCAGGAGATGCCGGAAGAACGCGATCACGTCTCCACTTCGAATGGCGCCCAACG
>NZ_JNIW01000057.1:6496-23336 GCF_000701425.1 Deinococcus frigens DSM 12807 | reverse complement strand
CGAGCGGACCATAAATGCTGGTGGGGTCTATGGCTGGATTCTCCAGCCACCGGCGAACTCGGCGTTCACTGCTTTGCGCGAACGTGGCACGGGAGTGGATGTAAGGGAGCCACGCGGGAATGGAACTGCGCTGGGAGAGCAGCAGGCCCGTGACCATCCAGGCCAGCGTGTGAGCGTTGCGGATGTCGTTCCACAATCCACTCTGGATATGGGAGAAGACGGCTTGGTAGAGTCGGGGTGCGTCCCCGGTAGCATTTTCGGTTGTCACAAACAGAAAGTGTCGCCTACCGGGGACGCTTTCTCATAATTTCTGTCAGGCCGTCAGGTCGGTAGTCTCATCTCCGAAACCACGCAAAGGTGTCGGTACTTTTGAGGCCCAATCACGCAAAGGTGTCGGTAGTGACTCCTCAGGATCTATGTCGAGAAATTTGCCTACTGGGACAATGTATTTGGAGTTTCAAGTGAGTGGGCTCGAATTCGATCACGCAAAGGTGTCGGTATACAGCTCCGTGTTCCTAACCGCGAAAGCACACGGCGAAAGCACGAGAGCGGCATCCATCAGAACCCGTTGCTGAATGCAGTAATACAGTAATTGCTGTCATGCCTGAGCTTCGGTGTGTCATGCAGTTTCACAGTGGGTAGCTGTGTTGAGGTGCGATGCCCAGTGACGTGCTTATCTGAAATTAGATATGTGAATGCTCTGAACTTCGTTCTTTAGTGCCCAGTTCATTTATGCCGTTTTGCCTGCGCCAGGCCAAAGCGGTCGCCTGTGCTGCAGGTGGTTGTGGACACAGGGGGGGACAGCGACGATGCGGGCCCTGGCATGAGGTTTAGGGCGGTTTTCGTTTGGGGACTTTCCTCGATGGCTGAGTGACGCTCGCGGTCGGGTCTACTCGACTGAGAACCTTGGCCCACTGGGGCAGACGAGAAGGATCCGGCACTGTGCATTGGTGTCAGAGTCGTGTCAGAGCGCGGTTTCTATGCTCTGTCTACGCTGACCCTCCGGGCACGTCAGGCCCACGCCCCGCCTGTGAAAAGGGGCGATTTTTTTGGTACCAGGTTCGGGAATGGGGGAGAGGAGGAATCACGAGATGGAAGTTCATATCCACGGCTTGATCCACTGTTGCCCACCCCCGCACCATGCATCATGGCGGAAATGACGCTCCTCTCGACTTTCCACCAGGACAGCCGCCCATGACCCGCCGCATCAAACCCAGTCCCCGTCCCCGCTACGAGCAGAACTACCCTGAACACCTGGCCACTGGCGGCGAGCTGCGCGCGCTCGGCCTGCGCCCCGGTACCAGCGAGCCTGATGGCATTCTCGAGTACCAGCATGGGGATCGCAGTGGGATTTGCGCGCTCTACGAGCGGAGCAAGGCGTTACCTATCGCGTCACCGGTGCAGCAACCGTAAGCGCGAGTTCAGCGTGGCCAACGAAGAAGGCGACCTCTCGGCCGCCTTGATTTCTTCAATATAAACCGGTATTCACGGGAAGTCAAACAGGGGCGTCCGATTAGGAATTTGCCGTCCCACTCAACACAAAGCCGGAGAGACCTATACACACCATGCATGCCCATCCCGTCGTTGTCAGGACGTCTGAGGCTGGAGGCTGCCTGTGCGCGGTATAGAGGGCCACCCCCACCCACAAGGCCTCACCCCATCGCTCTGGGCTGCGAATCGTGCCGGCGTCCTGTGACCTGCCGGGTCACCCTGACGCCTCTGCCGTGTGCAGATCCGGCAGCTGCCGTTCCGAGTGCACGACGAGGATCCACGCCACGGCGCCCAGGCCCTGTAGGCACGCCGCCGCTGCGAACCACATGGGCACTGGCACCCGGTCGAGCCAGGGGGACATGAGCAGCAGGCTCAGCGGCATGCCGATGCTCGAGACCATCCCCAGCACACTGAACACCCGTCCCAGGTACTCCCCTGGCACCAGTTGCTGCAGCAGGGTGTTCAGGGGCGTGTTCAGGATCCCGAAGCCCAGACCCAGCACCGCCGACCCGGTCAGCACCACCGGCAGCACCGGCCACGCCCACATCGCGCCGTAGGTCACGGCCGTCAGCAGCAGTCCCGCCGCTGTCGCCCGCCGCACGGGCAGGCGGTTGCCCAGTACCGTGAACAGGACTCCCGCCGCCACCATGCCGGCTGCCTCCAGGGCGAGGAACGCCCCATAGCCCTGGGCGCCTGCGCCCAGGGTAAGCATCAACTTGGGTACGACGACCAGCAGCGGGGCCAGGGTGGCGTTCAGCAGCAGGCCGATCAGCGGGGTGAACGACAGCGTTATCGACCGCCGCATCAGCTGCAGGCCCGCCCGCAGGTCGGCGAGCAGGCCCGGCCCCGCACCAGCGGATCCCCTGGTCTGGGGCAGCACGACCTGGGTGAGCAGGCCGGCCATCAGCAGGAAGCTCACGCCGTCCAGCCCGATGGCCACCGCGGGGGAGAGGGCCGCCACCAGCCAACCGCCTGCCAGGGTGCCGAGCAGCCACGCGCCCTGGCTGACGCTCCCCAACAGACCGTTGGCCCGTGCCAGTTGGTTCGCAGGCACCAGGGCGGGCACTGCGGCGCTCCCCGCCGGTTGAGCGAAGGCGTTGGCCAGACCCGACAGCAGCGCCGCGCCGTTCACCGCCCACAGGGGCACTTCGCCCCAGGCCAGGGCGAGGCCGCCCACCGTGACCTGTAGCAGGCCCTGGGCGAGTGCCGCGCCGATCAGCGGGAGTTTCAGGGGGACGCGGTCGACCCAGGCCCCCATCAACGGCATCAAGAGGTTGGGCGCTAGGGCGCACGCCAGGGTCAGGGCGGTCGCGCGGGCCGACCCCGTCTGCCCGAGCACCAGGAAGCTCAGCGCGATCCCGGACAGGGCCGAGCCCATCCGTGACTGTGCAGTGGCGAACAGCCACAAGAGGAAGGAGCGGTTCCACAAGGTTCGGGCGGTGGTCATGGGGCCATCGTGGCGAGGGCCAACCTGAAGAACTAGGGATTGATTCAGGTAGGATCGCCCTATGGTCAGGTCATGACTGAGGCTCATGCCCTCCCCCACGTGCGCCACGCGCGTGCGGCGCAGGCCTCCCTGCTGTTGGACGTCAGCCTACGCGCCCTGCTCGGCCTGCTGATGACCGCCCCGCGCACCGTCACAGAGGTGGCGACCGCCCTGAACGTCTCTCCGAACCGCGCGCAGTACCTGGTGGGCAAGCTGCACCGGGCTGAGATTGCCACGGTCACGGCCGTGCAGCCCCGGGCGGGCCGTGCGATGCGCCGCTACGGCGTGACGCCTCGCTGGTTCATTCCCTTCGAGGTGACCGGTGCCGACACGCTGGACGCTTTTCTGGCCGCGCAGCTCCTTCCCCGGGTGACACGGATGATGACCCTGACCGCGCAGCAGATGCGGAATCACGCGGATCAGTGGGGCTACTGGCTCGAACAGCATGACGAGACAGGCAGCAACCTGCGTCTGGGCGACGAGCAGGGCCAGGCCAGCGACCTGTTTGTGGGTAAGGCGCCGCTGATGGCGAACGTCGGCACCCTGACGTTGACGGCCCGCCAGGCGCAGGAGCTCAAAGCGCGCCTGATCGCCCTGTTTAACGAGTTCGAAGCGCCGGCGGTCGGGGGCGAGCGCTACAGCGTCGCCGTGCTGCTCGTCAGAGGCGAGGTGGACTGATCACATGGGATCAAGTTCGGCTGCACGTGCCGCACACGCCAGGCAATAGATGCGGTGGATAAGGACAGTGTCCCTGAGGGTGGATTTCAGTGTCCTGCCTGGGTGTCACGGCCAGGCCAGCGCGGTCTGATCACTTGGCCCTTTGGAGCTCGTGGTCGCGCAGGCCCGAGTGCCGCAGCCCGGCCGGGGCCAGCAAGAGGAGTCTCGCGCCCTGGGAGGTCTGGAAGTCCTTGGCCACAGGGCGTCCTGGTGTCATCAGGAAGGATCTGCCGGTGGATAGTGGCTTCTGAAACATATCCCGTGATATCTGCTAGCTTTCTTCCTCAAACTTCCTCGCCCACCTCCCGCCCCAGCCCAGGCAGACGCCATGTCCATCATTTAGGCGTGCCATTTCGGTTCTTCTCGTGCCTGCCTGTGCTGAGGCCTGACCGTCGACTGGGTTCTCCCCTGCTGATCCACTGGTGGCCTTGGTTGTAGACGGTGTGCAGGTTCCGTTTTGGCGTAGGCAGGTGGTGGGGTGAGTGGAAGGGGAGGGCGTGCGGTGGATGAGCGGGCCGCAGCAATGCAGCAGCCCATGCTGCTCACATACCGGTAGATCCATCAGGTCTCGGTCGCGCTCTTGTGACAGCGAGCGAGGGGAACGGCATGGTGCTGGACTTCTCCCCCGTCCCATTCGTGAGGCCGTCAGTCGCTTCCCAGGGCTCTGAGCGCCAAGCCCTCCGCTATCCTCAGACGCATGTATTCGTGTGTCGATCCCGACCCGCTCGCTGGGGATGCTGCTATGACCGGCCGAGCAGGTGATCCGTACAGGAGCACTCCGACCCCTCCACTGTCCGCGGCTGGCCCGACTTCCCGCCAGGGGACAACGAACCCGTGACCCCTCGTCCGGCCGCGTCGACTCCCCTGGAGGAGCTCGCCCTCCTGCGCACCATCGTCGACGAGAGCAGCGACTGTATCAAGGTGCTGAGTCTGGACGCCTGGCTGCTGTCGATGAACGCGGGGGGGCAAGCCGTGATGGAGATCGACAACCTCGAGGTGTGCCGCCACCTATTGTGGCCGGACTTCTGGCAAGGCGAGGCGCGCACACAGCTTGAAGAGGCGCTGGAGGAGGCGCGGGCCGGGGTCAGCCGCACCTTCGAAGGGCCGGCGGCCACCTTCAAGGGCACGCCCCGCTGGTGGTCGGTCAAGGTCTCCCCGATCCTGGACGACCAGGGCGCCGTCACCCAGCTGCTGGCCATCTCCAGGGACATCACGGCCCGCAAGGAGGCTGAACTGGCCCTGCTGGACGTAAACGCCACGCTGGAAGCCCAGGTACAGGCGCGCATCCATCAGATTGAGGTACAGGCGCGGGCCCAGGACGCGTTCGTGACCTTTACCGAGGCGGTTGGCACGCAGGCCGACGTCCTGAGTCTGGCGGGCCAGGCCATTGAGGTGTTGCGGGCGCGGTTCGCGGACGCGAGCATCGGGTATTACGAGCCCGCCGGGGAGCGCTGGTGCGCCCGGGTCTGGAGTGATGACGTGCCGGCAGAGATGGCCGCCCTGATGGCGGCCGGCTTCACCGCGGATGTGCCGATGATCGCCCAGGGGCTCGCTGTCAGGCAGGCGGTCTTCACTGACGCCTGGGACGCCCGGCAGCAGGGCGTGCCCCACTCGGAGCTGTACGGCATGGCGTGCATTTACCCCCTGCTGGTGGAGGGCGAGGTGCGCGGCCTGCTGTCGGTCGGGCTCCGGGAAACCCGTCAGTGGGCGGAGCCCGACCGGGCCCTGGTGCGCGCCGTGGGGCGCGGCCTGGCGCTGTCCCTGGAACGCGCTGACGCCCTCCAGCGGCTGGCCGCGCGGGAGGCTGAACTCCTGCAGGAGCGCACCTTCCTGCGCGCGATCTTACAGAACATGTCCGAAGGCGTGGTGGCCTGCGACGCCCAGGGGGTGTTGACGCTCTTCAACGACGCCACCCACCGCTTCCACGGTCTGGACGCGTCTCCGCTCCGGCCGGACGAGTGGGCCGGGCACTATGCCCTGTTCGGGGGCGACGGCGTCACGCCCCTGGACACTGAGCAGGTGCCGCTCTACCGGGCGTGGCGCGGGGAACAGCTGGAGGGGGTCGATATGGTCATCCGGCCGACGGTGGGGGAACCGCGGCAGGTGCTGGCCAGCGGACAGCCGATGTTCACGCCAGACGGAGAGCCCCTGGGCGCCGTGGTGACCATGCGGGACGTGACCGCGAGCCGGGCGGCGGAACAGCAGCTGGCTGACAGCCACGAGCAACTGCTGCGCGCCAACAGCGAGTTGCGGGCCGCCAACGAAGAACTGCAGGCCTTTGCCTACAGCGTCTCCCACGACCTGCGCACCCCGGTGCGGCACGTCACGGGTTTTGCCGAGCTGGCGCGCAAGGCCCTGAGCCAGCAGGATCCCGACACGGCCCTGCGCCATCTCACGGTCGTGGACACCGCTGCTATGCGCATGTCCGAGCTGATCGACGCCATGCTGCTGTTGTCGCGCACCACCCGGCAGGAGCTCAACATGCGGCCGGTGCATCTCGGACAGCTGGTGGCCCAGGCACAGCGCGACGTGGCCCCCGAGCTGCGGGGGCGGGCAGTGGAGTGGCGGCTGGGCGAACTCCCGGTGGTGGTGGGGGATCAGGCGACCCTTCAGCAGGTGATGACCAACCTGATCGCCAACGCGGTGAAGTTTACCCGCCGCCGGGAACTGGCCGTCATCGAGGTCTGGGCGGAGGAACGCCTGCAGGAGTGGGTGGTGGCGGTGCGCGACAACGGCGCCGGCTTCGATCCCTTGTACCAGGACAAGCTGTTCGGGGTGTTCCAGCGCCTGCATGGTCAGCAGGACTTCGAGGGCACCGGGGTCGGGCTGGCCACGGTGCGGCGCATCATCCTGCGCCACGGGGGTCAGGTCTCCGCTGAGGGACGGGTAGGGCAGGGAGCCATCTTCCGCTTCACGCTGCCGAACGGGCAGTGAGGGCTCAGGGGGACTGGCCAGCCTCACTCTGGTCGTCTTGACCCGTGGCGGCCCACGGACTTCATCGACATGTCCAGAGGCCAGTGGAAGTGCACCGGCAAGACCCCGTCGTGGGGAGGGGAGCCAGGGTGGCAGCGTCCGCCGCGTCACTGGAGGGCGTCACCGCAGGTGGAGAGGCCGGTGCTGTGCTTCGGCCAAAGCGCACCGCCAGCGCGGCGCCGCACTGGCGGCCGGGCGCGCTGGTTTTCAGAATCACCGGTGCTGAGCAGATCAGTGACCCTGACCAGCATGACTGGCCGAGGACGTGGCGAACGACGTTGGATGACATCGGCGGCCTTATCCTAGGCGCCCCCTGCCCCAGCCCAAGTCAAAGCTGCCTCCTGTAAGGCTTGCAAGTGATGTGTGCCTATTTCTTTCCTCTTGTGAGGCTCAGGATTTAGTTGGTATGAAGGGAAGTGGTGCTCACAATCACATATCATCAGAAGGTTGCTATCGCTCCTGCTGGTCGGTGCCCTGCCCCACGCTGTGGCCAGTGCCACCACCTCAACGCCGAGCACTCCGTATCCCCAGCACCAGGCCTGGCAGGACGGGCAGGGTGAACAGCAGGAGGAAGCCGAGGGGGTCGCTGCCGCCCACTGCCGCCCCCAGCGGGCGACCCAGCGCCACCGAGAGCGGGCCACTCAGCCACGTCAGCGCTGTCCACAGCCAACCCTCGGCGCTCGATGCCGCCACGCCCTGCGCGACCCAGCGCGCGGCGAGTAGCACCGAGGTCTGCACTGCGAGGGCCGGCAGCAGTACCCCCAGGCTCCAGACGCCTGGTGCCACCCGGCCGGCCAGGAACCCCAGCAGCAGCGGCCCGAGCACGGGTACCCAGCCGACCAACAGGGCCACCACCAGCAGCATGAACACGTTTATCCAGGGCATGGTGTCAGTGTGGCCTCCTCGCCTCAGGCGAATGATTCACTGCGACCGGGGCAGTCAGTACGCCAGCAGGCGATTTCAAGCCGAACTGCAACATGTTGGCGCACAGGGAAGTATGAGCCGCAAAGGAGATTGCTGGGATAAGGCTGTGCTGGAGAGCTTTTTCAGCTCCCTGAAGAGGGAGCTGCTGGACGGTCAGGTATTCAACAATAGAGGGGAAGCGCGCAGAGACATCTTTGAATACATCGAGGTTTTCTACAACCGGCAGCGCCGCCACTCCTCGCTGGGCGACTTGACACCTTCGGAGTGTGAACGGCAGGCTGAAGCCGCTTAACTGCTGCTACGCAAAACTGGGGCAAGGCCAGGCCAATCTCGGTTCATCTCGCACAGCACGCTGAAGTCGTGCTCATTGGCAGGACGAATTTCGTATCGCACGATCTTGCCGTTCAGGGCGCTCCAGGCGTGGAGTTTGAAGCCATACACCGGCCCAGCGGTGCTGAACCCGTGACGAGCTCCACGGAATTTGCATCGTGGAGCACGTTTGAAGGTCGAGACGGGCAGGGGCTCGGAATCGACTGCGACGAAGTCCAGTTCCTGGACTTCGGTGGCCAGCTGCTCGACCACTCGGGTCAACCGGGCGAGCCGGATACGGGCCTGAGGCTCGGACGGGAACTGCGGAAAGGGATTGAGTTTGAGCAGTCGCCACCAGCGGCTGAAGTGGGGCACCTTGTGCAGCCGCTGGAGAAGGGCGACGGCGATCAATTCAGCGTCGGTAATTTTCTCGTGTGGGTGAAGCAATTTTGGAGGGATATGAGGTGCGATCCAGCGGGCGAGGACGGTGACAGCGTCAGGCAGGGGAAGTAAAGTCAGATCGAGACGGCACATGAGCACCGTCCCAATCGCATTTTTTGAGGTTGGAGTCACCCCCTATTCGCGGTTATTGGATGTAATTTTATGGTGGTCAGACTTCTAGAAAGATTCAGCGAGTGTAATCACCGCACTAAACCTTTCTAGAAAGGCGAATCGTCATTGAGCCAATCGAAATCTGACTCGTTGGGGTCATCTTTCACATATTTAATGTAATCCCGAAGTAAACCTAGCCATTCTGCAGGTGTCGCGGGAATCTCAGACACAACAAATCCAGCTAATGTTTTATCTTTTGTGACAAGATTGATCGTTTTCAGGTCAGTGGTGTGTTCCAAGATTAATGCACGCTCATCAGGAGTGTGCTGAAGCAGGTCAATTCGTCCCCGCCAGATCTCGGAGGGAATATATCCAGTAGTCCGCATGTGGATTTTTCTCGCATCCTCGGTGAGACGGACGCGCACGGTCAGGGTGTGCCTCATAAGTAGCCTCGGCTGGGGAGTGACCAGCGATCCATCTTCCTTCCACCCCCTTTGGCTAACCGAACCGCCCCTTCCGCTCCTGCTCCTACCCAACCCTGTAGACCTTCATGACCTCGTCGCCTAAGTGGTTGATGACCTTCACGGCAATGCGCCCGGTCTCCGGCTTGCCGAAGGGACGGCTGGTGTCGCTGTTCAGGCTGCTCCAGGCTTCGGCATCGACCTCGGCTTTCAGGGTGGTCTTGAGGGCCGTGTAGGGGTCTTGCGCGCCCAGGAAATAGGCGTGGCGCACGAAGAAGCCTTCCTCGTTGTAGTTGGTATCGATAAACCAGCAGGCGATGCCGTCTGCGTCGCTGCTGCGAACCTCGCCGGTCTCGGTCTCCAGCGGCGCGACGCTGACCGTGAACAACGCTGTGGTGACGGGCGGCACCCCGACCGTGAACAACGGTGACCACGTACAGGTGACGCTGACCTCCAGCGCGAGCTACAACACCCCGGCCACCGGAACCGTCACCATCGGCGGTGTGAGTGGCACCTATACGGTCACGACGGCTCAGGACGCGACGAAGCCGACGCTGAGCGTGACCTGCCCCGACGCCACCCAGGTTGTGGGTACAGCCACCGTCTCCTTCGTGAATGGCACGGCTAACGACGACTCGGGTTCGGTCAGCGTCACGCTCTCCAGAAGCGGCGCGACAGCCGCCACCATCGTGAGCGCGCCCGGCTCGTTCGCCATCCCAGATCAGGCGCTCGCGGTGGGTGACAACAGTTTCGTGTTCACGGCCAGCGACGGGGTGAACACTACCACCCTGACCTGCAATGTCTACCGCACCCCCGACACGACGGCGGCCACCTTCACGCTCACGCCAGAGACTGGCGCTACCCGCTCGACGGAATACACCTCGAACACGGTCACAGTCAGTGGCCTGGAGGTGAGTGTGCCGGTGAGCGTGACCGCCGGCAGGCTCATCGTGAATAACGCAGAAGTGGCCAGCACGGGCACGACCGTGAAGAACGGGGACACCGTGCAAATCAAGCTCACCTCCAGCCCGAGCTACAACACGGACGTCTCGAGCATCCTGACCATCGGCGTCACGAACGGCGGGGTGTGGGACACCTACATCATCACCACCGGCCCCGACACCACTGCTCCGACCGTGAGCCTCGCCGCCTCGAGCAACAGTTTCACGGCCGCGGGCAGCGTCACCCTGACGGCCACCGCAGCGGACGACGTGGGTGTGAGCAGGGTGGAGTTCTACGAGGGCGGCACGCTGCTTTCCACGGCCTCCGCCGGCCCGTACATCTCCACCATCACCTACGCCTTCACCGACAACGGCTCTCACAGCTACACCGCCAAGGCATTTGATGCGGCCGGAAACGTCGCCGCCAGCAGCCCCGCCACGACAGTCACCGTCGCCATCCCGGTTCCTGTCATCTCAAGCCTCACCCCGACCTCGGGCTTGCAAACGGGCGGCTACACCTTCACCCTGACCGGCACCAACCTCACCGGCGGCCAGGTGAAGTTCGGCGCGGCTGACGTGGCTGACGAGGCTGTGAACGCACAGGGAACGCAGATCACCGGCACGGTACCGGCTGGAACAGCGGGGTCGGTGGGTGTCACGGTGAGCACGAGCGGTGGTACTTCTGGCCCGACAACCTTCACCTATGGCTTAACTGTCACCAGCAGTGCGGACTCCGGTGATGGTAGCTTGCGTTCCGTCGTTTCAGGTGCCGCTCCCGGAGATGCAATTTTCTTTGCACCATCGGTGAGCACGATTACGCTTGGTAGTCAGATTATCTTGGACAAGAATTTGACCATCACTGGTGCGGTTACATTGAATGGCGGTGGCGGTACTCGCATGTTCGACGTGCCATTGGGGGTAAGTGTGACACTGCGCCAACTCACCATAACCAATGGATTTGCTTGGAGCCAAGGTGGCGCGATTTCTAACATGGGCACTTTAGAGCTTGAAGGTGTTACTATAAGTAATAGTCGTGTTTTGGGATCGGATGGAGCTGTGGGATCCACATCCTACTCTTCTTATCCTTACGGTGCTTGGGGAGCCTCGGGAAATAGCGGTAATACCGCGTATGGCGGCGCGATATACAATGGAGCCACGCTCAATCTGATCAGAGTCACGATTATGAACAACAGCGCCTCGGGCGGCAATGGCGGCAGAGGGGGAGATGGTTTCTATGGTGGCGAATATTATTCAGGAGGCTGGGGCGGTCGTGGAGGAGACGCTGGCAGTGGTTATGGCGGAGGTATATACAACGAGGGTAACCTTTCTATAGTGGACAGTCAAGTGAGTAATAATAGGGCTGCCGGTGGATTTTCAATGGGTGGTAACGGTGGAGCGGGAGGATATCTCATCACCACCTTTTCCTATCGTTGTGGGCTCAGTACCTGTTATAGTAGCTCCCGTACTGATTACAATGGCGGTAATGGCGGTGATGGCGGTATATCGGGGAGTGCATCGGGAGGCGGGATATTCACCTCCAATCCGGCCTTCTCGTCGTCCGGTACCAGCTACACGAATAATGCCGTGCAAGATGGTTACAGTGTAGGCGGTAGAGGTGGGGAGGCTGGAGGACGCGGCGCCAGCGCAGGCAGCAGTGGAAGGGCAGGTGCTGCGGGTACAGCTACGTCACCCGAGCACAACTAGCGTCCTAAAAATGCAGGTTGTCATGAGGTTCACCCTTTTGATACTAAGCGGTGAACCTCATGACTCAGAATTGAGGTAAAGCCCCCCGCGTCCATACCTGCGACGCGGCCTCGGTCCTCAAGGGAATCAGAGCGTCCTCGGTACCTGACAGGTTGAGGGAAATGGCGTCCAGGACGCAAAAAGGAACGGCAAAGGGCGGCAAAAGGGTGAGGGAACCCACAGACGCTTTGACGGCTGGGGACTTCGACAGTGATGGAGACCTCGTCTTGCCGGACACTGGCTTGGGCTACCTCGATAGGCTGCGCAACGATGGCTCAGGCAACTTCACGCACTCGGTGGCGGGTTATGCGGAGCCGCGCGTCAAATCTGTGACGGCTGGGGAATTCGACGGGGATGGCGACCTCGACCTCGCCGTGACGAGCTGGGGCTTCAGCGGGGGGGACCCCAACATCGTCTCAATCTTAAAGCAGCTACCGTACGGTGCGCTTTTTGAGGACCGGATTCTCTTGTGCTAGGCGCCTCACCCGCCCCGCTCGAGACAGGTGCTGGGGCGGAGCGGTGCTGACAAGGTGGGCGTGAGCAAGGTGGAATTCGACGAGAGCAGCACCCTGCTCTCCACGGCCACCACCAGCCCGTACAGCTCCAGGGTCAACTTCGCTTCCACGAACAACGGCGCATGCCTACACGGCCAGAGACATTCGACGCGGCCGCGAATAGCGCCACCAGCAGCTCGGCCACCAACGTGACGGTCACTATCCCGGATGCGGTTCCCCTGTTCACGTTCACTTCCACTGCCGCGGGCTCCTCCCACTCCTGCGCCCTCACCTCGAGCGGACAGGCCTACTGCTGGGGCTACAACGGCTTCGGCCAGCTCGGCGACAACACCACCACGTTCCGTCTCACGCCGACACAGGTCGTCAGCCCGTAGTAGTCCTCCCATTCACGCCTGTTTTGGCTCGTCTTTCCCGCGGGCCACCTGATCCTCAAGAGTCAGTCGAACGAGAGCGGGCGAGCGGTTGTGAAGACGCTCGCCCGCTTCCCCTGTTTGTTGAGCGGCCGTGTACGGGTGGTGTTGATGGCGACCTGGACCTCGCCGTGTCGAGCCAGGGCTACAGCGGGGGCCGCAACGTCGTCTCGATCTTTAAGCAGCTGCCGTGCGGTGCGCTGTTTGAGGGCCGGATTCTCTTGTGCTAGGCGCCTCACCCGCCCCGCTCGAGACAGAAGCTCGAGCGGGGCGGTGCTGTCCGCCTCGCCATGGGATGCGGGCGCCACACGGCCCGCTTAGCCAGTGACGGGGTGCCGGGTGTGCCTGGGCCTGACGGATGAAAGCAGGCAGACCCACAAGACGCCCTCCTGGGTGCGGTGTACGGCTCGCGCACCTTCCCGCCTGACCGGCTGAGGGACTACTGTGCACGCTCACCCACGACACGCTTTCGGCCTCATGGGGTCATGCTGGCGAGCACGAAGCGGGCCTTTTCCAGCCTGGTCGCCGACGTGCTCGGGCAGCGCTGAAGGGCGTCAGTGTTGCGCTGCACCGGGAAGCGCGGAACCTTGAAAAGCACCCTTAGGGCAGGAGCTGGGTGCCGGGTTAGGGCAACACCACCCCAGCGACTCACAGCAAGGTTGGCAACTCGGCCAACTGCGTCATGAGCGCGGGCAGCGGGAGCGGCTCTGCAAGATGCCCGTCACCGACCGGCACCCGCTGCTGGAGGAGGTCGAGCTCGCCCCGCTCTGGGAGGGGAGGTTCGATCTTCTCCTCAAGCCGCAACAGGTTGAAGGTTCGCAGGCACTCCGAAGCCAGGAGGGGCTCTCCGTACCGCCAGGCCAGGCGGGCGAAGACCGGCAGGAGGATGACAATGTCGGCCAGCAACACGGCGCCCTGATACTCCTGCACTGCATGCAACAGCTGATGTTTCGCCTCGGACAGGCGCCCCTCGTCCAGCGCCATGCGGCCGTAGAGTGCGAAGCAGGCCGCGCGGGTCTGGGCCGCCCGCCGATGTTCCAGCAGGTGCAGGCTCTGCTCCAGGAACTGGCGGGCCCCGGCGTGGTCGGCCCGGTAATACTGCAGCGTGGCCTGGTCGGCCAGGCACTCCGCGAGGTACCGGGTACCGCCCAGGCGCTCCAGGAGCGCGCGGCACGCCGCGTACGCTTCTTCTGCGGCCGTCAGCTGACCGCTGTCACGTAGATGGTTCGCGAGGTGCAGGGTCGCCAGCGCCTGCTGCCAACTGCCCGCGTACTGCCGGGCGTGCGTGACCGCAAAGCGCAGCAGTGGCTCGGCCGCCCCGTACTGACCGGCGCGCGAGAGGTACTGGCCGAGGTAGCTGTGGGCGTAACTCTCCAAGGTGTGATTGCCGGCACCCGCCGCGATGCGCAGGCCCCGCTCCATATCCCGGCGGGCGGCGACTGGCTCGCCCAGCTGACTCAGCAGCAGGCCACGCTGTATCAGAGCGACGAGCAGGATGTCGGGCAGGTGGTGCTCCTCGGCAAGTTCAGTGGCTTCGGTCAGCATGGAGAGCGCCGTGTCCGTGTCGCCGAACACCCGGCTGAGTACTCCAGCTCCCCTCAATAGGATGGCTCGGCCGCTGGGCGAGACGCGGGGGTGCTGGAGCGCCCGCATGATTTGCCGGAGACCCCAGGTATAGCTCTCACGGCAGTACCCGAAGATCCACAGTGCGCGCTGCATCCGGGCCATCAGATCCGGCTGGTCATGCTGCTGGCACCACTCGGTCGCCTCGCGCAGGTTGGCCTGATCGGCGGAGAGCGGACCGAACCAGTGTTCCTGATTCGGTCCGTACAGCTCCGGGCCGGCCGTCTCAGCCAGTGCTACGAAGAAGTGCGTGTGCGCTTCGCGGGCGGCGGCCTGGAGTTCGGGCGTCCGGGCGAGTTGCTCGGCGGCGAACTGGCCCAGCAGGGGGTGCATCTCGTAGCGTTCGGCGGCCGTCAGGCGCAGCAGGGATCGGTCGATCAGCGTGGTCAGCAGGGAGGCCGAGGCCCCCGCCACGTGGATGGCCGCCTGCAGGGTAAATCCGCCCTGAAAGACGGCCACGCGCCGCAGCACGTCCTGCTCCGGAAGGGTCAGGCGCTGCCAGGACTGGTTGAACACCGCGCGCAGGCTGGTGTGCCGTCCCGGCTGGGGAAGCGCTTCGGTGGTCAGCAGGTTCAGGTTGTGCGCCAGCTCGTCGGCCAGCTCGGCCAGGGGCAACTTTCTGACCCAGGCCGCCGCCAGTTCTATGCCCTGCGGCAGGCCCCCCAGCAGGCTGCACAGCCGGTCAAGCACCACGTCTTGTTCGGCGGTGGGCTGAAAGTCCGGCTGAACCAGGCGGGCCCGCTGCACAAAGAGCGTGGCCGCGTCCCCTGCCGCCCCGCCGCTCAGACCACCCAGTGGGTAGAGCACCTCGCCGCTGAGGTGGAGGGGTTCCCGGGACGTGATCAGGATTCGCAGGGCAGGACAGGCGGCCAGCAGCGCCGCGACCACCTCGGTTCCGTCGCCGGCTTCGCGGTCGATCAGGTGCTCGAAGTTGTCGAGCACCAGCACGGTGGGCTGCCCACGCAGAACATGGACGAGCAGGGGAAGCCCGTCGCTGTTGCGTGCAGGGCTCAGATCCAGCGTGTCCAGAATCCGGGCCGGGATCAGGTTGGCGTCCGGAACACTTTCCAGGGAGACCCAGGCCTGCTGACCTCCCAGCCGCGCCCGGATCTGGCCAGCGACCTCGGCGGCCAGCCTGGATTTCCCCACGCCGCCGGGGCCGAGGACGGTGACCAGCCCGGCCGGGGCGCGCTCCAGCAGGGCAAGGACTTCTCTGATCTCCCGCTCGCGGCCCACCAGGGCGTCAGGCCGGCCCTCCAGTTCTGAACTCCGGTCAGGGGAATGCCCTGGGGAGGCGGTAGCCACAGGCGCCAGGGCCAGGCCGAACTCTGCCGCGAGCTTTCGAACGGCAGCGGTCGCCCCGTGCTGGCCCTGCACCAGCACCGGGTACAGCAGCTTCAGGTCCTCAGGGCTGGGCGGGCACGCTCCTGGAACATACAGCGCCCGTACCGCCCACTCCGCAGCCACCGCGTGGTCGCCCGAGCGGGCCACGTCGCCCGCGGCCCGGCGGTAGACGCTGCGCACCAGGCCTGCCAGTTCCTCGCGGGTGGTGTGGATCCACTCCTCCAGTTCCTCTCCGCCGGTGCCGCCGGTGCCCCGCAGAAACGGGCCCTGGTAGAGCCGCTCCACATCGGCGACCGCGTTCTGGCGTGCCGCTTTCCGCAGCTCGGTAGCATCGGTCAGGATCTGGCCCACCACCAGCGTCTCGGTGCTCTCGCAGCCCCCCGGCACATTCTGGCGCAGGTGGTGCAGGGCCATGCGCAGGTTCGCTGGCGGATCCTTGGACTCGGGCCAGAACAGCTTGGCCAGGGTTCGCCGAGGTTGCGGGCCTTCGAGGGCGAGGTAGGCCAGCAGGAGCAGCAGTTTGGGCCGCTTCAGTCCAGCACCCGGCAGCTCCAGTCGACCCAGGGTGATCAATTTCATGACTCAGTGTAGTCATGTTTTGAGAAGGATGAGAACGCCCTTTCAGGGGTTTACGCCAAGTTTACGGCCTTTAAATGACAATAACCCAACGCTCATTCCTGGGCTTTGCTTTGCCCTGCGTGCAAACCATTTCCGTCACTTCCATCCCACCGGCCAGATGGCCAGGAGTTCTCCTATGCGTACCCGCACCACCCTGTCCCTCCTCGGCCCGTCCACGCTGTGGCTGCTACTGTCCGCGTGCGGACAGACGCCCACCGCCGCCGTTCCCTCTGCCGCGGCGCCCAGAACCGGCGCCCCGACCACCCGCGCCCTCACCGTGCAGACCCTGCAGGCTGCACAGGTCACCGCCTGGGGCGACAACTATTATGGCCAGCGCAACATTCCCGCCGGCCTGACGGGCGTCACCGCCATCGCGGCGGGTCGATACCACAACCTGGGGCTCAAGAGCGACGGCACCGTGGTGGGCTGGGGCTTAAACGACTTTGGCCAGACCACCATTCCCGCCGGCCTGACGAACGTCACCGCCATCTCGGCCGGTGCGTTCCACAGCCTGGCGCTCAAGAGCGACGGCAGCGTGGTGGGCTGGGGCGACAACGGCTTTGGCCAGGCCACCAGTCCCGCCGGCCTGACGGGCGTCACCGCCATCGCGGCCGGTACGTTCCACAGTCTGGCGCTCAAGAGCGACGGCACCGTGGTGGCCTGGGGCTTCAACAACTATGGCCAGACCACCATTCCCGCCGGCCTGAAGGGCGTCACCGCCATCGCGGCCGGT
>NZ_JNIW01000057.1:0-6486 GCF_000701425.1 Deinococcus frigens DSM 12807 | reverse complement strand
CGTCACCGCCATCGCGGCCGGTCAATACCACAGCCTGGCGCTCAAGAGCGACGGCAGCGTGGTGGGCTGGGGCGACAACTACTATGGCCAGGCCACCAGTCCCGCCGGCCTGACGGGCGTCACCGCCATCGCGGCCGGTGGGCGTCACAGCCTGGCGCTGTTCACCCCAACCGACAGCACGCCGCCGGTCATCACGGCCACGCCCAGCCCGGCCACGCCGAACGGCGCGGGCGGCTGGTACACCACGCCGGTCACGGTGAGCTGGAGCGTCACCGACAGCGAGTCCGCCGTCAGCAGTAGCAGTGGCTGCGACAGCACCACCATCAGCAGCGACACCACCGGGCAGACCCTGACCTGCACCGCCACCAGCGGCGGCGGCACGGCCAGCAGCCCCGTGACCATCAAGCTCGACGTGGTGAAGCCGACGCTCAGCCCGGTGCTCTCCAGCAGCGTGCCGGTTCTGCTGGGCGCCAGCCTGAGTGCCACGCCGAATGCCACCGACGCCACCTCCGGCGTGGCCACCGCCACCTGCGGCCCGGCCGAGACCAGCAGTGTGGGCAGCAAGACCCTGACCTGCACGGCCACCGACGTTGCCGGCAACACCGCCACCACTGCCGTGCCCTACAGCGTCATCTACAACTTCCACGGCTTCACCAAGTCGCTGGCCAACTTCCCGCTGCTCAACACTGCCAGAACCGGCAGCGCGGTGCCGATCAACTTCGATCTCGGCGGCGTGACCAGCCTGGACGTGCTGGCCGCCGGTTACCCGAAGGTCACGCCGGTGGGCTGCGCCACCACCGCGGCGGTCCCGGAGAACGCGACCAGCTTCAGCGCCGCCTCGGTGGCGGGCCTGACCTACTCGGCCACGACGGGCACCTACAGTTACGTCTGGAAGACCGGGAGCACGCCGGGCTGCTACCAGTTCAACCTGAAACTGAGAGACGGCACCAACCACTACGCCCTCGTCAAGCTTCGCTGAGACCAGACCCCAGCCCGGCGGCCGTTGTGGCCGCCGGGCTTCGCTGTGCCCCAGGCTGGGCGCACGCCGTGGCCAGTGAACCCCAGGAGCGCCGCGCGGTCGGCGGCGCGCAGGCCCTCGCGCGGCTGGTCACGTCCATCGCCACCCTCACCGCCCTGTACGGTGCCAGCTGGGCTGAGGCTCGACGACTGACCCCTTTTGTGGTTCGGCAGGTTTTTCGACTGCGACTAGAACGGCGTCCCACGGGGCACGTTGATCTGGAAGATCTCTCGAGGGGTTCAGGGGTGAGCGGGGCACACCTGCGGCAACAGGTTATGTTCGTTGCAGTCGGGCCTTGCGAATGGGTTCGTTTCCGCATGCACCTGACCACATCACTCTATCTATATCGCCGGGTTGGCCAAAATTTCGACCTTCGCTAGGTTAAGCCCCTCGAGGGCCGTTTCGAGTTGGGGGCGTCTTCGTTTGCGGGTGCCGGTTTCCACCTCGGTGAACTCCAGTGCCAATTCGAGCCCCTTGCCGCGGGCGAAGGCGAGGACGGCGGCCTGCTGGGCTTCGAGGCCGAGCCCGGATTGGCCCTGTTTGGCGGTGGAGACGCGGTAGTAGGCGACGGCTGGGGTGGGCACTGCATTATGTTACAGGGCTCATCGGGACGCTCAAGCCCTGTAACACGAGGCGGTGCGCCGCCTGGTGCGCGTGGGCGTTCACGGCGGTTGACCTGTTCTCGCAGGGGCGGGCGGTGCAGCGGCACGTCCAGGGCTGGCCGAGAGAGGCCGTGCTGGCGTGGCTGTGGCACTGGGGGACGGTTGACAGCTGGCAGTACCGTGGCTTTCCGGTGACATATGCCTTCCGCTCCCGGTGCGGAGAAGTGACGCATTTCATCCTTCAGGACGACCAGTTCACCTTCCTGGGCGACCACACCATCGCCATTCCACCCGAGTGAGCGGCCATGTCGGCGATCGTGTGCAGGGGCGGCCGCCCTGTCAATCCTGACAGTAGAACAGCAGTTCCCCGACGGTGAGGGACTCCCACGCCCCGAAATAGTAGACGTTGAGCCCCGGCACCGTGACCGACATGACCTCGTCGTCCAGCCAGGGCCACCCCATGGCCGCCAGGGCCACCCGGATCCGGTCGATCGTCGCAGCAGAGTGGCTCCCCGCCCCGCCCCACACGTGCTGCGCCCCGAAGCGGCCAAGTGTACTGAGGGCCAGATCTCCACCCTCTAGCGGCAGGACGGCGTAGGTGCCCTCCCCCTGCGCATGCCACTCGCCCGCCTCGACGGGATCCCCAACCTTGATCCCGTGTGCCTGGAGCGCCGCCACCACCCGCCCGTGCCCAGTTTACAGGGCCTGCTCCTCCGCGCCGTCCCAGGAGGGCAGGGTCAGGGCCTCGATGAGCCAGCGAACATCTGTGCCGGCCTCCACCCTCCTTCTGCACGCGCCCACATGCGGACGATGGCCTGCCGCGCGTCCACGGGCACCACCGCCGGCAACGAGACGACCCGCTCGGGTACTTGCGGACTTGAGCGAAGGCCCCTGAGGTATATGTGCCTGGCCAGCGTTTAGTCTCAGGCACCCGCACGTGCATGACCGCCAGCACGTTCATGCGCCTCAACGCGGAGAATGCGCTCACGCTGCACGTCCGGATCTAGACTTGGGGAACTCCTCAACAGACCCGTGATGCGTGACAGCAGGCGCGGGTGTCGCCCCATGGACACAGGGGGGGTCAACAGCGTAGCCGTGATCAAAGGGCGAACAGCCCTCCAGGCCTGCCAACGATCCGGTAGGTGTGCGCGTCGAGCGTAGAACTGCTCGATGCATGTCTGCGGATCAAGTGACGTAGCGCTCCGCCCCCCTGTCGGCCCTGAGACACCAGCGGTGTCCAGCAGTGCTCTCGTACCTGCCCAGTTGCGCGAAAGCAGCCGCTTGAAGAGCGTCAGTTCCTGCAGCACCACTGTCGTCGGTTCGCCCGCCTCAGTCTGCGCAAGACCATTGACGCTGGCCCAGAAGGCATTGGCTTCATGGATGGTCAGCGCGGATCCAGTTGAATCACGTTCCTGCTCAAGCCAAGTGAACGCCTCACGCCGTAGCTGACTCCGCCCGTGAAGATGTGGTTGGCCAGCTTCTTCTTGGCCAGCTGCTGTGCCTCCAGCATTCTCCCGCTGGAGCCGGCGGCGTCGTTCCAGATCCAGTTCTTTACCCCGATTCACGACTGGTGCTTTGCTCCCCGATTTCTCACGCTTGGTCTCTAGTTCTTTTAACAGCTTGTTCCAGAACCGGCGATGATACTCGTGCAGCACATAGGAACTCAGGATGACGTTGACCTTGCGTGCCCGCAGGGGGCCAGCGAGGGTCGCCATCAGCGCCCGGTATTCCTTGTTGAGCACAACCGTCTGTTGCCCTCCAACGTGACGCGTCAGGAAGTCAGCTGCCGCCGTGCCGACCGCCTCATGGCTGGGTTTTTTGGACGGCACTGGCGACGGCACCAGCTGCATGTCCACCAGCTGTCCCGCCGGCGTCGCGAGCAGCAGCCAGACCCGCGTCGTCGTCCAGATCTCGTCGTAGATCAGCGTCTCCAGGTCACGCTCCCCGGCGGCCCTTGCCTTCCCTTCAGTCTGTTCAGCAAGGCGCGTGATCATCGCCTTGTGGGAGGGCAGCGCCGCTCCTTTCAGGCCCGTCAGTTGAGCGAGCACGCGGCGCGGGAGGGCCAGCTGACCGGGTGCCTGGAGCCACCGGTCAAGTTGCGGCGTGCGGGGGAGCTGAGCGAGCGGCAGGGTGACCCGCCCACAATGGTCACACTGCACCTGGGTTGGCAGCTTCAGGTTCAGCGGCTGCATCCCTCTGGGCAGGGTCGGGATCGGCGTAACTAGGGCGTCCGAGGGAATGCTCACCCTGCCGCCACACCCAGGGCATTCGAGGCTGCCCGCCAGCATGGTCACCGCTCCGGGCGCACTTCCCACTGGATCCCGGCCCATCTCGACCATCAGGCGGTCGAGGATCAACGCCGGATTGCGTCGGCCCAGCCCCTGCATCACCGCGCGCAACTCTCGGTTCATGCGTTCAGCACGGGCGTTTGTCGACCAGACATTAGATCGGGGAACGCCGAGCTTTGCACCCTTTACCCGCGACCTGACGCGCCGCTGAGGATCGTCCACTCTGCGTGACAGGTCATCGGCAAGCGTCATGAAGCCGCGCTCCGAGATCGTCCCATACTTCCGAGCCCTATCGAGCGCCAGATACCAGGCCACCCTGAAGTCCCACCACTCCTTAGTCGACCGAGCGTGACCAATTTTGTCCAGCACCGCATTCAGAGCGTGAAGCCGCCGATGGTGGTCACACTTTGATTTCGCCGCACACTTACAGGTCGCGGCCGCCTGAGGAGTGTGGCCACACCGCTCCAGCTGCGCACGCTCGGCCATCGTGCACTTACGCCAAAAGTGTGCGAGGGTCATCGTCCGAACTCGGTGACCCCGCGCCGTCAGGTGGAAGGCATCCGGCACCAGGAACTCCGGTGGGTGGATGTATGTTGCTCTCCGCGGTGTGGGGAGGAACGCTTCCTTGAAGGCCTGGACATGTCCACTCCACAAGTCCAGCGTGACCTGATCGGGCCTTCCGGGACGGGGTGCGTCCCACCGGCTGCGATCCTCGCGGTACCAGGAGGCCAGTTCTCCCAGCATCCGCTGGAGCGGGCTGGGAGGTTCACCCTTGACAGCAACGTCCCGGCCCAGGCAAATCCCGAGGAAGCGTTGACGGAAGTGCCGCGGCGCGCCCTCGTCCTGGTCGTTGTCCGTCAGCACCGTCCAGTACCGGCCACCCAGGTAGATCTCGTCCACCGCCAGAATCCTCGGAAGTGGCTCAGCGCGCCGGAGGCGGTAGTCAGCCGGCTCAGGTGCAGGGGCGGACGTGGACTGGGCCAGCAGCGTCGTGAGGAGCTCCGCAGATCCCCCAACGGCACGCTGCGCTGTCCTCCGGCTCAGACCAGGCATCGTGCGACTGCCAGCGAGGTACGCCCGCAGCTCAGGTGTGTATTTCAGGCGCGCAGCGTCCCCCCACCAGGCCGGCAACGGCGACACGCTCTGTCCTCCCGTGAGTGAGCGCCAGCGTCGGAAGCGCACGTGCAGTTCAACCATGTCCAGGCCACACGGAGCGTCGATCACCGTACGGGAGCCCCTCCCCTTGGCCTCCAGCGCCCCATATCCAGGCGGCCGCGCGAGGAACTCCAGCTCCACAGTCCACACGCCACTGGCCTCATCCCAGCGGGCAGGAACAGCCACCAGCGCGTCAGCAGGGAGGGCAGGAAAGTCCTCGGTCAACGTCGAGCCCACCACCATCGCCCAGGGCAACGCAATCCAGTTTCCTCTCATGCCCCCCCAAATGATTCCATTGACCTAACACGGCAGTTTACAGAGCCGAGGCATGAAGGGCCCGTTGACATAGTGACTGGGGAGCACACTCCCAGCAGCTTGCCGGTCGGCGAATAGCACCTCATAGCGTTCGTTGAGGGGATGTTCGCCCAGCTGGGCGTCACCATCAGCAGCCGCCTGTATGAGGGCCGGGTGTGGGACATCAAGCTCAGCCAGGCGCTGCAGGATCGGCTGCGCCTAAGCCAGAACCAGCGCATCGCGTTCGACCGCCCGCTCGCCCGGGACTGGTTCAGAATCCACACCACTGCGGCGCCAACGAAACCAGTTGCGTCCACCAAATCTCTCCGGCAGAACCGGCGCCATACGCATCGTCTTCCCAGCGTCAGCAACACACCCGAAGCGCATCGGGCGGTGGCCTCCCCGCGCACCGAGGTGACACCCGACCCGACTCTGTGATCAAAGACCACAGCCCCAGGCCTGCGTTAACAACGCAGGCCGGTTCCATCTCAAGGTTTGGCAAAGCGCTCTGCCTCCATGAGGCTGCCATACCCCCGGTAGTTACGGTTCGGTTCAGAGGTCGACCACGCCGGTCGTCCCCCCACAGATAGGAGGACGCCACATGCCGCCGTAAACCACATCCAGCCGTCCTCTAGCCGCCCTCGAGCGGCGTCCACCGACCAGCTGACCAGAGCGGCTGGAGGGAGTCCTATTGCATGTCGACAGCGCGCGGTCACCGGTTCATGGATCAGGGCTGCTACCCAAACGGGGAGCACATTCCTGGTGTCGTGCATGATTCCGAGCATGAGCGCTGGCGACGTGTTTTCCACGCAGCATTCAGACGGTTGTGTTGCCTTAACTTGACCCGTGGCAGCCTGAGGGCAGGGGTGGCCTGAAGTTCAGGCCACCCCTGCCGCGACCATTAACCACGTCTGGAACGCTTGTTTCTGATTGCTTCGTCTGATTGAGGTAGAAACGCTGGTTCGGGCGTGATGGTGGATGTTCTCGATTCGGGCGTGCAGCCTCAGAAATTCTTGCGCTCGTTTTTTTCGTTTGAATCCCTGTTGTTGTCGTTCCTGACGCCGTGTAGATCGGTGCGATTGCTCAATGACATTGTTGCAGCGAGCCGTGGAAATCACTTGCTGATGGT
>NZ_JNIW01000056.1 GCF_000701425.1 Deinococcus frigens DSM 12807 | reverse complement strand
AGGCGTTATTCGGAACTTTGGGGCAGGTCAGTCACGCGCTACTCACCCGTGCGCCACTGTGACCCGAAGGTCACCGTTCGACTTGCATGTCTTAAGCACGCCGCCAGCGTTCACCCTGAGCCAGGATCAAACTCTCCATAAAATGGTCTATCACTGAACTCCAGAGGAGTTCAGATGTTAGTTCGTTGACCCAAGCTTGCGCTTGGCTGCCTTTTCCAGAGGAAAAGGTCTGCTTTTGAAGTCCGAAGACTTCTGTGATCCGAAAATCACCTTCGTGAGTCTGGAGATACTCCGGGGTGGACTATCCGCTCACCCGCCTCTGTCGAAGCGGTCCTGTCATCATTATCAACACCAGATTTTCATGCGTCCCAGTGGGCCTTTTGCTCCGAAAAGCTTGGGGTTTTCCACTCGCCTGTTTAACGGGCGAAGGGAACTATATCCTTCTGTGATGTATCTGTCAATACCTGAGCGGCCCGGCTTGGCAGCATGCTGGAGCCATTCACGCAAGACTCCTCAGCGTCTGGGATGCGGGACGCAACGGGTCAATACTGCCAACTACGAGACCGCGTGCTAGCCTGATTCCCATGCGGTTGAACGTGGTGTTTTTTGCCCACCTGCGGCGGGAAATCGGGACTGAGCAAGTGAAACTCGACGCCCCTGACGGGGCCGATGTGCGGACGCTGGCCTCGATGATTGAGGCGCAGCATGGCCTGAGTCTGAAGGGATGCATGGTGGCGGTCAATGAGACCTACGCCACGCCGGATCACAGCCTCAAAGATGGCGACGAGGTGGCCTTTCTGCCACCGGTGGCCGGCGGCAGCGACGACGCGGCCACCCACTGCGAGATGACCGATCAGCCTCTCCTCCTGCAAACTGCGGATGCGTTTCTGGTGCGGCCCGGGTGCGGCGCGCAGGCGTATTTCGTGGGCACCGTCCGCAGTCCGAACAAAGGCAAGGGCGTCGAACATATTGATTACGAGGGGTACGCGCCGATGGCCCACAAGGTCATGCAAGGAGCGGCCCACGCAGCCCGCGACAAGCACGGCGAATTGCGGATCTGGATCCAGCACCGCACCGGACGCCTGTTGCCGGGCGAGGCCAGCATCCTGATCGGGGTAGCCAGCCCCCACCGCCGCGCCGCGCTGGAGGCCTGCGATTTTCTCATTGAATACCTGAAGGTGCAAATCCCGGTCTGGAAGCATGAGACCGATGACGACGGCCAACACTGGGTGACGGGACACGCCGAACACCCGGCGCTGTAAGCCTCCATTCCGGTTTGCATCTACTTCGAGTTGCGTCGTGCCTGGGTTTCCAGAAAATACGCCGACGGACCGTATTCGCGGGCATGCGCCTCGAAACGGAGGTAATAGCGGCTGGCCAGGCCGATCATCAGCGCCACCACCGCGCCCAGCGCCAGCAGCGGCCACAGTCCGGGTGGACCGGACACCAGACCATTAAAGGCGAAATGCAGAGTCACACTCAGCAACACGCCGCGCAGCACCCAGCCCCGCACCGAACCCAGTCCCGATCGTCTAAGGGCTGGGCCGCTGACCTGCTGCCAGTGCAGGCCGCCCAGCGCGTAGCCCTGCGGCGCGCTGAACAGGGCGTGGGCCAGCGTCGTGACCAGCGCGTGCCAGGTGGCGGCCCCGCTGCCGAAACCCAGGGTGTAGGTCACGTTTTCCATTAAAGCGAAGCCCAGCGCGGCGGTCACGGCGTAGACTAGGCCGTCCATCGGTTCATCAAAAGACAGTTCGGTGACGGCGGTGGTGGCGGCCACGAATTTGCTGCCCTCCTCGATCACGGCGGTCAGCAGCGCCACCAGCAGCAGCGTCAGGGGCAATCTGGAGTCCAGCACCTTGCCCAAGCTGGCCTCGAAAGCCGCCGCGATCAGCCACGCGAACATACCCCAGGCGAAGGTGCGCGCCAGCAGCCACAATGGCTCCGGGTGGCGGTCCCGGCGCACAAAGAACCACAGCCACCACAGCGTCACGGCTACAGAAGCCAGCAGAGACAGCGTCAGCGCGGCGGCGGCGGACATGGGCTGGGGCGCTTAAGCGCGGGCCAGCCGGGCGGCGGCGGCCTGCATCGGCTGATGCGCCAGATGGGTCAGCGCCAGCGCCAGCGCGTCCGCCGCGTGATTGTTGAACAGTTCGCGCACGCCCAGCGACGCCTTGACCATGTAGATGACCTGCTCCTTGTCAGCGCGGCCCGCGCCCACCAGCGCCTTCTTGACCTGCATGGGGCCGTAGTAATGCACCGGCACACCCGCCTGCGCGCAGGCCAGTTGCACCACGCCAAAGGCCTGCCCCACCTTAAAGGCCACGTCCGCCTGACGGCGCAGAATCTGGTCCTCAATGGCGACCGCCTCCGGCTGGTACGTCTCGATCAGGCGGCTGACCTCACTGTGGATGTAGGCCAGGCGGCGCGGCATCACCCAGGCGCTCTCGGTAGTGATGCAGACATGATGCAGATGCTTGGCTTTTCGCACGTTGCCGTCGATCAGACCCAGGCCCAGATTGGCTAGGCCGGGATCAATGCCGAGGACGATCATCTGTTCAGCATACGGGAAAATCCTGACACGAGACAAGAAAAGCCGCCTGCACGGAGTTTTCCCAGCGGCGGCCCCGAACAATGCAGAAGAGTCTAGCGCCGACTCTTGGGGTCAAAGGCGTCGCGCAGGCCGTCGCCCAGAAAGTTAAAGGCCAGCACGGTGAACAGAATCGCCAGACCCGGATAGAACGGCAGCCAGGGGTAACTGAGCACCACTTCCTGCGCGTTGCTGAGCATGTTGCCCCAGGTGGATACAGGCGGCTGGATGCCAAAGCCCAGGAAGCTCAGCGCCGCCTCGCCCAGAATCGCCCCGGCCACGTCGATGGTGGCGCTCACCACGATAATACCCAGCATATTGGGGGCCAGGTGCCGCCACATCACGCGGTTGTTGTTCGCACCCAGCGCGCGGGCGGCGTCCACGTATTCCAGGTTCTTAAGGCGCAGCACCTCGCCGCGCACCAGCCGGGCCGTGCCCATCCAACCGAAGACAGCAAAGATGGTAATGATGATCACCACGCTGGCCGAAGAGCCGAGATTCTGGCGCAAGTTGGCGATGAACGGCGCGTCGCTGCTGGCGAACAGTCCCGAGATCACCAGTTGCAGCGGCAGGGTAGGCAGACTCAGCATAAACTCGATGAAGCGGCTGATGGCCGAGTCGGTCAGACCGCCGAAAAAGCCCGCCACCAGGCCCATCAGGGTGCCCAGCAGGGAGCTGATCAGGGCCACCGAGAAGCCCACCACCAGGCTGATGCGGCTGCCGTAGATGACGCGCGACAGCACGTCGCGGCCCAACTCGTCCTGACCCAGCGGGAAACTGGAACTCGGCGGCGCAAAGAAACCGCTCAGGTCCTGCGTATTCGGATCGTGCGGGGCGATCAGCGGCGCAAAGATGGCTGCCAGCACCACGAACACAATAAAAGCCAGACTGATCATGGCCGCCTTGTGACGCCGCAACCGGCGCATGGACATCTGGAGAGAGGAGTAACTTTTCTCGGCGGGCGGGGCGGGCGCAGTGATAGTCATGGCAGGGCCACCTTCAGGGACAAGAGCCTCACGAGTAGCGAATCCGGGGATCGACCAGGGCGTAGGCCAAGTCGGCGAGCAACTGAAACACGACGGTCAGGATGGCCAGCAGCATCAGGCACAGCATGACCACGTTGAAATCCTTGCTGACCAGCGAGTCCAGCAGCGCGCGGCCCATGCCCGGCCACGAGAACACCGTCTCGGTCAGGACTGCACCGCCGAACAGGCCCGGAATGGACAGGCCCAGGATGGTGACGATGGGAATCAGGGCGTTTCTCAGGGCGTGCTTGAAGATCACTGAGCGGTTGGGCAGCCCCTTGGCCCGCGCCGTCCGCACGAAGTCCTGCCCGATCACCTCCAGAAAGCTGGCGCGCATAAAGCGGCTGGTAGCCGCGATCTCGCGGAACATCAGAATGGACAGCGGCAAGATCAGGTATTTCAAACGGTCCAGCCAGTACGGCCAGAAACCGTCGTCAGGACTCAGATTTCCCAGGCCGCCAGGGGGTAGGGCAATGGCCCCGCCCGTGACCTGCGGCAGGTACACCGCGAACAGGTACAGCGCCATCACCCCGATCCAGAACACGGGCGCGCTGAAGGCCACGAAGCTCAGGAAGGTCAGGATGTTGTCCATCACGCTGTACTGCCGGATGGCCGAGTAGATGCCCAGCGGCACGGCGATCAGGGTGCTGATGACCAGTGCCGGGATGGTCAGCAGCAACGTATTGGGCAGGCGCTGCGTAAAGATGAACTGGGTGGCCGGGATACCGAAATCGCGCGAGTAGCCGAATTGGCCCTGAAAGGCGCGCAGCAGCCAGGACACGTAGCGCTGGGGCCACGGGATGTTCAGGCCGTACGCCTCGCGCAGCCGGGCCACGTCCTCGGGGGTAATGCGCGGGTTGCCGAAGATCAGTTGATCCACCGGGTCACCGGGTTGCAGGGCGGTCAGGCCGAAGATCACCAGACTGATCAGCAGCAGCAGCGGAATCATCTGCAAGACGCGGCGCAGGGCGTAGGTTGCCATAGCGGGGCCATCCTTTCAAAGAACGTGGAGGGGATTGAATGCAAGGGAGGAGAGGAAGGCCAGCGTGCGGCGCATCCTCTCCCCGGTCTTCGGAGTTCAGGCGGCGTGCGCCCAGTTCCCCGAGTTACTCTTTTTGCTTGTGGGCCGAGACCGCGCCCTTGCTGGTCCAGCCCACGCGGTAGGCGTCCCAGGTGGGATACAGCGTGTAGGCGCTGAAATCGTAATTGGCCAGTCCGTTGGCCTGGATGTACGGGTTGACGCGGTAGTACAGCGGCAGCGACGGCACGTTCTTGGCCCAGATACTCTGCATCTGGTCAAAGAGCTTGTTGCGCGCGGCGGGGTCAAATTCGGTGCGGGCCTGGAGCTGCAACTTATCGTAGTCGGCGTTGATCCAGCCAGAGTTGTTCTGGCCGGAGTAGCCGTTTTCGGTGGTGGGAACGCCCGAACCCTTGAACAGGTCGCCTTCCTCGAAGATGGGGTTGCTGATCCAGGCGTACATCGCCAGGTCCCACTTGCCCTCTGCGCCCTTGGACAGGAAGTCTGCGCCGAAGAACACACTGGCCGGGTAGTTCTGGATGTTGACCTGCACGCCCACGGCCTTCCACTGGGCCTGCAAGATCTGCTGCACGCGCTCGCGCACGCTGTTGCCCGCAGTGGTGCCAAAGTTCAGGCTGAATTTCTTGCCGCCCTTTTGCAGGATGCCGTCGCTGCCGGGGGTCCAGCCAGCGGCGGCAAACAGCGCCTTGGCCTTGGCGGCGTCGAAGGCATATGCCTGCACGTCTTTCTTGTACACCGTTGCCAGCGGGTTGATGAACACGTTGGACACCGGCTGCTTGCCCTGAAACAGCGCCTTGACCAGCGAGGCCCGGTCGATGGAGTACAGCAGCGCCTGACGGATGTTGGGGTTGTCGAGTTCCAGATCCTTGGCCTTCTGGCCACGCGTGTTGATATCGATGTGCTCCCATACCGAACCGGGCACGAAAGAGGTGGTGAATTTGCGCTGTCCGCGCTGAAGGTCAATGGCCTGATCGAAGGACAGCCCCACCGTCGCCAGCGCGTCCACCTGACCCGAGAGCACGTTGACCTTGAGGGTGTTGGTGTTGGGAATAAAGCGGTAGGTCACGGTCTGCACGTATTTGCTCTCGCCGCCGGAGGGCTTGCGCCAGTAGTTGGTGTTGCGGCTCATGGTCAGGCTGTTGCCGGGCCGCCATGCGGTGGGCTTGAAGGGACCCGCCACCACCTTGGGCAGGTTGTTGGAGGTGGTGAACTGGTTCAGGAACTTGATCCACTGCTCGTTTACCGTGTCGCTGGGTTTCTGGCCCTTGGTGGCGGTGTCGAAGGCTGTCCAGGCCGCCTTCATTGATACGGAGGGAGCCAGGCCGGGCGCACCGGCCTGCTCGGCGAATAGGTACGGGGGATCAAAGGTGATGGTAAAGGTCTTGTTGTTTGCGCCGCGCGTGATCTTGGCGTTCTCGTAGGGGTAGCGGTCCGGCACCGGCACACGGTCATCATTTTGCACCATCAGCCAGAACTCGAAATCGGCCACGGTGATCTGCGAGCCGTCGCTCCACTTGGCGTCGGGGCGAATGGTGTAGGTCAGGCTGTTGCGGATGACCTTGCCCTTGGCGTCCTTGACGATCTTGTAGCCGCCGTTGGCCACCGAGGGCACGGTGGTCGCCATGTCAGCGTACAGTTTGCCGTCGTTGTCCAGACCGGTCAGGCCCGCGCCCATCCAGTTGTTGATCTCGGAAGTGATTGCCAGGTTGTTGGTAACCCAGGGATCATAGATGTTCGGCGGCTCCTGCGAGGTGCCGACGATCAGGCTGTTGTTGGCCGGGCCAGCCAGGGCAGGACCGACGGCAGCGGCTCCAAGCAGAAGGGCGGAAAGTGCAAGAATCTTTTTCATTGACGCCTCCGGGGTATTGCGGGCCATCACGGCCCCGAACTGTGTTGATGGGCGTCAGTATAGGGCCGGGTGAGGGTGTGTCAAGCGTCCCGCATGCAATACGGCGCGGCAAATCGCAGACTTTGGGTCAGGAGAGGTGGGGCGGCGTCAATTCTGGGGTTCAGGGATGCCAATTTCCAGGACAGCTGGCAGACAGGACCCCCCCCATCATCCATCACAAGGAAAAGACTGGAACGCGGGGTTCCAGTCTTGAGCAGAAAAAAGTTGTGAGGAGCAGCACGGGCTAATGGCTGCCGCACCCGCTGCTGCCCTCGCTGTCGGGCGACTGGGAGCTATCGGTGCGGAAGGAGTGACCGCAGCCGCAGGAGCTGGTGGCGTTGGGGTTGTTAACGGTGAAGCCGCCGCCCATCATGTTCTCCACAAAGTCCACCTCGCTGCCGCGCAGCAGCGACAGGCTCATGTGGTCGACGAGCAGCTTGACGCCCCGATCATGCACGATGGTATCGCCGTCGAGTTCGCGGTCGTCAATAGCCATGCCGTACTGGTAGCCGCTACAGCCGCCGCTCTTGATGAACACGCGCACGCCGGCATTTTCCTTGCCGCTCTGGCCGATGATGCTTATAGCCTTCTGCGCGCCAAATTCGCTGATGGTCATGGGCTTTTCGAGCACATCACCGTGGGTTCCTGGATGGGTGGTCGCGGTCATGCGTGAAGCGTAGCACCATTGGAACAATAAAAAGGTGCGCGGAAGGCAAAGTGGGCAGACGGAAGGGCAGGACCGAAAAGCGTGCTGGATCACGCCCCAGCCAGCACCACGGTCCATTTCCATTTCTGCTGAGTCCATTCCTCCGCTTACATTCCTTGAGTGTGGTCATGTTAAGATGGTTTCCATGAAGAACCCTTACGCCGAGTGGTTCGAGCAGCTCCGAACCGAATACAGTGAGCAGCTCGGGGTTATGCCGCTGCCCGACGGCCTGCCCGAACATCTACGGCAACTCATCCAGAACCGCGACGAGGACGCCATTCAGTTCATGATCAAGCTGGCCTGGCAATTTGGCGCGCAGGTGGGCTACGCCGCCGGTAGCCGCGAGGGCGGCGAGCAGGTGGCCGTGGTCAGGCCGAACAACCGCGTTCAGGCATAGTCCTTCACGAATTTCCCCGCCTCCCAGTGAGGCGGCTTTTTTTCTGTCTTCAATGCCCATCGGAAACAATTCCCATCGGAACAGTGCCCGCCTGAACGCGGCGCAGCCCAGCATCCCACCTCTTCCGCCCCCCAGATCAGACCCAGCGCGGCCACTTCTGTCAGCACGGCCTGAGCAAAGGCTTGCACCGCGTCAGCAGCGTTTCCGAGGTCTGCCGATTCCAGGCCGAGGCGGCGGGCTTCGCGGGCCAGATGGTGGGCGAGCTGTTCCATTGACGCATTCACGCATTGACGCATTGACGCATTGACGCATTGACGCAGCATAGAAAAAACCGCCCCGGCACCGGCCAGGGCGGTTTAGAGAGGTGGGCTTCAGTCGTCAGCGGCGGCGGCGTGGGCCAGCGACTCACGCTCGTCGGCTTCACGCAGAGAGCGGATGCCGCGCACGATGCCAATGGTAGAGAAGTAGGTCACGGCGGGCACCAGGAAGACCAGAATCCACAGCACAGTGTTGGCATTGGCAGTGGTCAGCACGTTGCCGCTGATCAGGTCCGGCTTGTACCCGGCCACCGACAGGATGATCAGCAGCGCCATGAACGAGGTGCCAATCGCCAGCCGCACCGGATGGTTGGTGGGGTTCTCGGCATAATAGTTGTTGTCCTTGCTGCGGTCCAGCATGGGGACGGCGAACATCGCGCCGATGACCATGGTGGGCAGCAGGATCGCGCCGACGAACTCGGAGCCGATGACGCCGCCGAGGATATTCATCTCGAAACTGGGAATGATCGCCAGCGCACCGAAGACCCACAGCAGGTACCAGTCGGGCTTGATGTTGTTGATCGGCGTGGTGCTGGGCGGCCCAAAGAACTCGACCGGGTGGACCGGGATAAAGGCGCTGAACAGCAGGACGATTCCGGCAAACAGCAGCGTCAGCATCAGCATGATCGGGGTCTGCTGGGTCAGCAGCGGCACGCCGACGATCTTCTTGTAGGCGATGCGCTTGGCGTACTGCGGCTGGGTGTGCTTCTGCTTGATCATGATCAGCATGTGCGCGCCGGTCAGGGCCAGCAGGATCCCTGGCAGCAACATGATGTGGTAGCCGTAGATGCGCGGGATGATGCCGTCGCCGGGGAAGTTGCCCGCGAAGGCCGCCTGCGCCAGCCAACTGCCCACCCACGGAACCGAGGCCGCGATGCCGTAAACCACCTTGACGGTGTTGTAGGCGTAGTTGTCGTAGGGCAGGATGTAGCCGGTCACGGCGGTCAGGGCCGTGAAGATCAGCAGCAGCATGCCGATCCACCAGTTGATTTCACGCGGCTTCTTGAACGCGCCCGTGAAGTAGATGCGCATCATGTGAATGACGGCGGCGGCCACCATGATGTTGGCGGTCCAGTGGTGGACGCGCCGCAGCATGTCGCCGAAGGGCATCGCGTTGATCTTGAGGGCCGAGTGATACGCCGCCGGGATCAGGTTCTGTTTTTCGGCGGTGCCAGGATCGAAGGAGTTGACCACCAGGCTGTTGCTGGGTTCGTAGGACAGCGCCAGCACGATCCCCGTGATGATCAGAATGATCAGGCTGAACAGCGTGATTTCACCCAGGAAGAAGCTGTGATGCACGGGGAAGGCTTTGCGCAGGAACTTGTCGTTCAGGCGCGAGATGTGCAGGCGTTCGTCAAGCCACTGGTTCATGCGCTGTTCTCCTTAGAGCGTTCTTGAGAGAAAGTGGACTTCATGCGAGTTGCGCCTTGACAGCTTCCTTGCGGGCTTCCCACTCGGATTCGGTAAACGGGTACGGGTTTTCGAGAAAGAAGCCGCCCACCACCAACCCCTCGCCGTCCTGCTTGATCGGCAACTGCGCCAGCGCGCGCGGGGGCGGACCGCCCACCACGATGCAGCCGCGCTTGGGATCGTATTGCCCGGAGTGGCAGGGGCACTTCATCTGCCCTTCTTGCTGATCGTCGTCACTAACCGAGCAGCCTGCGTGGGTGCAGATATCGCTGTAGGCGACGATCTCGCCGTCAATGGTGGCGTCAAGGTGGGTGGGGGCCACGATC
This sequence comes from Deinococcus frigens DSM 12807, assembly GCF_000701425.1. GTDB lineage: Bacteria > Deinococcota > Deinococci > Deinococcales > Deinococcaceae > Deinococcus > Deinococcus frigens. The sequence goes on along the minus strand of NZ_JNIW01000056.1, from coordinate 14,895 downwards.
TGACCTTTGGGGAAGCGGTAGATCGCCAGCACGTTGTTGGGGTCACCCTTGCGGATCAACTTGTTACCCTCTTTATCCTTGCCCATCGGCCAAGCGCGCACGAGTTGCTCGCTGAGTTCACTGATCTTGATCGGCTCGCCTTCCTTGCTGGCCGAGGCATGGACCAGAATGTCTCCCTCGACGGGCGGCATCTTGTCGCGGGTCAGGCGGAACACCGGGTTGGCGGTGCCCAGCACACCCACCAGGCTGACGATGCCCACGGTGGCGGTGGTGCCCATGGCCGCATTGATAAAGCGGCGGCGGGTGATTTCGGGGTCCTGTTTGCGGTAACGGGTCATGGTTCAAACCTCACGGGAAGAGTTGGAGAGAAGCGTGGCATTACCAGGGGAATTCGCCGCTGGCGTCTTCCACCAGCACCTCGCCGTCCATGAAGAACTTCTTGTACAGCCCGATGGCTAGGGCCAGCAGCAGGATGATCATGGCGGCGTAGAAACCCTCGGCGGTCACGTTGGGCATCACGGGTTCGCTGGCCCCCCAACCCGCGTAGTCGGTCACCATCTGGCGGGCAAACAGCACGCTGAACAGCAGGGTCAGACCCAGGGTGACGACCATGCCGAGCATGGCAAGCGGCGTGGACCGGACCTTGTGGATGCCGGGGTGCAACTCGGTGCCCTCGGCCCAGACGCTGTACAGACCCATCAGGCCGTAGGTGAGCAGCACCATGATGAAAGTGGCCAAGAAGATCTCGGGCAGCTTGATGTCCTCGGGGACGAAGCGGCTGCGGTTCTTGAGGACCGCCGGGTCGATCTTGTTCTGGCCCTCGGCAACGGTGGCGGGAGTCAGCAGCTCAGGAAGTTTGTTGCCCCAACTGTTGAGCACGTAGTTGGCGACGGCGTAGATCTCGTTTTCCTTGAGCCGCTCACCGTAGGCGGGCATGGCCCCCTTACCGTTGACCAGGATGCTATGCACATAGACCGGATCTTTCAGAATCTTCTCGTCGCCCGCCAGGGCTGGCCCCACGATGCCCTGGCCCTGCGCGCCGTGACAGCCCACGCAACCCTGCGAGGTGTAGAGCGCCTTTCCAATGACCGGGTACTCCTTGCTGATGTTCGCCACGACCGCCGGATCGACCGTGACCGGTTCCGGCGCGGTTTCCTTGTTGAACAGGAACAGCAAAAGAATCCACATGATGGCCGCGCATACGATGGCGACCCAGGGCATTACAGCGTCGTTTCTCTCCACGTTCCCTCTCCCTCACACACGAAATGGCCTGTGTCACTCTGACCGACTGGGGCAAAACCTTCTGGGGCCTGCGCCGAAATTCCTTGAGAATGACCGAATCGGCGGCCAGCATAGCATGTGCGTCCAGCCCGTCTCAGCAGCACTCCATACCGTCTACAGCGCGCTTTAACGCGGGTCGCCCGCGAGGCTTCGGCAAGCCTCATGATGCGCCTGACCGGGCGGTTAAATGTCCCCCTGACCGTAGACATTTCCCAGCGCCGAGAGCAGCGGCCACAGCGCCTCCGACAGCAGATTGACGTCGCGGTTGCCGGGCAGTTCACGGCGGTCCGTGCCGCCTGATGTGAGCAGGGCGATCACCAGCGGGCGCGGCGTGTACAGCACGCCCACGTCATGGTGCACGCCGTCCAGTTCGCCGCTCTTGCTGGCGAGGCGGTACAGGTGTTCACCGCTTGTGGCGCGTGGCAGCCCCCGCCCGATCAGATCACGGAACTGCTGCCGTTCCAGGATATTCAACGCCAGCGCCGTGTGCGCGGCGTCCAGCAGCTCGCCCCGCACCAACCGGCCCAGCATGTCGGTCTGCTCGAGGGCGGTGGTGCGGTTGCGCTCATTCCGGAGCTGCGCGGCGTTGCGCTGTTCTGGCGGCAGTTGCAACTTGCCCACCAGGCGGGTGTCGGTCCAGCCGTGCGCGGTGAGCCAGTCGTTCACCGCTTCCACCCCCAGCACCCCGATCACCAGGTTGGTGGCCGTGTTGTCGCTGACGATGATCATGAGGGTCAGCACGTCGCGCCAGCTCAGCGCCAGCCCTGGCCCCAGCTCGTGCAATACGCCTGCGCCCGACACGCGGTCAGCGGCTCCCAGCGTGACCCGTTCCTCCAGGGCAAGCCGCCCAGCCTGCGCCCACTCCAATGCCAGAACCAGCAGCGGCACCTTGATGGTGCTGGCCGCCGGAAAAACGCGTTCTGGATTCAGGGTCAACAGCTCAGCGCCCGCCAGATCACAGACGCGCAGGCCCACCTCTCCCCGGTAACCCCGGGCGCGCAGATCGGACAGAAACGGCGTGGTCACGGGGGGACTTTAGCAGGGCGGCGGGAGAAGGGAGGGCGGGCAGATTCCTACTCTTGCAGTAAATTCAGGCCAGCCAGCGCAGAAAAGGGATGGGGCGTACTCGCCAGGCGCAGGGTGCAGAACGGCGGGCCACCCTCCGGTTCGACGCGGTGGGGGCAGGTTGGGCATTCGAGAAACGCCTGCCCGGTGTAGGCTAGGTCAGCCTCGGCGCTGCTCAGCGTCCACTCGCGCTTGCAGCCAGCGCGGAAGGTCACGGGTCCGGTTGCTCTCCCACCCCGCCCGCGCCGTTCAGTCAAGGTTGGCGATGCCCTCGCGGATGGCGTACAGGGCGGCCTGGGTGCGGTTGTTCAGTTGCAGCTTGGTAAAGATCTCGGACAGGCGGTTGCGGACCGTCTTCTCGCTGATGTCTAGGCGCAGGGCGATGTCTTGGTTGGAAAACCCCTGAGCCAGCAATTTCAGGATCATGGTCTCGCGCTCGTTGAGGTCCGCGTGTTTCTCGCTGGGCAGTTCCTCGCGCTTGTCGCGGAAATCGTCGAGGACGTTCTGCGCCATGTCGGCGTCCAGCAGCGCCTCGCCCCCGGCCACCCGGTTGATGGCGTCCAGCAGCGTGGTGGCGTCGGCGTCCTTGAGGATGTAGCCGCGCGCCCCGGCCTTGACGGCCTCGAACACGTAGCGGTCCTGGCGGTACATGGTGATCATGATGACCCTGGCATTGGGATCGATTTCCAGGATGCTCTGGGTGGCTTTCACGCCGTCCAGCTCGGGCATCTGGATGTCCATGAGGATCACGTCGGGGTGGGTGTCGGCGGCGTAGCGGATGGCCTCGCGCCCGTTGGCGGCCTCGCCGATCACGCGCATGCCCTCGGACTCCAGCAGGCTGCGTAGGCCCTGGCGAAACAGCGCGTGGTCATCCACCAGCAGGACACGAATCATAGGGGGCAGTCTAGGGCAGGTGGGGCGAGAGATGGGGAAGAGTGCCTACCATTGAAATGCAGCGAGCCAGACAGCCCGGGGCGAACCAGCGAGCAAGACGACATAGCCAAGCGGGTTTGAGAACAATCTGTAAGGCCGCCCCCGCTACACTGCGGGGCGTGATGACCTGGTTTGATGCCCTGCTCGTGACCGTGTGGGCCGTAATCACTGCGCTGGGTGCGCGGCGCGGCCTGGCCGGACTGGCCTGGGGGGGGCTGGGCGTGACCATCTGTTTTCTGGTGAATTCACTGGGCAGCCCGCTGGCGAGCACGCTGGCGGCGCTGCTGCTGGGTCTGGGCTGCGCCGTGATCGTCGTGCGCCTGCTGCCCCACCCGGCAGAGCAGCCCTGGCACTTGCTGGCCGGAGGAATGGGCGGTCTGGCGCTGGGCGGCGTGCTGATCGCCACCGTGGCCCTGGGCTTTCCGCTGGACGTGCGCGTCACAACTGGCGGGGCCACTGGCGTCTATCCCTCGGTCAACATGCCCCCCGCGCTGTACGACGCGGTGCGAAATTCGGCCCTTCAGAACGGTCTGCGGAGCGTGTGGGGCGGCCCTGCGGCCCTCAGAACGCTCCTGATTCCCGATCAGGCGAGCTGGCAGGAGCAGTAAAACCCCCGCCTTGCGCGGCCAATGTGCGCGGCCAGCCCAGATCCGACCAACAGCTACTCGGCCAGCGGCGCGGGCGTTTCCGGGCGGGCTTCTCCCCCGCTGCGCTGGCTGAGCACCGTGCTGCCCACCACCAGCAGGCCCCCCAGCGCGCCGCGCAGGCCCACCCGCTCGCCGATCAACAGGAAACTGAACAGGGTGGCGCTCACCGGTTCCAGGGCATAGATCAGGCTGGCCTCGGCGGCGCTGACGGTCCGCTGGCCCACTGTTTGCAGCAGGGTGGTCAGGGCGGTGGCCACCACGCCCAGGTACAGCAGCGGCCCCCAGGCACTGTCGGGCGGCCAGCCCACATCCCCGGACAGAACCGCCCACCCCCAGCCCAGCAGCGTGACGGCGGCCAGTTGCGCCAGCGTGAACGGCAGCGCCGCATGGCGGTTCGAAAGCCGCTCCAGCGTGATAATAAAGCCCGCGTAGGTCACGGCGCAGCCCAGCGCCCAGGCGTCGCCGCTGACCCACGCGCCGCCCTCCCAGGACAGCAGGGCCAGCCCGATGACTGCCAGCGGCAGCGCGGCCAGCAGCGGCCACGGCATCCTGCGCCGCTGCGCGAAGACCAGCCACAGCGGCACCAGCACCACGCTCAGGGCCGTGAAGAAGGCGGCCCGGTTGGCAGTAGTGGTTTGCAGGGCAATGGTCTGGGTGCCGTAGCCCGCGATCAGCCACGCGCCCAGCAGCAGACCGTCACGCCATAACCCGTCTTTCCAGGAGAAGCGGGGCGGAGCGGCGGGCGCGGGGCAGTCCGCCCGCCCCCGCCGCAGGCCCCAGCCACGAATGAGCAACGCGGGCAGCAGGGCCAGGAAGCCGATCAAAAAGCGCCACGCGATCAACTGAGCCGGAGGCAGCAGTTCGCCCAGGGTCTTGACCACCGCGAAGGTACTGCCCCACACCGCTGTGACCACAATCAGCAGGAGAACGCCACGCAACCGGGAAGACACGCCCGCGATTGTAGAGGGGATGAATAGGAAAATGCGCCGTGTGTGGCTTGAGCAGGCGGGGGAGGCGGGGTTGGGTCAGGGCACCTCTGCCTGAAAGCAGCAGCGTGACGAGCTAAGATGCCCAACGAAAAAATGCGAGGAGGAGGAGTGTGGATATGGTGCCGGAATCCCTGCCAGACGGAATTTCTCACTGCATCTGAGCCGCTCCAGTGCCATAGAGCATTTGTCAAAAGAGTTGTTCACTTTTGGCCGAACGAAGTGAGTGAATTTTGCCGAGTATTTGGGACTGGCACAGCTCCGTAGGAGAGAATGGAAGCATCGGGAGTCTCCTTTCCCGATGCTGTAGTTCGGACAAATGCTTTAGAAGTCAGAAAAATTCCCCCCAGGTTTTCCCCCGGCGGGGCGGCTGCCCAATGCCTGGCCCACTCTGCCGTAGCGTATAGACGGCTATAAACTTAATCCACGCCCCACTCGACGCTCGACGGGCACTGCGGTCAACAACACCTCGTACTTGCCAGTCACGAACACCTGAAAGCCGCGCTTTTGCAGGTTGCGGCGGGTCTCCGTCACGTCGGCGCACAGCAGGCTCAGGTCCGGGCGGGCAAAGTTCTTCATGCGTGCGCCGTAGCTCAGGAAGCCGTCGCGGTAGCGGGCATTGGGAAAGCCCAGCACCAGGCCGCCGCCGCCCGTCAGATGCTGGCGGCCACCTTCTCTCCAGCCACCCTTGTCTCGGCCACCTTCTCTCCAACCACCTTCTTTCCAGCCACACAGAGCGGCGAGCAGCACGTCGCGCCGCACCCCCGGACTCTGGAGCAGGCTCAGGGCCAGCACCAGATCGAAACGGCCCAGCGCCGGGCACGGCAGTTCGTTCACGTCCAGTTCCAGAAACGCCGCGCCCGGATGTCTGCCCCGCGCCAGTGCCAGTGCCGAGGCTTCGGTGTCCACGCCCAGAATCTCGAACCGCCGCTCAGGAAAGGCCAGTGCCAGGGCGTCCAGCTCGCGCCCGCTGTTCACACCCAGCGCCAGCACGCGCCCGCCCGACGGAGGGTCAATTCGCCGCAGCGCCTCCACCAGCGTCAGCAGCAGCACCGGGTCTTCCAGCTTGTCCACCCGCGCCCACCCACCCCCCGCGCCGTAGCCGCCCGCGTCGGGGGCTGGCCCAGCGGCATACGGGCGCAGGCCGAAACGCACCCGGCCCGGCCCGGCCTGCTGCGGCGTCAGCAGGTGCGCGCCCAGTGCGTCGGCCAGGTCTGCCCAGGCGCTCCAGGGGCGGTGGCGTCCGGCGGGGCCGATCTCGCCCGCGTAATGGCCCAGGCCCACGTCGGGGTCCGGGACTTCCAGGGTGACCTCTTCCCCGTCCTCCAGTGCCGAGCGCACGGCGGACATGATCAGCGAGAGCGGTTCCAGGGTGAAGGACAGCGTGGGCATCGGGGGCCAGCATACGGGGCGCGGGCGTTCCCAGACCAAAAAAATCCCCGCCCGCAGGCAGGGAGTTAAAATTGGTACTCGGGAAAAGGGGTTTAGCCCCCCAGTGCGGAGGCGAGCTGACGCAGACCTTCCTGATCCTCGGCGGGTGCGGCGGAGGCGAGCTTGCCGGTCGCGCTGCCCAGGTCGGGAAGCATTCCGGCTGCGCCTTGCAGGTCGCCGCCTTCCAGCGCGCTCTTAAGCTGCGCCAGCATGCTGGTCACGCTTTCCGCGCCGGGAACGCCGTCGAGGGTGCTGTGCCAGCTCGTGACGTTGCTCACTGCTGTCTGGGCATCCACGCCCTGAACGCCGCCCGAAAGGGCCTGGATGGTCTGCTGAAGTTGCTGATTCATTCCTTGTACCTCCTTGAATTGATCTTGCCTGCCCATGTAACGCCCGATGGGCCACGCACTCTGTACCCAGGCATGCCCTGTGAGGGCCAGCTCAAGACTGTCCTGGACGGCAGAATTGCTTGAAATCATACGGTTGCGTACAGGCATCTGGGCTGGGCTGGGCGGATGAACGCTTTTCCGTTTCAGACCGGCGAGGAACTGGAAGACCTGCTGATCCGGGTCTTCCTGAAAGCCGCCGATCCCGGCCCCGCGCAGGGGCGGCTGGCGCTGACCTTTGCCATTCACGAGCCGGATGCGTGGCTGCGGGTGGACGGGCGTAGTGGGCAGAGCGCCACCCTGAGCCGGGGACAGTCCGCCCGCGCCGCCGCCGGGGACAGCGATCTGACCTTTGCCATGAGCGGCGAGACGGCCCACGCCTTCTGGCGCGGCGAGCTGAATCCGGTGGCGGCCATCACCGCCGGGAAGCTCAGGATCAGCGGCCCACTGCTGCGCGCCCTGGCCCTCGCGCCGGGGCTGGCGAAAGTGCAGGCGGCGTACCGCGCGGAAACCGGGCGCGAGGACGGGGCGTGAAGCGGCCCTTCCCGCCGGGCTACTGCCAGCGCTCACGCTCCTCGCCCGGCGTGCCCAGCAGCAGCGGGCGCAGTTCGCCGATCAGGTACAGGCTGCCGCAGGCCAGCGCCAGCGGGGCGTTCAGGGCGGCCAGCAGGTCCAGCGCCTCTCCCGGCGAACCGGTCAGGGTGACGGGCAACCCCGCGAACAGCGGGGCCAGGTCCGCCGCCAGCGCCGCGCGCGGGCTAAGGGCGGCCCGCGTCAGGATCGCGTGCGAGACGTATGGGCGCAGCGCTTCCACCACACCGCCCACATCCTTGTCCCCCGCCGCGCCGAAGATCACGGGCAGCGGCGCAACTTCAAGGCCGCGCAAGGTGGCCGCCAGCGCCCGCGCGCCGTCGGGATTGTGCGCGCCGTCCAGCAGCACGCGCCCACCCCGCCAGGGCAGCAGTTCCAGGCGTCCGGGCCAGTGGGTCGCCGCCGCGCCTGCCTGGACGGCCCCCTCACCGGCTCCCAAGCGCCACGCCGCCGCCGCCGCCAGCGCCGCATTCTGCGCGCCGTGCGCGCCCAGCAGTCGGGTCTGGAAGTTCAAGGACGCGTCCGGCAGCTCCAGGGCCACCTCCGCGCCCCTCCAGCCCAGCGAACGGGTCTGAACCCGCATCTCTTCCCCCAGTGCCCACAGGTCCGCTCCGGTGGCCCGCAGGAGCGGCAGGAGGTTGGCTGCCACACCTGTCACGGCAGGACGGCCCTCCCGCAAGATTCCGGCCTTCTCGCTGGCGATGGCCTCCAGCGTGTTCCCCAGGACATCGGTGTGGTCCAGCGCCACGCTGGTGACGACGCTCAGCACGGGATCCAGGACATTGGTGGAATCCAGGCGTCCGCCCAGACCCACCTCCATCACCGCCAGTTTCACCCCGGCTTCTGCGAACAGCAGCGCGCCCAGGGCCGTGACGATCTCGAAGAACGTCGCGCCCACTCCCTCGGCGTGGGGGCGCAGGCGGGCCAGGGCGGCGTCCACCCCCTCCTGCGGCACTTCCTGCCCGTCCACCTGAAAGCGCTCGGCGAAGCGGGTCAGGTGCGGACTGGTAAACAGGCCGGTGCGCCGTCCGTCCGCGCTCAGGATGGACGCGAGAACGGCAGCGGTGCTGCCCTTGCCGTTGGTGCCGCCCACCAGCACGGTCTGAAAGGCGTGCTGCGGGTGGCCCACGCTGGCCAGCAGCGCCTGCACGCGCCCCAGCCCTGGATGCACGCCGAAGCGCTGGCGGGCGAACAGCCAGTTCAAGGGGTCATCGCTCACCGGGGAATCAGACCTGCGCCTCGAAATGCTGTTCCAGCGCGGGCACGATCTGCTTCTTGCGGCTGATGCGGTCTCCTAGATCGGCCACCCCGTCCACTGTGGGCGCAGCGAAAGCGGCCTGCACCACCTGCGCCTCGGATTCGCCGGGAACCAGCATCCGGTTGGTCCCGTTTAAAATGTCCACTACGCCCAGCAGCACGCCGTCCAGACCGTCTGCCGCCTTCGCCGCCCGCATGGCCGCCAGCAACTCGGCCTGTCGCCCGAACACATAGGCGGGATTGGTGGTCTCGATCATGCCCAGGCCCCAGCGCTGCGCCAGTGCCGGATCACCAAAGGCAAAGACCTTGTAATCCATCCTGAGCAACTCGGCGGCGGGGGTGTCGCCCAGGTCACTCTTGGCAGCAAACATCTCCAGCGCGTAGGCCATGACGTCGCGCACCCTGGCAATCGGGGCCAGAAACGCCACCGCCTCGCGGTCATCCGGCGTGGTGGTGGGGCTACGGAAGTGCAGGGTATCGCTGAGAACCGCGCTGAGCATCAAAGTGGCGTCGGCCCGCTCCACGCTCAGGCGGGCCTCGCGGTGCAGTTTCAACAGCAGCGTCGCGGTGCAGCCCACCGGCTCGAAGCGCAGGAAGGCAGGCTGCATGGTACTCAGGTCGCCCAGCTTGTGGTGATCGACGACGTGCGTCACCTGAAGATCGGCCAGATTGGGCGCGGACTGGGCGCGCTCGTTATGGTCCACCAGTGCCACCGCCGTTCCTGCGTCCAGCGCGGGCAAAAGGGGTGGGACCTCTACCCCGGCCTTTTGCAGCACGAAGGGCGTCTCGAAGTTCAGCTCGCCCAGGCGGTAGGCCTGAGCCGGGGTGCCCTGCCGCGACAGCAGGTGGGCATACACCAGCGCGGAGGCGATGGCGTCGGTATCTGGGTTGAGGTGTCCGAACACAGGAAGCATGCGGCAAGTTTAGCGGCTGCGGCAGGTGGAACGCGCCGACGATGCCCCCGGTCCCGGAACACGAAAAACCCCCGCACGCGGCGGGGGCTTTTAGGAAACAGGACGAATGGACGGTTACACGGTCAACCGATAGGGCTTAGAAGTTGACCTTGTAGCTGATCTTGAAGACCTGGCCGCGTGCGTCGGGCGCACCGGTCACAGCCCCACCGGCACCGTCGCGCAGACGCAGGTTGCCCACGCCGTAGCCGAAGGACAGGTCGTAGTAGTTGCCCTCGACATACAGCAAGTTCTGCCTGATGACGGAGCCGCCCGTGTTGACGTCGACGTACTTGCCGGCGGTGCCGCCACTGAAGGGGGTGTAGGCGCGGTTGGTGGCCTGGTAACCGGCGTAGTACACGGCCAGCTTGGTGTTGGGCAGCAGGAACTCGTTGAGCTTGACGCCCGCCGAGTACTTGAAGGCGTTGGAGGTGTAATCGGCTGGGTTGGGGTTGTTCACCACCAGATTCGCATTGGTGGGCGAAGGGGTGGTGTAGATGCCGCCGCCGTAATCGTGGCTGCGGGTGTAGTAACCGACCTGACCTTCAAAGCTGGGCTTGAAGATCACGTCCAGCGGATCGGTGACGACCTTGACGCCGATGGCTGCAACATTGCTGTTGTCCACGACATCCGCCAGACCCGCGACGGTGGCGTTGCGCTCGGTGTCGCTGTAGCGGTTGATGCCGAAAGCGGCCTTGACGTCCACCTGCGCGATACCGATTTTCTTGCCGTACAGCACGTCGCCGTAGGTAAAGCCATTGCTGAAGCTGTTGGTGGCGTTCCGGTAACGCTGGGCATAGCCGATGCGGAAGGTCAGGTCCTTGACCAGCGCATTGGCATCCTTGCCGTTGTGGGTCAGCTCTGCTCCGTACTCGGTGTAGCAGGCTTTGTCAGTGAAGTTGGCCAGCGAGAAGTTCAGCGCGCCGCCCACACCATCGGTGTCGGAAGAGGCGATACCGGGGTGATTGACACCGCAGCCGTCCGAGTTCAGGAACTCGTTGTTCGCCAGGCCGAAGTAGCTGTTGTACTTGCTGTTGCGGAACAGGAAATTGTCGCTCTGGGTCTGCACGTTACCGAGGGCCACGTAGTTGTAGTACGCGCCAACCGCCAGACCAAAACCGGGGGTGACATCCGCACGGATGGTGTAGCGCTTACCTGCGCCGTCGACCGTATTGACGCGGTCATAGGCGTTGGCATCCTTGAGGTACTCGTAGTAGCCGCCGCGCACGGTCACCAGATTGAACAGGTTGACCTTGGCCGCCACGCCACGGTCCACGATGACCGTTTTAGCCGTGTTGGCGTGATCGGTTTCGCGGTCGTAGTACGCGCCCAGGGCCACGGGGCCGAGCGTGCCGCCGACCTTGATGCCAAAGCCGACCTGATCGTTGTGGTAAGGCGCGGTGCTGCCGTTGCCACCGTCGTCGGGATCGGCTTCCATGATGCCAGCGGTCTTGTCGTACCCCGCCGTGATGTTGCGGTAGTTGGCGTCGTAGACCTTGACCGGTCCCAGGGTGCCCGCGACCTTGCCGTAGAAAGCGCGCTCGGTGACCGTGGAGAGGCTGCTTGCGACCGTAACCTCCGCAAAGGTAGCAGTGGTCACACGGCTCTGGGCAAACTCGCTGTCAATCTGCCAGCCAGCAACTGCGCCATGCAGGTCCGCTCCGAAGGCCGTTACGTCGCTGGTCACGACGAAGGTACCCGCCGTGGTCCGTGGCACGGTTGTATCGCTGCCGACCGCAGCGTAGTTGTAGGCAACCGCCGCTCCGGTTTCGTCAAGCGTTTCCTGGGCGTAGTTCAGGCCCGCCTTCAGGGTGCCGATGGGCGTGATTTCCGCGCGCACGCCACGGTAGTACTTGTGCGCGCCGTCGGACAGACCAGAAGCGACGCGGCTGGTCAGAACAGGCGGGTTAGCGGTGTTGAAGGTGTCGGTGTAGGTCAGTGCAGCGTCCGCGCCGCCGCGGCTGCCGTAGACCACCGTGATGACGGGCTTGTATGCGCCAATGACCGGCACGTTGCTGCCGTCCACGCTGACCACATAGCCGTCGCCGCGTCCGGTGCTGTCGTTGTCGAACAGGTAGTCGCTGAACTTGAACTTCAGGCCCTTACCGAAGGTCACCACCACAGGGGCGTTGCCCACCGTGAAGGCTGCCGTACCCTGCTTGAAGAAGAAGAACAGGGGGCGGTAGGTCGTGCTGCCCTGAGTGACATCGGGGTAACGGCTGTCTGCACTGGGCAAGCCAGCGCGCACGCCGAAGGTCACGTCGACCTTATTGACATTCAGAGCGCCAGCGCTCTTGGCGAACACGCCCGTGGAGCCGCTCGTCCCGGTGTCGATCTTGCCCGCGTTGTCAAAGGAGATGCCGAAAGACAGGGTGGTGGCACCTTCCCTGTTCACGCCGCCGCTGGGGTTGGCGGCAGTGACAGGCGTGCTGAAACCGTAGTAGTTGGCTGCGCCCGCACCGACCGCAACGCGGCCACCCGTCAGGTCGGCCCAGTCCACCGCAGTGTCGGCGGTGCCGCCGTCGCCGTCGTCGCCGGTGCTGAAGACCGTGCCGGGGATCAGGCGGTCGAAGTCCATGTCGCGCGTGCCACGGGCCACATAGTAGGTGGCGCTCAGCGTGGGACGCAGGCTGAAGGCGTACTTCTCAAGCTGCTTGACGCGGTTGTCCAGGTCGCCCACCGAGGTCTCCACCTTGGTGACGCGGCCCTCGACTGCGCCCACGCGGCCCGACAGGGTGTCGAAGTCGGCCTTCTGGACCAGATCGGCCTGGGCCGCTTCGATGGCGCTGGTGCGGTCCTGAAGGTTCAGGATGTCCTGGTTGAGCAGCACGGTCAGGTCGTTCAGGGCGGCGATTGAGCTGGCGTTGTCGTCGACGTCGGCACGCAGGGTGTCGTAGTCGTCAGCGCGGGCCGTCAGGTCGTCGATCTGGGCCTGAAGGTTGGCCAGGGCCTCGGGGTCACCGGATGGGGCGGTGGCAGAACCAGCAGCCACCAGCTCCTCGACGCGGTTTTCCAGGCGGGTGAAGTCGTCGCGGCTGACCGCGTTTTCTTCTAGGTCGCTGACGCGTACGCCCAGGGCGGCCAGGTCGGCGGCCAGTTCCTGAATCGCGTTTTGCAGCGCGGTCAGGGTCTCGGCGTCCATGCTGCTGGCGGGCACTTCGCCGGTGCGCACCTGATCGAGCAGGCGGGCGATGATCACGGCGGCCTCGTAGCGCGTCAGGTTCTGCGTGCCACGGTAGGTGCCGTCGGGGTAGCCCAGGATGATGCCCTGGCTGACCAGACGGTCAATGGCGTCCTTGGCCCAGTGACCGGCAGGAACGTCGGTCAGCGCAGGAACCTGAGGCGCGCTGGCGGGTGCCTCCGTCTGGGCAGCGGCCATGCCGAATGCCAGAGCGGCGGTGAGAACGAGCAAACTTTTCTTCATACGAACCCCCAAAGGTTGTCGCGCGTCGGAAGCAACGAAAAACGGCTTCTGAAGGTGACGATGGGGCGAGTTACCGAGTTTCCTCTCCCGGAGTGATTCACCGCGTCGTTCTCTCCCGCATACGCAACTGTGTGGTGCAACCTGAGCGCCTCCCCCGAGATGGGTGTGCAGGTGTCAGATCAGAACGGATGATACAAGCATGAAGAGAGATGGGTCAACCCTGAGAGGGGAATAAATCCGGCATGCCGGACGCGATGACCTGTTTCTGACCAAGTTGTGAAGAGATGAGTAACTCATGGAAGCCACATCCACTCACATGTGCTGGGGACTTCGCGTCCCCACAAGTCCGCGCTGGGCAGCCGAGGCACCGAGCGCAGCGGCAAACCACTGCGGCAGTTCACCGCCGAAATAGCGTGCGCCCCAGCTTCTGGCCCAGCCGATGAACTCACCAGCAGCGATGACACTCCTCATACGCTCCACCAGGCGGTGCAGGTAGCGCAGGTTGTGCAGCGAGAGCATGCGCGGGGCCAGCAGTTCCCCGGCGCGGACCAGGTGGGCCAGGTAAGCGCGGGTGTAGTGACGACAGGCGTAGCAGTCACAGTCCTCGTCGATGGGCCGCAGGTCCCGGCGCGGCGCGCTGGAGTTGAGGTTTAGCCGTCCATCGTCGGTCAACGCGTAGCCAAAACGCCCAGTGCGGGTGGGGTACACGCAGTCAAACATGTCCACCCCCAGCGCGATACCCGCCACTAGGTCCTCCGGGTGGCCCACACCCATCAGGTAACGCGGTTTATCCTCGGGCAAGCGCGCAGTGGTGAACTCCACGGCGGGATACATCTCCGCTTTGCTCTCGCCCACCGCCAGACCGCCAATGGCAAAACCGGGGGTGTTAAAGGGCAGGGTCAGGTCTAGACTGAGCTGCCGCAGATCCGGATGGATGCCCCCCTGTACGATGGCGAACAGGGCCTGATCGTCCCTTGATTTGAAGGTCAGGCAGCGTTCCAGCCAGCGCACTGTGCGCTCCAGGCTGCGGGTAATGTAGTCGCGCTCTGCGGGAAAGGGCGGGCACTCGTCGAAGGCCATGATCACATCGGCTCCGAGCGCCTGCTGCACCTCGATGCTGCGCTCGGGCGTCAGATCGACCAGACTGCCGTCCAGGTGGCTCTTGAAAATTACGCCCTCCTCATTGATCTTGCGAAGATGCCCCAAGCTCATGACCTGAAAGCCGCCGGAGTCGGTGAGGAATGGGCCAGGGTAAGCAGTGAAGCCGGGCAGGCCGCCGTGGGCCGCCACCAGCTCCTCGCCGGGCCGCAACATCAGGTGATAGGTGTTGCCCAGAATCATCTGCGACCCGATGTCCAGCAGCTCCTGCGGGCTGATGCCCTTGACCGTGCCCTGCGTCCCTACCGGCATGAACATGGGAGTCGTGACAGTGCCGTGTGGAGTCGCCAGACGCGCCACCCGCGCCCGTCCATCCTGGTGGTGAACTTTAAACTCGAACATACTTGTATTGTGGTGTATGAGGCGGCCCGAAAACCCAGCTTCCGCAGTTGATGGGAGACGCCAGTCTCCTGTGAGACCCAGCACCAACGGTGAATGACACAAGAGAAAAGCCCCCTCCATTGCGGAGGGGGCCGTTCAAGAACAGGTGTGGAGCGGGAGACGAGATTCGAACTCGCGACATCTACCTTGGCAAGGTAGTGCTCTACCAGCTGAGCTACTCCCGCAGAAGACGCACCGCATAGCGATGCGTGAAACAAGAAAAAAGGAAAAACCCCCGCACTGACCGACTTTTCCGGGATGCTGCCATCCGAGTATCATTGGCGCGGCTGTGTTTCACGGCCCAGTTCGGCATGGGATGGGGTGGGTCCACAGCGCTGTGGGCACGGGGGTGTCTGCATTTGTGGGTCCAACTTCAAAAAAAGCTTTGAAAAGTGGATGCAAGAC
>NZ_JNIW01000055.1 GCF_000701425.1 Deinococcus frigens DSM 12807 | reverse complement strand
CGGTCCCCGACGCCGCCCGCCTGAAATTTGCTGGGCGGAAAGAAATTGGGCGCAGCGCCGGGCGTCACCGCATGTTTGGGCGCGAAATCCACCGTGCCGCGCAAAAAGGTCAGCGAGCCGTCCTTTTCCAGGCGGGCCGGGCGGGCCGAGCGCCCGGTGTTGCCGTAATTCAGCTTGGCCGAGTAGTTGAGGCCCAGCGCATTGGCGTTGCCCTGATCGGTGGTGTCGGTCAGGATGTACCACACCGAGCGCCCGTCGATCATCTGACCCTTGTAGAGCGGCAGCGTCACGCTCTTGCCGTCGGCGCTGATCTGGCCTGCCCGCGCAGCAACAGTGGACCCACCAGTTCTTTCTGAAAAGAGGAGGGCGTTGGCCCCTGGTACTCCTGACTGATGTTGGAGCCGATGGACGATGGCGGAGGCTTGATGGTATCGGCCCCCTGCGCCAGAGCAGAGGTCGCCGAGAGGGCCAGGGCAGCAACTAAGAATGGAGTTTTCATAGTCTGGGTTCTCCTTTCAGTTGGAGGAATGAATCCAGAAACGGCGCTTCGATTGAAATAGGTTGAGTCAAGTTGCGGGAAACCGAGGGTATTCATCGTAGACTCTAACCTCCCGTGTACACTCCCATCTAACAGGAATCAAGAATGTTGACCATTCGGCGCTCACCCCAACAGCAGGAGTGATAACGAATGAACTTGGCAGCAAAAACCTATGGCAACGCCTGAATGACGCTTATGAGTGCTCCATATTTCACCTCTTTGTTAGGTGTACGTGGGTCACTCTGGCTGAGGTTCAAATACGAGGGGGTATGAATTCAAGTGACGGCGCAGCCTGACAGGAAAAAGAGCGCCACACAGCAAAAACCCCTCCCCCAAAGCAATCAGGGCAGGGGGAATGATTGGTCAGCTATCTGTACCGTTCGGCCAGGATCTGCAAATGCGCCCGCTCATGGCCCAGCATGCCGTGGGCGTAGGCCCGCACCGTGAACCCGTGGCCGCCCGCGATGCCCCGCCGCTCCCAGGCGTCCGGCGACAGGTGGCGCAGCATGTGCAGGTTGTTGGTGCGGGCCGCCTCGAATCCGGCCAGCAGATCTTCCAGCGCCCGAGCGCCAAAGTTGCTGGCAGCCATCCAGTCGTCCTGCTCGAAGCCGGGCAGCGCAGACGGATCGGCGCGGGCAAACCACAGCGCCCGGAAGCCGAAGACACGCTCGGTATCGGCCATGTGGCCCACCACCTGTTTCACGCTCCATTTGTCGGGGGCATACCGAAAGTCAGGGCGGTCCGCGAACTCCAGAAGAGCGGCACGGGTCGGCGGGGCCTGCACAACCATCGCACCCAGCACGTCCTCCTCCGGCGCGAGATCCACGTAGCGGGCGTAAAAGGGCGGATGGTCGCCGAACTGGGGGCGGGTCATGGGGGATTTTAGCGCGGGCAGAGATTGTTGCCATGCGGTGTTCCAGGTGGCAGCTACGCTCTAACCCCTCCCTCTTTGCGAACTGCCCCTGAGAAGAGAGGCGAGGAGACTGTCGCCCTGCATGAGCTTCCTCACTTCCCGCCTCCCTCTCGCGGGGAGCTGGCAGCGAATGCGACTGAGCGGGTTCTTTTTTCCTATCCCAGCGCCGTCGTCACCTGCACATGCGGCAGATCGAAGGCGTCGGCCACGCCCTGGTAGGTCAACTGGCCCCGGTGGGTGTTGACGCCCAATTGCAGGGCCGGGTGTTTCTTTAGCATCCCGTGGCCCTCGTCGGCCAGCAGCAGCATGTAGGGAAAGGTGGCGTTGGTCAGCGCAAAGGTGCTGGTGCGCGGCACGGCCCCCGGCATGTTGGCGACGCCGTAATGCACCACGCCGTCCACCACGTAGGTGGGATCGTCGTGGGTGGTGGCGTGAATGGTCTCCACGCAGCCGCCCTGGTCCACCGCCACGTCCACGATCACGCTGCCCTCCTGCATCAGGCCCAGCATGTCGCGCGTGACCAGATTGGGGGCCTTTGCGCCGGGAATCAGGACGCCGCCGATCAGCAGGTCCGCCTCGGGCAGCAGGGCGCGGATGTTGGCCTCGCTGCTCATCATGGTGGTCAGACGGCCAAAATAGATGTCGTCCAGGTAGGTCAGGCGGCGGTGGCTCACGTCCAGAATGGTCACTTTTGCGCCCAGGCCCATCGCCATTTTTGCCGCGTTGGTGCCCACCACGCCGCCGCCGATGATCACCACATGCCCGGCCTGCACGCCGGGAACACCGCCCAGCAGCACGCCGCGCCCGCCCACGGGTTTTTGCAGGTGGTACGCGCCCGCCTGCACGCTCAATCGGCCCGCCACCTCGCTCATGGGGGTCAGCAGGGGCAGGCTGAGATCTTCTACCTGCACGGTTTCGTAGGCCACGCCGGTGGTCCCCGCCGCCAGCAGCGCGTCGGTCAGGGGGCGATCTGCGGCCAGGTGCAGGTACGTAAAGAGCAGGAGGTCCTCGCGCAGATACTTGTACTCGGCGGCAATCGGCTCCTTGACCTTGACCACCATCTCGGCGGCCCAGGCGTCCTCGGCGCTGCCGATCTGCGCGCCCACGTCGATGTATTCCTGATCATGGATGCCGCTGCCGACGCCCGCGCCCTGCTGAACAGTCACGCTGTGGCCGCGCCGGATCAGCGTGGCCGCCCCACCGGGCGTGAGCGCAACACGGTTTTCCTTGACCTTGATTTCCCTGGGAAGTCCGATCTGCATACAGTTTTCTCCTGGGCCGCAGGGGGCCGGAAAGAGGCTTGGATTGAATTCAGCTTGAACGGGCCATCCTAACAAGTGAGGGGCCGATCAGGATTGCTAGAAAGTACTTTTAGCGGGGGTGTTCAAGCAACACTGTTGCGCGGATATGCGATAGTAGGCTCCAAGATGTCTCAAAATACCCTCGATGCCATCGACAGGCAGATCCTGACCATCCTTCAGCGCGACGCCCGGCTGCCCAACACCGAGCTGGCCGACGAGATCGGCCTGACCCCCGCGCCCACGCTGCGCCGTGTTCGGCGGCTGGAGGAGGAGGGTATCATCCAGCGTTACGTGGCGCTGCTGGACCACAAGAAGGTGGGGCGCGACCTGCTGGTGCTGGTGCGCGTCACGCTGGACAAGCAGACCCGGCAGGGCTTCAACGACTTCGCCGCGCAGATGCAGGCCCGCCCGGAAGTGCTGGAATGCTACCTGTGCCTGGGCGACATCGACTACCTGCTGAAAGTCAGCGTGCCCGATCTGGACGCCTACCAGCACTTTCTGGTCAACACCCTGGCGGCCATTCCGGGCGTCCGCAACACCGCCAGCACCATTCTGGTCAAGCAGGAGAAGTACACCACCAGCCTGCCGCTGGAATAGGGGTCCGGCGGAAAACAGGATGAAGCCAGGAAACTCCAACTCTCCTCCCATCAAAGGCTGAAATACTGCGCCGTATGAACGCCACCAGCCCCACCTCCCTGCTTCTCGCTGCCTCCTTGCTGCTGCTGGCGGCCTGTGGGCCGAATATCCTGGCCCAGACCGCGCCAGCGACGCCGACCCCCGCCTTCAGCCCCGTCAAACCGCTGAGCGACAAGCCGGTGCGCGAGTTCGCTCAGGCCGCGCAGGTCATCGACCCGGCCAAGTCCTACCGGGCCGTGCTGAAGACCGGGAAGGGCGACGTGACGGTGGAACTGAACGCCAAAGCGGCCCCGATGGCGGTCAATAACTTCGTGTTCCTGGCGCTGAACCACTTCTACGACGGCACGCGCTTTCACCGTGTCATCGACGGCTTCATGGCCCAGGGCGGCGATCCCCTGAGCGCGGACCCAGCACAGAAAAGCCGCTGGGGGACGGGCGGACCCGGTTACAGCTTCCCGGCAGAACCGAAAAACGGCCTGAAGTTCGGCAGCGCGGGCGTGCTGGGCATGGCGCGGGCGGCCAGTCTGGACTCGCAGGGCAGCCAGTTCTTCATCACCGTGGCCCCCGCTGATTTTTTAAGCGGCCAGTACACGGTCTTCGGCAAGGTCATCGGGGGTCAGGCTGTGCTGGACAAGCTGACCCGCAACGACGATGGCCGGGGACCGATGGCCGGGAAGACGGCGGACGAGCTGAAAAGCGTGGAGATTCTGGTCTCGGGCGGAAGCTGAGCAGGTCCCTCACCGGACCCTCTCCACAAGGAGAGGGCTTTTTTTATGGCTCCGCATCGACGACAACCGCCGCACCAGGGGCAACGGTCTTCGGCCACCAGGAACATTCACTCACCCGGTTGGGTCAAAAATGAACAGCTCCTTTGACAAATGCTTTACGGCAACACCGGGTACAGGTCCACCCGCATGCTGGGCCTCACGTCGTCACGTGCGGCCAGGCCCACCACCGCCGTACTGCCGGTGCGCTTGCCCAGTCGGTCCAGCAGCGTGACCAGCTCGGACACGGCCAGGCCCTTGTTCAGGATAAATTCGCTGGGCACGCCGCGCGTGGTGATATCGGTCACGGCGTCCCGGACAAGATCGTTGATCTGGTCCTGCATGGCGCGCGGATCGCTGCTCAGCGTGATGCTGCCGCGCCGGATCACCTCGCCGCCCCGGTACAGCACAGTGTTGGGGCGGGCGTCGCAGCTCAGGTCCACCGGAAAGCCCACGGCGGCATTCTGGGCGGCGCGGCACTGCACAAAGGTGCTGACGTTCAGACCGCGCAGCTTGGTTTCCAGCGCCGTGCGGGCGTTGCCGCCCAGGCGCGCGCTGGGAGCGCTGGCGGTGGCCTTCGCGCCGCGTGCCTGGGCTGCCCCGGCGGCGTCTTTCAGGAACCCGTCCAGGTTGCGCACGCCCGGCACCACGGCGGCGTAGACCAGTTCGTTTTTGGGGTAGGCCAGATCGGTATTGCGGCTGACGCTGAGTTCGGTGCGGCTGGACAGATTCTCGTCCTGCAATTTGCCCAGGCTGGCGCGGGCGTCGGCCAGGGCGCGGGCCAGCGAGTCGTTGCTGTTCTTCAACTCGTCGTTGCTGTTCTTCAACTCGTCGTTGCTGGCCTGGAGCTGCCGCTGCTGCTGTTGCAGGGTGGCCAGATCCTTGCGGACCCTGTTCCGGTCCGCCGTGGCCTGGGTGCGCTCTTTGGCCGCCTGATCGCGCTCCTCGGCCAGCCGGACCCCATCGGCCACCAGTTTGTCGCGCTGCGCTGTCAACTGATTACGCTGCGCTGTGAGCTGGTCCCGTGCCTGCTGGGCGGCCTGCTGCTGCTGTTTGGCACTCTGGGCGGCAGCCACGGCCAGCGCCAGCGCGTCGGCGGCCCGCTGGCGAGACGCTTCGAGAGTGCCGACCTGAGTCTTAAGGTCCGTGACCTGTTTCCCGGCGGCCTTAATCTGCGCGGCGGCACTCTGCCTGGCCTGCTGGACGCTGGCCTGGGCCGCCCCCACCTGCTTCTGGGCGGTGGCCTGCGCGGCCTGCACCTGCTGCCGGGCCGCCGCCTGAGCGGCCAGTGCCCGCCCCTGCTCAGCCTTTGCTACCGCCTGAGCCGTCACTGCCTTCTCCTGCTGAATCTGTGCACTGGCCTGCGCTCCCTTGGCACGCTCCTGGGCCGACTGCGCTTCCTGCTCGGCTAGGGCGACGCGGGTGTTGAGTTCCACCACCTGGACATTGAGCGTTTCAGCGCGGTTCTGGCTGGCTTTCAAATCTGCCTCGGACTTCTGAAGCTTCTTGCGGTTTTCGGCGGCGCGGGCTTCCAGGGTGTTCAGGGTGGCAGTCTGCTTGTCGACCTGTTTCTGGAGGTCTCTGGTTTCTGCGCGCAGCGTTTTCTCGGCGGCGCTGGCGGCGGCCAGTTGGGTGCGGATCGCCGCCAGCTTCTCCTCGGCCTGGGCCTGCAATTTTGCGGAATTGTCGGCCTCCTGCTGCGCCTGATCGCGCTCAGCCTGGGCCGACTTCAGTTCGCCCTGCACCGCGCCCACCTCCTGACGCAGCGATTCGATACGCGGGCGCAACTGATCGGCCTCGGCAATGGTGGCCACGGCGTTGCGGTTCAGCAGCAAAAAGGCCGCCAGACTGGCCGCGCTGATCGCCATGCCCGACAGCACCGCCACCAGCAGCGCCGTGGTCTTGGGCCGCAGCCCGAACAGACGGATGTGCTTGCGCCCGGCCCTGCGGGCAATGGTGTCGGCGGCGTAGGCCACCACACCCGACAGCACCACCACGAACGGCAAAAACAGCCACAGCACGGCTCAATTCCTCCCGCTACAGCTCGAAGTCGTCGCCCAGGTAATCGTTGCGGGCGTGAATATCCTGCGCGAATTCCTGCGGCGTGCCCTCGAACTTGACCTGGCCGTCGAACATTAGGTACACCCGGTCCGTCAGGGCAATGGTCTCGCGGACGTTGTGATCGGTGATGAACACGCCGATGCCCCGGCGGTCGCGCAGTTCGCGGATCAAGCGCTGGATCTCGCGGATGCTCTTGGGATCCACCCCGGTAAACGGCTCGTCCAGCAGCAGGTAATCGGGATCGGTGGTCAGGGCGCGGGCCAGTTCCAGGCGGCGGCGTTCCCCGCCGGAAAGCTGGTAGGCAAAGTTGTTCGCCAGATGGCCCAGGCCGAACTCCGCCAGCAGTGCGTCGGCGCGGGCCTGCTGCTCGGCGCTGGACAGGTTCTGGTATTCCAGGATGGCCAGCAGGTTGTCGCGGGCCGTCAGTTTGCGAAAGGCGCTGGGTTCCTGCGGCAGGTAGCCCAGGCCCATGCGGGCGCGCTCGTGCATGGGCAGGCGGGTCACGTCCTTGTCGCCCAGGCTAATGGTGCCGCCGCCGGGCCGGATAAAGCCCACCAGCATATAAAAGGTGGTGGTCTTCCCGGCCCCGTTGGGGCCGAACAGCGCCACGATCTCGCCGGGCTTCACCGTGAAGTTGACGTCCCGCACCACCGCGCGCCGCCCGTAGGATTTGCTCAGGCCGCGCGCCACCAGATCGGGCCGGGCCGGAAGCTGCGCCGATCCTGCCAGGGGGGCGGAAACAGGCGTCACAGCCGGGGCAACAGAGGTCTGGGAGGCGGGCGCGGTCACGCGGGCAGCGTACCACGCAGGGGGTTTGAAGGCCGTGAGAGAGGGGGGATTTTGGGAAGGAGGCTGGGCGGCGGTCAGAAGGTTTGAAGGTCTGATACGGACTCCGATTGGAAGGTGTTGGAAACACCTGGAAATCCGAGGGGGCGTCCAAGCGTCCTCATGGGCGCTGCTCTGGACAAGACAGCGAGCAGGAGAAAAACGGAATCCGTATCACCCAACCCTTTCCCCACGGAAAGGGCTTTTCCGTCTCTCCCTCTGTCAGGGCGGAGCGGCGGCTGATACGGATTCCGATTAAATCGTTTGTAAAAACGGTGAAATCCGAGCGGAGCGAGTAGGAAAAAATACGGATTCCGCGTATGGATTACCATTCTGGCGCTTTCACGGAGTGGTAAGGAATTAAGCGGAATCCGCATGAGGGGGCGCTCAGTCGCTCGCCACGCTCAACCCGGGATCGGTGTCGTGCAGGCGGGCGTGCAGGGGCTTGGCGTACCAGGTCATGACCGGACGGGCGTCCACCGTGAATTCGTAGCCCAGGCGCTCCCAGAAGCGTGCGCCGCGCGGATTGTCGCCCAGCACGCTGGCGAGGACGCGCCGGACGTCATGGGGCAGCCGCCCCTCCAAGTCGCGCATGGCCGCCTCGCCCAGCCGCTGGGACTGGCGGTCTTCACGGATCAGCAGCAGGTTGATGGTCAGGTCACCGCCCCTGGGGTAATCCAGTTTGTAGTCGAGGCTGCCCACCAGTTCTCCGCGCGCGTCGTGCAGCAGTTCCAGGCGGCGGCGGGGGTCGAGCAGGGCGATCTCAACATCCCGCTCGACTTCACTCAGAGACGGGACGCGGCTGCCCAGCAGGGCGAAATAGCCTGGAGCGGCGGCGTAGAGCATATGGAGCAGCGGCGCGTGATGCAGCGCCAGCGGAGTGGAATTCAAGGCGATGCCTCCTGTCCAGTGCGGCAGGAACGGGTGGAAGAGGGGGACTGGACTAGGGAAAAGCATACACCCACCATTCTGACAACGGTATGAACGGCGCGCCGCGCTGCGCTTGAGGCTGGATTTATCTCAGGGGGGGGGTGGGGGTGCGCTACCCTGTGGGGATGACGGTTGATCCCTGCCTTTTCGCCCCCACCGCACCTGGACTGGCCCCACCTGGACCGGCCACGCCTGGGTTCTATGCTGCCCGGCTGGCGCGTCCCGGCGCGGTGCTGGCCCCGATGGCGGGCTACAGCGACGCGCCCATGCGGCAACTGGCCGCCGAGCAGGGCGCGCTGTGGACCGTCAGCGAGATGATCAGCGCGCGCGGCCTGGTGCTGGGCGGCGACACCGAAAAACTGAACCTGGGCCGCCCCTACGCCGGGGAAGAAGGGCGGGTGGTCCAGCTTTTCGGCGCGGAGAGCGAACTGCTCTCAGCCGCCGTGGCCCGCGCCGAAGCGTGGTTTGCCCCGGCGGCCATCGACTTGAACATGGGCTGCCCAGTCCCCAAGGTGCGCGGCAAGGGCGGCGCGTGCCTGCTCCAGACGCCGGAAGTGGCCTACACGCTGGTGCAGGCCATGCGCGCGGCCACCGCCCTGGACGTGAGTGCCAAGATTCGTCTGGGCTGGGACGAGAACCGCAGCGTAGAAGTGGCGCAGGGCCTGGAGGCGGCAGGGGCGTCGCTGATCACGGTGCATGGCCGCACCAGCCGCCAGCGTTACACCGGCGAGGCCGACTGGGACGCGATTGCCCGCGTGGCCGCCAGCGTCAGCGTGCCGGTGGTGGGCAGCGGCGACATCCTGAGTGCGGGTGCGGCCCGGCAGCGGCAACGCCAGAGCGGCGTGGCCGCCGTGATGATCGGGCGCGGCTCGGTGGGCAACCCCTGGATCTTCCGGGCGCTGGCCGGGGGGCAGGACCGGGCCGAGATGCCCAGCGAGATGCCCAGCGCGCAGGCCCGCGCCCGGACTGCCCTGCGCCACGCCGAACTCCAGACCCGCTTCTACGACGGCGACACGGGCCGCCTGACTCTGCGCCCGCTGCGAAAAGTGCTGCCCCGCTACCTGCCGGATTACCCCGAACTGCACGCCGATCTGACGCAGGTGGTCACCGTGGCCGACGTCGCGCGGGTACTGGCCCCGCTGCTGGACGGCGGGTCAGACCAGACAGGGACGGTTTTTAACGTCGCCACAGAGTATGCTGTGAGCTACCCATGAACGTCCGCGAGTATTACACCTACCTGTCTGCCGCGCGCGAACAACTCTGGAATTACCTGCGTGCCCTGCCTACCGCCGACCTGGACCGCGATCTGATCGAGTCCGGGGACCGCTTTCACAGCATCAAGGACCTGCTGCTGCACGTCACGGATGTCGAGGACCACTGGGTCCACTTCATCGCGCGCGGCGAGAACCTTCAAAGTGACGGACGCTTCAAGCACGACTGGGTCAAGCCGCAGGCCCAGCAGTATGAGCTGTCCTGGATCATCGATTACGGGCGCACCGTCGGCCAGTTGACCGAGGCATTTCTGGATTCCAGCCCGAACCTGGACCGCAGCATCAAGCTGGTGCAGGATGATCCGGCCAGCGACACCGTGACCCTGGACCAGTTGATGTGGAACGTGATGACCCACGAGATTCGCCACACCGCCCAGATCGCCCTGATGGTCCGCCAACTGGGACACACGCCCCCGTGGATGGACTACCTGCGCTTTGCCCGCCCACAGGTGACGGCAGCTCAGGACAGCGTGACCGACCCGGAGTTGGAAGATACCGAGGAAGGCGACACCGAGCAGGGTTGACTTCCCGCCGGGATCGGGTGATTAGAGCATTTGTCAAAAGAGTGATTACTTTTGACCCAACAAAGTGAGTGAATTTTGCCGGGTATGTGGGACTGGCACAGCTCCGCAGGAGAGAATGGAAGCATCAGAAGTCCCTTTTTCTGATCCTGTCATTCGGACAGATGCTCTAAGCTGCCCCGTACCGAAAAGGATGTGGGGCGCTTTGTGATCTGAAGATTTCTACATGATGCGCTGGCCCAGCAGGCTGGCCGCCATGCCCACCATCACTTCCGCCGTCTGGTTGTGGGTGTCCAGGATCGGGTTGACCTCCACAATGTCCATGCTGGTCACGCGCCCGGATTCGCTCAGCAGCTCCATCAGCAGGTGGCCCTCGCGGTAGGTCAGGCCGCCGGGGACAGGGGTGCCGACGCCAGGGCAGATGGACGGGTCCAGCGCGTCGGCGTCGAAGGAGACGTGCAGCCGCTCCAGGCCGCCCAGGCGTTCCAGCGTCTCCTCCACAATCCGGGTGACGCCGCGCTGGTCCACCTCTTTCATGGTGTATGCCAGAATGCCCGCTTCCTGCATCAGGGCGCGTTCGCGGGCGTCCACGCTGCGGATACCGATCATCACGATGTCTTCGGGGCGCATGTGCCACTCGCCGCCCAGGCCCGCCAGATGCGGGTCGCCCTGCCCAGTCAGGTGCGCCACCGGCATGCCGTGGATGTTACCGCTGGGGCTGCTCTGTGGCGTGTTGTAGTCGGTGTGGGCGTCCACCCAGATCAGGCCGCTGCGCACGCCCGAGGGGTTGCCGCGTAGGGCATTGCCCGTCACGGTGCCCATGCTGACGCTGTGATCGCCGCCCAGGGTCAGCGGAAAGGTGCCGTCCGGCAGGGCCTGAACCCGCGCCGCCGCGTCCTGACAGGCCTGAATGATCGGGTCAAGAAAAACCAGCCCGGCTTCCGCGTGCTTGTCCAGCGTCTCGGGCAGGGCCACTGAGATGTCCCCCAGGTCCTGAACCGTGTGCCCTAGATCGCGCAGGTGGGTGGCCAGGTGCGCGTTCCGCAGCGCCGACGGCCCCATATCCACGCCGCGCCGCCCCGCGCCCAGATCCATCGGAATGCCCAGAATAGAAACGTTCATGCATTCAGGGTACGGGACGAATGGGCTTATGCCTTGCGGCTGCAACATTATTTTCTGGAAAATGCCGTGGCACAGACTTCAAGGCTATTCAGGTGAATATTCATGCTGCCGGGAGGCTTAAACTTGACTGGTGAATGCCAGGCGACGCTGGGGAGGACTGGTTTCCGGGGTGTGGGCGCTGGGTGCTGGCCTGTTGCTGGGGGCCGGGCTGATCTGATCTCCAGGGTGTTCAGACGGTCCCGAAGAGTTTCGAGCGTGGCAGCGTGTTTGCGCGTCAGGTGGGCTGGCAGGTCATCCAGTCGCTGTGGGAGGTGGCTTTTCTGTGTTTCGTCACTCTCGGCCTGCTGCGGCGAGTGCTCCCGTGGCCCGTGGCAGCCCTCGGGGCGTCGCTGGTCTTCGGCCGGATGCACCTGTGGGACCCACATGCCACGCTGCTGACTGCTTTGAATGTCGCTGTCGTCGTCGGCCTGCCCGCCTGTGCGGTCTATGTCTGGACGCGTTCTCACTGGGCGGCCTCCGGCTTCCATTTTGCGTGGAACCTGGCCCTGGGACCAGTGTTCGGGGTGATCGTCGCCGGACACCCACGCTCTGGGCTGCCGGCTTCCGAAGTGGCCGGGCCGGGTCTCTGGCCGGGCGGGCTTACGGGCCAGAGGGCGGATTGCTCGCTCTGCTGCTCAACGGGGCGGCGGCGCTGGGCTTGCTGTGGGTGTCCCTGCGCCGCATGGCCTAGCCCCGGTGTGCCCAGACGGTCAGTTGGCCGTCTTCCTCGTCCCAGCCCGTCCCTGTTCGCACAAAGCCCAGTTTTTCCAGCACGCGTTCGCTGGCGCGGTTGTGCAGGGCAGTCTGAGCGGTCACGGTCCGCACGCCGGGGCGGGTGTGCAGGTGGGAAACGAGTGCGCCGACAGCCTCGGTGGCCAGGCCCTGGCCCCACACTTCCGGGTTCAGGCCGTACCCGATTTCCAGCTCGCCCGCTGCGTTCGGCCTGCCCTTGCTGCCCAACTGGCCGACGGCCCGCGAGTCGGCGCGCGTGATGGCCACGAAGTCCTCTGGCACCTCGCCGGCCCGGTTCGTCTGGGTCAGAAAAAAGGGAAAGGCCCCCAGCGGATCACCGGGCCACGCGGCGGGAAAGAACACGTCCAGCGGGCCGTCCGGCGTATTGCAGGTCAATGAGAAGTCCTCGCCCTCCAGCCGGGCGATGATCATGGCGCGGGTCAGGGGCAGCAGCCGTAAACGCAGCGTGAAGAGAGCAGGCACGCAGGCAGGGTATCCTGTATCTTTCGCCCGCGCCCATGCTAGACGCGCTGTCCCACGAGGCCGCGCCGCCGCACTACACTTGGCGGACCGACAATTCAGTCCTCTGCTCGGCTTTGATTCTTAGCGTTTTGCCTCTGCTCCACCATGACCCAGACCGCCCCTGAACCCACCCCGTCCGCCCAACCACGCGTGCTGGGCAAACGCCTGATGTTGCTGGCGGACTATGTGCATCCCTTTGTGTACCGCGAGGGCTTCCCGAGAGGAATGCCGCAGGTGGACGCCGTGCTGGCTGCCGGGGACGTTCCCGGCTACTACCTGGAATTTCTGGCGACCAAATTGACCGTGCCGATTATTTATGTGCACGGCAACCACGAGAACGAGTATGTCAACGAGGGTGACGGGCGCATTCCCGCGCGCGGCGTGATCTCGGCGCACGGGCGAGTGGTGGAGGAAGCGGGCCTGAGAATTGCAGGCTGGGGCGGCGCACCGCGCTACCGCGAGAAGGGACGCGGGCAGTACAGCGCCCACGAGGCCCGCTGGGGCCTAGGCAAGCTGGCCTGGCGCGCACGCGGCGGCGTGGACATTCTGCTGACCCACGCCCCGCCTACCGGGCCGCACGCGGGCAGCGACTACGCCCACCGGGGCTGCCCGGAACTGAACCGCTTTCTGGAGCGCCGCCACCCCGCCCTGCTGGTCCACGGTCACATCCACGACTATGAGGGCCGCAAGCTGGAATATCTGGACGGGTCGACCGGGACGCGGGTCATCAACGCCTATGGCTACCGGGTGCTGGACGTTTAAGGCCGAATCACCTGAACCGTGTCTAAAGTTCTGCTGTACGCCCCGCACAGAATCTCTGCCAGAAATCGTGTCATCCTTGGTCCTGATCTGGCAGTCGAAACTTCAACTCCACGGTTTTTGCCGCACGGACCAAGCGGTCCAGCAGGTCAGGGGAAAGCTGCCCACCCCTCTACCAACGGGCGCGCGAGTGGGTTCCTGTCGACCACCGGAGGGTTCGAGTCCCCCCACCCACCACCACACTCTGAATAAGGTCACGGGCTAGGTTTCGTCCGTGATCTCTTTTTGTCCGTGACCCGTCGCTGGCCGTGGGCGTCGGTGCGGCCCGTCCTGGCTGCGCCGACGCTGGGTTGCGTCCTGCCTCGCCCCTCTTTCGCTGGCCTGTGCGCATGACCGGCAACGCCGCCCTTCTGCACGATTTTCACCGCGCCATTGGCCTGACCCTGCCGGAGCGGCCTGCGGTCC
The DNA here is from genome assembly GCF_000701425.1 of Deinococcus frigens DSM 12807. Lineage (GTDB taxonomy): Bacteria > Deinococcota > Deinococci > Deinococcales > Deinococcaceae > Deinococcus > Deinococcus frigens. The sequence goes on along the minus strand of NZ_JNIW01000055.1, from coordinate 11,997 downwards.
CCACCCCGGAAGTGCTGGCCCTGCGCCACACGTTGATCATTGAAGAGGGGGCCGAGGTGGACGCCGAATTTGCGCGGCTGGCCCAGCGGCTGAGGGTGGGTGAGGAGGTGGAGGCAGCAGACCTCGCTGCGCTGGCGCACGAACTGGCGGACCTGCTGTACGTCACCTACGGCGCGTTCGTGACCCTGGGCATCGACGCGGACGCTATATTCGCCGCCGTTCACCGCGCCAATATGGGCAAGGCGGCAGGTCCCAGACGCGCCGACGGCAAGCAGCTCAAGCCGCCGGCCTGGCAGCCCGCCGATAGTCGCGCCGTGCTGGAACGGCTGGGCCAGCCTCTCCCCTTAGACCCTTAGACCCTCAGACGCTTGACCCTCTGCCCCCTCAACCTCTCCCAGCCGACTTTCAATCGCCCGCGCGTGCGCTTCCAGGCCCTCGGCCCGCGCCAGGGTGGCCCCCGCTGGCCCGATGCGGCGCAGGGTGGCCTCGTTCACGCCCACCACGCTGATGATGTTCTGAAAGTCGCGCACGTTGACCGGGCTGGCAAAGCGGGCGGTGCCGCCGGTGGGCATCACATGGCTGGGACCGGCGACGTAATCGCCCAGCGCCTCCATGCTGTACTCGCCGATAAAGACGCCGCCCGCCCGCTGCACTTTGCCCAGCAGGCTCCACGGATCGCGGGTCAGCAGGCACAGGTGTTCGGGGGCGTACAGGTTGGACAGCGCCAATCCCTCGTCCAGATCGGCGGCCAGCACCACTTTCATGCGGCTGGCAATGCTGTCGCGCGCCCAGGTGCGGTTGGGTTCGGGCAACGCCTCTAGCTGACCGTTCAGCTCGGCCTGCACGGCGATCAGCAATTCCCGGCTGTCCGAGACCAGCACCGGCTCCGCGCCCAGGTGTTCGGCCTGCGCCAGAAGATCAGCGGCCACGTGGCGGGCGTCGGCGCTGTCGTCGGCCAGGACCAGCGTTTCGGTTGGCCCCGGCAGGCTTTCTATCCCGGTTTGCCCGTAGACCAGCCGCTTGGCGATCACCACGAACAGGTTGCCCGGCCCGGCGATCTTGTCCACCGCGCCGATGCTCTCGGTCCCGTAGGCCAGCGCCCCAATCGCCTGCGCGCCGCCCACCCGGTAAACCTGGGTGATGCTCAGCTCGCGCGCCGCCACCAGAATGGCCGGATTGATCTGTCCATCTTTGCCCGGCGGCGTGGTCACCACGATGTCCGGCACCCTGGCCACCTGTGCCGGGACCGCCGTGTGAATCAATGTGCTGATCAGCGGCGCGAGGCCGCCGGGCACGTACACGCCCACCCGCCCCAGCGGGCGCACCAGTTGCCCCAGCGCCCCGTCCGGCCCGTGGTTCAGAAAGCCGTGCGCGGGCTGCTGCCCGTAAAAGGCACGCACGCGGGTGATGGCGAGGCGGATGGCGTCGTGAAGTTCAGGTTCCACCGCGGCCCCTGCAATCTCGTCAGCACTCACCGCCAGCGCCTGCGGGCGCGAGCCGTCTAAGCGCTCGGTCCAGTCGCGCAGGGCGTCGTCGCCCCGCCCGCGCACGTCGGCCAGGATGCGTTCAACCACCTGCTGGGGCGTTAGTGCCTCGCCGAACATCGTTGCTATCCGCGCCAGCACGCTGTCCGGCACGGGAATCTCGTTGAAGCTGCGGGTCAGCGCGGCGCGGGCGGCGGGGCCTTCGAGAACTTGCATGGGAACTCCTAGGATGGAGGTCAAACCGTTTAAAGGTCCAACCGTCTAAAGGCTTTTCAACCCCTCACCCTTGCGGGAAGGAGGATGCTGCGGGGGCGAGCGGGGGTGGGGGATTCAGACGGGCAGGCCAACAACATCAGCAAGGTGCGGCGGCTGCCGCCCCATCATCCCCGTCGCCGTCGGCGCTCACTTGCCGCCGGACGGCGCGCGGCAGCCTGGGCGTTGGCCTCGATCAAGCCAAAATCGGTGGGCTGGATCAGGCGGGTCAATCGGTGGGGAGCGGTGCTTTCCACATAAACGTAGGCGTTGCCGGGGCGCAGGTAGTAGCCGTAAGCGTCGGTTTCCTCGATCTGGCTGTCGGGCAGGCGCTGGATCAGCACGCGTCCGCCGGTCAGGTGCGCGTAGGAGCGTTCGGGGCCGCCGTCCTGCGCCGCCGCACGGGCACGCAGCCACAGCAGCAGGCCCACCGGATCATGGTACTCGGTGGTCAGCGGGGCGCTGGCCTCGTCCTTGCCCTGGCGCAGGGTCACAACCCCCGCACGGCGGTCAAAGGTGGTCTCGAAGGCCGCCCTACCCCGTCCGTCGCCCTCGGCATAGCCCAGGCTGCTCAGCGTGCGCGGGTCCAGGCGACTGGTCTGCACCCGCCGAAGATCGGGCAGCACGCCGCCAAAGTCGGTCTGCACCCGCACCACTACCGCGCCGCGCTCCGGGCTGACGGTCCAGGCCTGCTCCCCGGCGTAGCGCCCACCCAGCGTCAGGGTCAGGCTGAAGGCGTCGGCCTCCTGGCGTGGGAAAACGTCGGCCTCTCTCACCCGCCCAGTGCTGACTTCAGCCCCGGTCATTCAACGCAGCCCAGAAGCTCTCACCCGGCCCCGTCCACCGTGTGCCCAGCGCCTCGGCAGTCGTCGCGCCGATGTCGGCGAAGGTGGCGCGCTCTCCCAGATCCACGCCTCCGTCCATGCCCGGTTTATACACCAGCAACAACCCGTACTCGCGGGTGTGATCGGTGCCGTGCCAGGTGGGATCGTTGCCGTGATCGCTGATGATGATCAGCGCCCCGCCGTCCAGCACGCTGGCCATGATCTCGGGCAGAGCGGCGTCGAACTCGGCCAGGCAGCCGCTGTAGCCCGCCGGATCGCGGCGGTGGCCGAACCTGGAATCGAAATCCACCAGATTGGTGTAGATCAGCCCGTCAGTGCCGTCCTGGCCCGCCTGTTTTATCCGCTCAATCGTTTTGCGGATGCCGTCGGCGTTGCTGTCGGTGTGGATTTCCTCGGTGAAGCCCTGATGGGCGTAGATGTCGGGAATCTTGCCGATGCCGATCACGGCCCTGCCCGCATCTTTTACCGCGTCCAGCACGGTGGGCGGCGGCGTCAGGCTGAAGTCGCGGCGGTGTTCGTTCGCGCGCTCGAAGGGCCACTCGCCCCGGAAGGGCCGGGCGATCACGCGGGCCACGGCAAATTCGCCGTGCAGCAGCGCGCGGGCCGCCTCGCACCACCCGTACAGCGTTTCCAGCGGCACCACGTCCATGTGCGCGGCGATCTGAAACACGCTGTCGCCGCTGGTGTACACGATGGGATCGCCGGTCTTCAGGTGTTCCTTACCGTAATCGCGGATCACCTCCGTGCCGCTGTACGGCCTGTTGCATAGGTGGCCGTGGCCGGTGGCGGTATCGAAGGGGTCTATCACGGCAGGGGGAAAGCCCTCGGGGAAGACCTGAAAGGCGTGTTCCAGTTGCACGCCCATGAATTCCCAGTGGCCGGTGGAGGTGTCCTTGCCAGGGCTGACCTCGCGCAGTCGCCCGTAGCCGCCCGTGGCAGGCACGCCTGGTATGGTGTCGGGCGAGGTGTGGACGGTGGGGACCTGCCCCAGCCCCAGCCGCGCCAAGTTGGGCAACCCCACGGGGGCGGCTTCCAGGGTGTGGTTGATGGTGTGAGAACCCACGTCCCCGAACGCCTCCGCATCGGGCAGTTCGCCCATTCCCACGGAATCGAGCACGATGATGGTGACTAGCATGGGGTCAGTCTAAGGGGTGGGCGGTGGATGGGGAGGGTTGATGGAGAAAGTGGAAAGCAGATAGCGGATGCCCCGGCAGCCTTCATACGGGTTCCGTTTGTTTCGTGGATGAATCGGGACAGCGCCGAATCATCCACTTCACATCCGGAACCCGTTTTTCTCCTGCTCGCTGTCCTGTCCAGAGCAGCGCCCATGAGGACGCTTGGACGCCCACTCAGATGTTCAGGTGGCTCCAACATCTTTCGAGAAGTCTGCTAGATATCCTGGCTGCCACTGTCCATGCGGACCACCCGTGGCGTGAACTGGGCCACCACGTCCACCAGATCGGTCTGACGGGCGATCACGTCCTCAATGCGCTTGTACGCCTGCGGGGCTTCATCAATGCCGCCGCCGATCAATGTGACGCCGTGTTCCTTGAGGGAGGCCGCTACCTCCTTCTTGACCAGCTTGCTGGCGGCGGCCTTGCGCCCGAGCTGGCGGCCCGCGCCGTGGCTGGCGCTGCTCAGGGCGTCCGCGTGGCCCCGTCCGCGCACCACGAAACCGGGATCGGCCATGCTGCCGGGAATCAGCCCCAGTTGGCCAGCGGCGGCGGGCGTCGCCCCCTTGCGGTGGACGATCAGCTCCTGGCCGTTCACGGTCTGTTTCCAGGCCAGGTTGTGGCTGTTGTGAATGGACGCCAGCACATTCACGCCCAGCGCGCGGGCCAGGCGGGCATGGATCAGCTCGTGGTTCGCCGTCGCGTAACGTCCAGCCAGGTTCATGGCCTGCCAGTACACCTCGCCTTCCTCGGAGTCCAGGGAAAGCCAGGCCAGCTTTTTGGCCGATAGCTCTAGATTGGGGTGAAGGCGCTCGGCCAGGTTGCTAAAGTGGCCCGCCACCTGCGCCCCGAAGCCGCGCGAACCGCTGTGGGACAGCAGGGCCAGGTACTGTCCGGCCTCCAGCCCCAGATCAGCCTGGGCCAGCGTCAGCGTGCCGAACTCCGCGAAGTGGTTGCCGCTGCCCGAACTGCCGATCTGCGCCGCCGCCTTGCCCAGCAGGTGGCCCAGCAGCGGCTGATCGTCCCAGGTGCCTTCATGCAAGACCGCGTGATCGTCGCGTTCGCGCTTTTCGAAGGCCACGCCCGCGCCGAAGCGGGTGTGCTTGAGCAGGAGGGTTGTGGCCTCCTCCAGCTTCAGGGCGGCGGGCTGGATGGGAAAGACGCTCAGGCGCATGCTGCACCCAATATCGACGCCCACGCCATACGGGATCACGGCATTTTCCGTCGCCAGCACGCCGCCAATCGGCAGGCCGTAGCCCACATGCGCGTCGGGCATCAGCGCCCCGGCGCGGGTGATCGGCAGGCGCATCGCCACGTCCATCTGCGCGCGCGCTCCCGGCTCGATCAGGTCCGCGCCCCACATGCTGTAGGGCAGCGGCACAGACAGCAGGGCCGCACCCTTCTCGCCCTCGTTGACTGCATTCTGCACGCCCAGTTCCGCCGCCAGCGCCGCGTAGACGCCGCCCGCCAGGTACGCGGTGGGGTCCGCCTGCACGGCGCGCAGTTCGCTCAGAATCTCGCCGCGCTCCAGGCCCGCGCCCTCGCGTGCGCCAGCGGCGGCCACGGCCAGCCCGATGGCTTTTCTCCCGAATCCCAGTTTGGTGATGTGCTTTCCGTTCATGGTCCTTCCCTTTGCTTCAGAGGCTACCGCGCCTCTGGAATGGTTCTTGATCGGGGGCCTTGATGCCGCGCCGATTTCTTTGCCTGTCCAAACTCCGGTCTGCTGGCATTTTCACCTCCCCTTCCACATTCCACTGTGCCGGACCAAACGGCGCGGCGATATCCGCATAATGGCGGGGTGGTGGCTTAGCGCTGTCCATCACAGATCGGTCACGCCCCGCTCCTATACTCGGTCTCATGAAGCGACTTGCCCTCCTCTCCCTGGCCCTGTTGCTGGGAACTAATGTTCAGACCACCCAGGCCCAGACCCCCACCCGCACCGTCAATATCGGCCTGGGCTACAACCCGGACGTGCAGTTCACGCCGTTTTACGTGGCCGACAAGCTGGGCTACTTCACCGCCGAGGGGCTGAAGGTCAACTACCAGCACGGCTACGTCAACCAACTGCTGCCGCTGCTGCTTCAGGGCAAGCTGGACTTTGTGGTAGGCGATCCCGAGGACGCCATCTTTGCCAAAAATCAGGGCGCGGACGTGAAGTACATCATGACCATGTATCAGAAGAATCCGGTGACGGTGTTCAGCCTGAGGCCGCTGGACGGGATTGCCAGCCTGAAGGGCAAGACGGTGGGCATTCCCGGTCCCTTCGGCAGCAGCTACCACGCCATTCAGGCCGTGCTGGACAGCGCCAATCTTAAGGAGGGCAAGGACATGACCCTCGCCACCATCGGGTTCACGCAGCAGGACGCGGTGCGTGCCGGGCGGGTGGACGCCGCCGTGGGCTACATCAACAACGACGTGGTCCTGCTGGGCCAGTCGGTGGGCAAAAAGGTCTACACCCTGGATATCTCCGACGCTTATCCGATGGTGGGCGTGGGTTTGATCGCCTCCGGCAAGTCGCTGAGGGGTGATCTGGCCGCGAAGGTGGTGCGCGCCAGCCAGCGCGGCCTGAAATTCACGGTGGCAGACCCGGCCCGCGCCTTCAAGCTGGCGCAGCCGGTCTTTGAGAAGGCAGGCACGCTGGAGATCCTGAAGGCCAGCACGCCGCTGATGACCAGCGCATACACGGCGGCCAATGGCATCGGCGCAAGCAACCCAAGCGCGTGGACCAAGGCAGTGGCCGCCCTCGTCAAGCAGGGCAAGCTGCCCGCCGGAGCCAGGGCGACGGATTATTACACCAACGGGTTTGTCAGCAAGACTTTGAAGTAGGGCGGGGCAGCAAAAGAGGCCGGAAGCGACAATGCATTCCGGCCTCTTCCTCGCTGTCGTGCATCAGTCTGCCGCGTCCGCCTGCGAGTACTGGAGGCGGTGCAGGCGGGCGTAGTAGCCGCCGTGCTCCAGCAACTCGCGGTGGCTGCCCTGCTCCACCACCAGACCCTTGCGCATCACCACGATCCGGTCACAGTGTTCGATGGTGCTCAGGCGGTGGGCGATGATGATTGACGTTCGCCCGTACATCACCTTGACCAGCGCCTGCTGAATTCGCAGTTCGGTTTCGGTGTCCACATTGGCGGTGGCCTCGTCCAGCACCAGCAGGATGTCGGGGTTCTGGATCAGGGCGCGGGCAAAGGCCAGGAGTTGCTTCTGCCCGGTACTCAGCGTCGCGCCGCGTTCGCGCACCTCGGTCTGGTAACCGTGGTCCAGCGAGAGGATGTAGTCGTGGACGCCCACGTACTTGCAGGCTTCCACCACGCGCTCGTGGGGAATCTCAGCGTTGTTCAGGGTCAGGTTGCTCTCGATGGTCCCGGCGAACAGAAAGACGTCCTGCAACACCACGCCCACATGCTTTCTCAGGTCATGCTGCGCCAGATCGCGTACGTTCACGCCGTCCACCTTGACCGCGCCGCGCTGCACGTCATAGAAGCGGCTGACCAGGGCCGTCACGCTGGTCTTGCCCGCGCCCGTCGCGCCCACCAGCGCCACGCTCTCGCCGGGCTGGATGTGCAGGTCAATGCCGCGCAGAATCCAGCGGCTGTCGCTGTCGGGCGTCTCGGCGGTGACGGTCTGATCGTAGGAGAACCAGACCTGTTCAAAGTCCACCTGCCCCTCGAAGTTCGGCAGCGTTTTCGCGTCGGGCTTGTCCGCAATCTCCTCCTCAGTATCCAGCACGCCGAAGATGCGCTCAGACGAGGCCATCGCTGCTTGCAGGGTGTTGAACACATCGGCCAGGTCCTGAATCGGCTGGAACAGTTGCTGCGACAGTTGGATAAAGGCGAAGAGCGTCCCCACCGTGATCGCCCCAGCCACCACGCCGGTTTGCAACGCGCCGTCCGCGTCCACGCTCACGCCCAGGATCTGGCGCGAGGCGAAGTACAGGATCAGGGCCACGGCCACCTGCCCCAGCACCGCCACCACAGGCATGAACAGCGAGAACCAGTGGACGCTGTTCTCGTTGGCGGTCAGCAGGGCGCGGTTGCTGTGGTCAAAATCCAGCGCGCTGCGGCGTTCGCGCCCGAACAGTTGCACGGTCAGCATCCCCGTGATGTTCTCGTTGAGCTTGCTGTTCACGGTGGCCTGCTGGGTGCGGGTGTCCCGGAAGGCGTCGCGCAACTTGGTGCGAAAGAAGTTGGTGGAGAAGTACAGCACCGGCAGCACCGTGAAGCTGATCAGCGCCAGCCGCCAGTTCACCGACAGCATGATGACCACATAGACCACGATGATAAAGGTGCTCTGGATCAGGCTGACCAGCCCGTTGGTGATGAACTGGTTGATGGCGTCCACGTCGCTGGTCACGCGGGTGATCAATCGGCCCACCGGGTTCTGATCGAAGTAGGCCAGTTGCAGCCGTTGCAGCTTGCTGAACACGTCGGCGCGGATGTCGCGCAGCACGTTCTGGCCCAGGTAGCCGATCGCCAGCGCAAAGGCGTATTGCAGGCCGAATTGCAGCACCTTGAGGCCCGCGTACAGCAGCGCCGTGAAGGTCAGGCCCCGGTACAGCGCGTCTAAATTGCCTGCCCGTTGCAGGGCCAGCGGCGTCAGGAAACTGTCGATGGCGTGGCGCTGGATCAGCGCGAAGACGGGCGAGGCCAGCGAGATCAGCAGCGCCAGCAGAATGCCGCCGATGACCAGCCGCAGGTACGGCTGGACGTAGCGCAGCACCCGGCGAGTGAGCTGGGCGTCGAATTCCTTTTTGTAGCTGTCGTCGGGGGCGGTCACTTCAGCACCTCCTGACGGGTCTGTGTCTGAGTGGCCTGGGCGTCGCGGATGGCTTCCCGGCGCGCGGCCAGGCGGTTGGCGGCTTCCTCTGGATCGCTGATGGCATCGTCGTCCTCATCCAGATCGCTCGCCAGACGTTGCAGGCGTTCCAGTTCGGCGTAGTGGCCGTTCAGCTCTAGCAGCTCGTCGTGGCTGCCCTGCTCGGTCACGCGGCCCTCCTCCAGCACCACGATCTTGTCGGCGTGGCGCAGGGTGCTGACGCGGTGGGCGATTAAAATCACGGTGCGGCCCGCGCTGACCTCGCGCAGGCCGTCCAGAATCTTGCGCTCGGTCTCGGTGTCCACCGCCGAGAGGCTGTCGTCCAGGATCAGAATGGCCGGTTCACGCACGATGGCCCGCGCAATGGCGGTGCGCTGGCGCTGGCCGCCCGACAGCGTGACGCCGCGCTCGCCCAGCAGCGTCTCGAAGCCCTCGGGAAAGCCCTCGATGTCCTCCAGCAGTCCGGCCAGCCGCGCGGCATTCCGCACCCGTTCGGGGTCCGGCATCTGCGGAATATTCGGCGGCAGGGGCGCACCCACCACACTCACGCCAGTTTTCACGACGGGCAGTTCCTGTTTCTCCACCCCGAAGGCGATGTTGTTGGCGATGCTATCTCCGAACAGGAAGGGTTCCTGCGGGACCACCGCCACGGCGTCGTGCAGCGCCTTCAGCGGGATCACGTGCAGGTCATGGCCGTCCATTCGGACCACGCCGGAGCTGGGGTCCATGCTGCGGGTGATCAATTGCCCCAGCACGGTCTTGCCGCTGCCGGTGGGGCCGGTGATGCCTAGGAAGGTTCCGGCGGGAACGTGCAGATCAATATTTCTGAGGACTTCACGGCTGCCGTAGTCCATCGACACGTTCTCGAAGCGCAGGTCGCCGTCCAGCACACGCACACTGGTATCGGTGCGGCCGGGCACGTCCTGCACCTGCGCGCGGGCGTCGTACAGCTCGCGCAGGCGCAGCCAGGAGGCCAGCCCGCGCTGGGTGACCCCGGTGATCCAGCCGATCATCAGCATTGGGAAGGTCAGGCGCTCCAGCGTTCCCACGAACTGCACGAACATCCCCACCGTGAAGGCCCCGTTCGAGTTCAGGATCAGTCGCCCGCCCACCAGCAGGATCAGCGCAAACGCCAGTCCCAGCAGCAGGCTCATGAATGAGCGCAGCGGCCCGTCCACCTTGGTCAGCGCGATGTTGCGCCGCAGCAGCTCCAGGTTCATGGCCCTGTACTCGCTGATCTCGCGGTCCTCGATGGCGTAGCCCTTGACCACCCGAGCGCCGCTGAAGTTCTCCTGCGCCTTGCCCGCGATCTTGCTGCTCTGCTCCTGCGCCAGGCGGTGGCGCACATTGATCAGCCGCGCCAGGTACGTCAGCACGCCCACGATGATCGGCACCACCGCCAGCACGATCAAGGTCAGTTGCCAGCTCAGGCTGAACATCACGGCAAACGAGGTCAGAAAGCCCGACACGATGTTCACGATCTGCCACGCGCCAAAACCCAGCGTTTCGCGCACGGCGCTCAGGTCGCCGGTCAGGCGGTTCATCAGGTCGCCGGTGCTGGCGCGGTCGTAGTACGGCTTGTCCAGCCCTTGCAGGTGGGCAAAGATGTCGCGCCGGATTTCATATTCGGTCTGGCGCGAGGCCACCACGATCAGGCGGCGCATGTACAGCATCAGCACGCCCGCCGCCGCCGCCGCTGCCACGATGCCCAGTGCGTACCACCCGGCCTGCCCCAGCGTGATACCGGGTGTGCCGGGATTGCCGTCGCGCGCCCCGGTCAGGCCGTCGATGACCAGGCGAATGAAGTAAAAGGGCAACAGGTTGATGCTGTTGGCGAAGATGACCAGCACCATGCCGATCACGTACTGGCGCTGGTGCATCTTCAGGTAGGGCCACAGGGTTCGCAGACTGTCCAAGGAAAACCTCGTCGCGGGGGAGGAAGAGGGCGGGAGCTTCGGGGACGGTCCAGCCAGAGGCTGAAATGGCCCGTGCGCCGGACAGCATACGCCGCATGGCCCAGCCCCGAATGCGCCGAATGGCTCAGAGGTTCGGAATTTTTTGGGAATGTCGGCGGGGAATAGGCCAGATCTCAAACCCTGACCGGCCCTGAATTCAGCGGTCACCTGCATCAGCGACGACGCGAGGCGACAGAAGTGCCCCCACGCTGACGGGTCCGCCTATGCAGGACGCCTGCGCCTCAGCTCCGGTGAGAAGGGAAATTGACCCGGGTTCACCGCTCCGGGAGGCATTCATTCCTGCCTGTGCACCAAGCACAAGCGCTCCCCAGAAGCACACCCACTGAGGTTTGACACTCTCTGAAACCAGTGCTACTATTCCCAGCCGGAAGTGAGCGTGCTTGCACAACGACTTCTGCACCCAAGCGGGACGGATTTTCCTTAGCTCAGGCCACCCTAGCTCAACTGGTAGAGCACCCGATTTGTAATCGGAAGGTTGTCGGTTCGATTCCGATGGGTGGCTCCACAACCTCGCTGGGGCATTGTCCACGGTAGGGTTTTGACAACTGCGGGCAGGTGGCCGAGTGGTTAAAGGCGACAGACTGTAAATCTGTTCACGTACGTGTACGGCGGTTCGAATCCGCCCCTGCCCACCAGCGTTTCACCCTGGTTTCTGTTTTGCGGGAATAGCTCAGTTGGTAGAGCGTCAGCTTCCCAAGCTGAATGTCGCGAGTTCAAGTCTCGTTTCCCGCTTACTCCACCTCATCTTCACTTCGCCCTCTCGAACGCGCTTCTGTAGCTCAGTGGTAGAGCACTCCCTTGGTAAGGGAGAGGTCATCAGTTCGAACCTGATCAGAAGCTCCAGCAATTTCCAGTAGAGTTCCACGGTTTTCTAGTAGAGTTCTACGGTTTTATAGAGTCGGCCTGCATGTTTTTCGTGTAGGCCGTTTCTAATGAGTCCCGCCGCAACGACGTGGAGCAAGTCTTGGCGCGGGCCAGGCAGGCGAGTACACTGTCCAGGCTTGCCCGAATCAGGGCAGTCTCCACCCGAACCCCCCCCCATTTAGTCTTTCTCAGGAGGACACCAGCATGGCAAAAGGAACCTTTTCGCGCAGCAAGCCGCACGTGAACATCGGCACCATCGGTCACGTCGATCACGGCAAGACCACCCTCACCGCCGCCATCACCTTCACCGCCGCCGCCATGGACCCCACCATCGAAACCATGGACTACAGCCAGATCGACAAGGCCCCCGAAGAAAAGGCCCGTGGCATCACCATCAATACCTCCCACGTCGAGTACCAGACCGCCACCCGTCACTACTCGCACGTCGACTGCCCCGGCCACGCCGACTACATCAAGAACATGATCACGGGTGCCGCGCAGATGGACGGCGCAATCCTGGTCGTCAGCTCCGCTGACGGCCCCATGCCCCAGACCCGCGAGCACATCCTGCTCGGGCGTCAGGTCGGCATTC
>NZ_JNIW01000054.1 GCF_000701425.1 Deinococcus frigens DSM 12807 | reverse complement strand
GGACGAGAAAAGTGGTCTGTTCGGGTTGGAAGATTCCAGGCTGCGCGACGCCGCCAGTCTGGAGCGCCTGATCCTGGTGCTGTCGGTGGCGACCTTGCTGCTCGTCTCCGAAGGTATCGAGGTGGTGCAGCGTGGGGATCGACGACACGTCGATCCCCACTGGCGGCGGGCGCTGAGCTACCTCAAGATCGGTCTCCGGGCGGTTCATTACGCGCTGAGCCGTGGTCAGGCAATCTTCTCTCACCTGACGCTCCAGGGCGGGCCTGACCCTGAACCACCAGGTCAGCGGAAACGCCTTCATGCCCCCCCTCAAACCACCCTTGAAGTCGGCTGGCAACTCGTTTTTCGTCCGCACTCATAAAATTTGTCAGGCCGCCAGCCATCACGTCACTGCTGACGCAGCCAGTGAGGCGGCGGATCTCATCTCTGCACGCTTGAACGTCGTTCCCCGACTCCACGCTGGGCAGACCGCTCAGCGAATCATGACCCGCGTTGAACCCAGAAACAGAGATTGGCGTCGGCCCAGATTGCCAGCGACTCTGGGCAATATTGCAGACCTTTTCCCATTGTAAAGGTGCAGTCAGCGTGCATTTGCGGTCCGAAAGAACCGCGTATTTCTAGAGAATCAAAGGATTACCTTGGCAGAACTGTGGAAGGGGAGATCTCCCCTTTCACGTTTTAGGCATGGATTGGGCTCCAATAATTTATCCCAAACTATTGACATACTATTTTTATTACTATAATTTGTACGCATCCCAGATGTGCTGGGAGTCGTTTACGCGGCGAGCGATGTGACATCGGCGGCGAACCGGTTCCGGGCCAGGTGGCATGCACTTTTGCTGGTGGACCGGCGGGCTGACCGACAAGATCACTCTGGATAATGCTTCCATCGCTGAGGCAGTTGCCCCGGCAACTCCAGCGCATCGCCTGTGCTATCCGGTAAGGCGAAACAGCAAGGCGTGAATTCGACTCTGGATATGCTGGAGTCCTCGTCCCGCTCCTGACCGGGCCAGCTCGCTGATGGGAGGTTTGTCATGAATTCCAGAACATCAAAGCCAGAGCCTTTCCCCCCTTATGCTGATGGTCTGGCGCTGGCTGACGCTCAGGCCGCCGCAGCCTGTACTCTGACTCCAGGGAAAACGAAACACCCCTCCCAGGGTGGAAGGGGTGACTTCTCCCGGACAAGGAAAAGAAGCAGGTGTCAGTTTATGCCAAAAGTGGAAACGAAGACAAGAACGATGATGGAGTGGCGCAAGGCGCGTGGCCTGAGCGTGCAAGAATTTGCCGATGCCCTGGACGTGTCCATTGCTCAGGCGAGCAATTATCTGTATGGCCGCGCTGAGCCGCTGGTCAGCCGGGCCATCAAGATCGCCGAAGTGCTGGGGGTGCGGGTTGAGGACGTGCAGTGGAACGTCGATCCGAGAACGCTGGAGCTGCCGCCCATGCCGCCGGGGGAACCGGGCGTGGTCACGCCAGAGCGCCTAGAGATCGCCAAAGTCTGGCTGAACCGGGGAATGAAGAAGACGGCTGTGGCAAGGGAACTGGGGATCACGCGACAGACTCTTTACAAGTACCTCTAGGGGCATGACCAGCGGGGCTGAGCTGGTCATGCCCCGGTTCCCTATCATGGGCCGGTGTTACGCACCCCTTGGATGCTGGCCGCCGCGCTGCTGATCGGTCACGCTTATGGACAGGCCACTTTGCCTGACGTGCCGCCCGTGTCCTCGCTGCTCACTCCTAGCAAAAATACCGTCGAGATTCTGAAAATCGCCTTTTCAGACGATGTTCTGGCCCTTGAGGCCCGCGTCCTGGAAGTGATCAAGGACCGGCCAGACTGGTATCTGGAACTGTTCGAGCAGACCCCCACTGGTGATCCTCTCCCCTATGACGCCCGCTTTGGAATCAGCGAGGCGGAGTACCAGCGCCTCCGAACCGCCCGCCGCAACATCACGGTGCTTGGGTGCAGCACCATCACATTGATGACCGTCGAAGCGGTGCCTGGGCAAGTTTATCTGCGCGGTGGCCCCGGCCTGGACGGCCTCAACGGCGTTTCGTTCCGGCCTCGCCCTGGGGGAATCTACTGGGTCAACACCCGCATTGGCACGGCGGGCGGTCAGCGGGCCTTTGTGACCGATGACAACGATACGCTGGGGGTCCGCGCGGGCTACACCTGGGTACTCGGCGCGCCACGGGACGGCCAGCCCAACAATCAGAACGCGGTGCTCAATTTTTCGCGGGATCAGACAGGCCGACTGATCCTGGGGTACTACCTCCAGGAGCGGCGTGACGGTCAGGAAGTCCGAAAGGTGGACGAGGTGGTTCGCACCGCCAACTGTCAGCCTTGAAGGCAGCCTTCCAGGGTGATTTGACTCCCCGCCGCAGTCCTCTAAAAATTTCAGAGCGTTGCTACTCCTCCACAAACCGCCCCAGTAACCCGGTAAGGTGCGGCATCGTCTGAGTGGTGCGCGCTCGTGCTAGGGAGTCTGAAACAGGATGTTGCCGTCGGTGTCCATGGTGGTGATGAAGAGCTTGCGGGATTTGCTGCGCACAGACACAGTGACAGCAGTCAGGTCAGGGCTGGCGGCAAGGCGCGTGCTGCGGACGTATTTCGATGCGGGCAGCGCGTCGAAGCCGAGAAATTCATTGGTGCAGGTGGCTCCCGCAGTGATGAAACCATAATCGTTGGCCGCGTTTTCGATCAGCTTGATCAGTGTCGCAGTGGCGCAGGCCTGACCGTAAGCGCGAACCTGCTGCGCCTCAACCTGATTGACTTGTTGCGCTTCGAGAGTTGGAGTTGTGGGTTGTGTTGCCTTAACCGGATTGGGGTAGGCTCACCATCGTGACCGAAGGAACGCCCTACCGCCACCGCTTCCCGATGACGATCATCCAGCACGCCGTGTGGCTGTACCACCGCTTTCCCTTGAGCTATCGGGACGTCCAGGAATTGCTGCACCAGCACGGCATCCAGGTCAGTCATGAGACGCTGCGCGAGTGGTGCATCAAGTTCGGTCCGCTGTTCGCTGAACATCTTCGTCACCGAGAACCCCGCCGGGGTTCTCGGTGGCATCTGGACGAGGTCTGTACGAGCGTTGATGGCGTCCGACGTTGGTTGTGGCGTGCGGTCGACGAGCACGGGTACGTGCTGGACGTCCTGCTTCAGCACCACCGCGATACCGAGGCCGCGAAGACCTTCCTGACCAGACTACTGGGCGAATATGACGTCCCAGAGGTCATTCATACCGATGGGCTGCGCAGTTATGGAGCCGCGATTCGGGAGATCCCGAGCCTGGCCGAGGTCGACCACCAGCAGGTCGTCTCCACAGCCCGCTGTAACAATCTGATTGAGCAGGAACATCGATTCACACGGCGACAAGAGCGAAGTCAGCAGGGCTTCAGACGACGGAAGCGCGCTCAAGCGTTCTTGAGCTTGCACACCCGGATCATCAATCTCCACCATCATTCCCGCACCAGTGTTTCCGCCGCAGTGAGAAAAAGCAATCAGAAACGAGCGTTCCAGACGTGGTTAACCGTCGCGGCAGAGGTGGCCTGAGGTTCAGGCCACCCCTGCCCTCCGTCTGCCGCAGGCCAAGTTAAGGCAACACAACCCTTCCATGATCTTGCGCCGCAACCGCTGACCGAGCATCATCCCGATCACGGCCGGAAGGACAGCACCGAGCGAAAGAACGCCGAGCTGCGCGGTGAGCAGTTGCTGACCACCAAGCGCGAAAGCGAGCCCGACCGTTGAAGCGGTAAAGAGCATCCCCATCGCCTGAACGAGAGCGTCCTTTGGCAGGCCGATGGCTTGCAGGTAAAGCACCCCGGGAAACACGAACGACCCGGTGAGCCCCGTCAGTACACCGTTCACTGCTCCAAAGAGCGGCCCCGTCCACACCTCCCATGCGCGGTGAATGACAATCTTCAGGCCACGCAGTCCGATCACCGCATAAGCCACCAGGAGGACACCGAGCAGTGCCGAGAGGACCGAGCCGTGAACGCGCGTCAAGGCCTGCGTCCCCAGCCAGATCGCGATGGTGGCGGTCAGCAGGAATGGCCATAGGCGACGCAGGATGGCCTGAAAGTTTCCACCGAGGGCGGCCTGCCAGACGTTGGTCGTGAAGGACGGAACCAGCATGAGCGCCATGGCCGGGTGCAGGCCGATCACCGCAGTCAGCACCGCCAATGACACTGTGGGGAGCCCCAACCCGGTCACGCCTTTCACGAATCCTGCAAGCAGGAAGGTCAGGGCAATCGTCGCGAGGAAAATGGTGTCGGCCATCAGGCCAATTATGGGTGGAAGGGCGATCAGCCAACCGTCAACCAGGGCCTTGAAAATGGGTGCATCTCAACCGTGTTGGCGGCTTGACACAGACCTCCGCTGAGATCGCTCAGTCTTACTGTGGAGGTAGACCAATGAATACACAGAACGTGAAAGCGGGTGTCCTCGGTGGCCTGGCCGGCGGCCTGGTCTTCGGCATGCTGATGGCCATGATGGGCATGCTCCCCATGATCGCCAGCCTGGTGGGCAGCAAGAGCGCCGCCGTCGGCTTCCTGGTGCACCTGGTGATCAGCGCCGGCATCGGGCTGGGCTTCGGTCTCCTGCTGGGCGACCGGGTCACAGGAACCGGTGCGGGAGCGTGGCAGGGCGCCGTCTACGGCATGGTGTGGTGGGTCCTCGGGCCCCTGGTGATGATGCCCTTGATGATGGGCATGGGCGTCCAGTTTGCCCAGGCCTTCACCACCCAGAACCTGATGAGCCTGATGGGTCACGTGATCTACGGCGTGGTGCTGGGCGTCGTCTTCGCGCTGCTGCGGGCCAGGAACGTGGCCACGCGGCAAGTCGTCAGTTGAGCGTAATCGTGTCCTCACCGCTGCCACCGTGCACCCCCTGCAGTCCTATGCGTATTCCCCTCAGTCTGCTGACCCTCATGGCCCTCGCAACGTCGTCCGCTCTGGCCCAGGACGCGGCCCTGCCGCTCACGATTGCGCCGTCACCGGTCACCACCGACGGAAACGTGGCCGCGTTCCCCACGGATCTGATTCTGGCGCTCCCGCAGGCCGGTGACGCGCAGGTTCCTGGCCTGGCCTTCGACACCGGCGGCAGCATCACCATTACCTTGCCGTCAGCCTTCACCCGCGTGGCGGAGCGGCCCATCAATGTCGCTGTGCCGCGCGGCTGGCCACAGGCCGACGTGTGCTGTTATGTCGCCAGCGCTGTCGGGAACGTCCTCACCATCACGTTTACTACCCCAGTGAGGACAGACGGGCCGGACGCACCCGGCGTCAAGATCCTGGCCCACATCCGCGGCGGGGCGTTCCGCAACCCGAGCGCCGGAACGTATCCCATCGTTGCTCAGGTTCGCGAGTCACCCGGCGCGGCGGCGCGCACCGCGGGCGGCACCGTCACCATCCTGGCGGCCGTGCCGGCCGCACGTATCGCCACGACGAATTTCCTGCTGCCCCGGGGTGCGAATGCCAGTGGACAGACCGTGACCGTGAACCGGCCGGCCCCGGCGCTGCTGGGCTTTTTGCTGTGGCGGGGCGGCGCCCCCCTGAACGGGGTTGGGGTAATGCCGGCCCAGCCCAACCAGTACCCGAGGTACACTGGTGGTCTGCTGGTGCGGGACGTCAATGGCGACGGAATCCTCACCTTGCCCGGCGATGAGGTCGTGGGCGGGATCATCGGAAAGGCGCCGTCCGGGGCCACGGGACAGAGCGCCCAGAGCCCAGTGCGTGGCAATGGTGCCCCCATCCTGTCGGGGCAACTGAACGGGTACGGCACCACAGAGCCCGTGGCGGGACTCCTCCCCGTGCGTTTCACCACGGGCAGCAAGCCCGGGGATTACGCCCCAACGTTCGAGCTGAGCGGTGGCAACAGCGTGCAAGTCACCGTCCGTACCGTTCTGCCCTGACCCCATCAGGAGGGGTTCGGCTCAGGGCCACCCCGGCGGCGCCGCGATCACCCGAACTCCCGCATACAGCCTGGGGTCACCGGCACGGTGACTCTGCCCGGAGGAGGCCCTGAGATGACTGCGCCCACGGCCGAAGAAAGGCGTCTGGAAGAAGCCCGAAAAGGTGGTGTGCCCTGGAAACGCTGGGGGCCATATCTGGCCGAGCGGGCCTGGGGCACCGTGCGCGAGGACTACAGCGCGGCCGGAGAAGCCTGGCAGGCCTTTGAGCACGATCACGCGCGGTCACGGGCCTACCGCTGGAATGAGGACGGCCTGCTCGGACTCAGCGACGACCAGGGGGAGCTGTGCCTGGCGCTGGCCCTCTGGAACGGCCAGGATCCTATTCTCAAGGAGCGGCTCTACGGCCTGACCGGCCCAGAGGGCAACCATGGTGAGGACGTTAAGGAGGAGTACCGCTTCCTGGACGCCACCCCGACCCACTCGTACCTCCGGGCGCTGTACAAGTACCCGCAGGCCGCCTACCCGTATCAGGATCTGCTGGACGGCAACGCGCAGCGCGGCCGGGACGACCCGGAATATGAACTGCTCGACACCGGGGCGTTTGATGACGACCGTTACTGGGACGTGGTGGTGGAGTACGCCAAGGCCGACGCGGACGACTTGTTGATGCAGGTCACGCTGCACAACCGCGCGGCCGGCCCGGCCCAGATCCACGTCCTTCCAACGCTGTGGGGCTTAACCTAGCGAAGGCCGAAATTTTGTCCAACTCGACCGTGGCAGCTAGCCGTTGAGAGGCAGCCGCTCGCGCATGTCCAGCGTGAAGGTGCCGTAGGGGTTGATGTGCTGCCACTTCAGTGGCGTCAAGGCCCGCAGGTCCGCCCCGGTCAGACGACCTTGCCACTCCGGCTCCGCGAGCACCTGCTGCATCATCAGGGTGTTGACGTAGACCAGGCTGACCTGGAGCAGGTGCAGGCCCAGCATCTGAATTTCCTGCTCCTCGATGCGGTTGCTGGTGAATTCGCCGCCCTTGCCGTACAGGATGAAGTCGTTGGCACTGTTCCACGACTCGATGACCTGCAAGCCCTCGTGAATCTCGCGGCGCAAGCTCTCCTGGCGCAGATAGTCGCACAGGAAAGCGGTTTTCACCGCTTTCCCCAGCTCGGCCAGTGCCCGGTACGTCGGGTGCTGCACGTTCTGGCGGGTGAAGCGCCGCAGGATGCTCTCGGCGTCCGCCGTTCCCAGCCGCAGGGCGGTGGCGAGCTTGATCATCTCGTCGTACTGCTGCTCGATCAGCTCCCACTGGATCGGCCGGGTCAGGATCGCCTGGAGATGGGCGTACTTTTCCGGCTCGCCTTTGTTCGCGCGGTACAGCTTCTGGCGCTTGATGTTCTTCAGTCGCGGCAGCAGCTGAAAGCCGAGCAGGTGGCAGAACGCGAAGCCCACCTCGCTCTGGCCGTGGGTGTCGACGTAGTTCTTGTTCACCTCCATCTCGGTATCGTGCCTCAGCACGCCCTCGATCATGGAGGCCACCTCACTGCTCGAACAGCGTTTGAGCTGGCTGTAGATGCACACCGAATGCTGCTCCACATGCCAGTAAACCATCACGCCGGGGCCACCATAGCGGGCGTGCCACTCGGTCATCAGGTTCTGATCCCAGGCCCCGAACTTCTTGCTGTCCGAAGCACAGGTGGTGGTGGCCTCGCCCCAGAGGACGGCGTCTCTAGCCTGGAAGACCGCGTTGCACACGCGGCTGATCGCCTCCCGGAGCTGCTCCTTGTGGACGTAGCGCCGCCGGATGTACTGGAGGTCAGCAAAGCTGTCCTCCCCGCCCCCACTGCACATCCGTTTCAGACCGGCGTTGGTGCCGATGCCGTGCAGACACAGCAGCAGGCGGCGCTGCACCACCTCGCGGCTCAGCACCTCACGGGCGGCCACCGTGTGGAAGGCGTCGGTGAACCCGGTTCGCAGTTCGGTCTCCTTCAGCACGTCCAGCAGGTTGGTCATCGGCCAGCGCTGGACCAGCGCTGATGCCAGCCCGGTGATGTTCTGCGGTTCGGAGAGAGCGGTGAGCGGCGAGATCGACAGCCGCCCCTTGCCCTTCTTGGACACGATCAGCTTGACCCTGGTATTGGACGGGAGATCGGTGTCCAGTGCGTCCAGCGCACTCTCCAAGCGGGTACGGAGCTGGGCGGTGAAGGTCTGGACGGCGGTAGGCTGTGCCAGGGCCGAGTAGTACTCGGCCCGTTTCTCCTCGAAGTCGCCGGGAAGGTCATCGTCGGGGTTACGGAAGCGCCCGGCCCCCTCGATCCAGACCTCCTTACAGCGGATCTTGTCGCGCAGCGTGGTCAGCACGCACATCTCGTAGGTGACGCGGTTGATCTTGCGCTTCTCGGCATCGTCGAGAACCAGGGCCTGCCAGTCGTCCTTGACGACGCCGCCCAGCGGCACGTCCTCTGTCAGGGGAAAGGTCAGGGTCCGGCGGTCGCGGTACTTCGTCAGCAGGTCCAGTGCCCGCATGATCGGCTGGTGGCGGTCGTTGTTGCAGCGGAACGTCAGGACGCCGAGCAGAAGCGAGATGGCCCGGCGGTAGTGGTGACCGTAGGAGTTGCGCGTGACCAGGCGCACCTCGCGGTCGTAGTTGCCCTCGGCCTCCATCTCGCGGATCAGGTCGTCGAGGACCGTCTCCGGGACCACCGGGTAGATCACTTCACGCACTGCCCCTTCCGGCTGGGTACGGGCGGCCTCGGCCAGCTTGAACAGCAGCGCGCTCTTGCCCTGCACTCGCCGGAGTTGCCGCAGCAACTCCGCCTCCACCTTGCTCTCGGCGCGGGTCCCGATGTGGTGGGCCACCGAGATCAGCAGTTCCACCAGATCGTCGGTGACCTCGGTCAGCCGCTCCCAGCACAGCGCGGCGAGCAGGACATGGCGCAGGGGCGCGAGATGGCGGCGCACTTCGCGGGGCGGTTCACTGGCCGCCCGGCGCCGGTACTGCTGGATAACTCTGGGAGGGACCCCCTGAAACAGCTGTGGCGGGAGACCAAGAGCACGGAGCTCCGTGAGCTTGGCGAGTTCTTCGAGGATGGTGTCCACCTTGACCCGCCCGGCGGTGTCCTTGAGGGTGGCCAGCGTAGAGCGGATGACCAGCAGCGGTTGCAGGTCGTCCGCTACCGCGTCGGTGCTGATCAGGGCGTCCAGGGCCTGGCAGGTCTGGGGGCTGAGCTGGCGTTGGATTCCCTGAATCCAGCGCTCCTCCTGCCCGCTGACGGCAGCCCGCAGGCAGCGTCCCAGCCGTTCCGCCGTGGGCGGAACGAGACGCTGTCCCCGCAGGAAGTCCCGGCCCCGTTGTTTCAGGATCTCCGAGTCAGGGTTGAGGTCGGCGACCAGGGGCGTGAGGTGGGCGATCAGCGCGGTCTCGTCCGGTGCCCGGAAGGACCGGAACCCGGAGAAGTGCGCCACTTCGTCCCGGTAACGCCGCGCGGTTCGGGTCGACCAGTCCACCTCAGCCCAGAGCGCCGGGGAAACCGCGAGCTGCTGGGCCAGGAAGTCGATGACCACAGCAGGCACTGCCTGGGGGCGGTCCAGAAACTCGCCCTGAAGCTGGAAGGTCTTGAGCAGCGCGGCCAGACTTAACGCGCCCACCTCGCCCTTGAATTCCAGGAACGCCCGTTCTGGACGCGTCAGGGTGAACTGCTGTGCCAACAGTTCGGGCGACCAGTCGCGGTTCACGTTCCAGCTAACGCTGGAGGAGCCGGGTGATGGTGCTGGGATGCACCTCGAACAGGCGAGCGCACTGCGCCGCCGTGCGCCGCCCGGAGTGCACCGTCTCGCGGATGTCCTGTTCCTGATGGGGCAGCAGCTTGCGTTTGCGGCCTCCAACACGTCCTTCCAGTCGGGCCTGCTCCAGTCCGGCCCTGGTTCGCTCGCGGATCATGGCCCGCTCGAACTCGCCGAAGGCCCCCACCATCTGCATCATCATCCGGCCCGCCGGGGTGGTGGTGTCGATGGCCTCGGTCAGACTGCGGAAGCCCACTCCCCGCTCCCCCAGCAGTTCCATCAGGTGAAGCAGGTCCTTGAGGCTGCGGCTGAGCCGGTCCAGCTTCCAGACGACGACCACGTCTTCAGCGCGCAGCTGGTCGAGCATCCTGTGGAGTTCGGGTCGGTCCCAGCGGCCTCCCGAAGCGTGTTCGGTGAACACGCGCTCCACGCCACTCTCCTTCAGCGCCCGGAGTTGCGCGGCCGTGTCCTGTTCGTGTTGCTTACTGACGCGGGCATACCCGATCTGCATGGCGCCTCCAGGGTTGCGAAAACGTGTTGCTGTTGCCGATCATTGTGCAACAGAGTTTCGCAATGCGGGCAGCCGCTTCCCATCAGGGCACCTAAACCCTTGCCAAAACGAACGTTTGCGCAATCTCAGCGTACGCGGAAGGTGTAACCATGTTGTGACCCTCGCTTCCGCCGATGTCATCGAACTTCCAGAGGTTGGCCAGAATGTCGACCTTAGCTAAGTTAAGTCCTAACAAGGCCATCCCCACTTAGGTTTGGGTGAATATATTGCCCGGTGCGAGTTTTCCGTCGGGATCGAGGGCGCGCTTCACGAGCCGCATCTGATAGATAGCCGCGTCGCCGTACATGCGCCGCAGCAACTCCTGCTTCGTGAGGTTGCGACCCACGCCGTGCTCGGCGAGTGGACAGCCGCCCAGAGCCATGATGACTTCGCCCAGCACGAGTACCGCATTGCGCGCTGCCTCAACCTCGCCCGGTGTGCGCGCCAAGACGTTCGGGTGCAAGTTGCCGTCGGATAGGTGGCCCCAAATTGCGTGGTCGAGGCCCCGGCTCTCGAAGGCGGAGCGGTATGCGTTCGTGGCTTCCTCCAGACGCTCGAACGGGACAATCATGTCCACCCCGACCTTCGCCACGCCGCGTCCCTCGAGCTGCGCGCGGCACACGCGGGTGTTCACCGCGTCGGGGACAGCCTCACGCAGCGCAAGCAAGGCCATGCGACGGCGCGCGTCATCCGGTGGAGCTATCTCCGCGTGATCCACTAGATCAAAACGCACGAGAAGACGCACGAGGCGCGCTACCGGTCCGTCGTCCGCTTCGCCCAACAGGGCGTTCGCGAGATCGTCGTTCATCTGGGTGGCGTGTTTGTCGTGCAACTCAAACTGCACGAGGAGCAAGGCGCGTGCGCCGGGCGGAAGGGCCACGTGTACGCGGCGGTCGGCGCCGTCCTCACGCACCAGGTCGAGCGAGCGAGCGTCCAGGTATTCCACAGCGCTCACGTCGAGACCCAGCTCGTCGCCTGCCCGGGCGAGGAAGGCCTCCTCGCGTAGAGCACGGGTGAGCGCGAAAGCTTGGGCTTCGCTGCGGCACGGCACGAAGGCAACCGCGACCTTCGGTGCGGGTGTCACAGTACCCAGCGTCACCTCTGTGATCACCCCGAGCGTACCCTCAGCACCCACGAAGAGATCCAAGAGATCCATGCCGGGCTGCGCAAAATACCCGGCGGAACACTTGGCGACGTTCGGCATGATGTAGGTTGGAACTGGCACATGCAACGTGCCGCGTGAGGTCACCACCTCAAAGTGACCGTCCTGAGAGGCGAGGCACTGCCCGCGCTCCAGGTCGAGCACGTCACCGCCCGCGAGCATCACTGTGATGGCCTGCACCCAGCCGCGCACCGTACCGTACTTGAACGTCGCTGGGCCGGCAGCGTTCGTACTGACTGCGCCGCCTACCTGCGCGCCGTCGTAGGCCGGCACGGGAGGAAAGTACCGATTTGCGCCTGCCAGGGCCGCTTGAAGGTCACGCAAGTGCACGCCCGCCCCGACCCGCACGCCGTTTTCTAGAAGGTCGATGCGCGTGAAGCGCGCGAGGCTCAACACCGCCTCGCCCATCGGCGTGGCGCCCCCTGTTAGGGACGATTGCGCCCCGACGGGCAGCACGTGCGCCGCGCCCCTTAGCGCGGCGGCCACACCAGTTTCGTCGTGCGGCGTGACGAGCGCGCTCGCCGCGCCCTGCACGAAGGCCGCGTCATGCGCGACGCCCGCGAGGACGTCCCGGTCCGTCACAAACTCCGTGCGCGCTGCGTCGCCGTGTGGAGCACGCGCGACGCAGCGGTGATTTGCGGTAGCCGTGCCGCTCATGGCATCTCGGGCACGCACAAGTCTGCGACGTGAAAAGGCGCGCCGGGCGCCACGTAGGCGGTGTCCATCTGCGCGAGTTGCAGTACGCCGCTCACGTCGTCGTTCACACCATGCCAGTACGTATAGTTCTCGATAACCCAGATGCCGCTTTCGCGCGTGCCGTTGCCGCTGCCCTTCACTCCACCGAAGGGCATGTGCGCTTCAGCACCCGTCGTGGAGTTGTTGATGCTCGTCATACCGGCCTGAATATCATCCTTGAAACGGTGCGCCCAGAGACGGTTTTGGGTGTAAATCGCAGAGCTTAGACCGTATTCAACGGCATTGGCCACCTCGAGCGCTTCATCAATGCCGTTGACACGCACGAGGTTGACAGTCGGGCCAAACACCTCTTCTTGGAATAACCGCATCTCGGGCCTCACGCCTTCCCATACAGTCGGCCAACCAAAGAAAGCCGTGTCGGGATCGCCGCAGAAACCCGGCGGGCGCGACTTGGTCGTGATGCGCCCTGCGCCGTAGAGGAGTGCGCCGCCGTCCGTCTCGCCCCAGGTGTAGTGTTCCTCCCAGCTTCTGAAGAAGCGCTCGTTAATGAAGGGACCATAGAGCACGTCATCGTAGCGGTTCGGGTCGCCGATCCGAATCTCGGCGACCCGGGCCAGGAACCGTGCACGAAACGCCTCGTAGATGGGCGCGTCGAGCAGCACGTTGCCTGCTGAGGTGCAGCGCTGTCCGCCCGTACCGAAACTCGCCCAGAGGGCGCCTGTGACCGCGTTGTCCAGATCGGCGTCGCGCATTACCACGAGGGGGTTCTTGCCGCCGAGTTCGAGCGTGGGGTGCGTGAGGTTGCGCCCGGCGATCTCACCGATCTTGCGCCCGACTGCGGTTGAGCCTGTGAAGGCAATCTTTTGCAGAAGGCCTTCGTCGAGCATCGACACGAGGTGCTCGCCAGCGCCGCTCCGGCCCGGGCCGAACACGACATTGAACACCCCAGCCGGTACGCCGGCCTCTAGGATCAGGCGCGCCAAGGCGTAGGCAGTCAGGGGGACGTCGTCGCTGGGCTTCCACACAATGGTGTTGCCGGTCAGTAGGGCGGGAATAATCTTCCATGCGGGCACCGCAACTGGAAAGTTGCCCGCTGTGACGATACCCACGACGCCGAGGGGACGGCGATAGGTGGCCAGTTCTTTGTTCGGCATTTCCGACGGTACAGTCTGCCCGTACAGGCGCCGACCCTCGCTTTGGAAAAAGTGGCAGGTGTCGATGGCCTCCTGCACATCCCCGCGCGCTTCTTTGAGGGTCTTGCCCATTTCGCGGGTGACCAAATAAGCGAGGTGTTCTTTCTCACGCTCGATCGCGGTGCCGATTTTGCCGATCAGGTCGCCGCGCACCGGGGCGGGCGTGTGGCGCCACCTGTGGAACGCGTCTTTGGCTGCGAGACACGCGCCGCGCACCTGTTCAATTGTGGCCTGCGGAAAGACCCCAAGCACGTCGGCGAGGTCACTGGCATTGCGTGAGACGAAGGTGGTGGGGCTCGAAATTTCACGGCCCCCTATAAGGTGCGTAAAGGTACGGATGGTGCGGGTAGTGGTCATGTCATCCTCTCAGGAACCGCGCTGGGCGGTTTGGGCGCTATAGGTGCTCTCGAAGATCTTGTCGGCATTGCCTGCCTCGAAACCTTCGCGGCGGTGCTCGCGGCGAAGTTGCGCTTTGGCAAGGTGTGCGAACTCGGGATGTGGGCGCCGCTCGGCGAACTCCACATACGAACCGCTGATGGGGTGCACGTCGCCGTCTTTGAATGTCGCCTGAATCATTTCGGCGACGGTGGAGCTTTGCAGAAGTTGCCCGTCCGGGCTCTGTTTGATCTTGCCGCCCGACGAATTCAGGGTGTAGCTGTGCCGCTCCAGAAACGCATTGAAGTCTGCGGCGGTGTCGTACCCTTCGGGCAAGTTATGCACGCTGACAGTGAAGTGATTGAGGTAATAGCGGTTGTAGATCACCCATGCGGCGTACTCGCTCTCAGCGAGCACTTGCGCGTAGTCCGCCCAGGTGGGCAGGCGCCACAAGGCCCGGTGCAGGAACTCGTCAACCTGAGCGCCGTCGTCGAGATCGAGATTGTCAACGGGGTCGCTCGTGACCTCGTCCGTGTACGACGTAATGATGCGGCGCGCTTCATCGCTCAGGTCGTTCACACGCAGTTCGGAAACGAAGATGCGCGGAAACTCGGGCGCGGGGGGGCTATACCAATAAGCGTCGAGTTTCTTGGCCGCGAAGGTGTACGGTTCGCGCTTCTCGTACCCGTAGTGGAGGAAGATCTTCTCGAACGAGCGGATGCCGAGGTGCCGGACGCCCATCGTGCGAAATGCAATGTGGTCGTTCTCAATCTCGCGCTCGTGTCGAATCAGGCCTTCACGGATCATGTCGGAGAGGATGCCGCCCACTTCGGGCACCCGCTCTTGATAGCGGCGCATGAGGCCGGCGAGGACGAG
Source organism: Deinococcus frigens DSM 12807 (assembly GCF_000701425.1). Taxonomy (GTDB): domain Bacteria; phylum Deinococcota; class Deinococci; order Deinococcales; family Deinococcaceae; genus Deinococcus; species Deinococcus frigens. The sequence goes on along the minus strand of NZ_JNIW01000054.1, from coordinate 11,071 downwards.
GCGAAGGGGAACCGTCCGGTCTGGCGAGGTGGTCATAACAACTCCTTGTTGAGAAAGACACCGGAGAAGGATCCGAGGTGCAGCAGACGGCCCCGGTGTCGGTCGACGGAAGTGAGAAGTGGATGTCAGGGAAGCAAGTGAACCGCACGGTTGAGGGCGCGCCGCGCTTCTCCAAAGAGGTCAGTCACGATCTCGCCGGCAGGCTGCGCCCGCTGTTCGGATGAGATGAGCCCCACGGATTGCCCGGCGTACAAGGCCATCGCTTCCAGATTGCCGATCATGTTGGCGGCAGGACTGTTGAAGTCGTAGCGGTTGAGGGGTTCACCCGTTGCAGTCCACGCGATAGTTTCGCCTTCGTCAGGACGCTGTCCCACCGGCGGCTCGCCCGCGTTTTGCCAGGCCTCCACTGTGCTGTTGCGCAAGACACGGTGTGGGCCTTGCCAACCTTCGTTAAAGAGCCATGTGTGGGTGGTGTCATCGCCCTGGGCGCGCCGCAATTGCTCGCGGTAGTCATCATGCACCGCTGCCTCCACAGCCATGAGGAAGCGTGTGCCGATCCAGGCACCGCTCGCTCCAAGCATGAGGGCTGCCGCGAGTCCCCGCCCGTCGCCGATGCCACCCGCTGCGATGACGGGCACGTCGACCGCGTCCACAACCTGCGGCAGCAGCGTAAAGGTGGTCATTTGGCCGCGAACGTGCCCGCCCGCTTCCCACCCCTGCGCGACGATCACATCCGCGCCTGCTCGCACGGCGCGCTCCGCCTCAGCCACGCTGCCGACGGTGAACAAGACCTTCGCGCCGGCCTCATGCGCCATGTCAATGTAGGGTTCTGGGTTCCCCCACCACAGCGACACCACACGCACGCCCGCTTCCAAACAGACCTGAAGCCGCTCGCGCATATCCCACTCCAACACCAGATTGACCCCGAATGGGTGGGGCGTGCGCTCTTGGATGTCGGTGAGGCGAGCGCGGATCGCGTCAGGCGTTCGCCACGTCACGGAGTACAATCCCAGCGCCCCCGCATTGCTGACCGCCGCAACCATGGCGGGCGTGGCGACGCTGAAGGGAGCGCTGACCAGCGGAACGCGAAGTCCCAGAGCAGTGGTGAGCGGTGTGTATAGCATCGGGCCTCCTGAAGTCCATAGGTCACCCTACCCTGTCGCTACATTCATAACCAACCGATGTGTCAGCGAGAATAGCGTTTTCACATCGATAATTTCGATGTATGTGGTAGTCTCCGCCATGTCGGCCCCAACACTCGTGCAACTGCGCATCCTGCTGGCGATTGTGGATGAGGGCAGCCTGACCGACGCCGCCGCCGCCCTTGACGTCGCGCAAAGCACCGTCAGTCATGCCCTCGCGCAATTGGAGAACCACCTGGGCGAACGCCTGGTGAAAAGGGGACGCGCGGGTGCCCGACCAACCGCGTTGGGTGAACGCGTGGCCCAACACGCCCGGGTGATGCTGCGGCTCAACGCCGCGCTTTTGGAAGAAGCGAACCGCGCACGCGGGGCGTTGCAAGGTACGCTTCGCGTCGCTTCGTTCCGTAGCGTCGCCACGCACGTGCTGCCCGATATGATCGCGGCCTTTCGGCAGCGGCACCCCGCCGTGCGCGTAGAGCTTCAGAGCCTTGAAGGCGAAGAGCGCGGCATTGAACGCGCCATCCTCGAAGGTCGGGCGGACGTGGGCATCCTCACGCCACCTGCACACGACCGTTTGGATGTGCAGGAGTTTGCCACCGACGATTGGGTGGCCATTTTCCCGTCAGGTGGCGCGCCCATGGCTGAACAGGCGTCGTGGCCTGACTTGTTGGCTCTGCCCTTCTTGTTGTGTAACGAAACCGGCGCACCGACCGTGCGCGACTACTGGCATCGGCACGAGCAGACCTTTCAGCATGTGGCGCAGGTCGAGGACGACAGCGTCATTCTCTCGATGGTGGCTCACGAGTTCGGCGTGTCGATACTTCCCAGGCTCGCCGCCGAGCCATTGCCAGGCGGCGTTCAAATCCGGCAACTGCCCGAACCGCTCAAGCGCAAGATTGCTGTAGTCGCGCTGCCTGCCCTGTCACATACGCCTTTGGTCAAAGCGTTCGTACAGACCCTCATTGATCCGGTGGTTCTTCGCTCATGTCAGGCCGTCAGCGGTGGCCTTCTCCAAGTGGGCGTGCAGACATAACGGGGCTTAGGGTTGACCATTCTCCCGGCCTAGATTGTAATTTGTCTGACTAATGCCACTTTTCAGTTTTAGGGTTGTCGAAGCCTGGGGACCGGGCTGCTGCCGAGTCAGGCCGGATGGACACCCAGTTTCCCCGTCCTGAGCATCCCATGATCCGCTTTCAGCAGCGCTTTCTGACGGGACCGGGTGACCTGGTAAACCGTCCGCTGCTTGAGGGGGACGACGTGGCGGGCTTCACGGTCATCGAGACGCCTGGACACACGCCAGGCCACGCCTCATTCTTCCGGGAGCGTGACAGGGTGCTCATTCAGGGGGACGTTCTGCGCAACACCAACATGACCAACCTTCAACCTGGGCTGGCCGAGCCACTGGGCCTGTTTACGGTGAATCCGGCGCTGAACCGGGCCTCGGCCCGCAAGGTGGCTGCTTTGAAGCCTTCGCTGATTCTCTTCGGGCATGGCTCGCCCGAATATGATGGCGGGCGGTTTCAGGAGTTTGTGGCGCGGCTAGCGGGGTAACGCTCGTTTCTGTATGCCCCTCGCCACCTCAATCCATCGGTGTAGCCGGGTTGGCCAAAATTTCGACCTTCGCTAGGTTAAGCCCCTGTGGTTCCGCAACACCTGGTCGTGGGGCCATCCGGGCGAGGAGCGCCGCCGCATCGTCCACGAGGGTCCGGGCCGCCTGCGTGCCGATCATCCGGCCCTGGGTCCGTACTGGCTGCACTACGCCGATCCCGCCTCATCGCCCTTTCTGGACCAGCCGACCGAGGCGCTGCTGTGCGAGAACGAGACCAATACGCTGCGACTGTCCGGCCACCCGAACGCCTCGGACACCGCCAAGGACGGACTGCACGATCACCTGATCCATCAGCGCCCAGGGGCGGTGCGCCGGGACGAGGGCTCGAAGGCGGCCGTGCACTTCGTGCTGACCGTGCCAGCCGGGGTGTCCCGCACCCTGCGGCTCCGACTCAGCGCCCGGCCCCACCACGACGCATTCGGGGACGCGTCAGCCGTGCTGGCCCGGCGGCAGCAGGAGGCGGATGAGTTCTACGCGGCCCTCCAGCCGGCGACGCTCACGGACGACCAGCGGAATGTGCAGCGCCAGGCCTTCGCAGGTCTGCTGTGGAGCCAGCAGGTGTACCGCTACGACGTCGCGCAGTGGTTGGCCGGCGATCCGGCCGGGCCACCCCCCCCGGCCGCGCGCCTGCAGGGGCGCAATCACGACTGGCCGACGCTCAGCGGCGCGGATGTGCACGCCATGCCGGATACCTGGGAGTACCCCTGGTTCGCGGCCTGGGACACAGCCTTCCATGTTCTCCCACTCGCCCTGCTCGACCCGGAACAGGCCAAGCGCCAGTTGCTGCGCCTGACCCGCGAAACGTACCAGCATCCCAATGGCCAGCTCCCGGCCTACGAGTGGTCGTTCTCCGACGTGAACCCGCCCGTGCACGCCTGGGCGGCGTGGCGGGTGTACCAGATCGAGCAGGAACGCACTGGCCGGGCCGACCGCGGGTTCCTGGAACGCGTATTCCACAAGCTGCTGCTGAACTTCACATGGTGGGTCAACCGCAAGGACAGCGGCGGGCGCAATGTCTTTCAGGGCGGATTTCTCGGCCTGGACAACATCAGCGTGTTCGACCGCAGCGCGCCGCTACCTGGCGGCGGACACCTGGAGCAGGCGGACGGCACCGCCTGGATGGGGATGTTCTGCCTGAACATGCTCCAGATCAGTCTGGAACTTGCGCAGGACAACCCCGCTTATGCGGACATCGCCACCAAGTTCTTCGAACACTTCCTGTACATCGCCCAGGCCCTCAACGCACTGGGCGAGACCCGCATGAGCCTGTGGGATGACAGTGACGAGTTCTACTACGACCAGGTACAGCGCCCGGATGGTGGCTGCACCCGGCTGCGGGTGCGGTCGATGGTGGGCCTGATTCCGCTGCTCGCCGTGGCGACCCTGGAGCCCGGCGACCTGGCCCGCGTGCCACAGTTTGGCCGGCGGGTCGACCGATTCCTGCGCACCCATCCGGACCTCGCGGCGCTCATCTCCCGCTGGGACGAGCCGGGACTGGGGAACCGGCACCTGCTGGCCCTGGCCCGCGGGCACCGCATGAAGCGGGTGCTCTACCGCATGCTCGACGAGCAGGAGTTCCTCTCGCCCGGTGGTATCCGCTCTCTGTCGCGCGTCCATCTGGAACACCCCTTCGAACTGCTCGTGGACGGCCACCGGCACCGCGTGGGCTACGAGCCAGCTGAGTCCCGCTCGGATCTGTTCGGCGGGAACTCCAACTGGCGCGGCCCGGTGTGGTTTCCAATCAACGTGCTGCTGATCGAGAGCCTTCGCACCTTTCAGCAGTATTACGGCGACGACTTCCTGGTGGAGTATCCGAGCGCCAGCAGTCAGTTCCGCACGCTGGGCGGGGTGGCCGATGGCCTCAGCGCGCGTCTGACTGGGCTATTCACCCGGGACGCTGCTGGATCGCGGCCCGTTTTCGGCGCGAGGGAGCGGTACCAGCACGATCCACACTGGCGCGACCTGCTGGCCTTCCACGAGTACTTCCATGGGGAGACCGGGGCTGGCCTGGGTGCGTCACATCAGACGGGTTGGACGGCGCTGGTAGCCACCCTGCTTCAGGATCAGGGCCAGCGGGCCGCACGTCAGGAGGTGACCTGACGGGAGCAGCCCTGACGGATGCAGGGGAAAGTCTGCTGGGGCACACGGTCTTCCCGGCAGCCAGGTCGAGAGCCTGGGTCATCACCTTCAGACCCCGCCGTACTGACGGCATCGCTCCAGTCGATGGCAGCCAGGCACGATGGTGATCGGCTTGACCTTTCGTTCCAGGGCAGATGCAGGCAGGTTGGCTGGTCATGGCCCCCAATGTGGCATTCCAGGCCTGGCGCTCGGCCCCAGATCGGCCTTGCTTGACATGACGGCGTGGGGCAACTCCATCCGTTGAAGGGCTCAATCTTGATGGGGCCAGGCGAGCGCGTGACAATCAGCGACAGGAGCCCGGGGGAGACTCGCCTCTCCTCCTGAGAGTAGAAGGGAATCCCGCGCCCCGTCAGCGCACCCACCCAGAGGGGAGAACCTACCGCAGGGCGTCGAGTTGCAACTCCTCGATCAGGCGTTCCAGGCCGCTGGCGTTCACGCGGTACTGGCCGCGCGTGCCGAGCACGAGCTTCTTGGCCCGCCACGCGCTGATGGCCTGCGTGGCACTCACGCGACTGGCGTGGGCGAGGCTGGCGATCTCCTCATGCCGTAAATCCAGGTGAAGGTCGTAGTGGCCCGCTTCCGTCTCGTTCCCGAAGCGGTAAGTGAGGTCGAGCATCACGTGTGCGAGCCGCACCTGCACGGGCTGCGAGAGAGACTCCAGCCGCGTCTGCAGGTCATGTACCCGCGTGGCCAGGATGCTGGCCAGCAGAACCGCTACCGTGGGCACGCGCCGCGTGATCTCCAGGAACTGCTCCCTGGTGATCGGGCAGATCAGTGCGCGGTCGGACAGGCACATGGCGTCCGCCTGGGTGGTGGTCATCTCCGTCAGGAAGCTCTCCCCGAAGAAGTCGTCCGGGCCGCACACGGTGATCACGCGCTCACCCCCGAGCATGCCAGTGCGGCTGAGTTTCACGTGGCCGTCGAGCAGGATATGCAGCGTCCCGCCGGGTTCTCCCGCGCGGTAGATGCGCTCCCCCTTGCGGTACGGGCGGGGCGGACACACCGCCCCGATCTGCTGCATGTCCTCGTCGGTCAGGCCGGCGCTCCAGCGGGTGCCAGTCAGGTGCCACACGCCGGTGGGCGTGGGGCGCAGGCGCATTAGGCTCAGGAGCCGCTGGGTCAGGGTCATGGCGCTCACCCTACGCGACCCGCGGATTCAGGGCAGGATCAAGCCTGAAGAAGGGCACGTGCAGGCCACCTATTCACAGCGCCGTAGAGGAGGTGGCCGAACAGACTGAGCAGGTTCTGGGCGCTCAGCGCCTGGGCGAACTGCGGGCCCTGGCCCAGCATCCACCACACGGCGCCGTATCCGAGACCGAAGCAGGACGCCGGCCACCTGAAGGAAGCCGTCGACCGGGTGCAACGTGGCTAGGGGGCGCTCAACGAAGCGGCCAGTGCGGGATCAATCCGGTTTACCGCCGGCCATCCTGTCATCGGCCGGATCACGGGATTTGACCGGCATCCACACTCCGTTGCGTTCAGGACCTCGCCACCAGACATGACCCATACGCTTTTGGTGCGCGCACGTGGCCGTGACGCGGCTGACCAGAAGATCCTGCGGCTGGGCAGCCGCGAGCAGCAGTTTGCCAGGGTAGCTCAGGTGGCCCAGATGAATCTGGCCAGTATCGACTTGAGACACTTGGTTATGACCGCCCTGCACGGCACTTTCGATGTATGCGTGCAGTTCAGCGGCGCGGTGTCAGACTCGCGTACCGAGGTTCACGTCGCGGGGGATGCACCGCCAGAAGGATCTGAACCCCGCTGACAGCTCAGGGTCACGGTGTCCTGTCTGGTGAACATGCCGGGCACCTGCAGGCCCAGCCGGAGATACAGTTCCGGCGGCACGCCGATGTCTGCGAGCAGCACCGTTCCCAGCAGGGGCTGCACCTCGGGATGCAGGAACCCCCGCTTGGGCAGGGCCAGGGTCAGAGTGGCCGCCGCGTGGATGGCTGGCCGGAAGACCTGGCCATCGCTGACCTCCACTCCAGAGGGGGTGTCCAGCGCCAGGATGGGCGCGGCCTGGTCATTGGCCCAGTGGATTAGGTCGGCCGCACGACCCCGGGGGGCACAGTTCAGGCCATACCCGATCAGGGCGTCGATGATCATCGACGCCCTGGAGGACGGCAGCCCGGCACCGCGAACTGGACGATGGAGGGCTTGCAGGATCCGCAGCTGATGCTGCGGAACGCCGTGGTACTCGTCTGGATGACGCACCAGGGTCACGTCTACCTGCGCGCCCCAATCCTGCAGGCGGCGGGCCGCGACCAGACCACCACCGCCATTGTGGCCAGCCCCGCACAGCACCGTGATGCGCTGGCCCGCGACCGAGCCGCCCAACTGGCGACATGCCTGCCCGGCCAGCGCCCGGCCAGCGCCCGGCCAGCGTTTTCCATCATCTGCAGCAGGCTGATGCCGTAGTCCTGCACCATGGCGCGGTCCACCTCGGTCATCTGCGCGGCGGTCACGGTGGGCACGGGCTCAGTCCCGGCGTAGAGGGCCGCACAGCGGTAAGGATGAACTGGCGTGGGTGGGGGTGTTTGCCTGGACATGGTTTCCTCCGCCGCTGGGGTTCCGCACCCAAGATGAACTGAAGATACGTGAGGAGTGATGCCCAGCACGGGGGCACAGCGATCCCTCCCACCCCATGCGCACACCGCATGGACTCCCCTCCCGGTCAATTCAGTGGGGCGGATGGAGCGCCGAGCCGTTCCGGCTGACCCATAAAGAGGTTGTTGATGGATTCGCTCAGCGTCGGGTGGGCGAGCGTCGCGTCACGCAGGGTGTGGGCGCTCAGGCCGCCCATCATGGCGAGCTGCAGGGCGCTCATGACCTCCCCACCTTCCGGGCCGAGCACCGTAGCCCCCAGCAGTTGATCGGTGACGTCATCGACCACAGCGCGCATCAGGCCAGCCGTAGCGTTCGTCTCGATGGCGCGGGCCACGCGGCTCATCGGCAGGGTGTAGACACGCACCGCCCGGCCGCTGTGCAAGGCTTCCTGGCGCGTCATGCCAACGCGGCCCAGCTGCGGATCGGTGAACAGCGTGTACGGCACAGGCCGCTCGGTGTGGCTGCGCTGGACGCCGCTGAGCAGCGCGTCACGCACGATGCGGTAGTCGTCGTAGGAGATGTGCGTGAAGGCCGGGCCACCCTTGACGTCCCCCAAGGCGTAGACCCCCTCCGCAGCCCGCAGGTGCTCGTCGACCTGAACGTACCCGTGACCGTCCAGCACGACACCGGTCGCCTTGGCGTTGAAGGCATGGGTGTTTGGTTCGCGCCCCACGGCGACCAGCAGGTGCGAGCCGCTCACCTCGGCCGTGACGCCGCCTGCATCCCGCCAGGCCACGCTGACCTCGTCACCCAGGCGTGTGGCCTCCAGCGCCTGGGCGCCCAGGTGAAAAGTGACACCCTCATCTTCCAGCACCCGCCGCAGCGCGTCTGCGACGTCGGCATCCTCACGGGGCAGCAGGCGCGGCCCGGCCTCAAGCACCGTCACGTGGCTGCCCAGGCGGGCATACAGCTGCGCGAATTCCAGACTGATGTACCCACCACCCAGGATCAACAGGTGGGCGGGCAACTCCCGCAGGTGCAGCAGGGCGTCTGACGTCATCGCGCCCACCACGTCCAGGCCGGGCACCTCCGGCCACCTCGGGCGGGTGCCAGTGTTGATGAAGACGTAGTCGGCGCTCAGGGTGGTGCGCCCCCCGGCCTGCAGGGTCACGTCCACCTCCCGCACGCCCGTGAAGCGCGCCACCCCATACACCAGGGTCACGCCAGCGTTCTTCAGGCCGGCGGCGCTGCCGTCCCGGAAGGTTTTCACGATGCCCTGCACCCGGTCGACGATCTCCGGCAGGCTCACCTGCACCTGCGCGTGGACGCCCAGCGCCGCAGAACTCCGGGCCACGTGCGCGGCCTTCGCGCTGGCCAGCATGGCCTTGGTGGGGGTGCAGCCCTCATTCACGCACGTACCGCCCACATGCACGCGTTCCACCAGCGTCACGTCCCACCCGGCCCGCGCGAGTGCTCCGGCCAGCGGGCCTCCTGCCTGCCCGGCCCCGATCACCAGGGCGCTGGTCATGCCGGCGCTCCCTGGTGCTCATCGACCCAGTCCTGCAGGCGGGGGTAGGTCAGGGCGCCCACCTGGCGGGCGAGCTCGGTGCCGTCCTGCGCCAGGATCAGCGTAGGGATCGCGTGGATGTCCAGGACACCCACCAGCTCCGGGTGGTCATCCAGATTGACCTTCACCAGCCGGACCTGTCCGGTTGCGGCGAGCTGTTCCAGCACGGGCGTCAGGGCGCGGCACGGGCCGCACCAGGGGGCCCAGAAGTCGATCACCACCAGGCCGCTCAGGTCGAGGGCAGGCAGGGGCAGGCGCGCGGCAGGGGCAGGCGTAATTGTCATGGTGAACCTCCAGGGAAGCAGTCCTTCCTGCCGTTCACTGTGACCCCCTCCCGGTGTAGCGTGTGTTGGCGGCCCAACACCGTGCCGCCCGAACCCCGCAGCATCCTGAACTCAGGACGTCACCGGCCCCGTGGCGTCCGCGACCTCTCACCTTCTTGGTATTGACGCTTGGCTCCATCCCGTCGGCTTTTGACCTACCTTGGAGAGCACCAAAAAGCGGGGGCAACACCGTCTCAAGGCGATTGGGGAACATGATGCGATGCGTCGACTTCGCCGCCGATGTTCCCTGAATCACTGCGCTCCTCGCCCGCGGAATTTGGTGCCCTCCACCACCACCAAGTGGACACCGTGGACGCTGTTGAAGGTGTGAACCCAGGCAGCAAGTTCAGCGAACTTGCCAGTCATTTCCAAACTTGTGAGGTGGACCAGGAGTTCCAGCCTGTGGCGCCGGTGGGGTCGCTATCGCCACCGATCCTGCAATGTGTGGAGAGCGTGTCGACGCATCGCCCGGCAGAGCTGACGGGTACTCCAGGTGGCATGATTGAGGAAGCGGCTCAGCACTGAGGGGGATTTGACAGCCGCCCGTTGCGGCAGAGACCTGTCAGAACCATTGAGCAGCAGATCGAGGAAGACCTCGAAATATTCCCGGTGCTGCTTGCGAGAAAAGCAAGGCAGGAGGTCAGTTGAGCTACACTTCAATCTTCAGCCGGGCGGCCTGATCCGTAATCTCGAACAGTTCGCTGTGCGGCGAGACCGTGATCTGCCCATAGTTTTCCAACAATTCGCGGTAGGCGTGAGCCACCGGATTGGGCTTGCGGTCCAGGGTATACAGGCCGTTGGTGTTGACGGTCCCTTTCTTCTCAGCAAGCTCGATGTCCCAGTCGATCTGGTCGGTCAGGCTGTACCAGGTGAAGCCCACCACCGGGGTGCCTTCCTGACGCATGCGCAGCACGTTCAGCCACTGCTTCCATAACCAGATCGGCGCCTGCTTGAGATCGGCGACATTGGTTTCACTGTGGAAAACCGGCTTCTGATAGCGCTCGTAGTAGCCCTTGACGATCTGATACCAGCCGAACACATCCTCACCGATTATGGTGCTGCCGTCGGGCTTGATGATCTTCTCGTTGTGGCCGTAATAATCGCTGCCCATGATCTGGTGGCCCGGCGGCTCTCCGGCCATGAACCAGTCGTATTCCTCGCGGGACAGGCCGTTGTCCATCAGGTACAGCAAGACCTCCGAATCGGGCGGCACGGCATAGTTCAGGTCCAGCGAGAGAAACCGCAGCCGATTTTGCATCGAGATCTCGCGGCGGGGCTTCGGGCTGCCGTCGTGCAGGTACTCGGCGCTTTCGGCCAGCACAATGATGGCGTTGGAGTGCACGCGGGCAATCGACTGGCAAGCCAGGATGTTGGCCGCCACGCCATGCTTGAGGGCCGTCACGAAGCCGCGCTCGGACTTGAGTTGTTCATTCCACAGCCCGTCCTGCGCGCTGGCCTTGGCCGTCACGTAGATCTCGTTGACGGGCGTATAGTGCCGCACCCAGGGATAGCGCCGTGCCACCGCCTCGGCGTACTCGGCAAAATGGACGGGCAGCTCCGGGTTCTGGAAATTGCCCAGCCAGTCCGGCACCCCGAAGTGCATCAGATCAAGGATTGGCGTGATCTCCAGCCGTTTCATCTCGGCCATCACCTGATCGGAAAATTCCCAGTCGTACTTGCCCGGACCCTGGTGAACGCGGTAATAGGGGAGACCGTAACGCAGGTACTTGAGGCCCAGGTCCTT
>NZ_JNIW01000053.1 GCF_000701425.1 Deinococcus frigens DSM 12807 | reverse complement strand
AGGGCACGGGTGACGAGCGGACCATAAATGCTGGTGGGGTCTATGGCTGGATTCTCCAGCCACCGGCGAACTCGGCGTTCACTGCTTTGCGCGAACGTGGCACGGGAGTGGATGTAAGGGAGCCACGCGGGAATGGAACTGCGCTGGGAGAGCAGCAGGCCCGTGACCATCCAGGCCAGCGTGTGAGCGTTGCGGATGTCGTTCCACAATCCACTCTGGATATGGGAGAAGACGGCTTGGTAGAGTCGGGGTGCGTCCCCGGTAGCATTTTCGGTTGTCACAAACAGAAAGTGTCGCCTACCGGGGACGCTTTCTCATAATTTCTGTCAGGCCGTCAGGTCGTGAGACACGGTCTGGCGCGGTCATATGCGTGTCTTCCAGACCCAGACCACGAGACTTCATGCCACTGAAGGTACAGAGAGAGGAAAGTCCGTATTTCACTGAAATCAGCATGTTCACCGCTGCGCTGAAATCAACATTCCAGTGAAACTTATCCCCAGTTCAAGTGATCACCGTGAAACTTGCTGACGCCCTGACACTGCCCTGGAGCATGTCACTGAATTCACCCCGAATGGCCCGGGCCGGGTAGACCCACTGTGGACACTCCATTTCTTGAATGTCCCTGATCAGGTGATCAACCCCAACCGAGTACCCGCACCACCACTGTCGCGCCCACCACGCTCCCAATCGCCTCGCCCGCGCTGATCAGGGCGCGCACCGCCTCCAGCGTGTCGGCCACCTCCCATCCCAGGACACGCGCCGCCGTTCCCAGTGTCCAGACCTGACCGCCGAGCACCTGCCGCGCGCGGGCCAGGTCCTCTGGCTGCGGCACGCGCCCACACGGCGCAGCCCGGAACAGGCCAGCCCGCCGCCCACGTTCCGGGCCCCCACCCTGGTCATGGACCACAAGCAGGGCAGCGCACAGCTCCGACAGCGCCCCCTGCGGATCGGCCCCCAGCAACACGCGGGCCTGCACGACACTCAGACTGCCGCGTCCCCGCACCGCGTCCAGTACGACCTGGGCCGCCCTACTCAAGGCAAGGGAAGGTCCTGCACTGTCGGTGGACGTCAGCGGGGAAACCAGGCTTGACGGCGTGAGGACGTGCGCTGCATTCACGCGCATCCTGGTTCTGGGTCCCTGGCGGGCAGGCGATCTGCGGGAGGCCGCGTCAACGTCACCGCTCACGCCCTGGCATACTGGCGTCCACACCCGGCAACGTCCGCCACACGCCCCGGCTCTGCACCGGCAGCTCACATCTCCCTGACGGCGTCACCCGCAGGTAACACACCCGCACCTGATCGACGGGGAACGCCGCACGCAGCAGCCGTACCAGCGCGGCCTCCATGGTCCGAATCCTGCGGGCCAGGCCATACGATGCGGCCACGGCAACGGCCACCCGCACGTCCAGCACCGGGGCATCCTCGGCGCTCGGCGTGTCCAGCACGTCCAGCGAGACGGTAAAGGGACGCGGCGTCCGGGTGTCGGGGCCAGAGGCGTACGTCAGGGTGGCCCGGCCTGGCTTCTGGTGCTCTGCTGAGCGCCAGAAGACCCCCTGACGCGCCAGGGCCAGGTGAACAGGATGACGGGCAAACATGCGTGCGGCGGCGGCCTGCTCGGCCCACTGCCGGTCCTGAAAGGTGATCATGACGACGGGTACGCCGGACGGCGCGCGCGCCGTCCGGCCAGGTCTCCCCTGCCCCGCCCGCTCTGGTCGCTAGTCGGCGGCCTCCGGCTGGGCCACCGCCAGCCGCTGACGCGCGCCGCCCGGCAAGGCGAAGTCGGGGTGGGCCCGCCCACCACCCCGGAACATCACCAGCGTGACGTACTGGAACTCGGCGTCCCCTTTCTCGCGCAGTTCCTCGGGGTCCGTCCCCTTGGCCCCACGCGAATACTTGATGGCGGGTGGCAGCCGCATTTTGCGTGTTTCCACCTCATCAAGCACCCGCTGCTTGTACACATGCCCGGCGCAGAACACCACGGCCTCGCCCTCCGGCGTGACCCAGGGCCGCGCGCCGATCAGGCTCCAGTCGAAAGTGTCGTGGCTTGCCAGCGGCAATTGCAGGCCGCCTGGAACCGGGCGCGAGTGCGGCCGCATACCCTGCGCGCCGTAATGGCGCTGCAAGGCGCGCAGGTCACCCAGATTGGCGGCCTGCACGGTGATGGGCGTACCCAGAGGATCGGTCAGGGTCAGACTCAGGGTGTGGGCTGGGATCATCGCGTTGCTCCTTTGCCACAGCCACATGCAGGGAAGGCCGCGTGGCCGTGGCAAAGGAGACTGGGCTGGGGGCAACGTCCCCCGGCCAGGGCTGGGTGACGGGTCTGGCGAGCAGGGCGTGGAGGCCGCCCGGCATTCACATTGATCCGAAAGTCCAGGCCGGCGGAATCAAGGAGGCCCAAACCTGTCATGTGGCGCCGCCGGGCTGCGGGGTCAGCGCCACCGCCTGATCCCTCGCCCAGTCGGCCATCAGCACGCGGGTCTGCGCCGCCCAGACCCGGACAAAGCGGGGATCACCGTCCGGCAGGGCCAGCGCCGCCGGGTCAAATCCCGTGTAACGCCCCTCGCGGGCGCACTGCAGGTCCTCCCACACCTCCGCGCACAGCCGACTGGGGCACACGCCCAGATGCGCGGCGTAAAAGCGGCTGTGCAGCAGCGTGAACAGTCCCCAGGGACCCAGGTGCAGCACGCCGCAGGCCGTCTGAAAAGCCCAGCGCCCGGCGGGCGGATCGAACAGCGCGGTCATGATGCGCGCCCCCAGTTCGACGTGCGCCTCCCCCGCAACGCCTAACAGGTTCGGGCACCGCCAGTAACCCAGGTCATGCACCGCGAAAGCCACCAGCAAGCGGGGGTCACGCACCGGGCCGTACAGCACCGTCCATGCGCGGCAGACGGCAATGGGATGCAGAACGAGCTGGTGCACGCCGACAAGCAGGCTGAGCAAACCGGAGAGACGGGACATGCGCTTCATGGTCCACGCCTCTGGGGTGACGCCCGTGGCATGGGCCGGGCGGCTGGCCTGGCACTTCCATTCGGGCGCGTCCCCGGAAGCGCTTCGGGCAACGTCTCTGGCCTGCGGCGGAGCGCTGATGGTACGTCCGTGCCTTTTTGGGGCGTCAAGGTTCTTCCGGCGTCATGGAAACGCTCCAGCACGCGGAAAAACCACCCTGCAGGACCGTGGGTTCCCCAATCTCGACTCCAGCGAAACAGGGCGCTCAGGACGCGCGGCATATTGGGTGTGACGGGTAGACCACCAGGCCCAGTCATCGGCGGTCTCCGAACCGGGCCCGCCGTTCGGCCAGTTCCGCCTGCAAGCGTCCGTACGCCACAGCGTGCGCCGGGTTGCGTTCGCCCGGTACCCTGACAACGGTGAATTCCACGCCCCGCGCCACGGCGGCTTCGTGGATCGCCTGCGCCAGTGGAACGAGGCGGTGCGGCCCGCGTGGGTCATCCAGCAACGCGGCGCTCAGGGCGCAGTCGACATGCAGGGTCAGGTGGCCCGGTGCGGCCAGAATGACAGCCAGCCCGGCGGCGCGCAACTCGGCCTCGGCCACGGAGGTGACGCGCTGCACGCGGCTGTGCGTCACCTCGCCGATGACCACGCCCAGGGCGGCCAGGTGACGCCCAGACCGCAGGCCGGGGGCGAGTCCTGGAATGCGCACCGAGGCGTCGCTGTAAGCCACCTGCTGGGGCGTCGGGGTGGCGCGGGGGGAGGCGTTCACGGCTCAGCCCTGTGCGCCAGCCGCTCAGCCTCTGCGTCCAGTGCCGCTGCGCGCTCGCTGAGGGGCAGGAGCAGGCCGTGCAGCTCCGCGTCCGGGCCATGCACCAGCACGGCGAGTTCGCGCGTGATCACGCGCAGGCGGCGTGAACGTTCGCGCAACTGACCCGCACCTGTCAGGGCCTGGAACGCCCCGACCTCCGTTCGCACGTCCGCGCTCACGCCGCCCTCGCGGGCAGGTCAGCGGTCAGCAGATCGGCGGGCCGCGCCAGCAGGCGGTACGAGCTGGTCTGGAACAGGCCCAGAAAGGCCGCGCGGCTCAGCAGGCGCTCACGCCGGTCACTGCAGCACACGCGAATGTCCTCGCCCTGGGGCGTGATCAGGTACTCGCAGCAGCCCTCATTCCGTGGATTGACCAGCAGAACGTGGGTTGGCGCGCGCAACCGGGCGAGCAGCGCCTGGGCCGTGACCACCTCACGGCGCAGGTGGACGTGGGCACTCAGATGCCGTTCGGCAAAGCCGCGCAGGGCGGTCCAGGTGGCAGCCACGGCGGTGGCCGGGCCGTCGACCCGGATCGCCCGCCCATGTGCGAGCAGACGGCCCAGGCGGCTCAGCCGAAGGGCCACGGCGGGGTCGGACCGGGCGAGCGCACGCAGCTCGCTGAGCGCGTACTCGGCGGTCTGAGAGGCGAGGGCCGGGGCGGGTTGGGTCAGGAGGGGTTTCATGACGGCGCAGTGGCCCTGGATTTCCAGGGCCAGGAATGCGCGAGCTCGCCAGCGCCAGGAAATCTGGTTCATCCAGGGCCTGGGATGCGGCGGAACATTCACCGCCAAAGGTCAGGCGTCGCCCGGTGCCTTCACCGGCCAGCCGTCGGCCGCCGCCCCGTCCATCCACGCGTCGACCAGGTGGATGATTCCGTTGATCATGTCCCGCTGGGCGTCAGCCAATGCCAGATGGCCACGCAGGTCCACCAGCGCCGCCTTCTGCCGCGCAAGCAGCGCCCAGTCCGTCGCCTTGAGGACCGCGTCAAGTCCGCAGTCCGCGCCGACGGCTCCCACGGTATACCCCAGCACGCCCTGCGGCTCCGGGGGAGCAAAGTCCGCTTCGAGCAGTTCCAGAATGTCGTCGTGGACGCTCAGGGCCTGCAAGAAGGCCAGGTCGTTCAGGGGCTGCCCAGCCTCATCCGTGCCGGGGCCGGTCTCGTCGTAGACGTGGATCTCACCGTCTGCCTGCGTCAGTGCCAGGCGCGTGGGCAGGGGGAGTCCGGATTCGGAGCCGCGCGCCCAGCGAAAGGCAAACTGCGTGATGGGTGAGGTCAGCGCCAGTTCTCGCTCCAGGGTGGCGGCGATGCGGATGATGGTTACGGCGCGGGTGCGTGGGTTCATGGGTTTCTCCGGGATGAGGTGAACTGCGTTGGGTGGTGAGGGGTCATGGTTGCAGGACCTGGCGCAGGGTGAGGCCAGCGTCCATCAGCACGGTCTGCGGAAATGCGCCGTCATCCACAGCCCGGCGCAGCAGTTCCTCGTAACTGGCTTCCCAGTGCGTGTCGCGTCTGGTGCGGCTGGGATGGGTGAAGGCCGACTGGAACAGCGCCGCCTCCCACGCCTCCTGATCGCTGGCCCGGACGGATTTTGGGAACGGCACGCTGCCCTGGCACATCCGGCCCCCATCAAACAGGTTCCACAGCGGCGCGTGGCACAGCGGCGTGTCCAGTTCCGGGCGGTCCTCGCCGCGCACGGCGAACACGCTCAGCGCACGTCCGGCGCAGACGAGCACCAGGCCAGGCAGGGGAATGGGCGTGTCATTCAGGGCACAGAGGCTGCGGGTGGCCTCATAGGCGGGCGCGAAAATCAGCGTCCGCGCGCCGGGGTCCACCCACCACGCGCACAGCCCCGGCCCGACAGCGAGCGTGTTGGGACGCGTCTCGAAGCACTGTGCCTGGCCCAGCGCCCGGCCCACTGCGTTCACGTCTGCGCGCGACAGCGCCCGCGCCGCCCCTAGCACAGCTTCCCTGCCGCCGCCCTCCTCGATGGGATGCGCGAGCACCTGCTGGTCATGGCGCGAGGCGGCGTAGACCACCAGGGCCAGGAGTGGGCGGTACAGGGCCGCCCTGGGCCGGTGCATGTGTTCACAAGACGCCTGGGTGACATACCCCATCCCTGAAGGGAGGGGCTTCTCAGGCGACGACATGCGATACCCCGCTACCGTTAAGACCTGAAGGCCAAATTATCCTGGCCCGCTGCAAGATGTTCTTCGCGGCGTTGACATCGGCATTTTCAGCCCACCCACACTCCACGCAAACAAACCTCGCCTGTGAGATGCGGTTTTCCCTGCACGTATGCCCACACTTACTGCATTGCTGATTCGTGTACATGGGATCGACCGCGATAACTTTCCGGCCAGCTTCTGCCGCTTTGCTGGAAAGGATGAGAAAAAACGATGTCCAGCCCGCGTCGGAGATACTCCGGGCGAGGTTGGACCGGACCATGTTGCTGACGTTTAAATCCTCGTGCGCGATCAGATCGTGTTTATTGACCAGCCTCCGGGCGGTGATGTGGTGAAAGTCCAGGCGTTGCCGCCTGATCTTCCGGTGCGTTTTGGCGACGATCTGTATAGCCTTGCGCCTCCGGTTGCCGCCTTTTTTGCGCCGGGATACGGTGCGTTGCTGAACACGCAATTTCTTCAGGCTGAATTTCAGATACCGGGGGTTCTTGGCAAACCCCCCGTCCGAGGTGACGGCAAACCATGTGGTCCCGACCTCCACCCCGACGCTGCTTCCCGTTTCGGGGAGCGCCGCCCTGGGGACTTCGCAGGTATACACGGCGTACCACTGATCCACGTCCAGCACGATCTGGAGGGACCTGGGCTTGCCTTCCAGCGGGCGGTGCAGCTTGATCTTGACGGCCCCGATCTTGGGGACGTTGATACGCCGTCCCTCGTCTATGGGCTTGCCGCAGGCCGTCCAATCATCTTTTTTGTTGTCCCAGCACTGCTTGAACTTGAACGAATCCCAGCGGTCCCGCCCTTTGAAGCGCGGGAACCCAGCCCGCTTAGCGCCCTTCTTGACCCGGCTGAAAAAGGACTTGTACGCCCGGTCCAGCCGATCAAACACGTCCTGAAGAACGTGAGAATACACGCCGCCGTACTCCGGACAGGCTTCCTTGAGCGCCGTGAGTTCACGCTGCTGATCGTAGGCCGAGAGGGTCTTGCCCGCCTTGCGGTACGCCTCGCGGCGCTGTTCTAGACCTGCGTTGTACAGGGTGCGGGTGAGGCGCAACGTTTCAAACATGGCGGCTTCCTGGGGCCTCGTCGGATAGAGACGGTAGCGAAAGGTTTTGATCGTGGTGGCAGCTTCTCTCAATTCCGCTCCTTTTCGCTTTGCAGCCGCCGTGATGCTGCCGTACCTGAACGCGACTGGGAAGCGCGGCAGGCGGCTTCGGATACGCACGGCGGCCAACAGTAAAGCCCTGCAAAGCGCGGGGCAACCGACTGACCCCATCCCACTTGCGTCGCTTACTGGGTCATACCCTCCAGCAGGCCGGGGGAGCCTCGCGTCCCCGGCCAGGGATTCATTCCCTCTCCCCCACCCTGCCCAGCGCGGCCAGGACGCGGGCGATCTCGCCGCGCCGCGCGCCCAGGCCCGCCAGGTACCCGCCCGTCTCCTGCCAAGCCGCAGCGCTGTCGATGCCCGCCACATGCAGTGGTTCAAGGTCACATTGCTCCTCGTACGCGTGGCCGAGGAGCCGCACGAGTTCATCATGCATCTCGGTCACCGGGTCATCGGCGCCGCCCAGCGTGATCAGGTGCGACGCGCAGGGGTGCGTTGGCCCGCCCTCCCAGTCGGCCCAGTCCCGTTTCATGGGCATGACGGGAAGCCGGACCAGCAACTCCAGCAACTCCGGGATGCCCGGCACGTCCCGGCAGCCCTCCAGACCCCGGAAGAGCGTGCCCTGCGTCCAGTCGCGGGGCGCGGCGTACAGCTCACGCGGGCAGCGCTCCAGGGCATCTTCCGGTGTCGGTTCACCCTGCTCCCGGAGCCAGGCGTAGACCTCTTCGCATTCGGGGTAGTCAATCTCGGCTGGGTTGTGGCCTGCCTCTTCCAGGGACTCCATGAAGGCGTTGGCCGCGTCGTTGTGCCAGTCGTCGTCGAAGTGGACGAGCGTCACCGCCGCTGCGGTGTCCCCGGCGGTGAACAGCGGGGCGTAAGGGGCCAAGCGCTCAGCAAGTTCGGCGACGAGCGCGCCGAACAGGTGCGGGCTGCGCCGGTCCAGGGCGGCCTTCAGGACGCTGAAATCGTGCGCGACAGGCGGTTCAGGCGCGACGACGCACACCCGCAAACTGGCCTCTGAACCCCAGACCTCGGCCCCACCCCAGGCCCGCGTGCCCTCCGGAAGCGGACAGGCGCGGATGAAATGCCGGAACAGGTAGGTGGCCGGGTCGTCGCCCTCGCGGGGGGCCGTGGGTTGAAACTGACCGCACTGCGCCAGATGTCGGGTCAGTTCCGCCATCGCATGGACGCCGCTGACTTTGGGGGACGTGATCAGGAACGGGGGCAGCAGCCCGCCTGCTCCCGGCACCATCAGGGGAGCAGGGGCGGCGGAAGCAGGCGCAGCAGTCGTTCGTCTGCGCCTAGGCGCATGCCCTGCAAGGCGTGCCCCAGGGCTTCCTGGCAGCGGCGCAGGGTTCTGGTTGGACTGCGTAACGTCAGGACGGGGTGCGGGAGGTCGTTCAGGGTGTTGAGCCATGCGTCCAGGTCCTCCAGGGAGATCGGGGCGTCCATCACGCCCGCATGGGCAGGGCGGTGGGCAGCAGGCCCGCGTGTTTGACGGCCCCCTTCTTCGGCCTGCGGGTGGGCGCGCTGTTGGCGAGGACGCGCGCCGCGCCGCCCAGGTTCACGTACACCGCGCTCGCCGCAGTCTGTCCGGTCAGCAGCAGATCGCCGAGCATCTGGGCGGCCTGCAGGGCGACGGCGGGGTTGATGAACAGGTGCTGGCGGGTCAGGGCCACGGCGGCCGAGCAGCTCGGCGCGTCGTCGTCCTCGCCCGTCATGCGCTCCGGGTCCAGCGCCACGACGTGCGCCAACGTGGCCCCCGGCCCCACCTGCCCGAGCACGACTTGGCCGCACGTGGCGTCGTTGCCGCAGTCGAGCCAGTACATCCCCCGGCCGTGCGCTTCGAGCGTGGCCAGCACCTCGCGCCGCGCCTGCCCGCTATCCACGGCGCTCAGAACGAAGTGGGGCGTCCCAGCGCTCAGGTCGCCCTGCCCCAGCACGCGCGGAAAGGCCTGCCAGGAGAGAGCCGCATAGAGGTTGCAGCGCTCGACCAGGGCGATGGCCTTGAAGCGGCCCACGTCGGCAGGGGCAAAGTTCTGGCGGGTCAGGTTGCTGGCACTCACGCGGTCCGGGTCAAAGGCGCGCACGTGCAGACCTGCGCCGCCCAGGGCGCGTACGGCCTGATCGAGCCGCACGAGATGGGTGAGCAGCAGGCTGCCGGTGCCGCCCACCCCGATCAGGAGAATCTGGACGGGCGGACGCGGATCGAAGCTGATGGGGTGCATGACGCTGAACTGGCCCTCTGGCGATCTGCCAGGGGCCAGTGATCAAGTAGGGTCAGAGCGGGCACTGACCCGGGGAAACCGGGCGGTAGACCCACCGGGGTCAGCGGGAAGGGCAGGCGGCCTTTGCAGAGCAAGGGCGTTGCTGCGGTGGGCCCAGTCCGTCTGGCATAACGAATCACCCAGGGTACGCTTCGACTGGAAGGCCACGCACCCCAGACGCTAGGCGGCGTTCAAAACAGAAGGCGCGCCTCCTGCCGCGCGAGCAGGGCCTCGATCATCTGCGCGTGCGTCCAGCCGCAATACTCGCTGGCCTGCTCCAGGCCGTCCACCACGGTAATACGGGCGAATGGACGGCCCTCGGCACACAGCAGTGCATCAAGCGTCGCGTCCAGGGTCCGGCGCTGCACGCGCTCTGCGTCGAGCAGGTCGCGCAACTGCCCCGCCTCCCGCTCGGCGGCGGGCAGCCGGGCGATCTGCTCGGCCAGCTCCGCGTTGAGCGCTACGGCCAGCACCTGTCCTGTGGAGCCAAAGACCACACTGTCCGTGCTGTGCCAGTGCGGGCGGACCGAGGCGGAGGGAGCCGCGCGCCGGTTCCGGGGAAGGGCGATGTGCGGCGGGGCGGCGGAAGGCGGGAGAGGCGTCTGGGTCATGTCGTCCACTCCACCATCTGTGGGGGTGACGCCTGGCCCACTCATGCCAGCGCCCCCCGCACCGTCAGTCCCGCGTCCATCAGCGCGGTCTGCGGAAACGCGCCGTCATCCACAGCCCGGCGCAGCAATTCCTCGTAACTGACCCCCCAGTGGGTATCTTTCATGGTGCGGCTGGGGTGCGTGAATGCCGAGCCGAAGAACGCGGCCTCCCAGACCTGCTGGTCCGCTGGAGTGGCCGATTTCGGGTAGGCCACGGTGCCCCGGCACATCCTGCCGTCTCCGAACAGGTTCCAGTACGGTGCGTGGCACAGCGCGGTAGCCGCCGTGGGACGCCCACGGCCCCGCACAGCGAACACGCGCAGGCTGCCGGCACCTGCGACGAAGACCAGGCCCGGATGTGGAATGGGAGTCCCATTCAGGCTGGCGAGCGACTTCGTGCCCTCGTAGGCTGGTTCAAAGGTAAGTGCCCGCGATCCGGGCGGCAGCCACCACGCCACGCGTCCGGGTCCGGCGGCCAGCGTGTTCGCCTGCGTGAAGGTCATGCTGGCCTGACTGGCGGCCTGCATGAACGTGTCCACATCGGTCCCAGAGAGTGCAGAGCCGCTGCCGGTCTCGAAGCCATGGCTGGTGTCGTGGACGGGGTGTCGCAGCAGGAACGCCCCGTGCGCGCTGGCATACACGATCAGCGCGAGTTGCGGATGGTAGACGCTCGGCGGGCCGGGGAGCTGATGGTCGAGCGAGGCCTGGAGTTCGTAGGGCATGACGCCGAAGTGGCCTTTGCGTGCAAAGGCCAGGGCTTCTGAACCGGCGCAGTGCTGAACCGACGCAGTGCTGAACTGGCTCCATGCTCAGGCAGCGCAGTTGACGGCCTGACAAAAGTCATGAGAGCATCAAAAAACATCGTCATCACGAGGAATAGAGAGGGTCAGGGTGAAGAGGCATCATGTGTGACCCAGACGCAAGGAATGGCAAGACGAGAGAACAGGCTTGAACACTCCCGATCTTTCCAGACGGGTTTAGACTTGCAAAAACCAAAAATCCGCTTCCAGACGTACTCAGCGCTCTAGCCCCACTCTTTCTCATCTGTTTTGTCAGGCCGTCAGGCCAGCGCAGTGTCCGCCAGATTCGCACAGCGACTGCGCAAGCTCCAGCTCGCCGCCCACCCGGCGCATGGCCTCGTGTGCGCGCGGCAGGCCCTGCAGGTACGTCACGAGCCGGGCGGCGGACGCCGGGTCTGGTGTCAGGTGCAGGGCATAGAAGGCATGGGGTTCCCCGCCCTGCCAGTGGTAGTCCATGAACTCGTTTGCCAGGTCGGTGGCTGGACACGGCTGGTCTTCTGCCTGGGTGGTGTACAGCCGGGTTATCAGGGGCACGCCGCAGACGGCCTCAGCCTCGGCCTCGGTCATGACCGGCAGGCTGTTGTGCGCCTGACGCAGCGCGTTCAGGGCGTCGGCGAGGGAGGTCAGCGCCGCGCTCAGTCGGGGACCACGCCTGGCCTGGTCCCACAAAGCATCCAGGGTCTGATCCGGCGTGAGCCGCCGCTCGAACAGTGGGTACGGAAAGTGGTCGCGGAGCGTGTATTCGTGCGTCAGATTCAGTCGCCGCGCCAGGGTGAGCGCCGTGTGACGGTTTCCAAGCGCACGTTCCAGCCGGTCATTGCGCGCCGCGTCACCCTCAATAGAGAGGCGCTCGTACAGTTCCTTGGAGAGTCGGTCGAGATTCCAGTGGTATTCGGCGTGCGCTTCGAGTCCAGCGGGGCCGAAACACGGCTCGCTGCGGGCCGTGAAGGTCTCAATGCAGGTCAAGACGCCGGGCAGCAGGTGCGGCTCACCGCGCAGACGCCAGGCAAGCGCGCCCAGGGTCCAGGCCCCGTCCGTCTCGTTTTCGAAGGTGAAGGCGAGCTGGCCGCTATCCGTGACGCCGATTTCCACTGCGGTGCTCGGCAACGCGAAGCCGGTGCCGAGAGCAGTGATCAGGCGCTCAGTCGGGGCGTCGTCCGGATCGGTGGCTGGAACGGCGGGGTGATTTAAGAAGGCCACAACAGCGCCCAGAACGCGGGCCTGGCGTTCGCCATACTCCTGCACCTGGCGCTGGTGGCGGTCCAGGTCTGTCCGCAATTGGATGGGCCGGACGCCAGGAAGGGCCAGGGCGCTCAGGGCAGCAGGGGGGGCGGCGCGGGCGGGCTGAAGACGGCGCGGCCCGGTCCCGGAACCCTGAGCAGCTCGCGCAGGGCGGGGGCCAGGGGCGGGGTGAGTTCCAGAACGAGGGGTGCGCGGTGCGCGGGCGTCTGGCATGCGGGCTTCTCCTTGGACATGGTGGACACTCCTGAAACAAAACGGAACCCCCCTGGGGCCGGGGGCGGCGCTCAGCCCTTGCGTCCGTAGTTGGCAACGAAGGTGTACGTGACCGTCCCCGCTTTCAGATCGGTCTCCGGGCTGCCGACGCCCGCGTTGAGCAGCTCCGGGTGCTGCGTGGCGTAAAAGGTCTTGACCTGTTCGGGGGTCATGTCCGGGTTGGGATCGGTCAGGACGACTGAGCCGTGCTTGAACGCGCGGCGGGCGGTGGACGCAATGGGCGGGGTGTCTTTTGGCATGATGGCGAACTGGCCCTCCGCAAAGGGGGGCCAGGGCTGAGTTCAGAACAGGCTGTTGCTGGCGCTCAACGTCAGGTTGATGACCTGCGGTTTGCCAGGCGAGAGTGTGACGGCCTGCCGGGCGCTGTCATGTTCGGCGGCTTCGGCGGTGATCTCCCACTTTCCGCCGGGGAGCAGGGTCTCGCCGTGCAGGCTCAGGCGCGTCTCGCCCTTGACGGCAGTCACGGCGGCGGCGTCGGGGGTGGTGTTCACCGTCAGGCGGGCACCCTGCTGGTCACGGAAGTCGTGGGTCTTGGCCATGCTGATCAGCAGGGTCTTCTTGTGCTCGCCGAACAGCGGGTGCCGTGCGTCCACGCACAGCGTCCCCGGCGGAAGCTGGTTCTCACCGATCCGCACGTCGATGCTCTTACCGCCCATCGTCGCTGTGAGCGCGGTGCCGTCCACCGCCAGCAGGGTCACGGCGTGCGTCCTGGCCTTACCCGGCGCGCTGGCTTTCGCTTGATCTGGCGCGGCGGGTTTGTCCTGGGCTTTCGCCACAGCCTTAATCTGCTGCCTGGCGGCGGCGGCAAAGACCTGGGCCGCGCTCTGACGCGCAGCGACATACGGCTGCATGTCGCGCAGCAGGTGTTCGTCGAAGTGCGCCGCCTTTGCCGTCACGATCACCGGAACTGCGGTCTCGGTGCCGGTGGGGCGGGGCGCAAAGCCCAGGGTCACGTTCTCGCCGATCTTCATGACTGTCAATGTGACCACGCCGCCCTCACCGATCATTGCGGCGAGCTGGCTGATCAGGCCGCCGGGGATGGGGGCCGGGGCAGGGAGGTCCACCGCGCCGCCGTCATCCTCCACGTCCTGGATGACGGATGCGCCAGCATCCGCCTGGACACGGCGGCGGCCATTGACATGTCCGGGACCAGGCTCAGTCACCTCATTCCCGCCGTCTGGACCGGGTTCAGTCCCGTCCCAGTTGTCCGGTCCATCCAGGCGGTCCAGCTCCCCGTCGTCCAGGCTGGAGTCCGGGGCCACGCCGCTGAAGACAGCCGCCGTCAGGGCGTGAGGATGAGAGGCGGGCGCGGCGGGCGGCACCTGGGCGGGCTGCACCACAAACAGCGCCTCGATGTCGCGCAGGAACGCGCGGTACATCGCGCTGCTGCCGTTCTTCTGGGAGTGGGCCTTGCTCACGCGCAGGAAGTCGGCTTCGCGCTCGGTGCCCTTCACCTGCGCGTAGAGTTCGGCGGCTTTTGTTTTGTCGGCGGGCTCGACTGCGCTGGAGGCGGGGACATGCGCTGGACTGGCACCTTTTTGGAATGTCGTCATGACCATGTTGTGGCCCGCGCTCCCGTCAGGGGCCGGGCCAGAGGTGGGGCTGGTTCAGCGGTCGAGAACGACTGCGCCGAGCTTGACCAGATCGTGGTCGAAAGACACGACGCTGAAGTTCAAAGCAGACCCCAGAGCCGCGAGGTAAGCGTCGGCGAAATCCACATTGTGCTTCCGGAACAGCGTCAATGTCTGGCGCAGAATCTCATCTTCGAGGCCACGAACGCCCGGAAGGTCGAGGAGGGTGAGCAGCCCGTCCACCAGTTCTTCGCGTCCCAACTTGTAAAACGATTTCAAGGTGTAGGCACATTCGGCAAGAATGGCGCTGGGGACGAGCAGGGTCAGCTCACCACGGGCCGCCCGTTCGAACATGGTGGCGGCGCGAGGGGATAAATCCGCGTGATCATCAAGCAGAAAACGCAGCAGCACATTGGCATCGATCAGTACTTTCAAGAGACGGATTGCCGGGTGAGTTCGGTGACGTAAGCGGCGCGCTCCTCTGCGCGGGAAGTTCCGGGCCGGGCCGCATGATGGAACACCCCCCGAACATCGGCGGGCTGGGGTGGGCGCTCAACCACGGCTATAAACCCGTTGTCTGATACTTCGAGAACCAGGCGGTCGCCAGCGCGCAGCCCCAATGAGACACGAATTTCGGCGGGGATGGTGACCTGTCCTTTGGTGGTGATGGTAGTGGTGGGCATAGGCTCTCCTTCCTTACATTCTAACTTAGCCTTACTCACAACAAAGTAAGGAGCCGTCAACTGACTGGCAGCAGATAGGGGCCGTAGGGGTCTGGTGAACGCTGACCACAATGGACGCCACGCCTCCAGACTGGCGTGCGTGTACAAACCTTCAAGATGGGGCGGAGCGCTCGTGACACTGAGGGACGGAGACGTGACGGCGAATCGGCCGGAAAGTATCCCGGCCAGACATGGATCCAGACATGGATAAGGTGCCGACAATCGCTCAGGTGTGTCGTCGGAGATCAGTTCAACCCCAGGATCGCCCAGTCCTCGGCGCCCTGACGGGCCAGCGTGTGCAGAACAGACTCGATCTGCGCCCGCAGCACGGGGTTGAGGTCACTCGGCACCCCACCCACACTTTCACGGGCCAGAACCTCCCCGTCCACGTTCACGGCCTGGACCGTCAGGCGCAGGTAAGACCAGTCCACCCCGCACGACGCCCGCCGTCGGGCACTGTCCCGGACGCGCGACCATGCCTTTTGCCGGGCCACGTCTGGCGGCGTTCCCAGCGCCTGCACGCTGACCCTGATCTCGTCGTCGGGGTTCCAGGCGGGCGTGAAGTGCAGGCCCCCGCGCAGCCGGACGCTGCCAGGGCGGGAACCAGGGGCCAGCGTGCCGTAAGCCTGATCAGCGTGCTGGTGGCTCAGGACGTCGAATTGCACGCTCAGGCTCAGGCGCAGCTGTGCATGGGAGCGTTGTGCAGCAGATTTGATGGTGTGCATGCATGCAAGCTGGCCCCTGAGCGGCAGGGGCCAGGGCCGCGCGCTCTTGACGGGCAGGGGTCCTCTCCCCTACCCCGCCCGTCAGATCGCCGTGGCGAGCAAACCGTCCACCCGCGCCCGCAGCCGGGGATCGTGGGTCAGCATCATGCGGCGCGTGTACTCGCGGCGGGTGTCGTCGGCGATGATCAGCGTCACCATCCGCACGCCCTGATCCGCACGCCGTTCGAACTGAAAAAGCGCCGCGCATGGCCGTTCGCCCGGTTCCAGGCGGTCACCCACCACACTGAACACGGCGCTTCCGGGGCGCGGAGCGGCCAGCACGCTCAGGCCGTACCTCAAGACCAGATTCGACAGCGGGGCAACCGGTGTGGGAGCGGTGCCCACCCCTGGAGCGCTTTCCACCACGGAAACGGGCCCAGCCGCCGCTGCGGGGACAGCGCCCATCAGTGGCGCTCCCTCCATCACGGGCGGCACCGTCACGGCCAGCATGAGCGCACCTTCCTCTCCCCCCTCAATCCGCTCACGCAGCCTCCGGGGCAACCGGACAAACGTCTCCTCCCCAAACGCGGTCTCATCCGTGGTCGGCAGCACGTCCACCGGCTCCAGCCCGGCCACTGCGAGGGAGCCGTACGTTCCGCCTGCTCCTTCCCTGACCTTGATCTCGGTGTCGGACGCTCTGGCAGACACCACCTGGTACGCCTTGCCCCCGGACGAAAAGCTCATGCCCGGATGCATCGGGAGTCCGGCCACCCAGACTGGGCGCGCGGTCAGCCGGGTCACGGCGCACAGCGGATGCGCCGCTGACCGCAGCGCGCCCACCTGGCGGTGCAGGGCGCGCAGGGCCGTGATCAGGCGGCTGATCCCCGCCACGTCATGCGGAGTCGGCCCCTTCTCGCGCCCGCGTGCCGTGGCGTCCCTGGAGCGCAGCAGGCCAAGCGTATCCAGATACTCCCGGATCACGGAAGCGTCGGCCAGCACAGTCGCCGAGCGGGTTTCCTGCGCGCGGGCTTCTTTCTTTCTCAGGATCGTCGCCCGCATGAGCGCCGGATCGCGGCTGAGCATGATCGCGAGCTCCTCGCCGTCAAAGCCCGCATCCGAGTTCTCGCAGGACACCACCGACGGGTCGTACACCTGCTCGGCCCAGCCCTTCTTGCCCAGCATGTTCTGGTAGCGCAGGGCGTCGAAGGAATCGCGGGCGAAGTACAGATGGTTGTTGATGCCCGTGACCCAGGTCCCCTGCCGACGGGCGCGTCCGGTGCGCTGGCGGAACGCCTCGAAATGGTGCGGGTAATCCAGGTGATGGAGGTCCGTGCAGCCCTGGAAGTTGCCGCCCTGCTCGATGACCGACGAGCCGATCACGCACGTGAGCTCGCCGCGCCGGAATCTCCGCTCCACGCCCAGACGCTCGCCCGCCGTCTTGTGCGTGCTGGCGGTGATCATTTCTACCTCGCGCTCGGGATAGCCCGCCGCGATCAGCATGTCCTTCAAGGCCCGGTACGCCGCGCCGTCCGCGCCGCCCATGTACATGAACACCACGTTGCGCCCGCCGGTCTCACGCGCCGCCACACAGGCCCGCACGCACTCGGCGAAGCGCACGTTCGGCGCATTCAGGCCCAGCAGCGGCGGGTGCAGGGTGAGCTTCATCATCCGGGAGAAGATCGAGAACAGGTGCAGCTTGCCCTCGCTCTCCACCTCGTCCAGCGTGGCGCGTTCGGCCTCGTAACGCTCCATCACCGCTTCCGGAAGATCGAACAGGTGCTCCACCGTGTGCAGGGGCGGCAGCTTCATGCCCACCCCCTCGTGCATCAGGCACGAGTCCTCGGTCTCGCGGATCACGTGCTGGGCCATGATCGCCCGCAACTCGTCGAGGTTGCGAAAACCCACCACACACGGCCTGAATTCCACGTCGCCGCCAGGCAGGGTGATCAGCCGGGACTCGATCACGCAAAACCGCGCCGTGAAAGCCGAGACGTCCGGGATGCCGTACGAGGCCAGCGCGTCGGTGTGCAGCATCATCTGGTTGAAGATCTCCAGTGGGCTGTTGGTGAACCAGGTGGCGGTCAGGCCCACCGTGCAGCCACCCTGCTGACGCACGAAGCGGTATTTGTGGACCGCGTCGATGGCCCGGTTGCTCTCGCCCCCGGCCCCCAGGAATTTCGGGTTGCTCTCCCCGTACACCGTGGGCGCGGCGTAGGAGTTCTTCAGGGCGTGTACCTCGTCGGTCAGGATTGCCCCGATGCCCAGCACTTCCCACGGCACGTCGTTGTCGGCGGCCACCCGGACGCGGGCGAGCTGGCGCTGCTTGACGCGCTCCTGCGCGCTGAGCAGCCGGTGGCCGCCCAGCTTGCGGGCGCGCTCATCAAAGGTGGTGGCCGTGCCGGCCCCGGCCATCAGGGTGGCGTCGCGTTCGATCATCCGCAGGCGCGTCTCTTCCAGCATGGGGACCGCCTCGAACGCTTCAAGGGTCAGCAGCACGATGTCCGGTGCACCGGCGAGCATGCCCGCGATCTTGCGCCCACGCGACCGGGCGTCGTCGGTGCGCACGAGCGGTTCGCCGTTGTCGTCCAGGGCGAAGCTGCCGTCCGGGGCCTGTTCCACGTCGCCGCCCACCACCAGGATGTTCAGGGAGGGCAGCGCCTGCGAGGCGTTCATCACCCAGTCGGCCAGACGCGAGAGCGGCACGACGATGGCGACCGTGCGCGCCCGTCCCGATTGCAACAGCAGCGCGGCCAGCATCAGGCCCGTTAAGGTTTTGCCGAGCCCGACCGCGAAGTTCAGAATCGCCCCGTCCATGCGGGCCGCTGTCCGCACATGGCCCGCCTGAAAGGGGTGGGCGAGCGGTCCCTGGTACGCGGGCAACACCAGCGCGCGGGTGTCCGACTGCCGCGGAATCAGCCCGTAGCGTCCCTCGTTGAGCGTTCTCTCGACGACGCCCGCATGCTGACCTTCCAGCACGAAGGAGCGGAAGTGCGCGGCGAGTTCCTTTTCCCAGCGCGCTGCCGCCGCCTGCTTGGCCCCGCGCTCGGCGGCGATCTGCTCGGCGCTCTTGACGTCCTGACCCACCACCGGCTCCACAGGCGTGCTGAAGTTCAAGTAGGCCTCCAGGGCACGCACCCGCCCCGGCGCGACGCTCTGGCGGTCTTCGAGGTTCTGCGCGCCCTGCAGGGTGTTACGCAGCCTCAGCGTCACGCCGAATTCCTCACGCGAGGCGTGCAGCAGTCCCACCCGCTCACCGCCTTTGTCCCAGGTGTTGCGCTTGATGAGGCCCCAGGCGTCCAGGTAGGTGTTCACCCACTCGGTCAGCACGCTCTCAGGGACGAGCGGGTCACGCGCTTCCAGGGTCATGTCCGCCAGATCCTTCCACGGGGCCAGCGTCCGCAGCCGCGCGGCCTGGGAAAGCAGCGCGGCGCGCTCTGGGCCGGTGTGTTCGTCTGCCAGCGTTTCAGCCAGGCCTGCCCTGGCGTGGGCATTGCCAGCAAAGTACGTGCTGCCCGCCTCCCAGATCCGGCCCGTGAACGCGTACTCGGCGCGCAGGTGCGCGTGGGCCGTCGCCAGTGAAACCCTGGCATGGGCGCCCAGTGCCCCAGCGTCCAGCATCCCGTACGCTTCGAGTTGCTGGGCCACCTCCTGCACCGTGCCGCCGGTCAAGACCAGTTCGGTGCTGTGCAGTTCGGCCAGCAGGCCAGGCACGTCTCCCCCACCCTGACTCAGCACGTTCAGGATCGGCAGCGTGCGGGCGGCCCGGTCCAGCGCTCTGAGGTCATACGCGCCGTACTGCTTCAGATGCGCGGCGTGCTGGGCAGCGGCCTGCACGCGCAGGGCCTCTGCGGACCCGGATCGGCGCTCCTGAGCGGTGCGGACACGGGTGACGGCGCGGGCCACGTTCAGGGCGCTCAGGGTGGCCGGATCGTTCAGCGGGCCGTCGTGGCCCCAGCGGCCTTTGCGGAAGCGGTACGTGCCGCAGCGGCTGCGCTGGCCTTCCCGGATGGGGTGGGCGCTGAGACCCGCCGCCTTGGCACGGTCCTCGGCCTCCACGCCAAGAAGGGTGCGCACGGCGCTGAGAATGCCGGGCCGGGTCAGGATGTGATGGCGGCGGTCCAGGCAACAGGCGCTCACGCGCGTCAGGGCATCTTCGTCCAGGCACAGCGCCGTCTGATACACGGGATCGCCAAACCGTCCGGCGCGCACCTGATCCCCAGCGTGCGTCCCCAGGTGGGGGAAGCCGTAGGTCAGGTTCCAGACGCCCTGCCCATCTTGATGGAACAGCGCCATGCCATCCACGAAGCGCGCCAGCAGGCCATCGTCGCTGACGCGGGCCTGGCGGATCGTGGCGCGCTCATCCGGGGTCAGCGCCCCCAGCGCCTCAGCCACGCCTGCGTCGTGGCGGCGCAGGACGAGTAGCGCGGTGGTGACTCTGGCTCCACTGTCGCGGAAGGCGGTCTCTGGGACAGCGCTGGCTGTCAGCACGTGGGCCACGTCAAGAACGGCCTCTCGCAGACCACGTTCGCTGGGGTTGCGCAGCATGCTCTCGGGAACGATCACGGCCATGTACCCGCCCGGTGCCGCGCGTTCCAGGCCCGCCAGCACGAAGTACCAGTGCGCGGCCTGCAGGGCAGGGCGGTCCAGGTAGGCGCTCGTCCCACGTGTTCCGAAAGGCGGGTTGCCGATCACGACGTCAAACGGGGCGTCCTCGCTCTGGGTGTGGTACGTCTCGAAGGGCGCGTGATGGACGCTGACGTGCGGGAACAGGGCCTGCGCGATCCGGGCAGTGGTTTCGTCGATCTCAACACCGGTGAGCAGCGTCCCTCTGGGCGCGTGATTGAAGAAGACGCCGCCGCCGCAGGCGAATTCCAGGGCGCGCTGCACTGGCGTCAGGGCAGTGACAACGTTCCAGGCAAACTGTGCCACGGCACCGGGGGTGTAAAAGGCGCTGGTGGAACCGCCCAGTCCGCCTTCCCCACTCCAGGCCCGCAGCGCGTCGCGGGCCTTATCGGTCAGCTTCCCCTCGCTGTGGGCAATGGTACGCGCCAGGGTGTTGGCGCTGATGCGGGCAGCGTCGCCAGCAGTGTCCAGCGCCTCGATGCCCATCGCCGGCCCGGACGCCCCCGGCGCACTCCGGGGCGCGCTCCGCAGGGCGAAAGCCAACAGGTCAGCGTTGGTGACGGGCGCGGTCTTCACGTCGTCCGCTGGTTTCACGGTCTGGGCCACCTTCTTGCTCTTTTTCCCGACCTTCACTGGTTCGCGGTACGTGCCGAACAGGTCGAGAACGCTCATCTTGCCGGGGGTGGGCGGTGGATTCGTCATGACCGCGCGGTGGCCCGTGACCCCTGGTCACGGGCCAGGTCTCTCCCAGAGAGACAGCCTGCTCAGACAGCAGCACATCGGCCAGTTCGCAGCTCAGGGCGCACCCACCGCTAACCTCTCAGGATGCTTCCTTGACGGGAGATGTGAGAGAAGACCTGCTGCGCTGCCTGGTCCAAGCAGCGCTGATGGCCCGTGCATCAGCGCGGGGAACCCTAGCCCCCCACCTTGATCACGTGACAGATAGCTTGGGCGGTTACGTAGGCAGGCTCAGGAATGCCAACCCACAGGTGTGGGAAATCGCGGTTTACCAACAAAATCCAAGTCTCAGGTCACACCAAGTCAGGGCCAGTCTCTCCCCCTCTTGTCTCGTCAGACGCCTGCCCCCAACTCAAATGAGGGTAAGTTTGATGAAGATCTGCGGCCTGCAGATGCTCAATTGATGACTCGGCGAAATGCCTGAAGACAACTGAGGCCGATCTGGGCCTGCCCCACTTTTGCGGGTCACCCTCAGGTTGCGGCGGCCCAGGAACAGGCCGAACCCAATCAGAGTGGGTCAGCAAAGGTTCTTGGCATTGACCGCGCCCGGCGGGCCGGCATGGAGCGGGGGGAGCGGGGGGAGCGGCCAGTCGACGCCACGATGCTGATTCAGCTCACTCAGGCCTACCGCAAGGCGGTCGTTGACCTGCGGCCCGCCGCCCCACCAAGCACGGTGCCCGACATCCGGTTGTGCAGGGCCGAATTGGGAACCCTGACGCCAGCCGAGGTGACGGCCATTGAAGCGTTCCAGCAGTTCTGTAAGCGTTTTGCTGGTCTCCTCCGGACGGTCGGTGGCAGTCTCCCCAGACCGAATCTTCTTAGCCTTGAACCCGGCACCTCACTCACGCGACGCTACGCGGTGGAGGCCGACGCCGACGAGTCGCGGCGCGCCTGGGATCTCAGCTCACTGACACCGACCGGCAGCGAACTGTTCGATCACCTGGAGGACCATGGGGTCGCGGTGGACCGGCACACGGTGCTTGCGTCTCAGCTCTCTAGAGCAAGTCTCAACCATGCAGGGCTAGGGCCAGCCATTCTCGTCAATGCTTCCGAGACGCCGCCGCGCCAGGTTTTTACGGCCGCTCACGAGCTCGCGCATCTTCTCTATCACCTACAGAGCGATGTCGGTGGCCTGTTTGTTTCCCGGAAGCTCGATACCGCCGCCGAGCAACTTGCGAACGACCTCGCCCCGGCATTTCTCATGCCAGCGACGGGAACCGATCTGTTTTTGTCTAGACGCGGCCCGCGCGACGAGCAGGTGGGATTCGCTGACTTTTACCACCTTAAAGCGGCATTTCAAAGTCAGCTACGCGGCCACAATTGTCCGACCACGCAAGCTGGGACTTCTGAAAGGCATTGTCCACTTTGACGAGCTCCGGGCGGTGCGCCCCATCGGCGAAGCCGAGAAACTGAGTTACGCCATTCAGCGCTGGGAGTGGGCCTACGATCCCGAGCTCCAGCGCCCAGAGGGCTTGCCTGACTTTTTTGTCAACCTGGTACTGGCTGGCTATGCTGGGAAAATGCTGTCAACAGCGGAGGCAGCGGAGCACCCCGAGATGGTACGAAAGGACTTTACCGGGTTGCTGCTTGGATTGGAGCGCCGGGCCACTCCCCTCTCCTCCGAGGATGAGTTTGAGGACGCAGAAATCAGCGTCGGGTAACCCTACGGGGGCCAAGGTGTGAACATGTCCCGCTGATCACGGCTGTGCGGTGGTCTCTGGCAAAGATTCAGCTGAACAGGTCGTCGAGCTCAACCACCTGGGTGGCGTCGGGCAACTTCAACCCAGGGTGACGGCCGCTGCGCGCGAACAGCAACCGAGTGATGATGGTCTCCCCTGCCAGGTGCCGGGTCTCGGCGCGGAGCAGCTGCTCGAGGTTCCGCTGATCCACTGGCCCGCGCGTCCACTTGCACTCCCCGGTCAGCCATCCCCGCGCGCCGTGGG
This sequence comes from Deinococcus frigens DSM 12807, assembly GCF_000701425.1. Lineage (GTDB taxonomy): Bacteria > Deinococcota > Deinococci > Deinococcales > Deinococcaceae > Deinococcus > Deinococcus frigens. The sequence continues at coordinate 3,083 of NZ_JNIW01000053.1, read as the reverse complement.
CGGCAACATCGATCTCCGCATCACTCACCGCTTTCGTCGGCCAGATCGCGCCGACCTCGCCTCCCATCCCGCCGAGCAGGTGCGGCAGGTGCTCGGCCGTCCAGCTCCGGCACAGGGTCTCGAAATGGATGGAGGTGAACTCGTCCAGGTTCGGGGCGATCACTTCCGCCCACACGTGAGCGGCGTTCCCGGCCTGCAACTGGCTGAGGTGGGGCCGGACGAAGTGATGCCAGCTGCGCATCATGGGGTCGCTCACCGTGTACCGGCTGTTGCGCGCCTTTGGCGGGTCGGTCAGCGAGCGGTGCTGCCCTACCAGGCCGAGTTCCTGAAGGGTATGCAGGTAGTAACTGGCCTGGGCGGCGGTCTCGATGTCCGGGCACCGGCCGAGGATCTCACCGAGCTTGTTCTGCCCCTGGCTGATGGCGGCGAGCAACTGCATGTAGAGGCCAGGCGCGTCGACTTCGGAGCGCAGGAGATTGGCCGGTTCCTCGTGCAGGGCGGCGTTGGGCGTCATGACCTGGGCGGTATAGTTCTCAGCGAGACTCTGACCAGGATCGAAAAGTTGCAGGTACAGCGGCACGCCGCCGATGAGGGCGTGCAGGCGGACACGTTCCTCCAGGCCCCAGGCGCCGAAGCGGGCGGTGGCCTCACGGTAGCCGAGCGGGCCGAGCACGAGATTCAGGCCGCTGCGGCCGTGCAGCGGCTGCTGCCCCTCGAGCATCCGGCGCATGAACGACAGGCTGGAACCGCAGAGGATGACCTTCAGCTGCCCGGAACGCTGCGCATCGTCGACGATACGCTGAAACGCCGACTCGATGTCGCCGTCCCGCCCGGCAAGGTACGGGAACTCGTCAATGGCAACGGCGAAGGAACCCAGCCGGGCGGTGGCGAGCTGCAGCAGCTCAAAAGTCTCGGCCCAGCTCCCCACGGAGAGCGGCACCCGGACGCCGAGTTTGGCGAGTTCTTGCTGGGCGTCGCGCTGGAAAGCGAGCAGCGCCTCGCGCGGGGCCATCTGCTGCGCCTGGTGGTAGAGGTGGGGCGTGCCCTGGAGGGCTTCACGCAGCAGGGTGGACTTGCCGATCCGCCGACGCCCTCGAATGGTGGCCAGCGCCAGCGGGCTGCGGGCGATGAAATCGCGCAGCTGGGCAAGCTCCTGCTGACGGCCGATGAATGAGAACACATTCAGTAGTATAGGATAAACTTAGTAAGTTAGTCCGATGCTGTTTAGCGATACTGAAAGCCATTGCGGTTAGTCAGAAACCTCCACACCAACATGCGTCCAACCCTATCTCAGTACCCGACACTTTCCGCGCCCGTCGTCTGGGGGGGCATGCAAAGTCGAACGAGATGGAGCAGTTCGTCCAGTGGATGGGCCAAAGGGTCAGCAAAACGTCGTTTGACACGATTTCGCTCTGGTCATCATATCCTGTTCAGGACCAGCGATCAGGCTGGGGCGTTGGAAACGGATTTTTCTCCAGTGCAGCGTTTTGCATAGCTGCTCGGTCAACGCGTCCCACATTACAGAGGTTCTGGCACCCTTGCGCTGGAGTTCGGCGACCGTTTCGGCCCAGGATTCGGGACTGTTCAAAACAGCTTCGGGTTGGGGGCGTTCGGATGGTTCGGAGTCTGCGCCGCCCCACCCGACCCAGGCTGGCGTCAAACGCCGCTTACATCGGCCAATGCAAACCGCTGGGGCAGATCCCCCAGGCCGTGATACGCCAGAGCGCGGGCCGCCGCCTCACTGTGCGCCTCAGCCATCACGTCGCCCGGCTGGCCCCAGACTGTGACCCGCACCAGACCGCGCAGGGTGCGCCGGTTCTCATACACAAATTCTCTCAGGTCGTCATTTTCCCGGCGCAGGCTGACCCGCCACGCGGTCACGATCTCGGTGTCACCCAGACCGCTGAGCATCTCGGTGTCCAGGTCAGTCAACCGTGCGCTGCTGCACGGGCCGTACCAGATCTTCTGACCCGGGTACAGCGTGCGCAGCGAAGCCACCGCTGCCTCAGCCACCCGCGCCTTGTACGCGCCAGCCACCGGACCCTCATCTCGCATGTGAATCAGGTACATACCCTTAAAGAGCATCACCGGCGGTGTCTGTCAAGTGGGGGGCGTCCTCGCAAGCGGCCAGTCCGGGTTCGGCGGGGCCAGGCCGGCGATCAGCGGCGCGCTCTGGCGCGCGGCATACGCTTCGATCTGGGCCGGGTATAGCCTGGGCCTGTCCGGGCGAGGCCGAGGCGCGTCGGCGAAAATGGCCCAGACCAGCGCGGCCTCACCGCCCGCTCCCAGCAGGTCACAGAAGTCCTGTCCAGCCAAGGCAGGCACCTGATGCACGCCCCGCGCACCACAGGCGTACGCGAGGTCTTGCAGCCGCGCCCGCATGGCGTCACCGCCCCCATCACCATCGGCGTACACCCACACTTCCCGGTCCAGTCCTTCGAGAAACGGCCAGGTGTCCGTACCCGGCACGCCCTGCACGTCCCAGCCGCGCGCTTCCAGCACCTGCCACGCGGCGGCGGCATTGAGTTCGCCTTCCACCAGCAGCACCCGCGCGGCCTGGCCATACCCAGGGTTGCACCACGCAGGGGTGGACAGACCAGGAAAGATGGGTTGTGTTGCCTTAACTTGGCCCGTGGTAGACGAAGGGCAGGGGTGGCCTGAACCTCAGACCACCCCTGCCGCGACGGTTGACCACGTCTGGAACGCTCGTTTCTGATTACTTCTTCTCACTGCTGCAGAAACACTGGTGCGGGAATGATGGTGGAGATTGGTGATCCGGGTGTGCAAACTCAAGAACTCTTGAGCGCGTTTCTGTCGTCTGAAGCTCTGCTGACTTCGCTCTTGTCGCCGTGTGGATCGGTGTTCTTGCTCGACGATATTGTTACAGCTCGCCGTGGAGATCGCCTGCTGGTGATCAACGTCGGCCAGACTCGGGATCTGCCGGATCGCGGCTCCGCAGCTCTGGAGCTGATCGGTGTGAATGACCTCTGGGACGTCATATTCACCCAGCAGCCTTGTCAGGAAGGTCTTTGCAGCCTCAGTGTCTCGGTGTCGCTGGAGCAAGATGTCGAGCACGAAGCCGT
>NZ_JNIW01000052.1 GCF_000701425.1 Deinococcus frigens DSM 12807 | reverse complement strand
GACGGCTTGATAAAGTCGGGGCGCGTCCCCGGTGGCATTTTCGGTTGTCACAGGTAGAAAGTGTCCCCTACCGGGGACGCTTTCTCATACTTTGTGTCAGGCCGTCAGGAAGACGTACTCGTCCATCAGCGTCCAAGATGACAGCCCCTGACCATTGAAACGGTGTTTATGGAGATCAGCCGCGAGCGCGGCGATGCCCCGGCCCAGGAAGCGCGGCGTCTCGGACGCCCGGAAGTTGGGATCACGATCCTCGCGCCAGTTGTCTATAGTCAGGCCCTTGGCCGCCAGCATTTCCTCGCTGCAAAGATAACCCGGCGTGACACTGACGCTGGTGATGGCACGTGAGTCCGTCTTTAATTCCTCAGCCCAGGCGACGGCCAGGCGCATCACGCCTGTTTTGGTCAGGTCATAGGCCAGATTGCCCCGGTAGTTCCAGTCGTCGCCGTCCGTGACTTCCACGAGCAGCCCGCCCTATCGCAACAGCGGCAGCAGGTGGCGGGCGGTGACCACATGGCTCCACAGGCCCGCCTCCAACATGGCCCGCACCTTGCTTAAATCGAGTTCCCACGCCTTTTTGCCCCACTCGCTGAAGCGCTCTCCGCCCCAGATGTCGTTGACCAGGCAGTCCAGGCCGCCGAACTCGGCCCGCACCCGTTCGGCCAGCGCCCGCACCTCCGCTTCATTCAGGTGATCGCAGCGGATCGCTACGCCCACTCCCCCTACCGCCGTCACCAGCTCAGCACTTTCGTCGATGGTTTCTCTAGGTCTGTCCCAGTTCGCTGAGGCCCGCGCGAGTGCTGCGGCCCGTGCAGATGACAGTTGCGCCCAGCGCCCCGAGTTCCACGGCGATGCCCCGTCCCGCGCCACGGGTGGCTCCAGCAACCACGGCGATTTTTCCGCTCAGAGGGTCAGTCGTGTTCATGCTTTCTCCTATGGGATGAGGTTGAACCTTCAGTCCGTCCAGTGCGCCTCAGCGCCCAGCCGGGGCCAGATCGCGCAGCGCCCAGCGCAGGCCCCAGGCGGTTGCAAAGCCGGTGGCCGCCAGCAACAGCCAGGGCAGAGCAAGCAGGCCCACCCGCGCGCCGGTGTCCACCAGCCAGCCGCCCAGCACGCTGCCCAGCGCTCCACCCACGCCCAGGCTGATGGCGCTGAAACCGAAGTAACTGCCCACCTGATCGGCAGGGGCGAACCGGGCGGTCAAGGTCTGCTGGGTGGGATACACCAGCATGGTGCCCAGGCTGTACAGGGCCACGCACAGCAGCAATGCGCCAAAGGTGGAGGCCAGCGCCATCAGCCCCAGCGCCAGTCCCACCGCGCCCACCGCCAGCGTGAGCACCGTGCGGACGCGCAGGTACTGCTCGGCCAGGCGCAGCAGCGGGTATTGCAGCGCCACCGCCAGCCCCGCCGACACCGCGTACAGCGGCCCGGTGGCCTGCGGTCCCGCCAGCGCGATGGCCTTGAGGGTCACCGCCACGTTGATCTGCGTGCTGAGCAGAAAGTAGCCGATCAAGACCAGGGTGAAGCGGCGAAATGGTGCGTTGGCGGCGGCGGCCCGCAGTCCGGCCAGGACGCTGCCACGCGGGCGGCTGGGCGGGCGCACATGCGGCAGCGTCAGGCCCATCAGCGCGGCGGCCAGCAGGTACACGCACGCCGCCGCCAGGGCCGCCACCTGAAACCCCAGCCCCAGCAGCGCCGCCCCGATCAGTGGCCCGGTGACCATGCCCAGATTGCCCGATATGCTCGCCAGGCTGAACAGGCGCGTCCGGTGTTCGGGCTGCGTGACGGCAGTGATGGCCGCGTTCTTGGGCGCGTCGAACAGCCCGCCCCCGATCCCCGCCAGCAGCGCCGAGGCCAGCAGGACCGGAAAAGTGACACTGAAGGCCATCCAGGCAAAGCCCAGCGAACGCAGCACGCACCCGGCCAGGATCAGCGGCTTGGGGCCAATCCGGTCGGCCCACGCCCCGCCCAGCACGGTCAGGCCCTGCTGCGTCAGTTGCCGCAGCCCCAGCACCAGCCCCACGCTGGCCGCCGCCCAGCCCAGACCGCCAGACGCCATGGACCCCGCAAAATGCACCGTGACCAGCCGAATCACCGCGAAAAAGCCGCCCCACATCAAGAAGTTGGAGACGATCAATCCCAGTTGTGCCGCCGACAACCGCAGTGGTGGAGGCTGAACAGGAGTCGGAGGCGGCGCAGCGACAGTCACGCTGGCCCGGCCCATCCCCTCAGATGGACCCCTCGAAACGGTCCCGGTAAATCACGTAGGCCAGCCCCAGCGTCGCCAGCGTGCTGACCAGACTGCTCAGGCCGTAGCTGATCAGCGGCAGGGTGATCCCGGTCAGCGGCAGCACGCCCAGCGCCGCGCCGATATTTTCCAGCGCCTGAAACCCCACCTGCCCCAGCACGCCCGCAAACAGAATCTGGTCCTGCAAGCGGGGCGAACCCGCCGCCATCCCGGCCAGTCCCCAGAACAGCAGCCCGTACAGCGCCAGCACGGCCAGGCCGCCCACCAGGCCCTGTTCCTCGGCCCAGGTACTGAAGGCAAAATCGGTGTGCGCCTCGGGCAAGAAGCCGTTGTGCGACTGGCTGCCCTGCTTGTAGCCCTTGCCCTGCACCCCGCCTGAACCCACCGCGATGGTGCTCTGAATCACCTGGTATCCGGCTCCGCGCGGGTCCTGATACGGGTCCAGAAAGATGGTCAGCCGCTTTTGCTGATACGGCTCCAGATGCGGATACAGCACGGTGGGGACGGCGGCCCCTGCCAACATCACGGCCAGCAGCGCGTGCCACCACGGAATGCGCGCGGCCAAGAGCATGATTCCGAAGATGACGCTCAGCACCAGCGCCCCGCCGATGTCCGACACGGCCACCAGTCCCACGGCGGGCAGGAAGACCGCGAAGGCCCGCAGGTAGGTCCTCAAGCCCTTGTACCCGGCGCGCAGGGCCACCGCCAGCATCAGGATCATGGCGAACTTCAGGATTTCCAGCGGCTGGAATTGCAGCGGGCCGATCTCGATCCAGTTGCGCTGACCGTTGACCTCGCGGCCAATCACGAAGGTGCTGGCCTGCAAGGCAAGGGCGGCCCCGTAGACCCACGGCGCAGCCCTGTAAATGCGGTCTCTGCCCGCCCACCACAGCAGCGCCAGCGGCACGGCGGCCAGGGCCACCCCAATCAGTTGCTTGGTAAAAATCCCTGCTGCTGCGCGGGACGACAGCGCGGCGGTGCTGACCGTCATCAGGCCCACCACCAGCAGCGCCGCGATGACCAGCGGAAAACGCAGATCGTACTTGAAGGCTTCCCTCACGCGCTCAGGCTACGGCACGCGGGGGCGTGGGTGGTGGGAACGGCGCGAGGCCCAAACGTGCCATTGAACCTTTGTGTTTCCAGCTCCGTAAAGCAGATACGCCCCCGCCATCCGGCCCCCTATTCAAAGGAGAGAACCATGCGTTATCTATTCATCCTGCCCGCCCTGCTGCTCGCCAGCGCCGTCGCTGCCCCGGTCAAATACGCCGTGACCGATCTGGACAACGTGAACGTGATGACCGCCGAGAACGAGACCGACATCGAGAACTTCACGGCCATCACCAACAAGATCAGCGGCACCGTGACCTTCGACGCGGCGGCGAAAATGGGCAGCGCCGATCTGACGGTGGACGGAGCCTCGATCAAGACCGGCGTGCCCGCGCGTGACAGCCACATGGTCAGCAAGGACTGGTTCAACTTCGCCGCCAATCCGGTCATCCGCTTCAAGACCACCCAGGTGTCCTGGGTCAGCGGCGACAACTACAAGGTCAGCGGCACCCTGACCATGAACGGCGTGACCAAACCGGTCAGCACCACCGCCCGCGTCAAGCTGACCCCCGCCAACGACGTGACCAAAGGGATGAAGATCCCCGGCGACGCGCTGGCCGTCTCGCTCAAAATGAACGTGTTGCTGAGCGATTACGGCGTGCAGCACCCGGCGATCAAGGCGGGACGTGTGGGGAATACCCTGCCGATCAGCCTCAAGTTCATTGCCTCCCAGCCGTAAGCATGGGCAGGGGAGGGAGGCATGGATAGAACCACCGTCCTAAGCAGGCTGGCCGCCGTCTGCGCCGTCCTGGCCGCCGTGGCCCTGGTGACCGGGCTGTGGCTCGGCGCGCAGGCCCAGCCGGTGCAACTGCTGCGCCCGGCCCCCGCCTCACAGGCCAGTCTTTTCGGGGATGAGGCCAGGGCACAGGGGCCGAGCGGCACCCGCATCGGCAGCCCGCAGGACCTGATCATCCGTAACCAGGCCGTTTTCCTGCCTGAAACCGGTGCGGACGGTCTGCGTTACGTGGACGAGCCGATGCTCACCGAACTGGGTCTGTACCCGCTACAACTCAAGACCGTGCGCCTGCTGAGCATCCTGACGGTGCTGGGGCTGCTGGCTCTGGCGGCGGCCTTCTGGCTGGGGGGGCGCTGGAGCCGCAAAGTGGCCCTGCGCGCCGCTGCGCCTGCCCCGAGCGAAAGAGCCTGAGGGGTTTTCAAGGGACCCGTCTCCCCTGCGGAGAGGGCTTTTTTATGGCTGATTCTGGATAGGGCGGGGGCGATGAATCCTATGGTTTCCTGATCCTCTCCGGCGTGCAGAGGGTGCCGCGTCAGCGGCGGGTGAGGCGTCTCCCTACGCCCGCCCACTCCGCAACTGCCGCGCCTCCTTCTCACCGCCGATGCAATGGGCCAGCGCCCACCGCGCCGCCGCCTCCACGTCGTACTCGGTGCGCTGAAAGGTCACGTTCCAGACCGGGCCGCGCCGTTCCAGCATGGCCCAGCGCGCCGCCGGATCGCCCTGAACCTGGCGGGAGACGGGGCCGACATTCACAAAGGTCACGCCGCACGCGCACGCGAACTGCTCGCGGTGGGTGTGGCCCACGACGACGACGCGCGCCTCCGGCCAGCCGGCCACCTGTTCCAGCAACCCGTCAGGCGTGGCCGCGCCTCCACCCGTACCCGCGAACAGGGCGTCCCAGGCGCTGTTCATCCCTCCGTGGGCCATCAAGAGTTCACCGCCCGCCGCCGCCGCCGTGGTGGGCAGGCGGCCCAGCACGCCGGGAACCTCGGGCGGAAGCTGCGCCACCACCCATTCGCGCCAGGCTTCCGAGCGCCCCCCGTGCCACCCGGCCACCGTTTCGTCGGTGTTGCCGCGCACGGTGGGCGGGGCGTGTTCCAGTTGCAACGCGTAGGCGCGGGCCGGGTCCGCGCCGCCCCAGACGGTATCGCCCAGGTTGTACACGGCGTCCGGCGAGGCGGCGCGGATACCAGCCAGCACCGCCTCCAGCGCGTAAGCGTTGCCGTGAACGTCGGAGAGGATGGCCAGGCGCATGGGATTCAGGGCTTGCTGCGGCCCTGCGCGTTCTCGTCGATGGGAATATTCGCCAGCAGCACCACCATGTCGCCGCGCTGCTCGATCTCGATGCTGCTCTGGCCAGTGGGGAAATACTTCCGCACCACTTCCAGCAGATCGTTTCTGAGGGCCTCGACCTTGCCGGGGGGAATCTGGGCGCGGTCATAGGCCAGCACCAGTTCCAGGCGGTCTTTCAGGGTTTCCTTGGTGCGCCCACGCTTGAGCCAGGAAAACATGTCAGGCCCCCCCGAACAGGCGGCGCAGGGCGGCCATGAATCCGCCCTCCACATCGAATTTGGGATACGGCACGTCTTCACCCTTCAGGCGGCGGGCGGTGGCCATGAACGCCTCGCCCGCGCGGGTCTTGCCCAGCACGGCGGGTTCGCCGATGTTGGTGGACACGATGATGCCCTCGTCCTCGGGCACCACGCCAATCGGCTTGACCCCCAGGATGTCCAGAATATCGGCCTCAGACAGCATGTTGCCGCTGGCGACCATCTTGGGCCGCAGACGGTTGATGACCAGCCGGATTTCATTAATCTGCTGCGCTTCCAGCAGCCCGATGATGCGGTCCGCGTCGCGCACGCTGGAGACTTCGGGGTTGACCACCACCAGCGCGCCCGTCGCCGGGGCGGCAGCCGTGCGAAAGCCCGACTCGATCCCGGCGGGCGAGTCGATCAGCACGCGGTCAAAGCCCTCGGTCTCGATCAGGCCGCGCACCACTTCCTTGAACACTTCAGGGTCCAGGGCATCTTTGTCGCGGGTCTGGCTGGCGGGCAGCAGGTGCAGGTTCTCGACGCGCTTGTCGCGAATCAGCGCCTGACTCATGCGGCATTTTCCCTCCAGCACGTCGATCAGGTCAAAGACCACCCGCGATTCCAGCCCCATCACCACGTCCAGATTTCGCAGGCCCACGTCCACGTCGATCACTACAACCTTCTCTCCCAGTTTGGCGAGAGCCGCTCCAATGTTCGCGGTGGTCGTGGTTTTGCCCACGCCACCCTTGCCCGACGTGACCACAATTACCTTGGCATCCATTGCCCGGCAGTGTAGCGCCTGTGACCCCTGGGCGTGGGCGGAGGGCTGGGCAGGGTGGGAGGTGGAAGCCGCTGGCATACTCGGGAGATGGTTTCCCATCCTCTGTCTCAGATGGCTCAGGTCATCACCATCGGCGGCGCGAACATGGACCTCAAGGTGCAGACGCTGGCCCCCGCCGTGCCCGGCACCAGCAATCCGGGCCGGGCCGCGCAGACCCCCGGCGGCGTGGCCCGCAACGTGGCCGAGAATCTGGCCCGGCTGGGCGTGCGCGTGGCCCTGCTCTCGGCGGTGGGAACGGACGTGCTAGGAGGCGATCTGATGCGGCTGGCGGCAGAGGCGGGCGTGGACGTGTCGCCCACGGTGCGCGTACCAGAACACGCCACGGGAACGTATACGGCGGTGCTGGACAGCGGCGGCGAGCTGCTGATCGCGGTGGCGGCGATGGGGATTACGAGCGCCCTGACCCCGGCGGTGGTGGCCGGGCACGCGGGCATGCTGGGTGGCGCAGCCTATGTCGTCGCGGATGGCAACCTGTCCCCTGAAACGCTCCTCGCCCTTCTGGTCCACACCGGCCAGAGTGAGACGCGGGTCATCTTCGAGCCGGTCAGCGTTCCCAAGGCGGCGCGGCTGCTGCCCGCGCTGGACAGTGGCCACGCGCCCTGGGCCGTCACGCCCAATCTGGCCGAACTCTCGGCGCTGGTGGGGGCCGAGGTGCCGGACACGGCTCCCACCATCCGCGAGGCGGCGCTGACCCTACACGGGCGCGGCGTGGACGTCGTGTGGGTGCGGCGCGGCGTGCGCGGCAGTCTGCTGTCGATATCACAGGAACTGTGGGAGCTGCCCGCCCTGAGCGCGGACGTGGTGGACGTGACCGGGGCCGGGGACGCCATGCTGGCCGGATTTCTGGCGGCGCTGCTGGATGGGCAGCCACTGCCAGATGCAGCGCGCGAAGCCCACGCGGCGGCGGCTCTGACCGTAGAAAGCGCGCAGACAGTGGTACCGGACCTGACGCGGGGGGCGGTGCGGGCACGGCTCCTGACCGGCACAGTCAGCGGGCTGACGTACCCTGTGGCCCATGACGCCCCACCCGATCCGTCCTGAAGTCGCCGCTCTGATGGACCTGACCCCCGAAGTCGCCGCCGCGCTGAAGGCGGGCAAGCCCGTGGTGGCGCTGGAAAGTACCATCATCAGCCACGGGATGCCGTACCCGCAGAACGTGGAAATGGCGCGCGGCGTGGAAGGGATCGTGCGCGACAACGGCGCGACGCCTGCCACCATCGCCGTGCTGGGTGGACGCCTGAAAGTGGGCCTGACGCCCGACGAACTGGAGAAATTAGCCACCGACAAGACCGTGCAGAAGATCAGCACCCGTGATCTGCCCGTGACCGTGGCGCTGGGGCAGCACGGTGCGACGACGGTGGCCGCCACCATGCGAATCGCGTCGCTGGCGGGTATCCGCGTGTTTGCCACGGGCGGCACCGGGGGCGTCCACCGGGGCGCGGGCAACACGATGGACATCAGCGCGGACCTGCTGGAGCTGGCGTGCACCGAGGTCTGCGTGGTCAGCGCGGGCGTCAAGAGCATCCTGGACATCGGCCTGACGCTGGAAGTGCTGGAAACCCAGGGCATTCCCGCCATCACGCTGGGCGCGGAGGAATTTCCCGCCTTCTATTCGCGCCGCAGCGGCTTTGCCTCACCCCTGAGCGTAAAAAATGAGGCCGAGGCCGCCCGCGTGCTGCACGTCAAATGGACCCTGGGCCTGGGCGGCGGCGTGCTGCTCGCCAACCCGGTTCCCGAGGACGCCGAGATTCCCGCTGAGGAGATGGCCGGGCAGATCGAGCAGGCCCTGTCGGACATGAACGCGCTAAGGCTGACCGGCAAGGACACCACGCCATATCTGCTGGGCCGCATCGTGGAAATGACCGGCGGGCGCAGCCTGGAAACGAATATCGCGCTGGTGCGGCACAACGCGGCGGTGGCGGCGCGGGTGGCCGTGGAGTACACGCGGCTGGGTCAGTAACCCCTCACCCGCTACTGGCGCGGCACCCTCCCCTCTGCCGAGAGGGTTGGGTGAGGCGGCTTTACACCCCTGCCGTCTGAACTGTCCTGCTTTCCGCCGCCAGCCGCAGCCCCTCGGCCCGGTCCGTCTGCTCCCAGGGAAATTCCGGGCGTCCAAAGTGGCCGTAGGCGGCGGTCTGGGCGTAGATCGGGCGCTGGAGGCCCAACTGCGCGATGATCGACTGCGGGCGGGCGTCGAAGTGGGCGCCCACCAGTTCGGCCAGCCGTTCGTCGCCCAGCGTGCCGGTGCCGTAGGTGTCCACCCGCAGGCTGACCGGATGGGCGCGGCCAATGGCGTAGGCCACCTCCACCAGCGCGCGGCGGGCCAGGCCAGCGGCCACCAGATTCTTGGCGATGTAGCGCGCGTAATACGCCGCCGAGCGGTCCACCTTGGTGGGGTCCTTGCCGCTAAACGCCCCGCCGCCGTGCGGCACCGCACCGCCGTAGGTGTCCACGATGATTTTGCGCCCGGTCAGGCCAGTGTCGCCGTGCGGCCCGCCGATCACAAAGCGCCCGCTGGGATTGATGAAGTAATTGGTGTCTGGGGTCAGCAGGGCGGCGGGAATCACCGCCCGGATGACGTGTTCCAGCATGTCCGCCCGGATCTGCTCCTGCGTGGCGTCCTCGTCGTGCTGGGTGCTGATGACGATGGTGTTCACGCTGACCGGGCCGCCCTCGTGCGGTTCGCCGTCGCGGACCACCGTCACCTGCGCCTTGGCGTCGGGGCGCAGATAGGTCAGGGTGCCGTCCTTGCGAAGCTGGGCAATCCGGCGCGTCAGCGCGTGCGCCAGGCTGATCGGCAGCGGCATCAGTTCCGGCGTCTCGTCGGTGGCGTAGCCGAACATCAGGCCCTGATCGCCCGCGCCGGTGCGGCTGTGGGCATTGGCGGGGTCCGCCTGCTGCTGCGGGGTCATCTCGCGCCATTCCTCGGAGGTGTCCACGCCCGCCCCGATCTCGGGGGACTGCTCGTGGATGGCCACCAGCACGGCGCTGTACTCGGCATCGAAGCCGTAGTTGGCGCGGGTGTAGCCCACCGTCTTGACCGCCTCGCGCACGGTTTTCTGGATGTCCACGTGGGCGGTCTCGGCGCGGACCTCGCCTGCCACCACGGCCATGCCGGTGGTCAGCAGCGTTTCCACCGCTACCCGGCTGCCCGGCTCCTGGCGCAGGAACTCATCCAGAATGCTGTCCGAGATGAAGTCCGCGAGCTTGTCCGGGTGACCTTCCGAAACCGATTCCGAGGTATAGAACTTTTGCATGGCTTTTCTCCTGTACGCGTCCGGGGAGGCGTCTCACAGAACGGCCTGGAGAGGGATGGCGCTGTGTGCCCGGATCACGGCCCCGCCCCCTGCCCGGAGCGCGGCAAGTGCAGGGTAACGCAAGGCGTGGGAGCAAAACGGGAGAAATTGTCCCCCCGCATTTCGCACCCTCCCCGCAGGCCGCATCCGCGAGAACGTGGGGACGCTCCTCCGCAGGCTCTGGCGCTAGACTGGCCGCCATATGGCAGGTCACAGCAAATGGTCCCAGATCAAGCGCAAGAAAGGCGCGAACGACAAGAAGCGCAGCGCGATGTACAGCAAGCACATCCGCGCCATCGGGGCGGCGGTCCGTTCGGGCGGCGGCGGTGACCCGGCGGGCAACCTGTCCCTGAAGAATGCCATCGCGGCGGCCAAGACCGATACCGTGCCGGTGGACAACATCGACAACGCCATCAAGCGGGCGCTGGGCGCGGACGCCGGGGCCGCCGAGTTCAAGGAAGTGACCTACGAGGGCTACGGCCCCGGCGGCACGGCCATCTTCATTGAAACCCTGACCGACAACGTCAACCGCACCGTGGCCGACATCCGTGCGGTGTTCAACAAGCGCGGCGGTAGCCTGGGCACCAGCGGCAGCGTGGCCTGGCAGTTCGAGAAAAAGGGCGTGCTGCTGCTGCGCGATACCGCCGAGACGGTGCAGGAAATCGCCATCGAGCACGGCGCGGAAGACATCCTGGAGTCCGAGGAAGGGCTGGAAATCAGCACCGGACCCACCGACCTCTACGCCGTGCAGGAGGCCCTGAGCGGCGCGGGCTACGAGATCGAGAGCGCGGCCCTGACCATGATTCCCAGCAACATGGTGGCGGTGGAGGGCGGCGACGCCAGAAAGCTGCTGGCCGTCATCGACGCCCTGGAAGAACTGGACGACGTGCAAAACGTCTATTCCAACGCCGATCTGCCGGAGGACGAGGACGAGGAATAACTGGGCCTCGCCTCCTTCCAGACTGCCTCATGCGGATTCCGTTTGTTTCGGGCATGAATCGGGACAGCGCCGCCCTCGTCCACTCCACGTCCGGAACCCGCTGTTCTTCTGCTCGCGGTCTTGTCCAGAGCAGCGCCCATGAGGACGCCTGGACGCCCCCTCGGATGTCCAGGTGTTTTCAACACCTTTCAATCGGAGTTCGTATCAGGAGGAATCCATGCCCAACCGCGCCGTATCGGTGCTGGACTTCGTGACGGCGGTGCAGGCCAGCGTCGCCCAGGATTTTGGGAAAGAGAGCGGCGATCCCAACGCGCTGGTGGTCCAGCACATCGAGCTGAAACTCAAGACTGTGCTGTCTGAAAAGGCGGGCGGCGGCTTCGAGTGGCGGTTGCTGACGGCCACGGGCGAGGCGATAGACACCCAGACCCAGACCCTCTCGCTGTGCTGGGAGCGCAGGCCCTTAAACACCCTTGCCGCCACGGAGTCCCTGCCCGCAGACCTGCCGTATCAGCTCATCGCGGGCATGAACGCCCTGCGGATCGGGGCGGCGGAATGGACGCGGCTTTCCCCCGACCTGCCCTTCCAATCGGTGGGCGGGCAACTGGTCTTCGCGGTGGCGGTCAGGCAGGACGGCAGCCTGTACATCGGCAAATTCGGGGGCGGCGCGGGCCAGGAGCGGATGCACACCGTGACCCTGAAGCTGGCCCCGCTGACCTGAGCCGGACCGCTACAGCACCAGCGCCCGCGCGTTGCCCCCCAGCCGGTCCCACAGCGTAAAGGCCGCGCGTGCGCCGGGGCGAATGTGGCCCTCATCTTCCCAGCCTGCCGCCATCGCGGGGCCGCGCGTGTGTGCCCACAGCACGTCTTCCACCGTCATGGCCTCGGCAGGGGCCAGCCGCCCGCCGCCGTCGTCCACGCGGCTCACTGCGGCGGCAAAATTGGCGCGTGGATCGGGGGCGGCCACCGGGGCGTCGCTCCCAAAGGCCAGGATCGCCCCGGCGTCCATCAGCGATTTGAAGGCGTAACTGCCCTCCGCCAGATGCGGCATCAGCTCGCGGATCATGGGCGCGTCGGCCTGGAGGTGGATGGGCTGCACGCTGCACACCAATCCCTTGTGGCGCGGAACATCCTCGGGACGCAGGTGCTGCGAATGCTCGATTCTCAGGCGGATGCCCCGGGCGGCGGCGGCGGCGCGCAGATCGTCGTAGACGTTCAAGACCTCGGTGTTGGCGCGGTCCCCGATGGCGTGGGTCACGGGCGTCAGGCCCAGGGCAATGGCCTCCAGCCCGCGCTCGCGGATCAGCTCGGGCGGGTCCAGCGCGATCCCGGTGCCGGAGCCGTCGGCAAAACCGGGGGCGTGCAGCCAGGCGGTGCGGCTGCCCAGCGCGCCGTCGGCGAAGAACTTGACGCCGCCCCAGCCGAACAGTCCGCCGCTGCCGGAACCGAGGCCCAGGTCGCGGGCCGCGTCCAGGCGACTGTGCGGCAGGCAGGCCCAGATTCTCAGCGGCAGCTCGCCGCGCGCCGCCAGCGTTTGCAGGGCGCGGGGGGCCTGGGGGGGTTCGTAGGCCATCGTGTGCGTGCTGACGTACCCACGCGCGGCCAGATCGTCGGCCCCGGCCCGGGCAGCCGCCAGGTACTCGGCCTCGGTGGGTTCGGGCATCACGGCGGAGACCAGCGCGCTGGCGTGTTCCAGCAGGCAGCCCAGGGGGCGCACGATCTGGCCGCCTTCCGGGTCCGGGGTGGCCTCGGTGATTCCGGCGGCGCGCAGCGCGGCGCTGTTCACCCAGGTCATGTGGTGATCGCGCGAGTAGAGCTGAACCGGGTGATGCGGGCTGACCTCGTCCAGCACCCCCGCCGTGGGGTAGCCGCTGACGCCCAGCTCCGAGAGCAGGAAGCCGCCGCCGCGAATCCAGCTTCCGGCGGGCGTGTTCATCGCCACCTGTGCCACCCTGGCCTGCACCTCGGAGACGCTGCGCGCGCCGTGCAGGTTGATCTCGGACAGCGAGAAGCCGTAGGTGACCAGATGGGTGTGGGCGTCGCACAGGCCCGGCGTCAGGATCAGGTCGCGGTGGTCCAGCAGCCCGGCGCGCGGGGCGGTGGCCTGCAACTCTGCCAGCTCGCCCACCGCCAGCACGCGTCCGCCGCCCACCAGCACGGCCCCGGCCTGTGGCGTCTGCGGATCTTGCGTGATGACGGTGGCCTGGATGATGCTCAGAGGTTGGGTCATGGTCCGCAGAGTAATGCACGGGGGGCCGGAGTCCCTGGCGAGTGGCCCGCAGGTGTGCTCCGGGCTGGGCCGCCCACCCGGCCCGGAGCGGTTACCCGTCCAGCAGTCGCCGGGGCCAGGTCGGGGCAGACGTCCGGGCCTCTGGCCGCTTTGAAAGACGGAGGCGTGGTCAGTACACGGGGTTTTTTCTTCCCCTCCCGCAAAGAATGGCCCAGCGTCCCCTACCGCTCTTCGCACAGAGCATATTTGTACGGAGCCTATATGCATGGAGCCAATTTAGACGGAGCCAAGAAAACGCGTGGAACTTCGGCGAATGGACGGGGGCGAGCCAGATCAGAGCGCAGAATGCTCACCCGGCGCGGCAGCTCCTGTCATCCCCCAGCAGATCACCCCGACTTCTCGGGCCGCCATCGGTGAAATTCTGTCGATTTTCCTCCATGCGGCGCTGACCCTTACTGTTAGAATCGCCGATATGCCCCGCATCCTCGTGGTGGACGACGACGCTGCCATCCTTAAACTCGTCAGCGTGATCCTCAGCCGCGCCGGGCACGAGGTACGGACCAGCACCCATCCGGTCGAAGCGCTGGAACTGCTGAAGGTCTTTACCCCTGATCTGGTGATCAGCGACGTGGTGATGCCGTACATGACGGGCCTGGAATTTCTGGAAAAGCTGCGCGAACACGAGCAGCTCTCAGCCGTTCCCTTCATGCTGCTGAGCAGCCACGCCGAGCGCGGTGACGTGCGCCGGGGCATGAACCTGGGCGCGGACGACTACCTGCCCAAACCGTTTACCCCGCAGGACCTGACCACCACCATCGACGCCCGGTTGCGCCGCGCGGGCCTGAACGTGCAGGCCGAGGGCGGCATGCAGGCCAAGGCGCTGGGCACCGCGCAGGTGGTGTGGCAGGGCGCGGCGGTGTCGTGGGTCAGCCGCAAGGCGCTGGAACTGTTCTTCTTTCTCCTGGAACACAAAGAGGTCACCAGTTGGGAGGCCGCCGAGGCGCTGTGGCCGGAAAAGGACGAGGCCCGCGCCAGCTCGCTGTTCCACACCACCCTGCACCGCCTGCGCCGCAGCCTGAGCAGCGAGACGGTGGTCAGCGCCAACCGCCGCTACGCGCTGGCCGGGGACCTGAATCCCGAATACGACGTGTACCGCTTTGAGCTGCTGGCGACGCAGGCCGAACACGGCAGCCTGGGCCTGGAAGAAATGCGTGAACTGACCGGCCAGTACGGCACCTTTTTGCCCGGCGCGGACAGCCCCTGGGTCAACGACGTGCGCGCCCGGCTGGAGCACAAGCAGATGAGCGTGCTGAGCCTGGCCGCCCGCGCCGCCACCACGGGGGGCAATGCCAAGGACGCCGCCCAGTTCCACCAGCGCGCCCTGGCGATTGATCCCATGAGCGAGCTGGACTGGCAGGGCCTGGCCCGCGCCCTGGACACCATCGGCGATCCGCGCGCCCGCCTGGCCGCCCAGCGCGAGGCGTGGTGGGCTGTGGACCTGGACTGAGAACAGTGGTCTGGGCCAGGTGGTCTGGGCCAGCCGAGAGCCTGCTCCGAAACGGACGCTGACCCTTCAGGCTGGAGCCAGCGCAGGAGTGCCCGCTGTGCTGGGTGAATGAGGCGGTGCGCTGGCAGGACGCCCGGAAGTGATGACAGCGTTCAGTCAGTCGTGGGCCTTTGAAAGAACGTGCGAGGAAATGAGCGAGGTCAGAGAATGTCGTCCTGTAAGGCGAGATACCTGTGCCCGAAACTCTAATGTCTCAGATTCAGTGATACGGATTCCGGTCATTCAGTTATCTTTTGGGACAGCACCAAAAGCCAACACCATTCTGGAATCCGTACTTTTCCTTCTCCCGTCGGTCGGGTTTCGCAGTTATTTCATAACTGTTCAACCGGAATCCGTATGACTGCCCAACTTATTGAACGCTGTAACAAAACACCTGTTCCACTCAGCGCTCCCCCATCGCCTCCAGATCGGCGCGCGTGGGCGCGTAGGCCCCGGCGTGAGCGCAGGCGGCGGCGGCGGCCTTGAGGCCCAGGGCCAGATGTTCGGTCCACAGCCCCCCGGGGCGTTCGGTGGCCGACACCAGCAGCCCGGCGCACAGCGCGTCGCCCGCGCCCACCGTGTCGGCCACCTGCACGGGAAAGGCGGGCACGTCGGCCCGGCCCGCCGCGTGGTACAGCGACGCACCCTGAGCGCCCCGCGTGATCACAATCGGCGCGCGCGGATTCCAGCCGCGCAGCGTTTGCAGCGCCCCCGCCTCCGAGGTGCTGGGAAAGAAGAAGCCCAGGTCCTCATCGCTGAACTTCAGCAGGTCCGAGAGCCGCGCCACGCGTTCCATCACCGCCGGATATTCCGGATGGCTGTGGGTGATGCGGGCATTGGGATCGAAGCTGATTCTCACGCCTGCGGAGCGTGCCCCCCTGACCAGGGCCAGCAGCGTATCGGCCAGCGGCCAGCGGCTCAGGCTGATGCCGCCCACGTGCAGCCACTTGACTGCGCCCAGCCAGCCCTCCGGCAGCTTTGCGGGATCAAAGTGCAGGTCCGCGCTGTTCTCGCCCAGAAAGCGGTAGGCGGGCGGAGAGGCGCGGTATACCACGGCCATCAGCGTGGGGGCGTCCACCCGTTGCAAAAAGCGCAGGTCCAGCCCGGCCCCGGCAGAGGCACGCCAGAGGTCATCCCCGAAGTTGTCGTGGCCCACCGCTCCAGCAAAGGCGCTCGGCACGCCCAGGGCGGCGCAGGCCCGCGCCACGTTCCAGCCCGCGCCGCCCGGATGCGCCGTCCAGGCCGCGCCCCCGGCGGTCACCAGGTCAGTCAGGGCTTCTCCGGCGCTTACGATCAGGGGCAGTGATGGGGGTGACATAGATGACTGTGAGGCTAGCGCGGGAAGCAGGTTTAAAAGTCTGAACGTCTAAAGGGCTGAAAGCCGCCGCATCGGCTGGGTCAATGTCGCGCAGTTGAGACGCCCGGCCAGCTCCAGAAATTCGGCATCGTGGGCGGGGCTGGTCCAGGCCGGGGACTGGACCAGCAGCAGCGCCTGAACTTCCCTGGGAGGAGGCAGCGGCAGAGTACGGGTCAGGGTCACGCGGCCTAGCAGCTCCGGCAGCAGCAGCGGCTCCAGTTCGGCGCGGGTGCGGTCCAGATCGAAGCCCTCCGCCACCGGAAGGGCCGCGTGCCACGGCGGGTACAGGCAGGTATACCGCCGAATCAGGCCCGCGCGCAGGCCCAGGCCCGCCCAGTTGCCGGGGCGCACGCGCGCAGCGTCCCCACTGAAGCTGGCGAGGTCATGGTGGGAGTCGATGTTCAGCACGTCCTGACCCGGAAACCGTTCCAGCCACGCCCAGGCGTCCGCGTGACTGAGGGCCACAAATGCAGGCATCCCGGCGTACTGGGCCAACTCCTGCCAGCCGGAATACAGGGGGAAATCCTCCTCCAGCGCGGCCCAGTCCTGGCCACCGCGTTTCTGGACCCGCCCTCGCCAGGCGTCGAGCCGGTCATGTGCGAGGTCGCGCGTTCCCCAAATCGGCGCGTCGAACACCAACTCGCGCGTGCCGGAATAGGCGTCCCAATCAATGCTGAGGAGCATAGGACCGGACGCAACACGCATTGTTTGGAGATGACCGACCGCATTCCACCAACATACTCAAACGCCGCCCCAGCGCATCTCTACATACGCGGGCCGAGACCGGAAGCCCAGGCGTTCATTCAGCGCCAGCATGGGCAGATTGGTGGTGGCATTCCCGGTCCAGACCTCGCGTGCGCCGTGCTGCTGCGCCACGCGTAACGCAGCTATTTTGAGGGCCAGCGCCAGCCCACGCCGCCGCCACGCCCGCCGCGTTCCCGTCAGGCCCGTGTCCAGCCGCGCGGGGTCCGTACCCTTGCGTTCCAGCTCCGACAGGGCCACTACCTCGCCCGCGTCCGTGACAGCCAGCAGGATGCCTTTGGGGAAGAAGTGGGGGGCATTCAGCAGGTGGCTGCGAAAATCCTCCAGGGTGTGCGGTGTGGGCGGCGAGGAGCGCGGCACGTCCTCCCGGACCTCGGCAAAGGCGGCGTGAAAGGCGGTGATGGCCGCGTCCATGCCCAGCTCTGCGGCCAGTTCGGCCAGCGAGAGGGCGCGGACCCCTTCGGGCAATTTGGCTTCCTCTGCCCAGGCCAGGGCGTCAAATTCCGCCAGTCTCAGCACGTTGTCAAAGTAGCGCAGCGTCTCGGAAAAGCCGCGCCGGGACAGGAATTCCACCGCCCACGGCTCCTCCTCGTATGCGCCGGAGAGGAGTTCACGCGCCCCGCGCCCACGCAGATGGGCTTCCAGCGTCCCGGCCAGCGCCTGCCCCACGCCGCGCTGCCCATACTGAGGCGGAACAAGAACCTCGGCCCAGTAGCGGTCCGGGTGGTACATGCCGGGCACCTGGAGGGTCAGTGCCATGCCCACCGGCTGCCCGCCTTCCTCGGCCAGCCACTGCGCCACGTGCAGCCCCAGCAGATGCCCGCGCAACTCGCCGATCTCATGCGCCCACGTTTGTGGCGTGATCGGGTGACGCGGATTGGCCCCGCTCATCAACCCGGCCAGCGCGGGGAAATCGGCGTCGGTGGCCGAGCGAATGCTGAGACTCACCCGTGCTCGACTCACACGTCCTCCAGCTTGAGTTCGTAGCGCAGGCTGCGGGAATGCCGCACGAAGCCCAGCGCCTCGTTCATGCCGAGCATCGCCACGTTGGGCGGGTCGTTGAAGGTGCGGATCTCGCCGCCGCCCAGGGCGTGCAGGGCGCGCATGGCCGCCACCTTCAGCGCCTTGGCAATGCCCTTGCCCCGGTCCGCTCGCTTGACCCCGGTCATGCCGATGTAGTAAAAGCCCGACGGATTGCGCCCCAGCGTGCTGTAGCCGATGTACGGGCCGGTGAGCGGGTCATTCAACTCAGGACGGACGGCGACGAAGGACAGGTCCGGGGCCAGCGTGGGGTCTTCCAGCTCCTGTTTCGCCCAGACTTCCAGCGGACGTTTGGTCAATGTCTCGCCCATCGGCACGTCCTGAAACAGTTCCCAGTCCAGTTCCCACAGCCAGCGGTTGCGCTCTGGCTCGGCCCTGAGTTCAGTCAGCGAGCGAAACTCCACGCCGTCTGCGGCCACCGACGCCAGCAGGTCGTCGAAGCGCGCGAGGTCCGTGGCCCGGGTGTCGAGCCGCGATTCGTAGCGCTCCCAGACCACCGCGAAGCCGCGCTTCTCCACAAAAGCCCGGCCCGGCGCGTCCGTCTGTTCGTCGCTGATCATGGTGCGGACCTCGCGCGCTCCGCGCCCACGCACCCGGCGCAGCAACCCGTCGTACAGCGCCGTGCCGACGCCCTGCCCGCGAACATCCGGGTGAACGGCCAAGTTGCCGAAATAACGCCATTCCTCAAAGGCAAAATCGTCGTGACCGATGCCGCCCGCGCCCACTATGCGCCCGCCCAGCTCGGCCACCAGTTGGGTGTTGAACAGCGCCGGATCGCGCGCCTCGTCCCAGGTCCGCAGGAGTTCGGGCGTCACCGGCCAGGCGGGGTTGCTGGCGTTCAGCACGTCGGCGAGGGCCGGGTAGTCCTGCGGCTTACGCGGTTCGCGCAGGGTCAGGCTGGAAGCGGGGGCGTTCATGCTTCCATCCTGCTCTGCCGCCGTCCGTCCGCGCATCCGCCAGCACGCTTATGCTGAGGGGTGTGAGTGATTCCCAGAGCGCCCAGAACCTGAAACTCCTGCTGATCGTTCCCCACCCCGACGACGAGGTGTACGGCGCGTCGGGAACGCTGATGAACCTGCTAGAAAGCGGCCACCGCTGCGGCCTGGTCACCCTGACACGCGGCGAGGCGGGCCGCACCCTGGGGCTGGCCGAGGGACCGGAGGAACTGGCCCGCATGCGCGCCGTGGAACTGGCCGCCTGCCTGGAAGTGATCGGCCTGACCACCACCCCCGGCAGTGTTCACGAGCAGCACGCCTTTCCCGACAAGTACTTAAAGGATCAGCCTCTAGAGGCGCTGGTGGAAGTGGCCCGCGAGGCTATGACCCGCCACCGCCCCGAAACCGTGCTGAGCTTTCCGCCCAACGGCAGCAACGGCCACCCGGACCACGTGACCACCCACCGCGCCGTGAAGGCCGCCTGGGACAGCCTGCCGGAAAATGACCGCCCGGTTCTGTGGTACTACGCCAGCGACACGCCCCCCGAAAACGAGGAGTTGCGCGCCGAGTGGCTGCCGCCGAACATCCGCCATGACGTGACGGCGCGGATTGCCCGCAAATTGCAGGCCATCGCCTGCCACCGTACCCAGGCGCTGAGTACCGTGGACTTTATCCGCAAGTTCCCGGAGCGGATCACGCTGGAAACATTCTATGCAGTGGAGTGAAGGGAGCATTCCCGGACACCTTGCCGGGTTCGTAAGGGTCTGACTGAAGCCCCGGCGTCCCGCACGCCCGGACGCACTCCCCCCCACTCGGCTACCATTTTGGGGTGACCCAGACCCCCGAAAACCCGCCAGAGCCGACGCTGAGGCGCACGCCGCTGCACGCCGCCCACCTGCGGGCTGGGGCACGAATGGTGCCGTTCGGCGGCTGGGACATGCCCGTGCAATACGCGGGCCTCAAGACCGAACACGACGCGGTGAGAACCTCGGCGGGCATGTTCGACGTCTCGCACATGGGTGAATTCCGCGTGACCGGGCCGGACGCGCTGGCCTTTTTGCAGGGCGTGACCACCAATGACGTGGGCAAGCTGCGCCCGGGACGCGCCCACTACAACTGGCTGCCGGGCGAATCGGGCGGGCTGATCGACGACATCTATATCTACATGGTGGCCGATGGCGAATACCTGATGGTGGTCAATGCCAGCAACATCGACAAGGACTGGGCGCATCTGCAAAAGCACACGGCGGGCCATGACGTGAACCTGTCCAACGAGTCGGATCAATGGGCGCTGCTGGCCGTGCAGGGGCCGAAGACGGCGGAACTGTTGCAACCCTTCAGCGACACCGATCTGGCGGCCAAAAAGAAGAACGCCTACTTTTCCGCCAAGCTGTTCGGCTTCGACGTGATGCTCGCCCGCACCGGGTACACCGGGGAAGACGGCTTTGAAGTCTTCGTGGACGCCTCCGAGGCCGAGGCGCTGTGGGACAGGCTGCTCGCCATCGGCATCACCCCGGCTGGCCTGGGCGCACGCGACACGCTGCGGCTGGAAGCCGGGTTCCCGCTGTACGGCCACGAATTCAGCGACACCATCCACCCGCTGAGCAGCAGCTACACCTGGGTGGTCAAGGACAAGGAACACCTGGGCCGCGCCCACATCACCGCCGCGCCGCCGCAGAAGCTGATTGGCCTGAAGCTGGAGCGCGTGCCGGTGCGCGAGGGCTATCCCGTCTACGCGGACGGCGTGCAGGTTGGCCCCCCTATTGGCTATGTGACCAGCGGCAGCAGCAGCCCCACGCTAGGCCACCCGATTGCAATGGCATTGGTGGACGCTGCCCACGCCGAGGCGGACCGCTTTGAAGTAGAGGTGCGCGGCAAGCGGCACGCGGCAGAGCGAATTGGCCTGCCGTTCTACCGGGGCGCGTAAACATACAGCACGTTCTATTCCCTACAGTCCCCCACCCCTTTTCCACAGGAGAATCAACCATGAAGACCCTCTCTGAACTGAAGTACGCCGCCTCGCACGAGTGGCTTTCCCCCGACGGCACCGTGGGCATTTCCGACTTCGCGCAGGATCAACTGGGCGACGTGGTGTACGTGGAGCTGCCCGAGGTGGGCCGCGAGGTCAGCGCGGGCGACACGGTGGCCGTGGTGGAATCGGTCAAGACCGCCAGCGACATCTACGCCCCGGCCAGCGGCACAGTCACTGCCGTCAACGACGAGCTGAACGGCAGCCCCGAGAAAGTCAACGAGTCGCCCTATGAAGGCGGCTGGCTGTTCAAGATGGACGTGACCGAGGCCAGCGCGGATTTGATGGACGCCGAGAAGTACGCGGAGACGGCAGAGGGGTAAAGCCGCCGACGGCATGAGCAAAGTGGATGCATTGAAAAATGATGGTCTTCAGTCTGCTTCTGTGGACGCTGCCGTTAAACGCATTCTGATCACCGGCATGTCAGGCACGGGCAAGACCACCGCCATCGAGCATTTGCAGGCGCACGGCTTCGAGGCCGTGGAAACGGATGTGGGTGGCTGGTGCGAGTGGGGTGTCCAGCCAGGTGACACTGAATCGGGCTGGCTCTGGAACGAGACCAGGATGCGCGACCTCCTGGCCGCTCCACGTTCAGGGCCTCTGTTTGTCAGTGGATGCGTGTCCAACCAGGGCCGCTTTTACCCGCTGTTTGACCGTGTGGTGCTGTTCACCGCGCCCACTGAGGTCATTCTTGAGCGGGTCAAAAGGCGCACCAATAACCCTTACGGCAAGACTGCCGCTGACCAACAAGAGATTCTGGAATACATCGATACCGTGGAACCGCTGCTGCGGCGCGGCGCGGATGTGGAATTGAATACCGCCTCTCTGAGCGCTGAAACCATTACTCGCCGTCTGATCGAACTGACCCAATCCCTCTAATCCTTGAAGGAGTCTTCTCATGTCCCCCATGCGTCCCCTATCCGAACTACTGAACACCAACGACTTCACCCGCCGCCACATCGGCCCCAGCGAGGGGGAGCAGGCGCAGATGCTGGACGCGCTGGGCGTCGCCAGTCTGGACGAGCTGATCGAGACCACGTTGCCCGAAGCCATCCAGTTTCACGGCGAGCTGACGGCGGGGCCGGGCGTCACCGAGGCGCAGGCGCTGGCCGATCTGAAGGCGGTGGCGCAGAAGAACAGGGTGTTCCGCAGTTACATCGGGATGGGGTACGCGGGGACGCACACGCCGGGGGTCATCGGGCGCAACATGCTGGAGAATCCGGGTTGGTACACGGCCTACACGCCGTACCAGGCCGAGATCTCGCAGGGGCGGCTGGAAATGCTGCTGAACTTTCAGCAGATGGTGATGGACTTGACCGGCATGCCCGTATCCAACGCCAGCCTGCTGGACGAGGCGACGGCGGCAGCCGAGGCGATGACTCTTTCCAAGCGCCAGGGCAAGAGCAAGGGCAACGTGTTCTTCGTGGCCGACGACGTTCACCCGCAGACGCTGGGTGTGATCAAGACCCGCGCCGAGTATTTCGGGTTCGAGGTGGTCATGGGCGATCCGTCCGGCGAGTTGCCCGAAGGCGTGTTCGGCGTGCTGGCACAGTATCCGGGCACCTACGGCGACTTGCGTGACCTCTCCCCAATTGCCGAGAAGATCCACGCGGCGGGAGCGGCGCTGATCGTGGCAACCGACTTGCTGGCCTGCGCCCTGGTGACGCCCCCCGGTGAGCAGGGCGCGGACATCGTGGTGGGCAGCGCCCAGCGTTTTGGCGTGCCGATGGGCTTCGGCGGGCCGCACGCGGCGTTCCTGGCGTGCCAGAAGGGCTTTGAGCGTTCCATGCCGGGCCGCGTGATCGGCGTGAGCAAGGACAGCAGGGGCAAGACTGCCCTGCGGATGGCGATGCAGACGCGCGAGCAGCACATCCGGCGCGAGAAGGCCACCTCCAACATCTGCACGGCGCAGGCGCTGCTGGCGAATATGGCGGGGGCGTTTGCCGTGTACCACGGGCCGGAAGGCGTCCGCACCATTGCCGAGCGCACGCACCGCATGGCCGGGATTCTGGCAAAGGCGCTGAGCGACGCGGGAATGACCGTCAACGACAGCTTCTTCGACACGCTGACCTTCACGGGCGACAGCGCGGCCATCCGGGAGCGGGCCGAGGCGAAGGGCATCAACTTCCGGTACGACGGCGAACGCATCGGCGTCACGCTGGATGAGACGGTCACGCCCGCTGACCTCTCCGACATCATTGAAGTCATCACCGGAAAAGCGGTGGATGTGCTGGCACTGGATTCGCAGGCCACGGACGGCATTCCCGGCAACCTCAAGCGAACCTCCGACTACCTGACGCATCCCACGTTCAACACACACCACAGCGAACACGCCATGCTGCGGTACCTCAAGACGCTGGAGAACAAGGATTACAGCCTGACGCACGGCATGATTCCGCTGGGCAGTTGCACCATGAAGCTGAACGCCACCGCCGAGATGATCCCGGTGACGTGGCCCGAATTTGGCGCGCTGCACCCGTTTGCGCCCGTCAATCAGACCGAGGGCTACACGCAGATGCTGACCGAGCTGGAAGGCTGGCTGGCCGATATCACGGGCTACGACGCCGTGAGCCTTCAGCCCAACAGCGGCGCACAGGGCGAGTACGCCGGGCTGCTGACCATCCGCAAGTACCACGAGAGCCGGGGTGATAGCCACCGCACGGTCTGCCTGATTCCGGCCAGCGCGCACGGCACCAACCCCGCCAGCGCCGCCATGATGGGCATGAGCGTGGTGGTGGTCAGGACCGACGCCGAGGGCAACATCGACTTTGATGACCTGAAGGCCAAGGCCGAGCAGCACAGCGAGAATCTGGGCGCACTGATGATCACCTACCCCAGCACGCACGGCGTCTACGAGGCCAACGTCACGGAAGTCTGTGACCTGATCCACCAGCACGGCGGGCAGGTGTATCTGGACGGCGCGAACATGAACGCGCTGGTGGGCGTCGCCAAGCCGGGGCTGATCGGCAGCGACGTCTCGCACCTGAATCTGCACAAGACCTTTGCCATTCCGCACGGCGGCGGCGGGCCGGGCATGGGGCCGATTGGGGTCAGGGCGCATCTGGCACCGTTCCTGCCCAACCATTCCGTGGTGCCCACCAACGACAGCGACACCGGGGCCGTGAGCGCCGCGCCGTATGGCAGCGCCAGCATTCTGCCGATTTCATACCTGTACATCCGGCTGCTGGGGGCCAGGGGCCTGCGCGAAAGCACGGGCGTGGCGCTGCTGAACGCCAATTACATCGCACAGAGGCTGGCGGGCGCGTACCCGATTCTGTACAGCGGGCGCAATGGGCGGATCGCGCACGAGTGCATCCTTGACATCCGGCCCCTGAAGGCCGACAGCGGCATCAGCGAGGAGGACATCGCCAAGCGGCTGATGGACTACGGCTTCCACGCCCCCACCATGAGTTTCCCGGTTCCCGGCACGCTGATGATCGAACCCACCGAGAGCGAGCCGAAGGCGGAGTTGGACCGCTTTATCGCCGCCATGCTGGGCATCCGCCGCGAGATTCAGGAAGTGCAGGACGGACTGATTAAAGCCGAAGACAGCCCGCTGAAGCACGCGCCGCATACGCAGGAAGACCTGCTACAGGCCGAGTGGAACCGGGCCTACAGCCGCGAAGTGGGGGCCTTCCCCAGCACCGCGCAGAAGCAGTGGAAATACTGGCCTTCTGTGAATAGGGTGGACAACGTGTACGGCGACAGGAATTTCGTGTGTAGCTGCCCGCCAATGGAGGATTGGGTAGGGGCGTAAACGGCCAGAAATAGAAAAGGGGCAGCTTTCATTCTGGAGGCTGCCCCTAAAGCTCTCACTGAATATCGGCCTCCTCAAATAGAGGCATTTGATTTCCGAACGCGCGATTAAAATGTCGCATAAACGTTGACCAGTCGGGCGAAATACGCATGAGCATCGTGACGCTGGCAACCTGCTTCTCAAGATGGCTATTGCCAATATTCGCAGTCAAGTACTGGTGATGCTTGTCTTTCCTGTACCCCTTATCGGTCACAGGATTTTTCTCTCTCAATTCACTCAAAACACCTTTTGGGAGATGTTCGTAAATTAGTTGGTTAGTTAGCTTTCCTACATATTTTGGCCGCTTAACAGACATTGGCGACATTCGCCAGCCTCTAAGCCTAAAAAGCTCCTTATAAAATTCATCCGGAAATCTCTTTGACCAGGGAAGCAACTCCTTAGCCACATAGGCTTCAAGAATTTTATGCAATTCATATCTAGCCCGTTCTTCCTGATATCCTGTCGCCTCATCTACAAGCGCGACGATACCAATTTTCGCAAATGACCTAACGAGTGCTTCACAATACTCAGCGTAACGGTATTCTTGTTCACTGTGTAAGTCGCCACTTTCACGAGCTTCTAGAATTGCCTCGCAAATATCCAATAGAACGGTAGCTTCATATCCTGTTGCATAACCGTACTCATTTTTTAACGTACCCTTACCAATAAATTTAATAGGCTCAGATATATTTTCTGATGCCTCTTCAGATAAATATCTAGTAATCTTAGACATTCCAAGAATTCTTTTTGCACCGACACTTCTACCCTTCATTCCAATTGCATCAGTTAATCCACGTCCCGAGATCACCCTCCTGCCATCTTTCAGAACGAAGCATTTAATTTTTGCGCCATCTTTGCCGAGAACCAAAGTCCCAAAATGGGTTGATTCTGCTACCGCCTCTAGACTATTCATGGTAAACCTCCGTTAATTATGATGGCATTGATTTGCATTCTGTACTCCACTTCCTGCGAAGATAACTTCATCTTAATTCTTGCAGCAGTTTTATTAGACACTTTGAGCAAATTTGCTAATTTTCTAATTGATAATTTTGGATTTTTATCCAATTCTGAAGCAGCCAATGACCAAATGGGCAAGCTCAAATGAGTCCGATGAGCAATTGTGCCAGTGGTGGCACTGAACGCTGTAAAGCACGAATAGCACTGGAATCTCTTGCCATCCTTATGCGCGGTAGCTCGTTGAGAACCGCAATACGGACAGCGGGGATGGCCTTTCCAGAACGCCTCAGCAAAACTACTCACTGTCTCCTCCTACGCTTGAACTGTAGCAACTGAGAAGAATTTAATCCTCAGCGTAAGAAAATTCATTATCGTAAAGGTACACAATTATTCTACGTGTCCAGCAATTAGCACTCCCAGCTTCAGCTCAGGCACGCGCGAACTTGGCTGGGTGGGTTGGGGAGGTGGGGATTATTGATCACGGCGTAAATACAGCCTGATACTCTAATGGCATGGCCGAATGGCAACCTTCACGGTATTCCCGCGCCCAGCTTGAGGAACGCCGACTGGCCGCTGCCGAATGGCTTCAACGCGGCACCCAGACGCACCGCGAGATTGCCGAACATTTTGGCGTGTCTGTCCTCACCGTCACCACTTGGAGCGCCCGGCTCAAAAAGATCGGCACGCTGCAGGCCACCGTCGCTCCAGGACGTCCATCACGTCTGACCTCCAGCCAACTCGAGCAGCTTCGCACCCTCCTGCGGGAGGGTGCGCCGCAGCATGGCTTTCCCGATGATACGTGGACAACCCGCCGGG
>NZ_JNIW01000051.1 GCF_000701425.1 Deinococcus frigens DSM 12807 | reverse complement strand
ACGCGGCTGCTCTGTTTATTGACCCTGGCGTATGTTTGGACCGTTCTGGTCGGCATCGACCAGGAGACGGCCCTTAAAAAACACGGACGGCGCGCTTGGAGTGTCGTGACCCTGGGCCTCCGGTCGCTCGTCCGGGCGTATTCCCGTCAGGTTGGGGCTTCGGTGGACGAACTGCTCCACCTCATTCGACTCTGGACGCCGCGCCAGACGACGGCTGTGGAAAGTGTCGGGTACTGAGGGAATCCGTACTTTTCCTTCTCCCGTTGGTTGGGTTTCGCAGTTATTGCATAACTGATCAACCGGAATCCGTATGAGGGCGTGTGAACTGCTGTGCTGGCGTTCAGACCTTGAGACCGCTTTTCACTTCACTGCCACCCGCCCCTCCAGACGCTTGTAAAAGCCCACCAGTTTCTGCGCCATATCCGGCGTGAAGCGGTTGCCGCCCAGGTGCGGGCCGCTCAGGGACACGAATTGGCTGCTTCCCAGGGCGGCGTGCGGGTACAGGCGTTCGCCGTTGGTCAGGGCCGGAACGGTGCCGTCGCCCAGGCTGGCGGCCACGAACAGCGGCAGGTACGGCGCTCTGAAGGTCTGCATCAGCGGGTCCAGGCCGGGCGGCGGCTCGCTGGGGCTGCCGTAGGCCGCGCTGATCTCCTGGCGGCGGGTGGGCGAGGCGCTCCAGGCCACCCGCAGGTCCGTCCAGGCGTCGATCAGGGCCACGCCGTCCACGCGGTAGGGGCTGCCGGGCAGCGCGCTGCGCAGGGCCATCAGGCCGCCCATGCTCAGGCCCAGGGCGTAGGTGTGCCCGTTCCAGGAAAAGCGCTTGAGGGCTGTGGCGTGGATCTGCCCCACTTCCCTCAGGGCGCTGGGACTGCCCCAGGTCGCCGGGCCGCCGTCACCACTGAGCAGCACGGCAAAATGCGAATCCAGCAGGGCCTCGATCAGCACCTGGAAGGTGGGGCTGTCACGCAGGCGCGCCGCACTCTGGTTGCGCGGATGCGAGACCACCACCAGCGGGCAGGGCAGGTAGGTGCAACTGCCGGGAATCTGGAGCAGCGATTCGCGCCCCGGCTGGCCCAGCGGCAGCCAGTCCACCGGCTGGGCCACAGGAGTGACCGGAACGGGGCTGCGCGGCGGCGTAACAGCCCCGGCAGCAGAGGAAACACTCAGGGCCAGCACCATGATCAAGGAGAGAAGCCGATCCACAACGTCCGAGACTGTAGCGCGCCGGACCTGACGCTGAACTGACAGGCGAGGCTGCCTGCCCATCCGGCCATCCACCCGGATCAGCGCCCGAACATCAGCCTGCTCAGGCGGGTGTCGGCCAGCAGCAGGGCCAGCATGGTGGGCAGGATCAGGGCGGTCAGGAAGTAGCCCAGCATGGTCAGACCAAAGACCAGTGGGTCCCCCCCCGGAGTATGAATGGTTTCCAGCGTTTGCAGGATGGCCGGATGGATCAGGTAGACCTGGAGGCTGAACATCCCGGTGACGCCCAGGGCCACCCGCCATGCCCCGGCGAAGCGTTGCAGACTGTACGCCACGCCCAGCACAGTCAGGGCCATCAGCGTGGTGTAGGCCCAGCTCAGGCTGGAGTAGACGATGGGCACCACCGGCTCGCCGCGCACATAGGCCAGCGCCTGCGGCAGATACAGCGCGTAGGCCGCTGCCGCCCCCGCGATCAGGAATACGCGGTACTTGCGCCACCACGCCGGAAATTCGTCCAGCCGCGCGCCCACCGCTGCGCCCACCGTTACCGGCAGCATGTACCACACCACGGTGCTGGCCGGAAAGGGCAGCCGCAGGTATTCGCGGTTGAGCAGGTAGATTCCCAGTTGCAGCGCCGCGCCGATCAGCAGGGCCAGCGCAATCGGCGGCCTGCGGCGGGCCAGCGGCAACAGCAGCGGAATCACCAGATAGACCTCCAGCGCCACCAGCAGGAAATACAGGTGGTAACTGGCCTTGCCGTATTGCAGGTAGAACAGCCACTTGTCGGGATCGGTCAGGGTCTCGGGGGGCCGCTGCCCGGTCCACACGTACCAGGCGATGTACAGCGCGCTCCACAGCAGGTACGGCCACGCCCCGCGCGTGACCCGCCGGAAGAAATACCGGCCCGGCCTGAAGTTCTTGAGCAGGCTGCGGGTCAGCACCACGGCGGACAGGAACACGAAGGCGGGGACGGCGAAATGCAGCGTGCGGTTGATCAGTTGCAGCACCAAAAAGCTCAGCGTGTCCGGCACCGCGTAGCGCAGCGCCAGCCCGGAGGTGTGGTGGGCCACCACCTCCAGAATGGTGATGCCCCGGAACAGGTCGATGGCGGTCAACTTGTGCGGCACGCCCTGCACCACGGCTGGCTCGGCCTCTGACGGGGGAATCAACCCTTCCGAATCGGCGTCGAATTCAGGGTTTTGCGGCAGGCGCGGCAGGGGCTGCGGCTCCGGCTCGGCAGAGGGAGGAAAGCGGGTCTGGGTCATGAGCAAGTGCGCGTGCGCTGGCCGCAGTCTAAAGGATTGACCGGCAGCGTCGGCGTTTCCGTCTGGCCATCCACAGCGCCCCGCCTCAGATCCGCCCGCGAACCTCGAAGCCCGCGCCGCGCAGAATGCCTGCTGCGGTGGCCACCGCCTCGGCAGATTCCAGCCCCAGCCGCAGCGCGCCGCCCTCCTCGCGGATGGCCAGCACCTCGATGTCCTTGATGTTGACCCCCGCCGCGCCCAGAGTCTGGGTCACGATCCCAATTTGATTGGGTCTATCCGGCACGGCCACCACCAGATCGTATTTCTGCGGCAGCAGGCTGCGGCGCACCACCGGCAGGCTGTCGCGGGTGCGCTTGCCCTCGTGGGCGGCGGCCAGCAGTTCCTCGGGTTCCTCCAGATCGGCCTCCAGGCGGTCTAGCTGATACCGGAAGCGCCTGAGCGCCTCGCGCAGCGCCGCCTTGTTCTCCACCACCATGTCGCGGCTCATGCGCGGGTCGCCGCTGGCCACGCGGGTCAGGTCGCGGAAGCCCCCGGCGGCCAGCAGGCTCAGGCGCTCGTCGCGGGCCACCATATGGGTCAGGGCCAGGCTCGCCAGATACGGCAGGTGGCTGACGGTGGCCACCAGCGCGTCGTGGGCGTCGGGGGGCATGACCACCGGGGCGGCTCCCAGGCCCTCCACCAGCGTGCGGGCGCGGCTCAGGGCGGTCAGCGGCGTCTGATCGGTGGGGGTCAACACCCACACGGCGTTTTCCAGCAGGGCGGCGTTGGCGTGCGTCACCCCGCCGCGCTCGCTGCCCGCCATCGGGTGTCCGGCCACGAAGTTGCGGACCCTGAGCCGTTCCATCTCGGCGGCGATTGCGCCCTTGACGCTGCCCACGTCGGTGACCAGGGCTGCCGGGTTCAGGAAGGGGGCCAGCTCGTTGGCCAGCGGGATCAGGGCGCGCATCGGGGCGGCCAGAATCACCAGATCGGCCTCGCGCAGCCACTCGCCCGCGCCTGAGCGCACCTCGTCCACCAGCCCCAGCGCCTCGGCCTCGCGCAGCACGTCTATACTGGCGTCCAGGCCGATCACGCGGCGCGCCAGAAAGCGCTGGCGCAGGCCCATCGCCACGCTGCCGCCGATCAGTCCCACCCCAGCCACCACCGCCGTCCCGAACAGCGGCGCGGGGGTCACGGGCGCAGGGAAAGGGTCCGGCCCAGTTTTGTCCAGCTCAGGCATGACCGGGAGGCTAGCACGGTGGGGGAGAGGGGGAATTGCAAATAGATAGGCTCCGTCCAGATGACCCCCTCTCCTGCGGAGTCGTCCCAGTCCTCCGTGGGCGGGAAGAGATAAAAGTCGGGCATCCTTGTTTTCTACCAACCCCAAAACTGCCGACGAAGCAGCAACCGAGGGCCGTCGGGCGCGCAGCGGACGGGCCGCACGTCACATCACGAAGCGGGGCGTGTGAGCAGGAACATTGCCGCCCTCTTTCGCCCACAAAGTCCGAGAACTCCTGCCCAGTGCAACGTCTGCTCCCCCTGCCCCTCTGGGGGAGGGGGTTGGGGGGTGGGGCTGCCCGAATGACACCTCAACTCAGAACCTGCCCGCCTTCCACCCCGCCCTCGAAACTCCCTCAACTGCAACTTTCAGCCATGCCCTTTCCAGAGTCTGCTTCTATGCTGCCCGCATGAGCGCCGCCCCTCCTCCCATTATCGAAACCCATGAACTCCGCAAGGTCTACAAAGGCCGCGCGGTGGTGGACGGCCTGAGCCTGCGGGTGCTGCCCGGCGAGGTCTTCGGCTTCCTGGGGCCGAACGGGGCGGGCAAGAGCACCACGGTCAAGATGCTGCTGGGGCTGGTGCTGCCCAGCGGCGGCCAGATGCGCGTGCTGGGCGGCTCTCCCGCCGATCCTGCCGTGCGCGCCCGCCTGGGTTTTTTGCCCGAGCAGTTCCGCTTTCAGACCTGGATGACCGGCGAGGAATTCCTGCATTTTCACGGACGGCTGGCGGGGATGAAGCCAGGTGAGCTGCGCGCCCGCGTTCCACAGGTGCTCAAGACTGTGGGCCTGGGCGGGCGCGGCGGCGAGTCGCTGGGCGGCTACAGCAAGGGCATGCTGCAACGCTGCGGGCTGGCCGGGGCGATCCTGGCGCGGCCCGAACTGGTCTTTCTGGACGAGCCGACCAGCGCCCTGGACCCGATTGGCCGCGTAGAGGTCCGCGAGATCATCGAGGGGCTGCGCGCGGGTGGCGTGGCGGTGTTCCTGAATTCCCACCTGCTTTCAGAGGTAGAACAGGTCTGTGACCGGGTGGCCTTTGTCAAGGAGGGCCGGGTGCTCCAGCAGGGCAGCATGCAGGAGCTGATGGGCGGCGTGATCCCGGTGGGCATCCGGGTGGACGCGGTGAAGCCCGGATTACTGGAAGCATTGGCCGTGCTGGGCGAGGTCCGCCACACCGACACCCAGACCCCCGGACGCGCCGAGATCGAGTTGTGGCTGCAACATGCGGACGCCGTGCCTGCGGTGGCCGACGCCATTCATGCGTGCGGCGCACGGCTGCACGCCCTGACCCCGCGCCGCCCGGACTTGGAAACCATGTTCCTGGAACTGATCGAGGACCGCCCCGCCCCCGCTCTTACCCCGGAGGCCGTCCATGCATAACGCGCTGCTGATCGCCGAACTCTCTCTGCGCGAGGCCGTCCGCAAGCGCTTGGTCAGCGTGCTGCTGATCCTGAGCGTGCTGTTTATCGGCTTTTATCTGTACGGCATCTACCGGCTGGAAATGAATCTGGACCAGCGGGCCGTGGACGCCGGGCTGGACGGGCGCAGCATCACGGGTCTGTCGAACGTGCCAGTCATGTACTCGGCCATGTTCGGCATGTATCTGGTGTATTTCCTGGGCGCGCTGATGTCGGTGCTGTCCACCGTGGGCGCGGTCAGCGGCGACATCGAGAACGGCGTGATGCAGAGCGTGATCGCCCGTCCGATCAGCCGCGCGCAACTGGTGCTGGGACGCTGGATCGGCTTCACGGTGGTGAACGTGGTGTACGTGGCCCTGCTGGGGGCGGCGCTGCTAATCGGCGTGTACGTTATTACCGGCTACCTGCCGCCCTCGCCCGCCCCCGCCCTGGGCCTGATTTTGCTGGCCGTGACCCTGCTGACCGCCCTGACAGTGCTGGGCAGCACGTTGTTCACTACCCTCGCCAACGGGATCGGCGTGTTCGTGCTGTACGGCGCGGGCTTTACCGGGGGTATCCTGAACGCCATCGGCACCTTTGCCGACAGCCCCACCCTGGCCGCCCTGGGCCGCGCCGCCAACATCGTGATGCCCACCAATGCGCTGTGGCTGGGGTCCAGTTACCTGCTTCAGCCGGAGGTGCTGCTGGACATCAGCCGCCGCACACGCGGGGCCAACCCCTTCTTTGGCTCGGACCCGATTGCCCCCGGTCTGGTTCTGTGGGCCGCTGCGCTGGCCGCTTTAGCGGTGGCGGCGGCCATGTGGCGCTTCAGTCGGCGGGATCTGTAGGAGACCCCTCACCCTCTTGCTTCGCAAGGCCCCTCTCCCCAGCGGAGAGGGGTTAAAAAATGCCCTGCTCTTGCCGCCCTGTTCACCGTCCCCGCCCCATCCTTCCCGACCAATAAAATGCCCTCTCCGTGGGAGAGGGTTGGGTGATACGGATTCCGCTTAATTCCTTGACACTTCAGGAAAGCGCCGAAGTGCTAATCCATACACGGAATCCGTAATCTTTTCTTCTAGCTGTCTTGTCCAGAGCAGCGCCCATGAGGACGCCTGGACGCCCGCTCGGATTTCAAGGTCTATGTAAACCTTTCAATCGGAATCCGTATGAGGGGTCTCTTCAGTCTGAGGCTTCCGTCTTCCCCGAAGCTCGCACCCGCGTCAGCACCGGGCGCGGTGCGGCGGGCGGTCCACCCTCGCCCAGTTCGTCGGCACGCTCGGCCATCTGTTGGCGGCGGCGGGCCAACTGGCCGTGCTTGGGGGCGAAAATGAAGGCCAGCAGGAAGAAGAGGCTCTGCACCAGCACGATGCACGCGCCCGTCGCGCCGTCCAGGAAGTAGCTGCCGTAGGTGCCGATGACGGCGGATAGAATGCCGCAGGCCACGGCGATCCACAGCATCTTCGAGAACTTGTCGGTCAGCAGGTAGGCGGTGGCCCCCGGCGTGATCAGCATGGCGACCACCAGAATCACGCCCACGGTTTGCAGCGCCGTCACAATCGTCAGCGCCAGCATGGTCAGGAGCACGTAGTTCAGCACGCCGGTATTCAGGCCGATTGAGCGGGCATGCGTGGGGTCAAACACGTACAGCAGCAGGTCCTTGCGCAGCAGCAGCGTCACGATCAGCGCGATGGTC
Source organism: Deinococcus frigens DSM 12807 (assembly GCF_000701425.1). Classification (GTDB taxonomy): domain Bacteria; phylum Deinococcota; class Deinococci; order Deinococcales; family Deinococcaceae; genus Deinococcus; species Deinococcus frigens. The sequence goes on along the minus strand of NZ_JNIW01000051.1, from coordinate 19,604 downwards.
CCGGCGATCACCGTCTGCCACAGCTCCGAGTCGCCGATGCCCAGCACGTCCCCGAACAGGATGTGGCTCAGGTGGACCTCGCTGGAAATCTTGGAGATCATCACCAGACCCAGCGCGAACAGCGCCGTGAAGACCACCCCGATCACGGTGTCTTCCTTGACCCGCGAGCGCGATTGGATAAAGCCGATGGCGCTGACTGTCACCAGCCCGAAGAAGAATGCGCCAATCACGAAGGGCAGCCCCAGCAGGTACGAGATGACCACGCCGGGCAGGACCGCGTGCGACACGGCGTCGCCCATCAGGGACCAGCCCTTGAGGATCACGAAGCACGACAGCACTGCGCAGACCGTCCCCACCAGGGCGCTGACCAGCAGGGCGCGGGTCATAAAATCGTATTGCAGCGGTTCGAGGAGAAATTCAAGAGTCATGGGCGGACCTCCACCCTTTTGGCGCTGGGTTGGGCGTGCAGCGGCGAGCGGCCCCCGAAGGTGGCGGCCAGATTGTCGGCGGTCAGCACTTCGTCGGTGGGGCCGTACAGCAGCACGGTGCGGTCCGCGATCAACGCCACCTCGTCGCAGAAGGTTTCCAGCGTGCCCAGATCGTGGGTGCTGACCAGCATGGAGCGGCCCTCGCGGCGCAGCTCGCCCATCAGCGCAATGATGGCTTCACTGGTTCCCACGTCCACGCCGCCAAACGGTTCATCCAGCAGCAGGAGGCGGCCTTCCTGCGCCAGCGCGCGAGCCAGAAAGGCGCGTTTGCGTTGCCCGCCGCTCAGCTCCCCGATCTGGCGGTTCATGAAGGCGCTCATGCCCACGCGTTCCAGACTTTCTTCCACCAATGTTTCATCGACGGCGTTGGGGCGGCGCAGCCAGCCCATCTTGCCCTGGCGGCCCATCATAACCACCTCGCGCACACTGACTGGGAAATTCCAGTCGACGTCCTCGCTCTGGGGGACGTAGGCGATCAGCCCGGCCTTCTGCGCGCGGATCACCGGCTGCCCGAAGACCTGCACGGTTCCGCGCAGCGGCGGCAGAAAACCCATAACAGTCTTGAACAGTGTGCTTTTGCCAGAGCCGTTCATGCCCACCAGACCGCAGACACTGCCGCCCTGCACCTGCAAACTGGCCTGTCGTAGCGCCAGCCGCCCGCCGCCGTAGGCCACGCTGACATTGTTCACGTCCAGCGCAATCACCTGTTTATGAGTCATCGGCTCCCCAGACCTTTCAGGATGGTGTCGGTATCTTTTTGCAGCAGAATCAGGTAGGTGGGGACTAGTCCCCGGGCGTCGGTCAGCGAGTCCACGTACAGCACGCCGCCGAACTTCGCCCCGGCTTCCCTCGCCACCTGCGCCATACCGCGCGTCGGCACGGTGCTCTCGCAGAACACGGCGGGAATCTTCTCGGCGCGCACCACGTCGATGACGGACTTGATCTGCCTGGGCGTCCCCTGCCCTTCCTCGGCATTGACCGGCCACAGGTAATGCTCGGACAGGCCATAATCGCGGGTCAGGTAAGAAAAGGCTCCTTCGCAGGTCACCAGCGCCCGCTGATTTTTGGGCAGGCTGGCGAGCTGGGTCTTGAGCTTGGCATCCACCGCACGAATCTGATCGCTGTACTTTTTCGCGTTGGCGTTGAAGGTTCTTACCCCGGCGGGGTCGAGCTTCACGAACGCCTTGCGGATGTTTTCCACGTAGATCAGCGCGTTCTTGGGCGACATCCACGCGTGCGGATTGGGCTTGCCCTTGTACGCGTCCGAGGAGATGCTGACCGGCACGATGCTGTCCGTCAACGTGACGCTGGGAATCTTGCCCAGTTGCCGGGTGAATTTCTCGAACCAGCGTTCCAGATTCAAGCCGTTGTTGAGAATCAAATCCGCGCCTCGCGCATTCACCAGATCGCTGGGGGTGAACTGGTAGCCGTGAATTTCCGCGCCGGGCTTGGTAATCGACACGACGTTCAGGCGGTCCCCCGCCACGTTCTGTGCCATGTCGGACAGGATGGTGAAGGTGGTCAGCACAGTCTTCTTCTCGCCTGTTTGGGCGGCCTGTGCCATGCCTGTTGCGGCAAGTAGGGCGGACAGAGAAAAAATTTGAGCGGTCCTCATCATAATTTTTAGGTTAAGCTAAAAAAGATTGAAAGTCAACTGCTCAAGTCGGATTTAGCCCAGGCTCTTCTGAAATTGAGTTGAACAGAGGTGGGCGAGGACTGGGGATATTTGGCGACGCGTCCCGCGCCCTCGCCAAGAGACAAAGGGGACGACAGAGACGGGGGATTCTGGACAGGCGTGTTCCAAGCTGCGGCTCAGTTCCTCTGCTGAAGGCGGCGGCCCAGACGCTGCAAATCCTCCATGCTCCCGGCGGGCAACAGCGCGTCCAGATGGGGCAGCGCCGCCTTGATGGCCCGCTGCACCGGCTGATAGCCCGGCAGCGCGGCCAGCGGCGAAAGCCAGATCACCCGCCCCGCCCGCGCTTTCAGGTCACGCAGGGCGCGCTCCAGCACCTCCGGCTCGCCGGTGTCCAGCCCGTCGCTCAGAATGAGAACCAGCGTGTCGCGGTTCACCCGCTCGCGTTCCTGGCGGGCCAGTTGCAGCAGGTTCTCGCCGATGCGGGTGCCGCCGCCCCAGGCCTCGCCCAGATCGGGCAGGGTCAGCGGCTGGCCGGGCAGGGCGCGGCGCAGATGCGGGGTCAGGCGGGTCAGCCCGGTGGAAAAGGCGTAGACCTCCACCCGGCGGGTCCGCAGCGACAGCGCCTGAGCAAACCGCAGCAGCAGGCCAGCGTCGCGGCCCATGCTGCGGCTGCCGTCCAGCACCAGCAAAAAGCGCGGCGAACGGCGCGGGCGGCCCAGCCAGCGCAGCAACGCCGGATCGCCTGCGGTGCGGGCGGCGGCGCGCAGGGTGCGGCGGGCGTCTAGCTTTGGCCCCCGCGCCAGCGGTTTCAGGCGTCGGGACCGCCCCAGCTCCACGGCCCGGATCAACGCGCTGGCGGCGCGCAGCAGCTCCCGCAAATCCCCATCCTCGGAGCGGACCTCGCCCCCCGCCCCCGCATTCGGACTGAGGCGGGTCTCAACGGTCTGGAAGTCGCCGCCGGAATCGTCCGCGTCTTCCTTCGATTCGCCCTGCGGCTGGGCTTTCACCGTCGTTAACTCCGGTTCCTCCCCCGGTCCAGGCGGGGCCGGGGCGGGTGCCTGACCCTCGCCTTCCTGCTGTTTCTTGGGCGACGTTTCAGTTTCCTGTTCTGCGCCAGGAGCCTCGGTTTCGGGCAACAGGGGGGGCAGCTCGGGTGGGGGCGGGCTGCCCTCAGCACGGAAAAAGGTGTTGAACTCGTGATCGAAGATGCGGCCCTGTTCCGGCTGGGCGATCAGGACGGCGCGGAGGGCGTCGCGGAGCTGCCTCTTGCTCAGCACGTCCACCATTCCGGCGGCCCGCAGCGCGTCCCCCGCCTCGCCAGGACCCACCAGAAAGCCGTGCCGGGTCCGCAGCCGGATCACGAAGGTGGTGATTTGGGCTGACAGCGCGGCGGGCAGGTGGCCGTTCACCCCGCCTCCGCCCGGCCCGCCACCCCCCGCCCCGCCACACCACGCAAGGTTGGCGCGGCCAGCAACTGGTCCTCGCGCAGCTTCAGCACTGCGCCCAGGGTGGCCTCGATGCTCTCGGCGTCCAGATGGTCGCGGTGCAGGCACAGCAGCGCCGCCGCCCAGTCCAGCGTCTCGGCCACCCCCGGCGGCTTGCCCAGCGGCAGAGCGCGCAGGGCGTGAACGGCGTCGGTGACCTGGCGGGCCAGCGCCGCGTCGATGCCGGGCAAGCGCGCCTGCACGATCTCCAGTTCCTGCCGCGCGGTGGGGTACTCCACCCAGTGGTACAGGCAGCGGCGGCGCAAAGCGTCGCTCAGCTCGCGCGAGCGGTTGCTGGTCAGGATGGTGTGCGGGCGCGTGCGTGCGGGAATGGTTCCCAGTTCTGGCACGGTGATCTGCCACTCGGCCAGCAGCTCCAGCAAAAAGGCCTCGAAGGCGTCGTCGGCGCGGTCGATCTCGTCGATCAGCAGCACCGGGGCCACCTCCTGCTGAATGGCTTGCAGCAGGGGGCGGGCCATTAAAAACCGTTCGCCGTACAGTTCGTCGTCGTCCACCCGGCCCCCGCCGATCTCCGCCGAGCGCAGGTACAGCAGTTGGCGGGCGTAGTTCCACTCGTACAGCGCGGCCTGCGCGTCCAGTCCCTCGTAGCATTGCAACCGGATCAGGCGCGTGCCCAGCGACAGGGCCAGCGTCTTGGCTGCTTCGGTCTTGCCCACGCCCGCCGGACCCTCCAGCAGCAGCGGTTTTTGCAGCGCGGGAACCAGGCGCAGCGCGGTGGCCAGCGCGTCCCCGGCCACGTAACCCTGCGCCCGGAAAGCGGCCTGAAGGGCGGCGGGGTCCATCAGATCGGCGGCGGAGGTCACGCGCCGCCGCCGGATGGGCGCAGCGCGGATCGGACATTCCTGGACATGGCCCAGTATCGCCCATGCCGCCCGCCCTGTTCTGTCTCAAAAGTGCGTCTTAATGTGAGGTCTGGCCCCGGAAGTGAGCCAACGGTCAGGGGGCGGCGTCTAGGCTGCGCCCATGACTCTCCCGCTGCTGCTGTGCGTTCTGAGCGCCCTGGGTGCTGGCCTGCACTTCGGCAAGGGTTTTTCCGAGGCACACTGTCACGGGCAGAATCTGCTGCGCCCCGTGCTGCCCGACTTCATTCTGTCTGCTGTGCTGGTGGCCCTGAGCGTGCGACTGGACCCCATAGAACTGGGGGTGTGGTGGATGGCCGTGGCCACCGCCAGTCTGCTGGGGCTAGTGCTGGGGGCGCTTGTGGTGGCCGTTGCACCTGCGCGGCGTCAGGGTGTCCCCGCAGCCTGATCCGCCGAAGTCGAGCGCGCCGCCCCTGGGTTGCTGGAGAGAGGCGGCGCACTTCTTTGGGCCGACTACTTCACCAGTTCGATGCCCGCCAGCTCGTCTACCGGCAGCCCCCACTCATTCATGGCGGCAATAAAGGGATCGGGGTCAAATTCCTCGACGTTGTACACCCCCGCCTTCTTCCAGGTGCCCGTCAGCATCAGCATCGCGCCGATCATGGCCGGGACGCCGGTGGTGTAGCTGACGCCCTGCGCCTGCACTTCTCTGTACGTCTCGGCGTGGTCGGTGACGTTGTAGACGAAATGCACCTTCTCCTTGCCGCCTTTGCCGATCCCTTTGGCCTGCACGCCGATGCAGGTTTGCCCGGTGTAGTTGGCGGCCAGCGATTCGGGAACGGGCAGCACGGCCTTCAGGAATTCGATGGGCGCGATCTGCTGGCCCCTGAAGTCAATCGGCTCGATGCTGGTCATGCCGATGCCCTCCAGCACGTTCAGGTGCTTGATGTACGCCTCGCCGAAGGTCATCCAGAAGCGCGCGCGCTTGATGGTGGGGAAGTTGATCACCAGCGATTCCAGTTCCTCGTGGTACAGCACGAAGCTGTTGCGGGTGGCGACTTTGGGGTAATAGATGTCCTGGCTGATTTCCAGCGGCGCGGTCTCGATCCACTCGCCGTTTTCCCAGTAGCGCCCGTTGGCCGTGATCTCGCGGATGTTGATCTCGGGGTTGAAGTTGGTGGCAAACGCCTTGCCGTGATCGCCGTTGTTGCAGTCGATGATGTCCAGATAGTGGATTTCCCGGAAGTGGTGCTTGGCATGATGCGCGGTGAAGACCTGCGTCGCGCCGGGATCGAAGCCGCAGCCCAGCAGGGCCATCAGGCCAGCTTTTTCAAAACGTTCGCGGTAGGCCCACTGCCAGGAATACTCGAACTTCGCCACGTCCTTGGGTTCGTAATTGGCGGTATCCAGGTAATGCACGCCGGTTTCCAGGCAGGCGTCCATGATGGTCAGGTCCTGGTAGGGCAGGGCCACGTTGATGACCATTTCCGGGCCAAAGTCGCGGATGACCTGCACCAGTTCCGGCACGTTGTCGGCGTCCACGGTGCCAGTGCTGAATTTCGCCTTGCTGTTAGGCAGGTGCTCGTGAATCTCGGCCACGATGGCGTCGGCCTTGCGGACCGTGCGGGTGGCGATCAGGACTTCGCTGAACACGCTGTCGTTCTGCGCGCACTTCTTGGCGACGACGTTGGCCACGCCCCCTGCTCCGATAATGATGACCTTGCTCATGGGCCGGAGTGTAGCGCGGCGGCAGCTTTACGGGACGGTTGACGGGGCCGCCCGGGATAGGCTGGACGCCAGATGAGCAAGCCCAGATGAGCAAGCGTTCTCGCCCCAAAAAGCAACCCGCTGTGCCAGCCGTCAAGATTGCCGAGCCGCGCGACATCACCCCCGCCGAACGCGGCAAGGCCACCCGCACCTTCTTCTGGATTCTGCTGGCCTTTGCGGTGGGTATCGGCGTGATCGTCGCCACGCTGGCCGTGCAGGGCAAGGCGGCCCGCGACTACGGCCAGCAGGTCATGCGGGCGGTGCAGGCCGCGAAGCCCTCCGAGAACGTCTCGTATTCTGAACAATGTACCGAAGCGCTGCCGGGGCCACTGCCGCGCGGCATCCTGAGCTGCGACGTGACGGTGGACCGGGGCAAGGTGGGCGTGGTGTTGCAGGCCGAGGGGGACAGGCAGTACCGGTTGGGCCAGTAAAAAACTCCGGTGCGCGGAGGCGGCTCATGTTGCCGTCCGCCCCACCCGCCCCTCCCGCCACCGCTGCACGCCCAGCAGCAGCAGCGTCTGAAGGGGAAGGGACCGGGTGTAGAGCCTGGGACTGTTCTCCAGCAGACAGAGGCCCAGAACGGCCAGTTGCGTGGTCAGCCCCAGATTCGCCGCGATTGCCGTGATGGGCAGTGGGGTATAGGCGCGGCGCTGTTCTGAAGAGGGTGAGTCATCTACGGCGGCGTTTAACCGTGCCTCGAACCAGTCGCTCAGCAGATGCTCCTGCGGCGAAAAATAGGCGGCATATACGGCTTTCAAGGCCGCCAGCACGCGCGGATCATCCCCGGCCTGCGCCGCGCGCTCCCGGAACACCTCGCCCCGCGCCGCGCGGTAATCGCGTTCCCACAGGAAATCGGTGGTCAGGATCAGGCTTTGCAGCACGGTCAGCGGCACCCCGGCCCGGCCCGCGATGGCCACGTTCAGCGCCAGATTGACCACCAGATCCATCTCGGTGTCCAGATACCGGCCCGTCTCGGTGGTCCGTCCGGTGGCGCGGGCCAACTGGCCGTCCAGGTTGTCCAGCACGGTCTTGAGTTGCAGCAGCAGCGCGGGTGCGAGGCGGCTCTGCCACCACGGCCCGCCGCGCCGGATCAGCCACGCTGCGTACACGCCCAGCGCCGTGTGGAACAGCACCACATGGATGGGGTTCACGTTCAGCCGGGCCAGCGGGTTCACCAGCTTTTGCGCCAGCGGGCGATAGAAACGTTCGTTCAGCAGTTCGTCGGCAGGCCGTTTCTTGCGGGTCTGCTCCAGAATGGAAGGCCGGTCTTCTGCGCCTATCGCCGTCCCCCGTACTTGGGCGGCCCCTTCTTGACCCCGGCGTAGCGGTTGCGGTCCTTGCGGCGCTGGGCGCTGCTGAGGGTTGATTTGCCGCTCTTGCCCGAAGTGGCCGCCGCGCCAGTTCCACGGCGCGGCACAAAGGAATCCACCAGCAAAAAGCGTGCCATCGGTACGTACAGGATCAGGATAAAGACCAGGCTGCCCCACCAGGTGTTCAGGTACGGGCGCAGCGGCGTCAGCGCCAGCAGGCTGCTCAGCAGCGTGGCGACGGTGGCAAACAGCAGCACGCGGATGACCAGCTTGAGCAGTTTGGTGCGGGTAAAACCGGGATCGGGATCGGGGGTGATCAGCCAGCGCCAGAAATTCATGGGGTCTCCTGAGAGGGCAGCGGGGTGGGATTGAGCCGGGCGGCGAACGCTTCCAGGCCGTCAAATTCAGCCTGTCCCCCTTTCAGGTCCAGCCGCAGCGTGGGCAGGTGCATCCTGGCGGCAATCCGCCCCAGGGCCGCTGCCGTCGCGCCGTCGTGGGCGGGGGCCGCCAGCACCACGCCGCGCACCGCGCTCTTGCCCGCCAGCAGCGAGGCCGCGCCGAACAGTTCGCGCTCGCCCGCCGGAACCCTCGCCGCGTTGTCCATGCGCTCGGCCCGGCGCATCACGTCTCCCTGCGGCAATTCGGGCGAGAAGACGCCGTGCAGGCCCGCCGCCTCCAGTGCGGGGCGCAGGCCGCCCGACAGTTCGGGTTCGGCCAGCAGCACGCGTGGGCCGATCACCGCCACCGTCGCCCGTCCGGCACGCCCCAGCGGGGGAAGGCTCACCCGTGGTTCGGCGGCCAGTGGGCGCACCTGTGCCAGCGCGCCGCGCACCGCGCCCCCGTTCTGCGAGACGCGCAGCCCCACCTCCGCCGCGATCCCCTCCAGATCGGGGCCGCCCCTGTCCGGCACGGCGATCAGCGTGGGCAGCCCGCTGATGCGCCGGGGCAGCAGGTCCGTCAGGGCCTCGCTCCACGCGTCGCCCGACACGGCGGGCCACTGCGCAATCAACACGGCGTCCACCGCCTCCAGCGCCAGAATGCGCCCCAGGGCCAGTTGCACCGTGGTCGGCTCGTCCGGCAGGCTCTGCTGGCCCAGCGCCAGGGCCTCGGCGTCGATCAGCGCAGGCGTCACGGCCTGCACGTCCAGTTCTCTTAAATACGCCGCCCAGTACGCCCGCAGGCGGGAGGCGGGGGAATCTAGCAGTCCAACTCTCATTGTGGACAGTGTACGCGGCGCGGGACCGTGGGGGCGGGGTGCGCCTCGCTATTGCCAGGGGAGTGGAGATTGAATGGAAGTTTCCACGGCTCAAGCCCTCTGCTGCGCGGCCTTGCGAGTCCATTCCTTCGGAGCGCCTCTCCTCAGAAGCGAAGCAAGAAGACGTGGAATGGGGGCGGTCCAGCCGTGTCTTGCGGCCCACCTTGAGGGGTGCTGGTCACGGGGCGGACGGAGGGGTCCAGCCGTGGCCTCACATTCCAGAATCCCGGCGGGACTGGCCCCCCGGCCCCGCCCTACGATTCTGCCCCGGCCTCTGCCTTCACTTTCTCATCGGTTTTTTTCTCGGTGGCCTCTGCGGCTCGCATGACATCCTCTTCCTCGATGTGGCGCTGCTCGTCGTCGTGCTCGAACAGTTCGCGGCGGGCGCGCAGTTTGGCCTCGGGCTGTTGCAGGTCGCTGCCCTGACCGGCGTGGACCCGCTGGAAAAAGACCAGCGCGCCGCCTGCCAGCGCAAAGGCCCCCGCAAAGTACAGCGTGTCCAGGGGGTCTTTCCAGCGCACGAAATGCTCCAGAAAGGTGACGCCCAGAATGACCACGATCACCGAGATAATCTTCTGTTCCAGGTCCGCCAGGCTTTCCACGCCCAGCGCGCTGGTCAGGTTCAGCGGCGAGATGAACAGCGAGTACAGCCCGACGCCGATCAGGTAAAAGACCACCGCCTTGAGCATGGTCGACACGATTTCCAGGAACTCCACCGCCAGGCTGCCGCGCTGACTTTGAATGCCGTTGGTGAAGGTCTCTTGCCACGAGTCGTACAGCGTGGAGAAGGCCAGGACGGTCCCCTGGAGAAAGAGGCTGAACGACACCAGCAGCACGGCCACCACCGCGATCAGCACCACGAAGCGCGTGCGCCCGATGGCGGCGGAAAACCAGTCGGCCTGACGCTGCCTTCGCTGGTGCCGGGCGTCTGACGCGCCCCTCTGTCTTCCTTGCGGTCTGGTGGTGGTCACGCCCCCATGATGCCGTGCGCGGCCCGGTGCGAATGCATGATCTATCCTGCGCCCTGTGCCGCCGGACACTCACGAAACCTTGACCCTGCCGTCCCCGCTGCGCCGCGTGCTGCCCGCCGCCCGCTGGGAGCGCGTGACCGTGGGCGAGAGCGGCGCGGGCATGTGGAAGTCGCAGCGGTTTGTGGTCAAGGTGCAGGTGCGCGGCGGCCTTCAGTTTCCCAGCACCCTGCAACAGGAGCGCGAACGCCTGCGCTATCTCTCCGGGCGCGTTCCGGTGCCGCGCGTGGTGGGCTATGAGGTGGAAGGCGGCCTCGAATACCTGGCCCTGACCCGCGTGCCCGGCCTGGACGCCTCCCACAGTGACGTGCTGTTCCATTCGGACCGGCTGGTGAACCTGCTGGCCCGCGCCCTGCGCGAGTTGCACGCTCTGCCGCTGCGCGAGTGCCCTTTCAACATGTCCCTGAGCGTGGCCCTGGCCCGCGCCCGCGCCCGGGTGGCGGCGGGCGTGGTGGACGAATCGGATTTTGACGGCGAACGCCAGGGCTGCACGGCGGTCAGCGTCTTCAACGAATTGGCCCGCACCCGTCCCGCGCGGGAGGATCTGGTGATCACGCACGGCGACGCCTGCCTGCCCAACTTCATCGTGAACGGCGAATTCATCGACGGCCTGATCGACGTGGGCCGCGCCGGTATCGCGGACCGCCACGCCGATCTGGCCTTAACGCACCGCAGCCTAATCCGCAACCTGAACGCCGACTCCGCCGAACACTTTCTGGATCTCTACGGGCGCGAATTTGTCGATCCGCAGAAGCTGGCGTACTACCGGCTGTTGGACGAGCTGTTCTAGAGCATTTGTCAAAAGAGTTGTCCACTTTTGACCGAACGGGGGGGCAAGCGTCCTCATGGGCGTCTGTCCTGCCCAAGACAGTGAGTGAATTTTGCCGAGTATTGGGGAGAATGGAAGCATCGGGAGTCTCCTGTCCCGATGCTGTAGTTCGGACAAATACTCTAGCGGCCAGTCACCCAGTGTCCCCTCGGAGTGTTTTCTCATTCCGTATCTGGCTGGACGTCGGGATAGCCTTTTTCGCGTTTCCGGCGGGAGGGTGGCGCAGACTGGACATTCGACCGTTTGCCTGCCCTACCTCACGTTGCTGTAGCCGCCCGTGCAGGACGCGCCGCGTTCGGGGGTGGTGGGTCCCTGCTCATACTTGTCCAGAAACGCTTTCAGGCGGGCGTCGTCGGGCTTGTCCACCTTGAGCTGCGCGCCCCAGGCGCTGGCGGCCACGGGCGTGTCCAGGCCCTCGTAGGGGCTGAGCAGCGTGTAGGGGCGGCCATCCACCAGAGTTTTGAGCTGCGCCAGCCCCGCCGCGTCTAGACCAGGGCGGTAGGTGATCCACACTGCGCCGTGTTCCATGCTGTGGACGGCGTATTCCTTGTAAAGCTGCCCATCATAGACGCCGCAGTTCTGCCACAGTGGATTGTGCGCCCCCCCGGCGGGCGGATTCTCGGCGTAGACCAGCGAGCCGCTGCGGTGATCGCCCGCTGCATAGGTAAAGGTCTGGAGGCCCTCGATGCCCGCATTCTTGTTACAGGCCGTCAGGGTGAGGAGCAGGAGGGGCAAAAAGGCGCGTTTCATCGCCGCCCAGCATAACGGGGCCACGTTAAGGTTTTATTCGCCCGCCTCCACCTTCACGCCTGTCGGTGCGGCGTCCAGCGCGAGGCCCGGTGGCCGCCCCCCGCTGAAGCCGCCGCCCAGCAAATCCACCTCCTGCCGGTCCGGCACGATGTCGCCCTTCAGGCCGCGCGCCGACAGTTCGGGCAAAAAGGCGTCCATCACGGGCACCTCGCCGTGGACCAGCCAGACGTGGGGGTTTCCGGCGGTCTCTAGAAAGGCCAGCAGGTCGTCCTGATCGGCGTGGGCCGAGAAGCCGCCGATGGTGTGGACCTGGGCGCGCACGGCGATGTCCTCGCCCATGATCTGCACCGTGTCGGCCCCGGCCACGATCTGCCCGCCCAGGCTGAGCGGCGACTGGTACGACACGATGATCAGGCTGGTGCCCGGCTTCCACAGGTGGTGGCGCAGGTGGTGCTGGATTCGCCCGCCGGTCATCATGCCGTTGCCCGCCAGAATGATCGCCGGACCGTCGTACCTGTTGATGCGCTGCGACTCGTCGCCGGTCAGGACCACATGCAGGGTGCTGGGCGCAAAGGGGTCCCCGCCCGCGCGCAGGGCGTCCCGGACTTCCGGGATCAACTCGTCGCCGAACTCGAAGTAGGCATGGGTGGCGCGGGCAGCCATCGGCGAGTCCAGAAACACCGGAATGCGCGGCACCTCGCCCGAATCCATTAACTGCTTGAGGGTGTGCAAGATGGTCTGCGAGCGCTCGATGGCGAAGCTGGGAATCAGGATCTTGCCGTTGGCGCGCACGCTCTGGCGCAGGGCGTCGCGGAATTCGGCCAGGGTCTCCGGCCAGGCGCGGTGGCTGCGGTTGGCATAGGTGGTCTCGATCACCACCGCGTCGGCGGGCGGCGGGGGCGTGAAGTCCAGTTGCAGGCCGCTCTCGCGGTTGCCCAGATCGCCGCTCATGATCAGCCTTCCGTCATTGCATTCCAGCAGCAGATAGGCGCTGCCCAGGATGTGCCCGGCCCGCCCCGGCGTCACGCGCAGGCCCGCCACCGTGGCCGTCTGCCCGAATTCCAGCACCGGGCGCAGCAGGGCCAGGGCGCGGTGAACGTCCTCCTCGTCGTACAGGGGGGGCAGCACGTCATCCTCACGGCCCTGACGGCGGGCGCGGCGCAGGGCCTGGCGGTAGCCCTCCACCTGCAAGCGGGCCGAGTCCAGCAGCACGGTCTCGGCCAGCGCGGCGGTGGGCGGCGTGCAGTACACCGGTCCCCGGTAACCCCGGTTGACCAGCAGCGGCAACCGTCCCACATGGTCCAGGTGCGCGTGCGTCAGGATCACCGCGTCCAAGTCCGCCGGGTCAAAGGGGTACGTTTGGTGGTTGCGGGCTTCCATGTCTCCGCCGCCCTGGAACAGCCCGCAGTCGATCAACACCCGCCGCCCGCCGTCCAGGGTCAGTAGGTGCATGCTGCCCGTCACTGTACAGGCCGCGCCGAAACTCTGGAGTCGCATGGGGAAGTTTAGAGTATTTGTCCGAATGACCGCACCCGGAAAGGAGATTCCCGACGCTTCCATCCTAACCGTCGGAGCTGTACCAGTCCCAAATCCTTGGCAAAATTCACTCACTTGTTCCTGTCAAAAGTAAGCAGCTCTTTTGACAAATGCTCTCATGGAGCTTGGTCATGGTGAGAGAAGCCGGGGCATCTGCGCCGTCCCGAGCGGTCCGTCTGGTCTGGCACCCATCGTGGTGCGGAGTAGACCGAGTTGACGGGGCCAGCAACCGTGTGCGGCAGCCGCGTGTTCATCAACTTTGGCTTGCCTCCCGCCTGCCATCGCGAGTAACTTGCATGGCATGACCCGAACCGAACCGAGTGATTTTGCCAAGATTGCCGTGGGCGTGGATTTCTCGCCCTCCAGCCAGAACGCGCTGGCGCTGGCCCGCGCCCGCTTTCCCGGCGCACAGATCCGGCTGCTGCACGTCACCGACGCGCGCGTGACCGCCTCACCGGACCTGATGGGCGGCGTGACCCCCGCCGTATTCGACGCCGGACTGCTGAACTCACTGGAAGATTCCGACGCCCGGCGACTGGCGGCCATGATGCAGGACGGCGAGGAAACCGAGCAACTGGTGGGCGACCCCGTGACCGGCATCGTGGAGGCCGCCGAGCGCTGGGGCGCGGACCTGATCGTGGTGGGCACGCACTCGCAGGGCGCGCTGGAGCACTTCTTCATCGGCAGCAGCGCCGAGAAGATCGTGGCCCGCAGCCACATCCCGGTGCTGACCGTGCGCCTGCCGGATGGTCATTCGTGAAGGTCGGCGTCGTTGGCGCGGGGCTGGTGGGGGCCACCGCCGCCTACGCCATGACCCTGCGTGACTCGTGCAGTGAAATTGTGCTGGTCGATCAGGACGGGGACCGGGCGCGCGCCGAGGCCCAGGACATCGCCCACGCCGCCCCCATCAGCCACGGGGCGCGGGTCAGCAGCGGCGATTACGCGGCGCTGGAGGGCAGCAAGCTGGTCCTGATCGCCGCCGGCGCCAACCAGAAACCCGGCGAGGGCCGCACGGAGCTGCTGGAGAAAAACGCCGAGATCTTCCGGCAGGTCATTCCGCAGGTGGCCGAACATGCCCCCGGCGCGGTGCTGCTGATCGCCACCAACCCGGTCGACGCCCTGACCGATCTGACCGTCCATCTGGCCCCCGGACACGCGGTGGTGGGGTCCGGCACGGTGCTGGACAGCGCCCGGTTGCGCTGGCTGATCGCGCAACGCGCCGGGGTGGACGCCACCAACGTCCACGGCTACGTGCTGGGCGAACACGGCGACAGCGAGGTGATCGCCTGGAGCAGCGCCACGGTGGCCGGGCTGCCGGTGGCCGACTTCATGGCGGCGCGCGGGCTGCCCTGGACGCCCGAGATCCGCGTTGAGATCGAAACCGCGACCCGCGACGCCGCCGCCAGCATCATCGGCGGCAAGCGGGCCACCTACTACGGCATCGGCGCGGCGCTGGCCCGCATCGTCGAGCGCGTGCTGGGGGACCGCCGCGCCGTGCTGACCGTCAGCGCGCCCACCCCCGAATACGGCGTCAGCCTCAGCCTGCCGCGCATCGTGGCGGCGGGGGGCATCCAGGCCAGCGTCACGCCCCTGCTGACCGAAGATGAAAGGGCCGCGCTGGAGCGCAGCGCGGCGGTGCTCAGGGGGTCCGTGGAACGCCTGGGCCTGAAGGGTTGAGCGGCGAGGCGTTCGGGTCCGCATCTGGGTCCGGCGTCTCTCCCGGACTGAGCGGCGGCAGCGGGCGGGTGCCGGGGCTGGGAGCCGTGCCGGGTGCCGTTGCCGGGGCCGAATCGGGCGCGTCTCCCTCCTCCACGAATTCCCCGGTGATGGTGCCGCCCTCGGCCTTCACGGCGTAGACCTCGTTCTTGTCCAGGTCATACAGGATCATTCCGGCGCGCAGGGTGTCGCCGCCCTTAATGCTCACGGCGGGCTGCTCCGGCGTGCCGATCAGGCGGGCCAGGTTCGCCGCGTCGTCGTACTCTACCCGCCCCGCCCGGCTGACGCGCCCGCCCTCGCTGTTCAGCACGACGTTGCCCACCAGCGTGGTCTTCTCGTCGTCCACGTTGACCTCGATGCGCTCGCTGCTGCCGGTCAGCGGGTCCTTCTCGTTGGCCCGCTTAAAGGTCACCGGGCCGTCGATGCGGGCGACGCCGTCGGTTTCGTCGTAGACCAGTTTCTGGCCCTGTAACTCGGTCTTGCCCTGGGTCACGAACACCGTGTCGGGGGCGGGCTTGGGGGTGGCCTGAACTTCGCAACGGGTCAGGCGGTCCGTGGCGTCCGGCGGCACCTCGTCTGGATTCAGGAAGCGGGCAGTTCCGGCGCTGGCCTCAACCCGTCCGTCGCTGCCGTCCTCACCGTCCTTGGGCTGCTGCTGGGTGACCACCGCCAACGGCACGCGGATCACGTTCTTGTCGATGATGATCCGCACCCCCCCTGGCCCGGTTTCGCTGAACACCGCTAGATTGGGCGCGTCTTCCGGGTCGTCGTCCTGCGGGCTGCATGTGGCGAAGATGCCGGTGTCGTCGCTGGTCCCCGTCCGCACGATGCGGATGCGGCGTTCCTTGCCGTCCTTGTCGCTCTTGCGGACCAGGTCCAGACTGGCGTTTTCCGCACCCGGCTCCGTTTCCGGCGTGTCGGTCCCATCCGGGGCAGCAGGATCGGCGGCGGGTGCCGGAGGTTGCGGCGTCTGCTGAGGCTGCGTCTGGGTAGGAGGTGCAGCGGGTGCCGCATCCTGAGCCAGCACCCAGACGGGCAGCGCCGCGCCCGATATCAGGGCCAGCGTGACCATTCCTTTTCCCAGCCGCAGACGCCGCATACTGCTCAGCTTACTTCTCGCCGCTCAGCTTGAACTGTTCGACTGGAATCTTGTACGCCGAGTTCAGGGCGCGCACGCGGGCCAGATCGGTGCGCTGTTCCAGGTAACCGCTGGCCGGGGCCTTGACCGTGACCTTGCTCTTGCTGTCCACGCTGACGGCGTTGCCCACCACGTAGGCCACGTTCTTGCGGTCGTCGTAATACACCGCGTTGCCCGTGGTGGTCTGGGTGCCCTGCACCAGCTTGACGCCGCCCGACACATACAGCGTCTTGGTCTTGGTCAGCGCGCGGACCTCCTGCCCAGTGATGGTCAGCTCCTTCTGGTTGCCCTTGGCGGCGCGGGTCAGGCTGGGCGTGCCGGTCAACTGCGCCAGTTCCTTGTCCTCGTCAAAGATCAGCTTGTCGGCCTTGCCGGTCTGGTTGCCGTTGGTCAGGCGCACGTTGCCGGTGCTGGTAGAAACGTTGTTGTCCACATCCAGGCTCATCTGCGAGGCGTTGATGCTGACCTTGTCGCCGTCGGTCTTGTCCTCGGGAACAAAGGTGGCGCTGGGATTGCCGCTCAGAACGCCCCGCCCGGTGGCCTCGCTGTAGGCCAGGGCGCTGCCCGCTGCGCTTAGGCGTCCGCGCTCCACCTGCACGTTGCCGGTGAAGTTGGCGGTGCGTTTGCCCTCGGCGTCCAGCAGCGAGATTCCGCTGGGGGCGGCGAGTGTGGCCTGCGCCGACTCGATCTTCAGGGTGCTGACGGTGGCCTTGACCGGGTTACCGCTGTAGGTCAGTGGGCCGGTGCGAACATTGCCGCGCGCCCCGCCTTGAATCTTGACGATGCGGTTGGTGTTGGTGGCGGTCTGGGCCAGCGCGGTCAGGCTCAGCAGGCCGATCATCAGGGCAATTCGTTTCATCGTGGGACTCCTTGGTTTCGTCTGAAAAAGATGACTCTGAAACTCGTTTCGTCAGGTCTTGCTTTTAGTTCTGGGAACCAGTTTCCCGTCTTTGCAGATCTCTTCAGCCTCCGTATTGATGGTGGTTGAGGAGGTGTCGTTGTCCATGTCGTCAAGATCGAACTGAAAAGACATTCGCAGTTTCTCGGCGTGGGCGTCCATCAGTGGAGACGTGATGTCGGCTACCGGTGCGGTGAAGCCGTACCCCTGCTCGATCTTGACCGGGTTCTCCGGCGTTCCCTTCATCACGATGTCCGCACATTCCTTGACCAGCCTGACGCTGGCCTTAACCGTGGTCATGTCGTCCTGCCCGTCGATGGTCAGGTCCGGCGCGTTCAGCGTGGCGTCCAGCGTCTCGCGGCCCGTCAGCCTGCCGTCCGCGTCCCGTTCCTTGATGATCCGCTTGCCACCGGAAATCCCGGTCAGCCGCGTTTTGTCAGACACAGGATTGCTGCTGACGTTCTGCGCGGCGAAGCTCCAGACCGCGTCCGGGTCGCGCGACGGAAACAGGCGCAGTTCCACGCCCTGCAAGGTGGCGTCCGTCTTCGAGTCTGCCCGGTCTGCGCCCGGCAGGAAGGCGAAGATCAGGGCGAAGACAAGGATCGCCAGCAGCGCGTAGAGGCCCATTTTCTGCACGCGCGCACTCTAGCGCCCGGCCCTCATGAGAGTGGTGGGGCTGGGATGGGTGGGGGGAGGTGCACGGTGGGCAAAACCGGCCCAGGCTGGGGCTGCCCTCCTCATACCGCTTACCCTGTCTCCCATGATCGACACCCACTGCCATCTCGACTACCTCGAAGACCCGGCCTCCGCCCGTGGCGAGCTGGGATTGAGCGTTATGGTCTGCATCGGCGCGAGTCCCGAACACGCCCGCAACGCCGTCGCCCTGGCCGAACAGTTCCCCGACGTGTACGCCACCGTCGGCCTGCACCCCACCGACACCGACGAGGACCGCCCGGACGCGCGGCGCGCGCTGGAGGAACTGGCCGTACATCCGCGCGTGGTGGGCATCGGCGAGAGCGGGCTGGACGACTACTGGGACGACACCAAGCGGGCCGAGCAGCTCAGCGCCTTCGAGTGGCAACTGGAACTGGCGGGGCGGCTGAGCAAGCCGCTGGTGATCCATACCCGCGACAAGGCCGGGCAGGACAGCGCCCACCGGGGCGTGATGGAGATTCTGACCGGGTGGCCGGATGTCCCCGTGATCCTCCACTGCTTCAGCGGCCACCCGGACCTGCTGCGCTTCGGCCTGGAGCGGGGCGAACACACGCACTTCGGCTTCGCGGGCAACACGACTTACAAGAACGCCCATGACATTCACGCCGCCGCCCGCACCCTGCCCCTGGAACGGATGCTGCTGGAAACCGACGCGCCCTTTCTGTCCCCCGTTCCCAGACGCGGCCAGCCCAACCGCCCCGGCTACGTGCGCCATACGCTGGAGTTCATTGCTGGACTGCGCGAGATGCCTGCCGACGTGCTGGAGCGAATGACGGACGCCAATGCTCAGCGGGTGTACGGGCTGGCAGTCGAACCACACCAGACCTCCGGTTGAGATACATCCAATCTGGAGGTATGCTGTCCCCATGAATGCCCGTGAGCGGTTGCGCCTGCTGATTCTGGCCGTGCTGGAGCGTCAGCCCGAACACGGCTATGCCATCGCGCAGGCCATCAAGGCGCGCAGCGACGGCCTGCTCAATGCCCGTGAAGGCACCCTCTACCCGGCCCTGCACGCGCTGGAGGCCGAGGGTCTGGTGGAAAGCCAGGAACACGAGGTCGGCGGGCGGGTGCGCCGCGAGTATCGTCTGACTGGGAAGGGCGGCGGGGCGCTGGCGAAGTCGCGCCAGGCGTGGGAAAAACAGGTCCGGGCGGTTGGCGCGGTGATCGGGGGCGGGGCATGAAGGCGTCCGAATGGCTGGTGCGCGCTACCCAGGACTTGCCCACCGGGGTCACGGCCCGCGTGAAGGCCGACACGCTGGCGCACCTGCACGACGCTGGGGTGGATGAACAGGAGGATGTACGCCCCCTGCTGGGCAGACCGGACGACACGGCGGCAGAGTTGCGGCGGCTGTACCTGACGAACGACGAATGGATAGAACAGCGTACTGGCGGCAAGGACCGCACGGGCTTTAACCTGAGCGAGTGGCTGGTTCTGGGCTTGCCTGCGCTGCTGTGGTTGGTGTTGGAGGTGCTGGAGGCCCGTGCCCCGTTCCACGGTGTCTGGTCTATTCAGGGGCTACTTCTGTTGCTTCTTGTCGTGACGCTGTGGCTGACGCAGCGTTTCCATCCGGTACGCCGCAGAAACTGGCGGCTGTGGATTGCAAGCGTGTGTTTCATGTTCATGCAGTGGCCCGCCGTCACGGAGCTTCTTTTTGGTGGATACGTCTGGCTGGCGCTGGTTACCCTGCTGTTGTGGCTGGTTTACTGCACCAAACTTCAGCTTGGCCGTGATGCCCGCCTCGCCCGCACCCTGGCCCTGGAAGGAGAACAGGCATGAGATCTGCTCTGGACAGTTGGCTGGACTCCGTGACGGGAGTGTTCCCACATGACACCGGTGCCCGCCTGCGGCGTGAGCTGGAGGCCCACGCCGAAGAAACGGTGCAGACACTCCACGCTGAAGGTCATCCGGCTCAGTACCCGACACTTTCCACAGCCGTCGTCTGGCGCGGCGTCCAGAGTCGAATGAGGTGGAGCAGTTCGTCCACCGAAGCCCCAACCTGATGGGAATACGCCCGGACGAGCGACCGGAGGCCCAGGGTCACGACACTCCATGCGCGCCGTCCGTGTTTTTTAAGGGCCGTCTCCTGGTCGATGCCGACCAGAACGGTCCAAACATACGCCAGGGTCAATAAACAGAGCAGCCGCGTCACATGATTGGGAAGCGTCATGTGGGTGTTTTCCAACCGGAAGCCCTTCGTTTTGAGCGCCCTGAACAGGCATTCGATCTTCCAGCG
>NZ_JNIW01000050.1 GCF_000701425.1 Deinococcus frigens DSM 12807 | reverse complement strand
TTTTTTCGTTGCCGCTCCACTGTTTGCGAACCAATGCCATGCGTCGTGAATGGTTCTTGTCCATGACGCTGTCATCGAAGATGACATAGCCCCTGTCGCTGAATTGGACGTGTGGGCGCACCTGCGTCCACAGCTCCGCTGCCGTCAGGCGATCTCCTTGCAAGTACCGCTGAACTGCGTCATGAGCAAAATCGTCGATGTGATCGGCAAAATAGGTTTGCGTTCGGTTGATCTGTGTGGCAGCCAAAAACTCGCAGTACCGTTGCCGACTGACTTTTCGAGGTCTTCCCATCAGCTCAGAATCTCAAATTTGTCCAGTTTCGCGTAAGCCCTAATCTGTCAGAAGGGCCGTTTTTTTCGACCGAACGGAGGGGGTGGATATTGCTGTGCATTCGGACAAATGCTTTAACGCGACTGGATACGCCCCAGCAGTGTTCTGAGGGTCTGCCGCTCGGCGCTGCTCAGATCCGCCAGCAGCCGTTCCTCGTTTTCAAGATGCGCGGCCAGCAGGCCGTCCACCAGTTCACGGCCCGCCGCCGTCAATCTGGCCCGGATGGCGCGGCGGTCCAGCGGGTCCGGCACGCGCTCCAGCAGTTCCCGTGCCGTCAGCACGTCCACCCGTTTGGTCACGGCGGGCGGTGTGATCGCCATCAAGGCGGCCAGCTCGCCCAGTGTCAGGCCCTCCGGTGGGGCCGAGCGCCGCAGGGTGGCCAGCACGTCGAAGGCGGCTGGGGTCAGCCCATGCCGGGCGAAAAAAGCCTCCAGTTCGGCTTGAAGTAAGCCCGAGGTGCGTTGCACCGCGATCACCGTCAGCATCGGCTCCGGGTCCAGCTCGGGCCGGGCCGCGCGCCAGTCCCGCTCGATGCGGGCCAGCAGCTCGGATGTGGGCGCGCTTTTCACCCTCGCCCCCGGTTGCGGTCTGCGGCCAGCAGGGCCACCGCGCCCAGCAACAGCCCCGCACTGAGCAAGGCGCTCAGCGTAGGCGGCTGAGCGGTCTGTCCCAGCCAGCCCAGGCCCGTGATGACCGCCGCCCCCAGCACCTGCCCCAGCGTGACCGCCACGGTGCTGGCTCCGGCCCCCAGCCGCGCGCCCACGATCAGGCTCAGGGTCACGTAGGTGACGCCCAGTACGCCTCCCAGCAGGGTCCACGGCAGCGGCCAGGCGGTGGGCCGCGTTCCGTCCAGCCCCAGCGCCCACAGCGAGAGCAGCAGCCCCGCACCCACCCAGAAGGTGACCAGCGTGGCCACCAGCGGCGAACCCAGCACGGCGGCCAGCCGCAGATTAAAGGCCAGGCCCGCCGACAGGCCGATGCCCGCGCCGATGGTTGCCAGCAGGGCCACCAGACTCACCGCAAGCCCCACAACCGCAGCCCCCACAACCGCAGCCCCAGCGCCGCCAGCACCAGAAGCGCGGCCAAGGTTCGCGTGCGGTTCATGCGCCGACGTGGCAGCCCCAGCGCACCGAAATGATCCAGCGCCAGCGCGGTCAAGACCTGCGCGGCAATCACAAACGTGGTTGCCAGGGCCGCGCCCAGCAGCCGGGTCAGCACCACGCTGCCCACCACATAGGCGCTGCCCACCACCCCGCCCAGCCACACCCAGCGCGGGGCCGTGCGCGCGGGGGCCCAGTTGAACCGGACCCGCAGCACGGCCAGCACGCCGCCCAACACCACGGCTCCCACCAGATAGGAGATGCCCGCCGTCAGCGTGACCGACTGCAATTCGCCCGCCAGCGCGCTGTTCACGGCAAATTGCATGGGCAGCAGGGTGCCGGCAGCCACCGCCAGGAGCAGGAAGGGGGCGCGTTTTGATACCTGAGTCATGGGGAGATACTACACCAGTACACTATTTCTGGGTAAAGTAATGGGACGGTTTATCGATTGGCTGGCCTGTAGATGGACGCAGACAGACCAGTTTCACGCTGTTCCAGCGCTGTCCGGCCCACTGCCGCGCCTGGGGGATGCGGGCGCATTCGCGGTAGCCCACTTTCCCAGCGGCCTAGACCATCAGCTCATTGCCGCTCTAGGTGGTCAGGGTGAGGACATGCGCGTTCGTTTCTGCGAGGGTGGCTGTGGTCCAGAGGGTCAGGGCGCGGGTGCCCAGGCCGCCCCCCCAGTGGGCCGGGTCACAGATCAGGATGCCCAGCTCCCACCAGCCGCCGCCCTCCAGGGCTTCCCCGGAGCGGGTGACGAGGCCGATCCGAATGTCGTCCAGGGCGATAATTCGCCTGTTGGTGGAGGGCGGCTTGGCGGCGGCACGCGCTGTGAATTCTGCCAGCGTCAGAGACCTTGTTCCCTGACCGGCGTGAAAATACGGGCCGTCCCAGCGCTTCCATTCCGGGTCCATTTCGGCGTGGGACCAGCGTCATTCCACGGCTAGATCTTTAAGGCGGCGCTCACGGAGGGTCAGGTGCAGCGTCTCCCACGCCCCTTAAGCCTTTTGCCGGATGCAACCCCTCACCCAGATGGTGCGTAATGGAGAGCATGACCGATGGCAAACCCGGCCCGCTGACCCCGCCCGAAACCTCTCTGAACGCGCCGGAGGCCGTCAAGAACGTGGCCCCGGTGGACGCGCCCGAGATGGTGCCGCTGTCCAGCGAGGACCGCGCCCGCTTGGACGGCATGGCCCGCGCCTTCGCGGTGGATGTGCTCAGTGCCGGTTCGCATAGCCCGGAATTCAAGCGCAAGATGGACGCCGTGCATGACCTGGGCCTGCCCGAACAGCGCGCGGCGGCGCAGACCAGCAACCGCATGCTGGACCGTCCCCTGCGCGCCACCCGCAGCGGCGCACTGGCCGAGGGCAGCGATATCCTGAACAGCCTGACGGACCTGCGCCGTACCGTAGAGGACCTGGACCCCAGCCGCGCCCCCACGCCGCGCCGCCTGTTCGGCATCCTGCCGGGGGCCAGGCGGGTGCAGAACGCGATGGACAAGTATCAGAGCGCCCAGTCGCACCTGAACGGCATTCTGGAATCGCTGTACCGGGGACAGGATGAGTTGCGCCGTGACAATGCCACCATCGAAACCGAGAAGCTGCACCTGTGGGAAACGATGCAAAAGCTCCGGCAATATGCCCATGTTGGCAAGGCGGTGGACACGGCCCTGAGCGAGCGGCTGAGCGAACTGGCAACCACCGATCCCGAAAAGGCCCGCATGGTCAGCGAGGAACTGCTGTTCGCGGTGCGCCAGCGCGTGACCGACTTGCTGACCCAGTTGGCGGTCAGCATCCAGGGCTACCTGGCCCTCGATCTGGTGCGCCGCAACAATCTGGAGCTGATCAAGGGGGTGGACCGCGCCACCACCACCACCGTCAGTGCCCTCAAGACCGCGCTGATGGTCTCGCAGGCGCTGGGGACGCAGGGCGCAGTCCTCGGGCAGATCACGGCCATCAACGACACCACCGGCAAGATGATCGGCTCCACTGCCAGCCTCCTGAAACAGCAGTCCACCGAGATCCAGCGCCAGGCGGGCAGCGCCACGGTGGACCCGCAGATCATCCAGGGCGCTTTCCGCGACGTGTACGGCGCGCTGGACGCCATCAGCGCCTACCGCCAGCAGGCGCTGGAGCGTTTCACCGAGACCATGCAGGTGCTGGACAAGGAGGTGGCCCAGGCCCAGACCTACCTGGACCGCGAACGTCAGGGCGCGGCCCGCGAGATCGCCCAGGACCTCAAGGTGACCCGAGAGGGTGAGCTGAAGCTTTGAAAGCCCGACAGACGGTGCTGGAGGAATTGGCCGCGAGGCTTGACGCCCAGTCCGCTCGCCCTGTTCTGCGCGTCGCCGTAGATGGGGTAGACGGGGCAGGTAAGACGACGTTTGCCGACGAACTGGCCGCATGCCTCCGCGATCTGAGCCGTGAAGTCATCCGCGCCAGCGTGGACGGCTTTCATCATCCGCGCTTTGTGCGCTACCAGCGGGGGCGAGGTTCGCCCGAGGGTTTCTACCGCGATTCTTACGACTACGATGGGTTGAGGTGGGCGCTGCTGGACCCGCTGAGTTCTGACGGTTCCCTGCGCTACCGGACGGCAATTTTCGACGTGGACGCCGATCAACCTGTATCTCAAGCAGAGTTGACCGCCCAGCCTGGCAGCCTCCTGATCGTGGACAGCCTCTTTCTGCACCGCCCGGAATTCCGCGGCGTGTGGGACGACTCCATCTTTCTGCGGGTGGACTTCGCCGTCTCGGTTCCACGCGGCGCGGCACGCGGCCCCGGCTTCGGCTCGCCCGATCCGCAGGCGGAGATCAACCGGCGGTATACCGGGGGCAACCGCCTCTATTTTGAGGAGGCGAATCCAGAACAGTGGGCGGGCGTGGTGGTGGACCACAACGATCTGAACGCGCCGTTCATCGGGTCCAGTGGTGCCGGAAGCTGAGGCAACGGTGGCCTCGCTGACCTCCGTGCTGCTTACCTTTCTCGTTGGTGACTTGCACGGACGCGGCGGCCTGGGCTAAGACGCGCGGGGCTGGGGGCGCATCACTCCCGTATCCTGCACCCCATGACCGCGCCTGCCTCCACCCTTGATCCCCTGAATACCGCGACGCTGACCATCACCTGCCCGGACCGGGGCGGCATCGTGGCCTCGGTGTCGCAGTTCCTGCACAGCCACGGCGCGAACATCATCCACAGCGATCAGCACAGCACCGATCCGGCGGGCGGCACGTTCTTCATGCGAATGGAGTTCTATCTGGACGGCCTGGACCTGAGCCGCGACGGCTTCGAGCGGGCTTTTTCGGGCGTGGTGGCCCGCCCGTTCGACATGGACTGGAAGCTGGCCTACCGCGCCGAGCCCAAGCGCATGGCGATCCTGGTCAGCCGCTATGACCACTGCTTTCTGGACCTGCTGTGGCGCAAACGCCGGGGCGAATTGAACATCACCATTCCCCTGATCATCAGCAACCACGAAGACCTGCGCCGCGACGCCGAGATGTCCGATATTCCCTTTCACGTCGTCCCCGTGAACAAGGAAAACAGGGCCGAGGCCGAGACTGAACAGGTGCGCCTGCTGCGCGAGGCCGACGCCGAATTCGCCGTGCTGGCCCGCTACATGCAGATTTTATCCGGCGATTTCCTGCGCGGCTTTTCGCGGCCCGTGATCAACATCCACCACAGCTTCCTGCCCGCCTTTGTCGGCGCGAACCCCTACCGCGCGGCCTTTCACCGGGGCGTCAAGCTGATCGGCGCAACCAGCCATTACGTCACCGAGGACCTGGACGCCGGACCGATCATCGCCCAGGACGTGATCCCCGTGACCCACCGCGAAACCCCCGACACCCTGATGCGTCTGGGCCGCGACGTGGAACGCCAGGTGCTGGCCCGCGCGGTCAAGGCCCACGTCGAAGACCGCGTGCTGGTGCATGGCAACAAGACGGTGGTGTTCTAGAGGTTATGGGTGGTGGGCTGTAGGGTGTGGGGAAAGCACAGGAGCCGCCGCTCGACTCCCCCCGGATCTTTCTCTTCTCCATTGACCACTTACCGCTTAACCCACGTCCCCTAACCCCGCTAACCTGAGCGCATGGCAACCCTCTATGTCGTCCTGCTCACCCTGCACAACATCAACCGCTGGCTGGTCCTGCTGGCGGGCGTCTGGACGCTGTTTCGCGGCTATTCGGGTCTCAGTTCGGGGCGGGCCTTCACGCCTGCGGACCACCGCCCGGTGGGGGCGTTCGTGGGAACCGTCAGCCTGCAACTGGTGCTGGGACTGCTGCTGTACGGGCTGCTGGGCGCGCAGAATATCCAGGTGTTCGCGGGTGCGCGCCCCAGCTTCCAGTGGGAACACCTGGGTCTGGGCGTGCTGGCCGCCGTGTTTGCCACCCTGGCTTCTGCCCTCAGCAAGCGCGCCGGGGGCAATCTCCCCAAATTCCGCATGATGACCATCTGGACGGTCCTGAGCCTGGTGGTGGCGCTGGCGGGCATCCCGTGGTGGAGGCCGCTGCTGCGTTTGTTCAATCTGTAGTCCCAGGCGCAGGGATGACCGCCGATGATATCAGGGCAGTCTATTTCCTGTCTCGCGGCCTGACCCCCTGCAATCTCCCCGGCACCAGTCGGCGCAGCATATCAATCAATTTCGGGTCCATGAAGTCGTAGTCGTCGGGAATGCCCAGCGTGAGAATACGGTCATCGGGTAAAGCTCCCCTGAATTGCTGGCGCAACACGTCCCGGTGCCGCTTTTCCATACAGACGGCAACATCGGCCCATTCCAGCAGGTCACGGCTGACTGGCGTTTCGGCGTTCCGATTGGTGCCTGCCGAAGCCACCTCCCAGCCGGGCGTGTCGCGGAAAATCGCCTCTGCCGTGGGGCTGCGGAGCCTGTTCTGAGCGCAGACGAACACCGAGCGCAGGGGCCGGGTCAAGGCAGCACCCGCGCGTAGTGCTCCACCGTCGGAAAAGGATCGTAGAAGTGGTGCAGGAGTGAGCGCCACTCCGCATACCCGGCGCCGCCGCGAAAGCCCTGGGTGTGGTCTTCCAGCGTTTCCCACCACACCAGCAGGGCGTATTTGTGGTCATCCTCCAGACAGCGTTGCAACTCGTGTCGCACGTAGCCCTTCATGCTGGCGATGATCTGCTGCGCCCCGGCGAAGGCGGCTTCAAATTCGGCGGTCTGGCCTGGGCGGATGTGGAGGAGGGCGATTTCGTGGATCATGGATTGACCTCCGCAGCCGCTGCTAGGACAGGAGCCGACACGAGACGGTAACTGGCGTCCAGTTCCTCTGAGAGCAGCACGAGCGCGGCAATGCGCTGAAACATGGCGGTCACGTACCGGACTTCTTGCACGCTCAGTTCGCGGTCCAGCAATTTGAATTCCCGGTAGCTCAGCCATTTCTTGACTACCTGATAGCCGCCCAGCGAATACTCCCAGACCCGTCGCGGCACGCTGTCCCAGAACAGGTCATCGTTCAGGAATACCCGCACGGCTTCTTTGCCCAGTTCGCCGGGAAAGTCAGCCGCCACCGCCTCCGTTCTGCCCCGGCCCGGCATCACCGTTTCACCCTGTCCACGGTGGCCCCAGTTCGCCGTGACCCGGCGGTCCTCGTCATCCGGCACGCCGCCGCCGCGTTTCGTGACCTGTCCGATGCTCCGCAGTTCTGCCGCCGGGGCAAAGGCCACCACTGGGTCAAGCAGCGCCGCCACCTGTCGCCCCAGTTCGGCGCTGTTTCGCAACTGCTCCAGCGTCGGCGGCAGCGGAATCCTGGGCCAGTCCTGCCGCAGCGCCCCCCGATTTTCCAGCGCGTACACCGGGCTGTGCATTACTGCCAGTGCATGAAAAAACAGGTCCTGAACGCCGCCCCCCACCGCCCCCAGGTACGCCCCCGCCCGCGCACTGAGGTTGTCCCTGAACGCCTTGTGACCCTGCTTCTCCCCAAGCTGCCCCATATCGTCCCGAACGTATAGGGGGAAGAGTGAAGCTCCCCGGTCCAGTAGATCAAGGCAGCCCGCCACAACTCCAAATTGAGCAGGATCACGCTCACGGCGAGGCTGTTGTTGAGTAATCAGCCAGAGATTGCCTTCTCCTAAATTTCGGACATAATCGGCTCTTTCTCTGTCTAGCAACTTGGTTTCAGGTTCCCAGTACAGCCAGCGTGTGTCAAATGGGCGGTAAGCGTAGAGGATGATCTGCTCTGGCCTGAATCCTTTTTTGAGCAAGGTGCGGCGGACGGAAGGCCCATTGAAGCCGGACGCCGACGCCATCGCCGAGGGAAATCTGTTTTCCACCTCATCGTCCCTGATTTCCGGGTCCAGATAAAAGCGCATCCGATCTTCCAGATTCTCGCGGTCAATGTCCACCACGAACGGGTCACGGCTTGTCTTAATTCCCGGAAAGGAGGCGGGGAACAACTCCTCCAGCGTTGACCAGGACAGGTAATCTTCCTGGGCGTCGGTGGGGCGCAGGGGAAAGCCCAGGCGGGCGTCGGGCGTCACCGTTTCGTACTCCGGCAACAACTCGCCTGCGGCTTCCTGTCCGAGTTGATTGAGCTTGTTCACGCCCCACAGTTCGCGGTAGTTCACGGCCTCGGCGGGCTGGTGCTGCTGCTTGCGGACCAGCAGGGAAATCGCCGTTCCCACCTGAATGCCCTCGCGGTTGCGCGGCGTGCTAAAGGCGCTGGGATCGGGCAAACCCTGGGGGGTCAGCTTGCCGGTGCGCCTGCTGTCGCCGTTCAGGTTGTCGATCCAGATGCCGTCGAAGACGCTCAGGTACTTCTCGCGCATCCCTGGAAAAGAGCGGCCATCGAGCCAGGAATAGCCGCTGATAAAGCACACCACGCCCCGGTTTGTCTTCTCGACGATCTGTTGTTCGGCCATCCTGAAAAACCTGACATAAAGCTCGTTCAGGCCCTGGCCCTGGGGTGGGGGAGCCTGGGTCACGGCCCGGTAAGCCGTGACCAGTTCCGCCTCCTCGTTGATGGCCGTCCCGGCGTAGCCGCTGTAGGGCGGATTGCCCAGAATCACCAGCACAGGGTCCTTAAGTTTGACCTGACTGGCGGCCTCCCATTCGCTCAGGTACTCGGCGTGGTCCGCGAATTGCGGCGCGGTGCGGCTGGGGTCATAGCCGGTCAGGGCGTTGGTCAGGTAGATCCCGGCCCGTTCGCCCTCGGCCAGCGGGCTGCCCAACTGGCCCAGCAGCAGGGCCATTTTCATGTGGGCGATCACGAAGGGCGCGGGCATGATCTCGAAGCCGAACAGGCGCGTCTGGGCCGCCTCCTTCAGATCGTCAGGGCTGAAGGCGTCCAGCAAGCCTTCCTCACGCAGCGTCCTGTGAATACGGCGCAGCACTGCCAACAGATATGAGCCGGTCCCAGTACACGGATCAAGCACCATCACGCTTTTATCCGCCAGTCCCAGAGGAATTCCAAGCTCATCTCTGAGAGCTTTGTCCACCCGCTCCACCATGTAATTCACAATCTCTTCGGGCGTGTACCAGACCCCGAATTCCCGTCTCAACTCCGGGTCATAGGCTTCCAGAAAATCCTCGTAGAAAAACAGGATGGCGCTGTCTGAATCCAGGCGGGCAAAGAACTCCTCGCGCCGGACCCGCGCCAGCATCTCGGTGGCCCAGTCCAGCAGCGGCGCGAGTTGAAGGCCCCGCAGGGCATGGGGCGTGGTCAGTTCCGAGAACAGGCGTTGCAATACGTCCAGATTCAGTTCGTGCGCCGCCGAGCGCCAGTCGAAGGGCCGGGCAATCTGTTCCCGGTGGTGAATGACCCAGGCGCTGAACAGCCCGTAAAACAGCGTCTGGATCAGGGTGGCCCGGAAAAAGTGTTCGCCGCTGCCGCCCTGAAAGCTCACGCCCAGCAGCTTTTCCAGTGCCTGACGCACACTCCTCAGGGCCGGGGTGTTGGCGGGTAGGCGTTCAACCCGGATACGGGCCTCGCGGGCGTATGAGGCCAGCATCGTCGCCACGTCCTGCGGCGCGGAGGCGCGGGCGGGCCGCATCAGCGCCCGTTTCAGGAACTCGGTCAGCCCCTCATCCTCCTGCGCCGCAAGTGTGGCCGGTTGCTGCGCCGCCCGCCAGAACGCGGCCTCGTCGGGGGCGAGGTCATAGCGTTCCACGATTCTCAGGCCGTCGCCGTCCTCCTCTGCCACGGCAAAGCCCCGCAGATTCGTGACCAGCACCTGCCCGTAACGTGCCAGGTACTTTCCCACCTGTTCAGACGCCAGAATTTTTTCTAGAGCGGGCTGCGTTCCCTTGACCTCTAGCGCCCCGCGCGTGGGCAGTTGCCCGGCCTGGGGCTGGCCCTCACTGAATTGTTCCGGCGTAAAAAAGCCGCCGTCAGGAATTCCCGCTCCCCGGTTCCTGGTGTTGATGATGACCCGCACTGCGGGTTTAAGCAGTGCGCCGACGCCATTGAACAGCACGGAAAGAGAGGGATAGTAGCTCGTCTCGTCCACTCCCTCTCCGCTGTTTTTGATCCGCTTTAACTCGCTGATGTACTCGTGGGTAAGGGAAGTTGGCATGGTTCTACTGAGCTTACAGGGCCACGCTGCTGAGTCAGGATCGCTTTGCGCTCATCCTCTCAGTGGTCGGCGCTGCTCCGTCATGCCCATCCCAGCCTCAAATCCGCCCCGGCGCAAACTCTCCCTGACGCCGCTCGGTCCCCATGCCCGCCACGATCATGTTCTGAATGCGAATCCAGGCGCGGGCGCTGGCTTCCACCACGTCGGTGGCGACGCCCAGACCGTGCAGCAGCGTTTCGCCGTGGCGGGCGCTGACGCTGACCTCGCCCAGCGCGTCGCCGCCCTGCGTGACGGCCTGAATGCGGTAACTCTCCAGCGTGGGCGTGATGCCGGTGATCTTGTTGATGGCCTGGAAGGCGGCCTCCACCGGGCCGTCGCCGTGCGCGGTGGCGTCAATCGGGCCGTCCGGCGTTTGCAGGCGCACAAAGGCCACCGGGGTCATGTTCATACCGCTCGTGATCTGGAAGCCCTCCAGGCCAAAGGTCTGCGGCACGTCGCTGCGGGCGTCCACCAGGGCGCGCAGGTCATCGCTGAAAATCTGGCCCTTGCGGTCGGCCAGGTCCTTGAAGCGCCCGAACAGGTGCTGCACCTTGTCGTCGGGCATGTCCGCATACCCCAGATCGCTGAGCGCCTTGCGGAAGGCGGCGCGGCCCGAGTGCTTGCCCATCACCAGCACGGCGGCCTCGCGGCCCACCAGCTCGGCGTTCATGATCTCGTAGGTCTCGCGCGCCTTAATCACGCCGTCTTGATGGATGCCGGACTCGTGCGCAAAGGCGTTGTCGCCCACGATGGCCTTGTTGGGCTGCACGGGCATCCCGCTCAGGCGGCTGATCAGGCGGCTGGCGCGGTACAGCTCGCGGGTCTGGATGCCCGTGGTGTACCCGTAGTGATCGGCGCGGGTGTGAAAGGCCATCACGATCTCTTCCAGGCTGGCGTTCCCGGCGCGTTCGCCGATGCCGTTTACAGTGCATTCGATCTGCCGCGCGCCGCCCTCGACTGCGGCAATAGAGTTCGCCACCGCCATGCCCAGATCGTCATGACAGTGACTGCTCAGGATGACGTGGGCGGGCAACTCGGCCTTCAGGAACGCGAACAGCTCCCGCATCTCGTCGGGGGTGGTGTATCCCACGGTGTCGGGAACGTTGATGGTGGTTGCGCCCGCCTCCACCGCCGCCCCAAAAATCCGGGTCAGGAAGGCCCAGTCGCTGCGGGTGGCGTCCTCGGCGCTGAATTCCACGTCGTCCACGAAGGAGCGGGCCAGCGTCACGGCCTGCACGGCGCGTTCCACCACGGCGTCCGGCTCCAGATTTAGTTTCTTTGCCATATGAATCGGGCTGGTGGCAATAAAGGTGTGGATGCGGGGCTTCTCGGCGGCCTCAACGGCTTTTGCGGCGGCCTCGATATCCGCCCGCCCGGCCCGCGCCAGGCCCGTGATAATCGGCCCCCGCACCTCGCGCGCAATGCGGGACACGCCCTCCAGATCGCCGGGACTGGCGATGGGAAAGCCCGCCTCGATCACGTCCACACCCAGCCGCGCCAACTGGTGCGCGATCTCCAGCTTCTGCGAGTGGTTCAGGGCTACGCCGGGGGACTGCTCGCCGTCGCGCAGGGTGGTGTCGAAGATGCGGATGCGGTCAGTACTTTGTGGCTGGGACATGGGTTCTCCTGTTCTTTTGCTGGGGCGAAAGGCGGATGGACACAAAAAATCCCCCGAAGGGGACTCCTCCGGGGGATCGGGCGGCCTATGCTTGCCTGGCCGTTCACTCCACCGGAGGACGGATAAGCAGGAGGCCAGAGCTGATCATGAATGGAATGTAACGGATATGGGTGTTGGGAAGCAAGAGGAGTCGTCTAGCCGTTGCAGGCTGCCGGTCTTCCAGCCACCCTACCCCTGCCATTGGTCATGGATCGTTTGTACGGGCGGCCTCTACACTAGGGCATGTCATTTCGACAATGCCTCGCCCTCTGCGCCGCCGGGCTGGGCGCAGTCGCCGCCGTGCCGCAGGTTCCCGCCCCGCCTGCCGGAATCTACGCCTGCAACATGACCAGCCTCGCCATGATCAACGGCATGATGTTGCCGCAGGTGTCGTTCAGCGTGCTGCACAGCGTCGCGTTGGACGGGAAGGGCGGTTATGTGTTGCAGAACATAAACGGCGGCCCCGGCAAGTACACCTACGATGCGGCGAAGGATAAATTCAGCTTCATGACGGGCAGAATGGGGGTCTTCGATGTCCGCTACGAATACAAGGACGACGGCTTCAAGGAACGCTTTTTCCGACTGCAACTGATTGACAAGAAGACTGGAAAGGACAGCTCGACCTTCTGCACTCTGACCGCAAAAACCACCGGCAAACCCATGACCAATATCCAGGAAAAGAGCAATTTTCCCTCTGACACGGCCAGCAAGCCCAGCACCGCGCAACCCAGCGCCGGGAATCCCAACCCCGGCCTGAAGGGGACGCTGGTGTTTTACGAGAGTTACAACGTGGGGGCCATTCAGAGCCTTGATCTTGCCAACGGCAAGAAGCAGACCCGGCTGAGCGGCACCGATCCGTTTCTCGCGAAGAACGGCGAACTGGTCTATGTCAACAGGCAGGGCGAGATCGGGATAGCCGATCAGTCCTATCAGTCAGCCCTGACACTGAAACGTGAGGGTGAATTTGGCGACGTCTCCCAGCCCGCCCTCTCGCCGGATGGACAGAAGGTGGCCTATGCACTGGACGCCTATCCCAGTTGGCGGGGCGTGGTGGTCCGGTCACGCGGCGGGCAGGTGCTGGGGAAGTTTGAATGGAAGCTCAGCCCCTCGTGGACGCCCGACGGACGCCTGGTGCTGGCCGAAGACACCGGGTACGAGGGCCACAGGCCCGGCCTCTACCTCAGCAGCGCGGACCTCAAGACCCTCAAACCGGTCCTGCTCAACATCGACGACATCGAGCAGCCCGCCGTCAGCCCCGATGGCAGGCGGGTGGCCTTCGTCTCCAACGGCGACATCTGGATAGCGAATCTGGACGGCAGCAACCTCAAGCAGCGCACCTCCACGGATAAGACGGAAACAGGCCCCATCTGGTCGCCCGACAACCAGACGCTGGCCCTGATCGTCGATCCCAGCACCGGCCTGCTACAAGTGCTTGGCCCTGGCGATAGCAAGCCCCGGCCCGTGCAGGACAGTGAAGGGAACCAGATTCAGGTGCGCGGGCGGCTGCTGTGGCGCTGAGGGCCGCCCCGCCGTGAACCGATTCTCCGCACCACACCCTGCTCCAGCGTCGCCTGCGCCGCCGTCACGAATCTGGCCTGAGCCGGGTGAAAACAGCTCCTGGAGTCCCGCATCGCAGGGTTTGACTCCGCCCGGACAGCCCTGGGAATCTGGCTGACGCGGGCGCTGGCCGGTCGCTGAGGCGGGGACTACAACCGCGCTCAGCCGCCCACCGACACTACATTGCAGGTGCAGCGGGCCAGGCTGGTCAGCCGTCCGCGCTCGTCCCTGACTTCCACCGTCCAGACCATGACGCTGCGGCCCCGGTAGGCCAGCGTTGCCTCGCCCGTGACCACCCCGCCCGAGACGCTCCGGACGTGCGTGCCGCTGAGGTCCACGCCCACCGCCACCTGTTTGCGGGGGTCCAGATTGATCCACGAACCCACGCTCGCCAGCTCCTCGGCCAGCGCCAGATTTGCGCCGCCGTGCAACCGTCCGGCGGGCTGGAGGTTGCCCTCCACCGGCATCTGCGCGCTCAGCCGTTCACGCGTCACGCTCAGAAAGCGGATGCCGAGGCGTGCGCCGAGGGTGCCGCTCAGGCCACCGCCCTGCGGACCGTTCATGCGCGCCGCCAGTTCCTCCGGCGTCAGGCGGGCCAGATCTTCGGGGGCAGGAAAGTTCAGGTCGGGGTGCAGCGTCATGCAGCAAGGATAGGGTGCTGGAAGCGTCTCAGCCCTGCGGATGGTCCAGCGTCTGGCCCACGCCCAGCCCGTGCCGGTAGACCAGTTCGCCGCCCAGGAAGCCGCCTGCCAGCGCCAGCCCCAGTGCCGTGCCGGACAGCAGTTTGCCCAGCCCCCGCTTCTGTTTGCGCCGCGCCAGAATGGAGCCGATGTTGAGGAAGAAAGCCGTTTCGTTGAGCAGGCCGTGAATCAACCCGGTGCGCCGCGCCTCACCCCTCGCGCCGCTCCAGTCGGTCCAGCCGGTGACAATGGTGGCGACTGCGCCCACCGTGCCCAGCGTCAGCGCCAGATCGGCGGCCCGTTCGGTGGCCTCGGTCTTCTGGCCGGGGAGGAAGTCCAGTATTCCGGCAATCATCCAGCCGCCTAGCGGCAGATGCACCAGAATCGGGTGAACCGGATGGCCCAGCGGCACGCCGTGCAGGACGTCGGTGACGCCGTCGGGCAGCAATTCCTCCGCGCCGCGCAGGGCCAGTTGCAACTTCTCGGCCAGCTCCTCGATGGCGTCGTGGTTGGCCACGGCGTCCTCGATGAGCGAGCTGGGCTTGTCCTGATCGGTTTGCCAGGGAAAGAGGCTCATGCGCCGACGATAGGCGCGGCGCTGGCGCTGGCGTGCCGCGCCCGCTAAAGAGAGGTTCATGCATGGCCCTCAGTCCGGGATCAACTCTGCCGGATTGGGGGTCAGGCAAGCGGCAAACGCCGCCGCGTACTCCTCTTGGTCCAGCCCGCGCCCGATGAAGACCAGTTCGCTGCCGCCCGTGGCCGTGTCCCAGGCGTCGGCGGTGAACAGATCGCGCACTGCCTGGAACAGGATGCGCTGCGGGTAGCCGTGCAGGTCCAGCCAGCCCTTGACGCGCAGCACCTCGGCGGGCCGCGCCAGGATGAAGCTGGTCATGAAGCGCTGCCACTCGTAGGGGTCCAGCGGGCGGTCCGCGCGCAGCGTAAAGGTCTTCAGATCCGGCGTGTGGGCGTGCTGCTCGGTGTCCTGGCCGTCTAGCACGCGCGGATCGAAGTCATCGCGGGCCAGCAGGGCGTCGGCGTCGATCTGACCGCGGTCCACGCCGATCACGCGGGCCAGCGGGTTGACGCCGCGCAACGTCGCCTCGGCCCGTGCCAGCGCCTCCGGGTCCGCCAGATCGGTTTTGTTCAGCACCACCACGTTGGCGTAGGCCAGTTGCCGCGCGGCCTCCGGGTGTTCGCGCAGGGTTTGCAGCACATGGCGGGCGTCCACCACGGCCACCAATGTCGTCACGCGAAAGGCGGCCCTCACCCCGCGTTCCAGCAGCGTCGCCAGCACGGGCGTCGGATCGGCCACCCCCGACAGCTCCACGATCACGGCGTCGGGTTTGTGGTCGCGCATGGAGATGGTCACCAGCGCCCGCAGCAGGTCATCGCGCCCGGTGCAGCACAGACAACCCGCCGTCAGCTCGGTCACGTCGTCCTGCAACCGCTCGATCAGGCTGCCGTCCACCCCGGCCTGCCCGAATTCGTTGACGATCACGCCCAGCCGGTGCGGCAGGCTGCGGATCAGGTGGTTGACCAGCGTGGTCTTGCCCGCCCCCAGAAAGCCGCCGATCACGATGATGGGAATGCGGGGATCGGGGGTGGGAGAGGTCATGGGGGGAGGATAGCGGCTTGCCGCGCTTTCGCGGCTGAATCGGGCGTCTCAACCTGCTGCAACAGGACGCCGAACGTCCGGTCATCGAACGCTGCCGACACAACAGGATTATCATCGCTGAACAGTGGCCCCAGTGCGCTCAAGGCCAGCAGGAGATCATGGATGGACACTTCAGCCGCCCAGATTAGCCCCCCAGATTCGCTTGCTCCCACTCGTAGAACTCCGGCTTGTAGAACTCCAGGCGAATTTTCTTGTATTCCTTGGTGGAGTACAGGATGTCATGGTCCACGCCGCTGGCAACCTCTTCCTCAATCGCCCTAATCTTGCCGAACGCCTCTTCCTTGCTGCGTCCGTGGACCATAGTGAAGATGGTGTAGGGCCACTCGGGGTAGGTGGGGCGCAGGTAGCAGTGCGAGACCGCCTTGAATTCGGCCATCTGGCGGCCCACTTCCGCTACATCGTCCTGCGGCACCGCCCACACGCCCATCGCATTAAAGGTAAAGCCCGCCTTCTGGTGGCGGAACACGGCGGACACGCGGCGCAAGGCCCCAGCCGCCTTCATCTTCTCGGCGTGCGCGGCCACCTCGTCAATGCTCAGGCCCAGCGCGGCGCACGCGCCCGCGTAGGGTTCCTCGGTCACGGGCAGATCCTTCTGGAACTCGGTCACAAAGGCGCGGTCCAGGTCCGTCACTTCATAGCCGATGTTGCGCTGCTCGGAGGTGTACTGGGGCGCTGCTTTGGCGTTCCAGTCCTCCTTGCCGGTCATGTCGAACTCCACGCCGATCTTGAACAGGTGCAGCGTGGGCATCAGCCGGGTCAGGCGTGCGCCGCTCAGCTCGTGCAGCTTCTGAACATGCGCTTCCAGATCGCTCTCGGGCGGCACGGCAATGGTGTACCACAGGTTAAAATCATGGTTGCGCCTGTAGTTGTGGCTCACTCCGGGGTGGCCGTTCACGATTTCCGCGCCCGCGTCCAGTTGATCCTCGTCGTGGACGGCGGCCACCAGACTGCTCTGGTATCCCAGCGTGCGCGTGTCGAAGATGGCGCTGACCTGTCGCAGCACGCCCTCGGCCTTGACCTCGCGCAGGATGGCCAGCGCCCCGGCTTCGCTCAGCCCGACTTCCTCGGCGATCACCTGATAGGGACGCTGGACGATGGGAATGTTCTTCTGGATGCGGTTGAGGAGCTGCTCACGCGCCGTGGGGAGCGTGGTTTCTGGGGCGGGCGTGGTGGCGGTCATGCGTGCAGAATAGGCCGTCCTGAGCGGCGAAACGTCCCCGAACGAGCGGTCAGGCGCTGTTTTCCTCTGCTTTGCAGGGCACAATGCTGGGTATGAGGAACCCAGAGGAACATGCAGCATGGTAACGGCCATCGTGATGGTGCAGGCGGACCGCCAGCGCGTGCAGGAGACCGCCGAGGCGCTGGCGGCCATTCCCGCCGTGCGCGAGGTCTACAGCGTGACCGGCGAGTGGGACATCGTGGCGATTCTCAAGCTGGTCGAGTATGACCAGCTCGACGACGTGGTGACCGGCCACCTGCGCAAAGTGGAGGGAATCGCCCGCACCCAGACCATGCTGGCCTTCCGCACCTACAACGACGCGCTGCTGGACCAGGGCTTCGGCGTGGGCCTGGACGAGGGAAAGGCGACTGGGGGAGGCTGAGCGGCGCTAACCCTCAACGTCGGGAATGCTCCTTGCCGCGTGAGCCACAGCCAACGCGTCCAGCAGTTGCCCAGCCTTTAGCAGATGACCCCGCGCGGCCAGATGGTGCGCGGCGTAACGCAGAATCTCGCCGCCCTGCATGTGCCGTGCGGCGGTGCGGAGGTGACGGGCGGCCACCTCCAGTTCCTGAGCGGCCCGGATGGTTTCGGCGGCGGCCTGCTCTCTGGGATTCATCGCACCAGTCTGCGCCGTCCCAGATGACCGGATGGTTGCGTGGCGGGCTGACTTCGGCCCTGAACCCGCGCTAGGCTAACCCCATGACGGCAACCCAGGAGAGGACGGCGGAGCTGCGCGATCAGCTCGTGGCGTGGCGGCGGCACCTGCACATGAACCCCGAGGTGGGCTTTCACGAGCATCAGACCTCGGCGTACATCGAGGCCGAGCTGAAGAAGATGACGGGCCTGACGGTCACGCGGCCCACCAAAACCAGCGTGCTGGCGGTGCTGAAGGGCGGCAAGCCGGGGCGCACGCTGCTGCTGCGCGCGGACATCGACGCGCTGCCGATCACCGAGGAAAACACCTTCGAGTTTGCTTCCAAGAATCAGGGCGTCATGCACGCCTGCGGCCACGACGGACATACCGCGATTCTGCTGGGCGTGGCCAAACTGCTGTCGGAAAGTCCCGGCGAGGTGCCCGGCGAAGTCCGTATGATCTTCCAGCACGCCGAGGAGATCGGCCCCGGCGGCGCGGAGGAACTGGTGATGGAAACCGGGCTGATGGACGGCGTCGATCTGGTGACGGGCCTGCACCTGAACAGCCAGCTCCCCGCCGGGATCGTGGCGGTCAAGCCGGGGCCGTTCATGGCCTCGCCGGACATGCTGGAACTGACCATCCGGGGCCGGGGCGGACACGGCGCGCACCCAGAAGAGGCGGTGGACCCCATCGCGGTGGGCGCGCAGGTGGTCACCAACCTGCAACATGTGGTCAGCCGGGGCGTGGCGGCGCTGGAACCGCTGGTGGTCAGTATCACCTCGTTCCACAGCGGCACCACCCACAACGTCATCCCGGACCGCGCCGAGATTCTGGGCACTGTTCGCAGCTTTGACCCGGAATTGCGCCAGCGTGCGCCCAAATTGATCGAGCGCATCATCAAGGGCGTGTGCGAGGCCCACGGCGCAACCTATGAATTGAAGTACGAATTCGGCTACCGCGCCCTCATCAACACCGACTGGGTGGCCGAGCAGCTCAAGGAGATCGCGCTGGAAACGGTGGGGCCGGACCAGTTCCGCGACGCCAAACCCACGATGGGCGGCGAGGACTTCAGTGCCTATCTGGAAAAAGCCCCTGGCGCGTACTTCAACGTCGGCTCTGGCAGCGACGAGCAGGACAGCCGCTGGCCGCACCACCACCCGCGCTTCACCATCGACGAGGCCAGCCTGGAAACCGGCGTCAAGATGCTGCACGCCGCCGCGCTCAGGCTGACGCTGCCGGAGTAAGGCCGTGCTGCCTGATTCAGTCGCCCGGCAGATCATCGACGATCACGCGCGGCGGCCCCGGCACACCGGGGAGTTGCCCGGCATCGTGGGCGTCTCGCGGGACAATCCCGGTTGCGGCGATCAGTTGACGGTCTGGGCCGATGTGCAGGCCGGGCAGATCACCCGGCTGAGCTTCGGCGGGCGCGGCTGCGCGATCAGCCAGTCGGCGGCGAGCCTGATGACCGTGGCCCTGAGCAAAAAAACGCTGGCCGAGGCGCGGGAGCTGGCCGCCGTCTATCGGGGCATGGTCCTGGGCGAAACCGGGCCGGACCCCCGGCTGGGCGATCTGCAAGCGCTGGCCGGGGTCAGCAAACTGCACGCCAGGCGCAGGTGCGCGCTGCTGGCCTGGGACGCGCTGGGGGGAGCGCTGGCTGGGGCCTCGGCTCAGGCGGGTGAGGGAAGCTCCTCCTGATACTCCGAGCTGAAGAAATCGTCCGGGTCCGTGGCGGTGGCGGCCAGTTGCACACGGTTCCGGCCTCCATTCTTGGCCGCGTACAAGGCCCTATCGGCGCGGGAGACGCAGGCTTGCAGGCTCTCGCCGGGCTGAATACTGGTGGCGCCCGCGCTGATCGTCACCGTCTGCTCGGGCCGGGCAGCCTGATCCGCAACGGCCAGCCGCAGACGCTCGGCCACGCTAAGGGCCGGTGCCCCGCGTGTTCTGGGCAGCGCCACCAGGAATTCCTCGCCGCCCCAGCGGCCCACGATGTCGCCGTCACGCAGGTGAAGGCTCAGGATGCGGACGACGTCTCTCAGCACCTCGTCCCCGGCGGCGTGGCCCAGCCGGTCGTTGACCCCTTTGAAATGATCGATATCGATCAGCAGCGCCGCCGCCGGGTTGCCGGCTTCCACGCCCTCCAGCACGGTGTCCAGCAGAGGGTACAGAGCGTGGCGGTTGTTCAGGCCGGTCAGGGCGTCGGTATTGGCCGCCTTTTCAGTCAGCACCAGCGCCTGACGTTCCAGCACAAAATGCTCGCGGTACCACGCCAGGCTGCCCAGGGTGATCAGGATGATGGCGCACAGCAGTTGCACCTGCCCCAGCCGCGCCGCCTGCGCGAACGGCACCCCGCTCAGCGCCAGCATGGCCCAGGGAATCGCTGCCCCGGTCAGGTAGAACGCGGCGGTCACCGCGATGGCCCGGCGGTAACCCAGCATCAGAAACGCGACGATGCTGACGATCACCAGCAGCCAGTACAGGTCTTCGAGGGAAGTCAGCATGTCCGGACCGCCCAGCAGCGGCGTGACCACGGACCGCGCCAGGATGACCGCGCCGCAGACCGCCAGCGCCACGGCATACATCGTTTTGATGCTTCTTCTGGTGAACAGCCAGAACACGATCCAGGCCGACATGATGAAGAAGGCCGGATTGCTGTATGTGGTGACCAGATCCGGCTGGGGCCGCAGCAGGTTCAGGCCCCAGTTGGCCGCCTAGATCGCCATGCCGACCAGGACAATACCGATATAGATGCGTCGCCGCGCCTCTTCCCAGAGGTACTGGCGTTGCACGGAGCCGCCAGCAGTCGGCAGGGCAGGCGTATGACGGCGCTCAGCTTCGTTCATGTAACTCAGGCATTGTGACTCAAAGCCACGCGCGAAATTGTTGGCTCCTCACATCTATTCCTCATGCGCGGGCCATTCTGGATCAGGGCTACAGGGCCAGGCGGCGAAGCTTTGCCGTGCTGCCGCGCACCACCAGCCGCGTGGGCAGCCGGACATCGGCCCGCCTCTCGCCGCCCATCAGAGTCAGCATCGCCTCGCCCACCCGCCGCCCCTTATCGGAGGTCGGCTGCCACACAGTGGTCAGGTTCAGATCTGCGCTGCCCGGCGAATCGTCGTAACCGATCACACTCAGCCGCTCCGGCACGGCCCAGCCCAGCGTCTGGGCGGCCCGCAGTCCGCCGCAGGCCAGCACATCGCTCATGCACAGCAGCGCGGTGATCTGCGGTTCGGCACGGAGCAACTCCAGCGCGCAGGTCTCGCCGTCATTCAGGGTGTTGCGCTCGGCCTCGGTTAGATGCAGCCTGACGTGACCCGGCTGATCCGCCCCCCCGGCGGCCACGGTTTCGCGGTAGCCGCGCAGCCGCTCGGCGGTGGGGTGATAGCTCACCTGCCGTTCGCGTCCCGGCGCAACCCGCCCGCCGCCCTGCCGGGGACCGAGTTCCAGGCACAGCACGCCGATCTGGGTGTGGCCCAGCTCCAGCAGATGCTGCGCCGCGTGAGCCGCTCCTCCGGCGTCGTCAATGCCTACCCTGGCGGCCCGGTCCTGATCGGCCAGCCCAGGTTGATCTCCCAGCGCGGGTTGATCCACCAAGACAGTGGGCAGGCCGCGCGACAGCACCGCCCGCAGCAACTCGCTGTTCTGCGCGGCGCTGTACACGATCAATCCGTCCACGCTGGCACCGCGCACCGGGGCCAGGGGATCGGCCTGCCCGTCACCGGGGCTGGCCAGCAGCAGCAGGTTCAGCGACGCCCCCTGAAGCGCCTGCGCCAGGCTGCCCAGAAACTGCGCGGCGGCGGGGTCCGCAAAGGCGTATTCCAGCGGTGCGTCGAATACCACGCCGATCACCCCGGTGCGGCCCCGCCGCAGACTGCTCGCCAGTGGATCGGGGCCGCCGTAGCCCAGCGTGCGCGCCGTCTCCAGCACCCGTTCACGCAGCGACGCCGAGAGCTGATCGGGGCGGTTGTAGGCGTTGCTGACCGTCGCCACGCTGACGCCCAGGGCGCGCGCCACCTCCCGCAAGGTGATGCGCCCGCTGGATGGAGGCGGAGGATTGAAGGGCATTGTGGCCATAGAATACCCTATCCTCGGAGAATCTGAATCGTTTTAGAGCTGGCACGTGAGGGGTATCCTCGGAGAGTCGGCGTCGTTTTCGAGCAAATTTCGTTGAGCTATTCACCTTCAACCTTTTCCGGCGCGTTTCCGTCAAGGAGCCAGCATGTCCGCCAGCCACGTCCACCCCACCCGTGCCGAATCCGCCCGCCGCGCGGTCAGCCTGATCTTTCTGGTCAACGGCGCGTTTTTTGCCACCTGGGCGGTTAATATTCCCGGCCTGCGCGACGCGTTGACCCTGAGTGAGGCGCAGATCGGCGGGGCGCTGCTGGCGATTGGCCTGGGCGCGCTGGTGAGCATGCCCCTGACCGGCGGCTGGACGGCGCGCTACGGCAGCGCTCCGGTCACGCGCCTGTCGGTGGTGGCCTGCATGCTCTCGCTGGCGCTGCCCTTCCTATCCCCAAACTATCTGGGCGTGGTGCTGGGGCTGGCGGTCATGGGCGCGGCCAACGGCAGCCTGGACGTGGCGATGAACGCGCAGGGCGTCACGGTAGAGCGCGCCCTGGCGCGGCCAGTGCTGAGCCGCCTGCACGCCTATTTCAGCCTGGGCGGCGTGTTGGGAGCGGGGCTGGGAACGCTGCTGGTGGGCCGCGTGCCGATGCAGGTGCACGTGGTGCTGGTGGTGGCGGTCACGACGCTGGCCGGGGTGCTGGCGGGCCGCCTGCTGCTGCCGGACCCGCCCGCTCCGGAGGAGCACGGTGAGGCGGAGAAGGCAGCGGGAGCGCCCCCCTCACCCTCCCGCCGCCGTGTGCCGGTCAGTTCTGCCGCGCTGCTGCTGGGCCTGCTGTGCTTTCTGGGCATGCTCTCGGAGGGGGCCAACTACGACTGGGCGGCGCTGTATTTCCGCGACGTGCTGGGGCAGGCGGGCGGCAGCGCGGGCATCGGCTACACCGCCTTCGTAGTGACCATGACGCTGGGCCGCTGGTTCGGGGACCGGGCGCGCGGACGGCTGGGCGACGAGGTCATCGTGCGCGTGGGCGCGGCAGTCACGGCGCTGGGGTTGGGGGTGGCGCTGCTGGCGCAGGGGCCGCCGCTCGCCGCTGCGGGCTTCGCGCTATCGGGTCTGGGCCTGAGCAATGTGGTGCCGGTGCTGTACGGCGCGGCGGGCCACGCCCTGGCCGGGCGCGGAATCGCACAGGTGGCCACCTTCGGCTACGGCGGCTTTCTGCTGGGGCCGCCGCTGATCGGCGTTGTGGCCCAGCAGGCGGGCCTGCGCGCCGGGCTGGGGGTGGCGCTGGTCGGGGCTGTGCTGGTGGCGCTGCTGGGCGGCTGGGCCTTTGCCCTGGTGCGGCGGCGAACTGAGGCTGTCCAGGGTCGGCTGCCAGGCGGCGAAGGCTCCGCGTCATAAGGGTGGTCTAGGCCGGGTTCCTTTATCAGCAGCGGGACGTGTGTTGCGGGGGGTGTCACGCCGAACAACGCCGCGTCCTTTCCACCATTCGTGGAAGGCACCCGCGCGGTTCGGCTCATTCCTGATTCCCAGTCAGGGGAGAACCAGCGAAACTGCCCTCCTTCCGGTTTCTGTCAGGGGGTATTCACAACCACATTCTTTATCCAATCTTTAGTCCCACGTTCATGTTGATCCAAGCGGGAGCGGGCTGCTTATAGCTGGCCAGAAGGACAACACGGCGAGGGGAGTCGGGTCTGGCTGACTGGGCAGACCCACCTCCTCGCGTCCTGACTGTACGCCCCTCTGTTCCCTCGCCCCTCATCCTCTGGAGGAACACCATGAGCAATGAAATGAACGAAAAGGTGCTGAACCGCCGTAAATTCCTGGGAGCCGCTGGCGCAGTCGGCGCGGGCACCCTGCTGGCGGGCTGTGCCCCCGGCATGACCGGCGGCGCGATGGCGAAAGACGACAAGATGATGGAGAAGAAGCCCAATCTGGACGGCACCATCTTCAACTTTGCCCTGAACCTGGAGTACCTGGAAGCGGCCTACTATTTGGCCGCCGTGGGCCGCCTGGAAGAACTGGACGCGGTGGGCGGCGACAGCAGAAAGGTCATTCTGCCCGCCGGATTTACTGGCAAGGGCGGCGCGGGGATCAAGTTCGAGTCGGCGGACGTGGCGGCCTACGCCAATGAGATCGCCTCCGATGAGCTGAACCACGTCCGCATCATCCGCAAGGTGCTGGGCGCGGGCGCGGTGGCCCAGCCCATGCTGGACCTCGGCCCGGCCTTCCTGGCGGCGGGCAATGCGGCTTCGGGCGGCGCGATCACCGGCTTTAACCCCTTTGCCAACGATCTGTTCTTCCTGCACGGTGCGTTCATCTTCGAGGACGTGGGCGTCAGCGCCTACAAGGGCGCGGCCCGTCTGCTCACCGATACCTCGGCGGGCGGCAATCTGGAAAATGCCGCAGGCATCCTGGCCGTCGAGGCCTACCATGCCGGGCAGATCCGCACTCTGCTTTACCAGCAGCGCAACACCCAGGTCACCCCGGCCCTCAAGGTCAGTGACGTGGTGGCCGCCATCAGCAACCTGCGCGACGCCGTGGACGGAGCCAGCGACGTCGATCAGGGCATCCTGGACGCGGCGGGCGGCGCGAACGTCGTGCTGGCCGACGCCAACTCGATCGCCTTCAGCCGCACTCCCCGTCAGGTGGGCAACATCGTCTTCCTGAAGGTGGACGCGGCCAAAGGCGGCTTCTTCCCCGAAGGTCTGAACGGCGATTTCGCCGCCATTCTGGCCCTGTAATTTCCCTGACTTCCACGCTCCTGCACGCCGTCATCCTCCCTTGACTGCCTTGCGGAGAAGCGAGCGCCCTGACCCCCAGCGGGCCGGGGCGCTCGCTTTGGCGTGCCGGTTTTGCGCGGGCAGGTTCGCCGTGCCTATTGACAGTCTTCAAACCCGCCGCTAAAGTAACCGAGCCTTCCGAAACGCCCCTATGGGCGCGGCTGCCAAGCGGAAGTGCAGCACCAGATGAGTAGATTGCCGAGGTGGCGGAATTGGTAGACGCACTAGTTTCAGGGACTAGCGCCGCGAGGTGTGTGGGTTCAAATCCCATCCTCGGCACCACACCAGCAGGAATGGACAGGCCCCCGGTAGAGATGCCGGGGGCCTGTCCTATGGTTGGCGAGACTCAGGATGTGTCAGCTCTGGACCATCTGTTCTGGTGTCAGAAAGACCAGGACGGCATCGCGCATCCCCTGGCTGGTGTAGTGGCCGACGCCCGCGAAAACCAGTTCATGGAAAAGGTCCGGCTGCCCGGCCCATTCGTAGGCCGCACTGAGCGTTGCTGCGGTGGGCAAGTGATGCAAGTCCAGCGCAAACGCCGGGTCACTGTCCCCACTCGCCAGCAGCAGCGGGATGGGGGGAAAGTCGTTGGCGTGGGTGTTGGGCCGATTGGCCTCCAGAAATGTCCGGAGTTCAGGACGCCTGACCTCTGGCTCGTCCCACACGCCCGACGTGATCAGCGCCGCCGCCCGCACGATCCGGGCCTCTGTGCGCGCCAGGGTCAGGCTTACGTAGCCTCCCATGCTGGAGCCGATAACGTACGCGGGCAGCGGACCGAACAGCGCCGCCGCC
This sequence comes from Deinococcus frigens DSM 12807, assembly GCF_000701425.1. Lineage (GTDB taxonomy): Bacteria > Deinococcota > Deinococci > Deinococcales > Deinococcaceae > Deinococcus > Deinococcus frigens. The sequence continues at coordinate 2,067 of NZ_JNIW01000050.1, read as the reverse complement.
GCGTCCAGCAGGGCCGGGGCCTCGGCCACCGAGCGGCGCACGCTTTCCCAGACGTGTTCGCGGGCGTTCAGGCCGGGTGGGGTGTCGCCCTGACGCTCGCCGTGCAGGGGCGCGTCTGGAATCAATACCGCCACGCCGCGCGTCGCCAGCGCTGCATACACGCCCAGCTTGCCCTCCTTGGTAGCCCAGGCCCCGTGGTAAACCAGGCAAACGGCTTGCACAGCTTCACATTCGGGCGGTAATTCCAGCAGGCAGGGGATTCCGGCCAGTACGTGGCGCTCGACGCGGTACGGCTGGCCGTCCGCCAGCGGCGTGGCATGCGGATCGGCAGGTTTGAAGGGACGGGTCACAGCCCCCTCCTGGCCTGAACAGAGGTACTCATCTCGTACAGCAGGATGGACGTCGCCACCGCCACATTCAGGCTGGAGGCCGATCCCGTGATGTCGATTCGCAGCGTCACGTCGCACAGCTCACGCAGGGCGGCGCTCATGCCGCTGGTCTCGTTCCCGGCGATCAGCACCGTGAAGCCGGCGAAATCGTAGGCCCGCGCGGTCGGTTCGCCGTGCTCATCGGTGCCCACCACGCGCACCGCTTCTACCTTCTGCCGCAGCGTGTCCAGCCAGCCACGGACCTCCGCCGGGCCGGGGAAATGCACCACCGGAACGGCCAGCAGGGAGCCGGTGGAGGCGCGGATGGCCTCGCGGCTGTAAGGGTCCACGCCGTGTCCCACCACCCCCACACCCCCCACCCCGAAGGCGTCGCAGGAGCGCACGACGCTGCCCAGATTGCCCGGATTCCCCGGACGGTCCAGCAGCACCACGCGGCCCTCTGGGAGAGCGGGCAGGCGGACCGGGTCATCGCCGGGCAGCCGCAGCAGCGCCATGATCTCGCTGCCCTCGTGGCGTTCCGTCAGTAACCTGTAGCCCTGCGGGGCGATCAGAAAATGGCGGGCCGCCTGCGCCCGTTCCAGCACGTCATGCCCCCAGCGCGACAGGGAGGCGTCTTCAGGGATCAGCAGCGCGTCGACGGTCCAGCCGTGTTGCAGGGCCAGATTGATGGAGCGTACCCCCTCTACCACGAACAGGCCGTGTTTGCGCCGTTTTTCGCGGCTGCGTCCCAGCGCCTCCAGAAGCTGGAAGTCGGCGTTCTCGGACCGGATACGGATGATGTGCGGCGTCAAGGTTCCAGTATGACCCGTTCGGCCTGCCCCACCGCGTTCCAGCGCCAGACATCCGGGTTTCTCAGCCCGGCCCAGCCCCTGTAATCCAGGCCCAACAGCAGCGCCAGCAGATTGCCGTGGGTAAAGACGGCGCTCAGACCATGCGGGTCTTCGGCGTCCTTGAGGGCGGCCAGCGCGCGCGCCTTCGCTGCCGCGCCGAATTCGCCGCCTGGCAATCTCAGGGCAGGCAAGGCGAAGCTGGCCTTCAGCGCCGTTTGCCAATGGGGAAGGTCACGCCCGCTCAGCACCCGTTCGGTCAGCCGCGCGTCTGTTTCGATCTTCAGGCCCAAGGCTTCCGCCAGAGGCCGCGCCGTGTCCACTGCCCTCACCCACGGACTGCTGACGATGCGGGTAATGCTGTGCTGTGCGAGTTGTTGCGCCAGCTTCTGCGCCTGCATTTCTCCCTCTGCCGTCAGCGGCGTGTTGGGAGCCTGTCCGGTGGCTTTGGCGTGCCGGACCAGTAAAAACCCTCCGCTCATTCCTTCTTCCTCGGCGCGATTCGTTTCCGCAGAATTCTGATCTGGCCCCGGTGGCTGACCTCGTCCTCCATGACGTGAAACCAGGCCCAGTGGTGGTTCATTTCTGTGAAGTAAGGGCTGGCGGCCTGACAAATTTTATGAGAGCGGACGAAAAACGAGTTGCCAGCCGACTTCAAGGGTGGTTTGAGGGGGGGCATGAAGGCGTTTCCGCTGACTTGGTGGTTCAGGGTCAGGCCCGCCCTGGAGCGTCAGGTGAGAGAAGATTGCCTGACCACGGCTCAGCGCGTAATGAACCGCCCGGAGACCGATCTTGAGGTAGCTCAGCGCCCGCCGCCAGTGGGGATCGACGTGTCGTCGATCCCCACGCTG
>NZ_JNIW01000049.1 GCF_000701425.1 Deinococcus frigens DSM 12807 | reverse complement strand
CTCAAGGAGAAACTGGTCGGTGCCTGGCAGCGCGTCAGATACATCCAGTTGCCGCGCCGCTTGATGGACTCTAATTTATGCCGCGATCAATAGATCACTCAGAAATTTGTTCACACGCTCTTAAATCCTTCAAACGGTTCCTTGCACGCGTCGCACACATACAGCCGCTTGCACAGCGTCGGGCCGAAGCTGCCGGTCATTCGCACGTCAAAGCTGGCGCAGCGGGGGCAACGGGTGGCGTCGGCCTGGAGCTGAATCAGGCCGTCCTCGGCGGGGGCAGGCGGGGCGATGCCGTACTGGCGCAGGCGTTCGCGGGCGTCTTCCTTGATCCAGTCGGTGGTCCACGGGGGCGTCAGGGTGCTCTTGACTTCCACGGCGGACGCGCCCAGCTCGCGCACCGCCTGACCGATACTGTCGCGGATGACGTGCAGGGCCGGGCAGCCGCTGAAGGTGGGCGTGAAGGTGACCGTGACCGCGCCGTCCTCGCCGATCTGCACGTCCCGGACCATGCCCATGTCGGTGACCGACACCACCGGGATTTCGGGGTCTGGCACGGTAGCAAGCGCGGCCCAGATGGCCTGCGGGGTCAGTTCGGCGTGAATTGCAGTCATAGAAGCTCCTTACTGATGCTCGGCACTGAGACCCAGCCCAGATCGATTACCAGACCAGAACATCGGGATGTTCGCGCGCCACCCGTTGCATTTCAAGCAGCAGCGGCGCGAGGTCTTCCGTATGGGTGTCACGTCCGGGCTGCTCGGCCCCGGCGGGTGGGAGGACCAGGCCGCACTGTACGGTCAGATGCGGAACGATCAAGCCTTCCCAGCGGGTTTTGACGGCGTTCAAGTCGGGCAGCAGGCCAGCGTCTACCAACTCAGTCTCGCCCGCGACCGGCTGGAACAACTGGCCGACGTAGGGCCACAGCGCGTTCAGAGCGTCCTGCGTGCGCTTCATGCTTTCGGGCGTTCCCAGCGCCAGCCGCTCCACCCACAAGGCGGTGTGCTGGAGGTGGAACCGTTCCTCGCGGAAAGCCTTGCTGGCGACCTCGGCCAGCGGCCCGTAGGTACTTTTGCGGGCGGCGTCCAGCCACAGCGCCTCGTAGGCGTCGTAGAGGTACTGGCGCAGCATGGTAAAGGCCCAGTCACCTTTCGGCAATTCCACAAAGCGGGCGCTGGTGTACTCATCGGCGCTGCGGGTGAAGGCCAGCGTGTCAGCATCTGTGCCGTCCAGCGCGCGGCGCAGTTCCAGATACAGCCCGGCGTGGCCCAGCTCGTCCTGCGCGATGTTGGCCAGGGCAATGTCCTCTTCCAGGATCGGGGCCTGACCGGTCCACTCGCCGCCGCGCTGCGCCAGAATGATCTCATCGTCGGCTAGGGCGGTCAATTTGCGGATCAGGGCGGCCTGCTGAACCTCAGAAAGGCTGGTAGTGGGCGCGGTCACGGCTTCACCTCAACCTCGGCGGCGCGCTGCCGCAGCATTTCGCTGGTCTGATCGTGCGGATGGTCATAGACCTTGTGACCCGCCACATGCGGCTCCTGGGTGGTCCGGCGGGGCATGCGGCCCTCGCGTTTCAGTTCGCCGACATGCTTGCCGATCACGCCGTAATACTGCTGCTGCTTGTAGGTCTTGTCCCTGGCCGGGGCAAACCAGCTTTCCACCGTCTCGGCGTCGTCGTCGGTCCGGGCAATGGCCACGTCAGCAAAGACCACCCACGTCAGGGCGTCAGGATGCTGCGCCTGCGCCTGCCGGAGCGCGTCGCCGGGGCCGCCCGCCTTCACCGTTGCTATCAAATCCACAAAGGTCATGCTGCGCTTGTGGGACTTCTTGACGCCTATGTGGTAGGCCCCAGCCTCGCCAGGTGTGTCCAGCACGTCGGGGTGAGACACCACTTCTTCCGGCGTGGCGCTCAGGATGTGGTCCTCACGCACGGCCCACAGGCTGACGGCGGCGGGACGGCGCACGAACACGTTGCGGGCGGTCAGCAAAGCGTGATCGGGATCGCCCGCGTGGACGCTGCCCACCGCCTGATACGGGCGCTTCTCGCTGTCCTGCTTGAATACTTCCCAGCGCGGCCACTGGGTATCGGACTGGGGATCGGGTTGGGGCTGGGTCATGAATGTCCTTCGGAGTTGGTACCCCTCCTTAAGGGGGAAATCAGGTTGTTGCCCCCGCTCCTTTTCAGGAGGAGCGGACCGTAAAGCAGACTGAGGTTTGTCCCTAGTCCGCCGCCACTGCGCGCTGACGGTTGGTGTATGCCTGTAACGCCTCACGCACCCAGGCCCCGTCGTCGTGGGCGGCCTGACGGGTGGCGAGGCGCTCCTGCCCCAGCCCACGCTCGCCCTTGATGACGGCCCAGAACTCATCCCAGTTGATCGGGCCGTGCTTCCAGTTGCCGATCTCGTCCTGATGCAAGTCGGGATCAGGAATAGTCAGACCAGCCTCCAACAACTCCGGGGCGTGCTCGTTGATGAACTCCTGGCGCACCTCGTCGTTGGTCTTGAGCTTCACGCCCCACTTGCTCATGATGCCGGTATTTGGGCTGTCGGCGTCGTGCGGCCCCAGCATCATTAAAGCGGGCCACCACCAGCGGTTCAGGGCGTCCTGGGCCATCTCGCGCTGGGCGGCGCTGCCCTGGGCGTACAGGACGATCATTTCCTTGCCCTGCTTGTGATGGAAAGTTTCCTCGGAGCAGATGCGGACCATCGCGCGGCTGTAGGGACCGTAACTTGCGCCCGCCAGCATGGTCTGGTTCTTGATGGCCGCGCCGTCTACCAGCCAGCCGATCATGCCCACGTCAGCCCAGGTCATCGTGGGATAGTTGAAAATGCTGCTGTACTTGGCGCGGCGGGTCAGCAGCGCGTCGATCATGTCCTCGCGCGTCGCGCCCAGGGTCTCGGCAGCGTGGTAGAGGTACTGCCCGTGCCCGGCCTCGTCCTGCACCTTGGCCATCAGGATGGTCTTGCGCTTCAGCGTGGGCGCGCTGGCGATCCACTCGCCCTCGGGGAGCATGCCCACCACTTCGCTGTGCGCGTGCTGCGAGATCATGCGGATCAACTGACGGCGGTACTCGGCGGGCATCCAATCGCCCGCCTCGATCTTCTCACCGCGCTCGATGCGGGCCTCAAAAGCGGCGTGCTGCTCGGCGGTTTCATCGGGGGCAATATGGCTCTTTGCTGGGTTCACGGGCTGGGTCATAGGAAGAACCTCCTGAGATCCCCCCAGTCTACCTAACGAACGTTAGGTTGGTGGTGAGGTCTATAAATGCTGGACGCCCAGGCCGTGTCACAGCAGGGCTGAAATATCATGGAAAGCTTGTCCCAGACGACCAATTGAGACTCTGGGACTGGGTGCGGACCCAGATCCCATCTTTACCTTCAAGATTCACGCGTCGCCAGTTTGCGCATGGCGGCCAGCAATTCGCCCGCCGCCTGCTGGTCTGGAGCTGCCGCGAACGCCCGCGAGAGCAGCGTCAACCCCTGCTCCGCCTGGGCGTGGGCGTAATCCTGGGCGTAGGTCACGCTGCCGCTGTCCAGCAGCCAGCCGTGAATGTCGGCAACCGTCTGGGCGTCCTTGTCGGGGCGGTCCAGGCCCATCTGTTTCAGGAATGCCTGCCGCTGGGGGCTGGGGGCGGTTCGGAGCCAGTGCAAGACGATCAGGGTGCGCTTGCCCTCCAGCAGGTCGCCGCCGATTTCCTTGCCGTATTTGGCGGCGTCCCCGGCCAGATTCAACACGTCGTCGCGGATCTGGAAGGCCGCGCCCAGCGCCAGCCCGGCAGCCGTGAACTGTTCGGAAGGCTGCGCCCCCGCCGCCAGTGCGCCGAGCCGCAGCGGAATGACCACCGTGTAGTAGGCGGTCTTCTGGCGCACCATTTCCAGGTAATCCTCTTCCACCAGGTCCCAGCGGCGGCCCTCCACCCAGCACAAATCGAGGTGCTGCCCCTGCGCGGTGTGATGGATCATGTTCAGGAATTCGTCCATGCTGCCCGGCACCCCGGCGCGCTGGACGGCGGCCCACATATAGGCGTGCAGGGCGTCACCCGCATTGATCGCCAGCGGAACGCCGTGCAGGCGGTGCAGGGCGGGTTTGCCCCGGCGTTCCTCGGAATCGTCCTCGATGTCGTCGTGGATCAGCACCCAGTTCTGGAACAGTTCCAGCGCGGCGGCCAGCCACAGGGTCGCCTCCCACTGCGGCGTACCAGCGGCGACGCCATGTGCGCGGGCGCTGGCCAGCAGCAATTCGCTGCGGATGCCCTTGCCGCCGCGCCGGGGATAATCGCGCAGCATGTCGTAATACACTTGATATTCGGGACGCGCGCCGCGCTCGGGCAGCAGCGACAGCACGCGGGACAGCAGATCGGGACGCATTGAGAGGCAGTCTAGCGGCCCTGGCGAGAAACGGAACCGTACTGCACCAAACAGACAGCGCGCCCACTTAGAGAGCAACATTACATTATGAAGCTCTCTCGCAAAACTGTCGCCCTGATCCTGCTCGCGGGGACCGCCGCCTTGGGACTGGCCGCCTGTGCCCCCACCGCCACCACCGCGCCCGTGCCCAGCGCCAGAGCCACCACCGATCTGCGCCCTGCCGTGGGCGGTGAGCGGCGCTTCTTCGAGCTGCCCGGCTTTGGACAGGTGGCCTACTACGCCGACACGCGCGGCGAGGGCCGCCCCCTGGTCCTGACCCCCAGCGTGAACGCCGCCGCCAGCGCCTACGAGATGAAGCCCCTGTGGGACGCCTACGTCGGCACCCGCCCGGTCTACGCGCTGGAATGGCCCGGCTTCGGCAGCAGCGCCCGCCCGGATACCCGGTACACCGAGGAGTTGATGACCCGCTCGCTGAACGCCCTGGTGACGCTGATCGGCGCGGATGTGGACGTGGTGGGCCTCAGCCTGGGCAGCGAATTCGCCGCCCGCGCTGCCCTGGGTGACCCGCGCATCCGCAGTCTGGCGCTGCTCAGCCCCAGCGGTCTGGGCCAGCCGCGCGGCGGCACACAGGAGGCAGGCGCGGAGGACGGCGGCCAGAAACTGTACAACCGCCTGAACTCGGTCAGCACACCGCTGTATTCCACCCTGCGGACGCGCCCCGTCATCGAATACTTTCTGAGGCGCTCGTTCCGGGGGCCAGTGGATCAGGGGCTGGTGGACTATGCGGTGGACACCACCCGCCAGCCGGGCGCAAAGTACGCCCCGGTGTATTTCATCAGCGGGCAACTGTTCACGGGCGACGCTTACGGGGACCTGTACAGCAAACTGACCATTCCCGTGATCGTCCTGTACGACCAGGACGGCTTCGTGAGCTTTGACCGCCTGCAACTGTTCACGCAGCAAGACGGCGTGAGGGCCGTACGGATCGGGGGAACCGATGGGCTGCCTCACTTTGAGAAGATGCCGGAAGTGAAAGCGGCGCTGGACGCGTTCTGGGTGGGGCAGAGATAGCTTTGAAGCCCCCCCATCCAGCCCTCTCCCCCACGGAGGGGGCTTTTCCTTTTGCACCTCTGCCACGGAAAAGGGCGGTGGGCAATCAGCGGGTCAGCGGTTGTCCGCCCCGCGCTAATTCCTGAAAATCACTTCCTCCCGCCCGAATGAACGGAGTGCCAGCAATGACAGCAGCGCCGCCCCGATCAGGTTGGCGAGGATGGCGAGGAGAATCTGGGACGGTTGGGCCGCGCCCTTGACGATGTTCAGGATCGAGACCATCGAGCCGAACAGCGGCGCGGCATAAACGGCAGTGCTCAGGGTCAGAAAGTCGGCGAATTGCAGCATCACGGCGGGCAGCACGATTACCAGCGTCAGCGGCGCGATATACGTCTGCGCCTCCTTGAAGCTGCGGGCGTAAATGCCAATGGCAATCAGCAGGGCGCTGATGATCAACGCGGCGCTGGCGGCCAGCCCCAGCAGCGCCAGCGTGCCGCCGAGGGTCAGGCTGAGTTGGCCGCCCATCGCCCCGGTGATGTCCGCCCCCAGACCGCTTCTGGTTTTCAGGAAGATGGCCGCCACAAGACCGCTGATCAAAAAGCCCGCCACGCTGAAGCACGCGCTGGTCAGAGCGGTGATGGTGGTGGCCAGCAGCTTGCCACTCACGACTTCGGCGCGGCGCACCGGCGAGACCAGCAGACTTTCCAGGGTGCCGCGCTCCTTTTCCCCGGCAGTGGCGTCGATGGCGGTGGCCATGCCGCCCGACAGGATGAACTGGAGCATTAAAAACGGGATTAAAAAGGCCAGTTGTCCGCTGCGCTGCTCCTGCGGGGGGCTGGCGTCGATGGACTTGACGGTCACGGGCGTCAGGGTGTCCGCGCCCAGGCCCAGGCCCTTCAGGCGGTCCAGCGTCAGCGTACGGTTGTAGCGGTCCACCACGTCCTGCACCTTGCCGTAGGCCCCGGCCTGGGCGCGCAGGCTGCTGGTCTTGGCATAGACCTCCAGCTCGGCACTGCCCTGCCCGGCGCGGGTGGGCAGCGGGGCCGGGGCCTGAATGGCGGCCTCTACATCGCCGGACTGCACGGCTTTTCCGGGGTCCGTCACGGGAACCAGGGTCACGCCCGCCCGCACGGTCTGGCCGCCCTGCTGCTCGTCCTGTTCCAGCGCGGTTCGCAGCGCCAGGGGCAGGGTTCCCACCACGCCCACCTTCTGCCGCTCCTGCTGCTGGCCGCCGATAAAGCTGCCCAGCAATAGCGGCAAGCCCAGCGACAGCGCCGGAATCAGGATCAGCGGCATTAAAATGGTGGCGGCCAGGGTGCGGCGGTCCCGCAGGGTGGACAGCAGATCGCGGGCCGCGATACGCCAGACCATCCTCGGGCGAATGCTCCTAGAGGATCTGCTCTCAGACTGCACGCTGTTCACCCCCGCGCACCAGCGAGAAAAAGGCGCGTTCCAGATTGCCCTCTCCGGTCTGCGCCAGGATGTCGGGGATGCGGCCCACGGTCAGCAACTGGCCCTCATGCAGGATGGCCACGCGGTCACAGACCTCCTCGGCCTCGGACATGACGTGGGTGGAGTACAGGGTCAGCCGCCCCGGCGCGCGGGTGGCGAGGACAAAATCCAGCAGCGTGCGCCGCGCGAAAATGTCCAGGCCGCTGGCCGCCTCGTCCAGAATGAGGACGGGCGGGTCCTGGATCACCGCGCGGGCGATCACCACCTTCTGCTTCATGCCGGTGCTGTAATCCCCGGCGCGCACGTCCAGGGTGCGGCCCAGTTCCAGCCCCGCGTCCAGTTCGGCAATGCGGGCCTCGGTCTGGGCGCGGTTCATGCCGTACAGCCCAGCGAACGAACGCAGCACCTCGCGCCCGGTTAGGCGGGCGGGCAGGCCCATGCCGCCGTTGACCACGCCCACGCGGCGGCGCACCTCTTCAGGACGCCGCAGCACGTCGTACCCGGCCACCGCCGCCGTACCGGACGTGGGGCGCAGCAGCGTCGCCAGAATCCGCAGCAGCGTGGTCTTGCCCGCGCCGTTGGGACCGAGCAGGCCGAAGACCTCGCCTTCCGGGGCGCTTAGGGACACGCCCTTGAGGGCCGTGAACTTGCCGTAGGTTTTGGTGACGTTGTGAATGTCCAGCATGGTCTGAGTTTGGGTCATGGGTCTCCTGGGAGGGGATACGCGTGCAGGAAGCAGGGAGTTGCCGCGGACTGGTCAGGGGTCAGGGCAGGGGCCGCCTGAAGTAATGAAAAACGCCGCCCAGCCAGGTGTCCACCAGTGTCCAGCCCTGCTGGGTCAGCTCCTGGCGCTGCTCGCTGCTCAGCAGGCCGCTGAGGCGTTGATACAGCCAGCGCGGCGCGGCGTCTTGCTGGCCCACGGCGCGGCGGAACGACAGCGTTCCCAGTCCTACCCCGGTCAGCTCCCAGCCCTGTTCACCCATTTCACGCAGGATGCCCAGTTCGTTCAGGGCGATGGCAGTGCGGGTCTGATAATCGAAGCCCGGTTCCGGTACAGACGCGGCCACGGGAACAGATTCGCCGGGCCGATCCGGGTCAATAAAAATGTCCTCGATGGGCCGCCCGAACAGCCGCGCGATGCGGAAGGCCAGCGGCAGGCTGGGATCGTATTTGCCTGTCTCCAGCGCGTTGACGGTCTGACGGCTCACGTCCAGTTCGGCGGCCAGATCCGCCTGGGTCCACTGCCGCGCGGCGCGCAGGGTGCGGATGTGGTTGTCCACCGCCCCTACTCCCGGCGGCTGCGCCGATTCAGGGCGGCCAGCGCGACAATCCAGCTCAGCATCCCCACCGCGTAATACACGAACGAAGGGGTCTGAAACTTGAGGGCGGCCTCCAGCGCAATCAGGCCACCGGAAACCACCATCGTTACCATGCAAGCAATGCTGGTGGCCTGCATATGCAGTGCGCGCGCATATACTCGTCCATCAACAACATGGCGCGGACAGTAAGCATGGCGAGGAAGAAAGGCAGGGCCGAGAGAATACCGAAGCCCATACCCTTGACAAAACTGAGGAGATCGCCGCTGCCACTATCGCCAACTCCGATCAGTACAGTCGCCAGAGTCGCCAGCAGACCACCGATCAAGCCCATTCTGCCCGACAGCGCGCCCACCCTCTGCGCGCGGCTGCGCTCAGGGCGAGAGGATGCAGAGGGAGCTGGAATAGGGGCCATATCAAGCCTCCTTGATGTGTGGGAGTCTGGTTCTGGGAACCAATGCAGTCGATAAGCGCCTAACTTTTATGGACACACCGCAGTCGAACGATGAATCTGCTTGCCAGATGCAGTCCCGTGGTGAGATTGATGACACGAGGGGGAAAATAACAATCTCTACGAATGTCAAATTTCCCTGACCTGGGAGCACAGCTCTCCTGACTCTCCTATCAAGTTGAGCTGACTCCGGGGCCGGGTGAGCCTCTCCAGTTTCCTCAAGATCAACACTCAGCAGCCTCATCAAAAATGAGAGAAGCTATGTGACAATAGGAAAGTTGCGCCTGTGAGTGCACTCATTTCAGATTTTTCACGTTTGTACCGATTCATACAGATGTACCGATTCATACAGACGGTCCAGACGTTAAATCGCTTCTTTGGAATTGATGACGGTGCTTGGGAGATGGGCTGTCGCGCCGCCTTTAATTCTCAGTCGGAGGACACTGAATGTTTAACCCCCCCACCCTCGAAGACCTCCAAGAAACCCGCCGCGCCAATGAAAAGCTGGTGCTGAGTGCCCTGGACAGCAAGCCCGAATGGGTCGAGACCGAACTGGCCAAGACCACCGGCCTGGCGCTGTCTCACCTGCGCGCCGCCCTCGCCAGCCTGCTGGACCAGGGCCGCGTGCGCCGCCTGCCCGGCACCGGCACCCGTGCGGTGTATGGTCTGGCCGATCCCGGTCTGGCCGACGTGCCAGCCACCCCGCTGACGAGCGACGCCAAAAAGGTCCGTGATTATCTTGAAGGCCGCGCCGACAGCGCTCTGTACATGAGCGAGCAACTCCGCATGACCCGCGAGGACGTCATGACCGCCCTGAGCCTGCTGAACGCGCACGGCATGGTCACCTGCACCTTCGTGGGCAGCCTGGTGATCTTCCGCATGAAAGAAGTTCAGGCGCTGGGCCAGGAGCAAAGTGCCCCCGCCGCAACGGGCAAAAAGAAGCAGGTCGCCTGAAGCGTTTGAGCTGGGCGGACTGCAAAACAGCCGGACCTCCTTTGAACGGGAGGTTCGGTTTGTCTTGTGCGGTCACGCGAAAAGGCCGCCTCGCTCACTGCCTAAAGTCCCCTTCACCCACATCAGCCCCACAACCACAGCGGGGCGCGCAGGCTGCGGTGCATGAGCGACGACACCAAGCCGGGCTACGATCCCGCCAACCAGTCCCCCGCCGAGGGCCAGAGCCAGCCCATCCCCGAGCAGGACCGGGGCCAGGCCCCCAACGTCGATCCCGCCGACAAGGACGGCCCCGCCGAGGGCGCGCGTGACGCGGTGGAAGACGACAGCACACCCGGCAGCTAGCCAGACCGATGACCGCCGAACCTGCGCTGAACGCGGCCCGCCCTGAAGAGGAACGGGCTGAACTGCTGCGATGGATCAGGGAAGAGCTGCACGCCGAGTACGGGGACCGCCACTTGGACCCCCGCCGCGAGCCGATGCACGAGCTGATCAGCACCATCCTGTCGCAGCGCACCACCTGGCAGGACGAGGCCGCCGCTTACGACGAACTGTGCGAGATCGGCGACTGGGACGCGATCATCGCTGCGCCCACCGAGGCCGTCGCCCACGCCATCCGCCGCAGCAATTACCCCGAGAGCAAGGCCCCGCGCATCCAGGAAACCCTGCGCCGCCTGCGCGATTCGCCCGGCAGCTACACCCTGGAATTCCTGCGCGATATGCCCAGCAAGGACGCGATGAAATGGCTGACGGATCTACCCGGCGTTGGAGTGAAGACCGCCAGCCTGGTGCTGCTGTTTAATTACGCGCACCCAGTTTTTCCGGTGGACACCCACGTCCACCGCATTACCACCCGCGTCGGCGCAATCGCGTTGATGGGCGAGCAGGCGGCCCACCGCGCGCTGCTCAAGGTGCTGCCTGAAGATCCGCCGTTTCTGTACGAGCTTCACCTGAATCTGCTGAGGCACGGCCAGCAGGTCTGTTCCTGGAGCCGCCCCAGATGCGGCCTGTGCGTCCTGCGCGGGCGCTGCGACGCCTTTTCCATCTTCGGCGGTCAGGTGCCGAGCTTTAGCGAAACCGTGAAGGCGAAGGGAAAAGGGGCCGAGAAGCCGGAATGAAGCTCCCCCTGGCTCCCCCTGGCTCCCCTTGAAGGGAGCTGGCGGCGGGACCGACTGTGGGGTTTGCGTGGGACCGTCCCCCTTACGCCCGCACCCCATCCGATCCTCCATTTCTCGCACTCAAACGCGCTACACTGGGCGGCTGTGACGCGCCCGCCTCCCTGCTGACCTCTGGCAACTTCCGGGGCCGATGCGCGCACCCGGAGGAGTTTTGAGTTACTGGCGCAATACCATGAAACCTTTGCTGGACGATGAAACGGGAACGATGTTCAAGCACGCCCCGGTGCGTGTGACGCTGGCCTTTCCCAACCGCTACAGCGTGGGCATGGCCTCGCTGGGCTTTCAGGTCATCTACCGCATGTTCAACAACGAAGAAGGCGTGGCCTGTGAGCGCGCCTTTTTGCCCGACGACGTGGACGCCTTCGAGAAGCTGGGCCAGCCGCTGCCCACGGTGGAAACCGGACGCGAGGCGGGCGACTGCGAACTGTTCGCCCTGAGCGTGTCCTTCGAGCTGGACCTGACCAACATCATCCGCATGCTGGACGTGGTGGGCATCCATCCCCTGCGAGAGAAACGCGACGACACCGACGCCATCGTGATGATCGGCGGGCCGCTGACCTCTTCCAACCCGTATCCGCTGGTCCCCTTTGCCGACGTGATCGTGATCGGGGACGGCGAGCAGATCATTCCGGTGGTGTCGGACGCGCTGCGCGAGGCCACTTCGCGCGAGGATTTCTACGACCTGATCGACGGCATGCCGGGCATCTTTTTGCCCGCGCGGCACACGCACGAGCCGACGTGGGCCACTGCGCCCAAGGAGCTGCTGCCCGCCTACAGCCAGATCGTGACGCCACACAGCGAGCTGAGCAACATGTTTCTGGTGGAGGCCCAGCGCGGCTGCCCGCGCCCCTGCACTTTCTGTCTGGCGCGCACCATGTACGGCCCCAACCGCAACAACGGCGGCCAGGAACTGCTGGACGTGATCCCCGACTGGGCGCAGAAGGTGGGCCTGGTGGGCGCGGCGCTGTCCGACTTTCCGCACACCAAGTTCGTGGGGCGCACCCTGACCGAGCGCGGCGTCAAGCTGGGCGTCAGTTCCATCCGCGCCGACACGGTAGACACCGAACTGGCCGAGATTCTGAAGGCGGGCGGATTGCGAACCTTTACAGTAGCCTCCGACGCCCCCAGCGAACGCCTGCGCCGCTGGCTCAAGAAGGGCATTACCACCGAGGACCTGCTCAAGACCGCGCAGATCAGCCGTGACCTGGGCTTCTCGGGCCTCAAGGTCTACATGATGATCGGGCTGGGGCCGGAGAACGACGACGACATCAGCGAACTGATCGCGTTTACCAAGGAGCTGGCGGGCATCAACCGCATCGCGCTGGGCGTCTCGCCGTTCGTTCCCAAGCGGCACACGCCGCACTTCGCCGATCCCTTCGCGGGCGTGGGGGTGATCGAGGGGCGGCTCAAGCGCATCCAGAAGGAACTGCGCCGCACTGCCGAACTGCGAAATGTGTCTGCCAAGTGGGCCTGGGTGGAAAGCGTGATTGCGCGCGGCGGTCCCGAGATCGGTATGGCCGCCTACTCGATCTACCGCAACGAGAGCATCGGCGCGTGGAAAAAGGCGCTGGACGAGATCGGCTGGGTGGACGAGTTCGGCGGCAACGACGCCTCGCTGATCAGCCTGCCGCCCGGCCAGTACGCGGCGCGGGAAGTCAGCGCACACGCAGAGGGGCTGGCAGTTTAAGAAACCCCTTACTCAACCCCTCCGCCGCTCTGCGGGCCATGCCTGCGGAGGGATTTTCCATTGCACTCCGCCGATTGGCCGATGCGCCCGCCGGCTGCCCTGTGCTGTACTCGCGCATGGAACCCACCGCCGCTCACCCACTCCCCGGCTTGCCCGGTCTCCAGCTCCGAGAGGGCAGCGCCTCCGACTTCCCGCGCCTGGCCGAGTTCCTGAGCGCCGCGCACCCGGATGCCCCAACCTCTGCCGAAGATCAACAACGGTTTGAGGCTGGCCGGACGCCGGATGAACCCTGGCGGCAACTTCTGGCCCTGCGCGGCAAGGACGTCGTAGGGCTGGCCGAAACCGGCGTGCCGCGTATGGACGGGCATCCCGGCTGGCTGGAGGTCAAGGTTCGCACCCGGCAGGACGGGGCGGGCGGCGAGCTGGCCGCAGAGCTGCTCAGACTCGCCGAGGCCTATGCCCTGGCCCACGCCGCAAGCACGCTGGTCTCCCACGTCCACGAGGACTGGTGGGAACACGGTTTCCTGCTGGCGCGTGGCTACGCCGAGCATGACCGCATGTGGCACAGCACCCTCGATCTGCGGACGCTGGACTTCGCCCGCTTTGCCGGGACGGAAGCGCGGGTGGCGGCGGCAGATGTGACTGTTCGGCCCCTCTCGGCACTGGGCGAATTTGACGAACCGCAGCAGCGCCGCCTTTACAGCCTGGTGGCCGCCCTGCTGGCCGATGTGCCCAGCACCACACCGGTCAGCGTGTGGCCCTTCGAGGTCTGGCAGCGCCGGGCGGGCGCGAAGATATCGCCGGAAGGTGTGTTCATCGCCCTGGCCCCGGACGGCGGGTGGGTGGGCCTGAGTGAACTGCATCTGCCCATCGCCACGCGCCCAGGCACGCTGCACAACGGTCTGACCGGAGTTTTGCCGCAGTGGCGGGGCCAGGGCGTCGCGCTGGCGCTCAAACTGGCCGCCGCCCGCGCCGCGCTGGGACGGGGATACACGCACTCACGCAGCGGCAATCACAGCATCAACCGGCCCATGCTGGCGGTCAATGAACGCCTGGGTTTCGTCCGCGAGGGCGCGCGGATCACGCTCAAACGGGAGGTGGGAGCGTGATCCCACCTAAACCCGCCACTGTTCGCGCTGGTATTTAATGCTGTAGCGGCTGCGGCTGGCGGCCTCGACCAGATCGGTGGGGGTCTGGATGTCCGGGCCGGTGCTGGCCCCGCCCACGCTGGCCTGGAGGGGCAAATCGCGGTACGACACGGCGTCCAGCGACAGTTGTACTCGGCGGGTCAGGTCCGCCAGCTCGGCGGCGGGGGTGTTGTCCAGCAGCACGGCGAACTCGTCCGGACCCCAGCGGAAGATCAGGTCTCCCCGGCGCTTGTGCTGCATGATGCGGCCCGCCAGCTCGCGCAGCAGCTCGTTCCCGGCGGCGTGGCCGTACACCGCGTTGACCTTGCGAAAGCCGCTGAGGTCCACCAGCAGCAGGCCCAGCGGGCGGCTGTGGCGGCCCTGCCAGCGTCCCTCGACGGCGCGGGTAAAGGCCAGCCGGTTGCCGAAGCCGGTCAGGGAATCGCGCCCGCCCGCGTGGCGCAGGCCCCACCAGCGTTCCAGCATGACCAGGCCGGTGCCCAGCACCGCGCACAGCGACAGCGTGACCCCTGGCAGCAGCGTGCCCAGCAGCCAGTACGGCACGGCCAGCGCCAGCGCCAGCAGCGCGATGGCAAAGCCCCATAGCCCCCCGGCCAGCACGGCGGCGACGGCGGCCAGCACGCCCGCCAGTACGGTGGTCCACAGCGGCAGATAGACGAACGGCCCGCTGAGCAGGCTGGAGACCGCCCGCGCCTGTAATCCCACGCCGGGCACCACCGCACCGCCCACATCCCGCGCCGTCAGGCCGCCCGCGCCGCTGGCAGTCAGGCCCACCAGCACCACCCGATTCTGAAAGTCGCCGTGGCGGATGGTGCCGTTTACCACATCGCGGAAGGGAATCACGGGCAGGGGCTGGGGACCGGGCGCGCTGTAGCGCAGGATGCGCGCCCGGGGGTCCAGGGGAACGTTACGCCCCGCCGCCACCACCAGTTGACGCGCGAAACTGGGGGCCAGGCCGCCTGGAGACGCCGGATCAGCGTAAGCGGTCTGAAAAAACCGCACGACGCCGTCCTCGCTCAGGTTCAGGGCGCTGATGCCAGTGGGCGAGCGCCAGTCGGGGCGCAGGGTGGTGGGTTCTCCGGGGGCCGTCGCCCGCACCACGTTGGGGCGGCTGAACACGGCGGCCAGCGCGGCGTCGTTGCGTGCCGAATCGCCCAGCAGCACGTCCACACCGATGGCGGCGACCCCGGCCCGGTCCAGCGTGTTCAGGGCCTGGCGGTACAGCTCGTGCGGCCAACTGCCGACGCGCCCGTAATCCCGCAGCGTGGCGTCATCGATGCCCACCACCAGCACGCGCCCGTTGGAAGAACCGGGCAGGGCGCGGTTCAGGGCGTCCCACAGCAGGCCGTTCTCGGGCAGCGCCCAGGCCAGTCCACCCGCCAGCAGCGCGGCCAGCGGCACGGCCAGCCGCCGGTACCGGCGAACCGTGCCGTGGCGGGTAAGGGCGAAATCATGAAAGCTGAGCATGGCTCCGGTTGTCGGCGCGACCGCACAGGGGCGGCGAGGCGGGCGCGCCGTGCGTGGGCAGCGGCACGGACCTGGCAAAACGCCCGCCCAGATGGCTGTCCAGCCCGCGGGTCTGGGTCTGATCCCCCAGCGTGACGCTCAGATCGGTGCGGGGATTCCCGGCGTCGCTGACCGCACCACTCAGGGTCCGGAAAAGCTGGATCGGCAGCAGATCAGCCCCAGCGCGGGAGTGCCGCAGTTCGGAGGCGCTGCCGACGACCACCCGCCTTAGCCGTCCCTCCTGCACCACCGCCCGGCCCGGGCCGACGTGCAGCCGGGTGGCGATCTGGGGGGGCAGCGTCCGGGCAAGCCAGGGGCCGCCTGCTCCCAGAATGTCCACACGGACCTGCGCGCCCCGCAAGGTGGGGGCGGACCGGCCAGAGAAGGACAGGGCGGATGCGGGATGGACAGGTGAAGTCTTTGCCCCCCGTCCACCCGCGCCCAGACAGACGCACAGGACCAGCGACCACAGCAGGTCATGGACGGGCGGGAAGGCGGGGGGCACACTGAACATCTCCGCTGCCAGTTTACGAGAAAAATCTGACATTTGAGCAAGTCAAGGTATACTTGAGGGCGTGCTTGTTGCTGTGCAGGACGCCCTCAAAGATTACGGTCCCGCCACCGTGCTCTCCGAGGTCACTTTTGCCGTCAGGAGCGGCGACCGCATCGGTTTGGTGGGGCGCAACGGGGCGGGCAAGACCACGCTGCTGCGGCTGCTGACCGGCCAGCTTCCCCCCGACGGGGGCAGCGTGCGCCGCGCGCCGGGCGTGCGGGTCCGCTCGCTGCAACAGGACCCGGTCTTTGAGAAGACGGCGACGGTAGACAGCGTGCTGGACGCCGCCTTCCACGATCTGGACGCCCTGGAGATCGAGCTGGCCGCCGCCGCAAGCGCCATGAGCGCCGGAACGCCCGAGAGCGTGCTGCGCCACGAGGAAATCCTGGAACATTACGTGCGGCGCGGCGGCCCCCTGCGCCGCAGCCGCAAGGATGCCGTGACCCTGGCCTTCGGCTTCCGGGGCCGCGAGGGTGCACCCGCCGAGAGCCTCAGCGGTGGCGAGCGCACCCGCCTGGGCCTGGCCGCCCTGCTGGTGGAAAACCCGGACGTGCTGCTGCTCGACGAGCCGACCAACCACCTGGACATCGTGATGGTGGAGTGGCTGGAAAACTTTCTGGCCCGCTATCCCGGCGCGGTGATGGTGATCAGCCACGACCGGACCTTTCTGGACCGCGTGACCAACGAGACCGCCCACCTGCGCGGCGGCACCCTCAGGGTCTATCCGGGCAACTACAGCACCTTCCGTGCCGCGCTGGACGCCGAACTGGAACAGCAGGCCGCCCGCGCCGCCCAGGACGCCCGCCAGATCTCAAGCTTGCAGAGCAGCGCCGACCGCATGAAGATCTGGGGACTGGGCATGAGCAAACTGGCCCGCCGCGCGGGGGCCATGCAGGCCCGCGTGGACCGCATGCAGGCCCGCGCCACCGCTGCCCCGCCGCCCGAGGAACGCAGCGCCCGCATCACCTTCCACGCCCCCGGCAGCGGCGACATCGTGCTGGACGCCCGGCACCTGAGCCGCCGCATTCCGGTGGAGGGCGGGCAATTCCGCACCCTGTACCAAGACGTGAACGTGCAGGTGCGCCGGGGCGAGCGGATTGCCATCATCGGGCGCAATGGGGCAGGCAAGACCACGCTGCTGCGGGCGCTGCTGGGCCTGGAAGCCAGTGACGATCCGCGCGCAAAGGTGCTGACCGGCGCGCGGGTGGGCGTGGGCTACTACGATCAGGCCCTGCGCGGCGTCTCGCCCGAACAGACCCTTTATGACGTGGCGCGTGAGTACGTGCAAAAGGACCCGCAGGCCCACGACCTGCTGGGAACGTTCATGTTTCCCTTTGATCAGCACGACAAGGCCGCCCGCATCCTGTCCGGCGGCGAGCGGGCGCGGCTGGCGCTGCTCAAGCTGGCGCAGGAGGACCGCAATCTGCTGGTCATGGACGAGCCTACCAACCACCTGGACATGGAGATGGTGGAGGCCCTGGAGATCGCCCTGGAGAACTTTGACGGCACGCTGCTGATGGTTAGCCACGACCGCGCTTTTATCGAGGGCCTGGCGGACCGCATCTGGCTGATCGAGGACGGCCACTTCTACGAGTACCCGGGCTGGGAGGACTACCGCGCCAAACACCGCAGCCTGGCCGAACTGGAGGCCGAGGAAATGAAGGCGGCGGCGCAGGCCGGGGCAAGGGCGGCCCCCAGACCTGCCGCGCCCAGGGGCAAGGGCCTGTGGCACCTCAAGCGGGAGGTGGAGGCCATCGAGGCAGATATTGCCCGGCTGGAAGCGGAGCTGGACATTGCCCAGGCCGCCCTGAACAGCGCCCCCCCCGACGCCGATTTCACCGCGCTGGGCCGGGCCGCCCACGACCTGGAACTGGCCCTGGAACGCAGGCTGGAACAATGGAGCGAGAAGGGCGCGGAGGTCGAGGAAAAGGAGGGGTAAATTTCCTGGCAAGGCCAAAGAAAACGCCCCCCGCACTGGGGGGACGTCTGTTTGAAAAGTGAGCTTGGACTCAGGGAGCTGGAACGATGTCCACGTAGTTGATCTTGGTGTTCTTGCCGCCCTTGGCGTCGATGGTCAGCTTGCCGTCGGCCACGGTCACGGTCACGGTGGCCGTCTTGAACTGAGTGGCGAGCGTGGGGGTGAAATCCTTGATCGCGTTGACGTTCTCGACATTGATGGTGTGCAAGCTGTTCAGGTTGCGTTTGTCGGCGTCGCCGACACTCACGGTCACGTTGTACTTACCGTTAACTACCTTGTACTCGAACGCGCCAGAGGTGTTGGTGGCAGGAGCGTTACAGGTGTTGCCGGTGGTGGGCGTTCCGCACTGCATCTGAATCTGGGTGTACAGGCGGGCGTCCAGGCCGGCGACGACATTGGTGCCGTCAACGGTACGGTAACGGGCATTTCCGGTCAGGTCCAGTGGCACGGGGGCCGCCGTTCCGGCGCTGGTTTCCGTCACCCATCCGGTCATGCTGGCGGCTGTGTAGGCCGTACCCGTGTTGGGGGTGTAGCCCGCAGGGGTAGGGGCAGCAGCCGTCTGGAAGTTAATCTTGGCGGTGGTCAGCGTGGGGTTGATGACGACTGCCGTCACAGTCAACGTCGCTTTGCCCGTCTGAGCACCGTCTACGGTGGAAACGGCAATGATGTCCGTCGAGCCAGCGGTCAGGGCTTGCACATTGCCCGCAGCGTCAACCGTGGCAACCGCCATGTTGCTGCTGGTCCAGGTCACGGTCTGGGCGGGGTTGTTGGTGCCGGTCACGGTAGCGGTGGCCTTGGAGGTGCCGCCCACGGCCACGGTAGTCGGGTTCAGGGTCACGGCCACCTTGGTCACGGTGGGGGTGGTGGAGGTGGGGGCCGTGACCGTCACCTTGACGGAGTCAGACTGGTTGGTAAAGCCTGCGACCGTGGCGTTGGCGCTCACCACGGCGTTCCCTGGCGCAACGGCGGTGATCAGGCCGGTGGAGCTGACCGTGGCGATGTTGGGGTTGCTGGAAGCCCAGGTGACGGTCTGCGAGGGGCTGTTGGTGCCGGTCACAGTGGCTTTGGCCTGAACATTGGCCCCGATCACCAGCGACGCCACTTCGGGAGTTACCGTCACCTTGGTCACGGTAGCCGTGGGGGTGGGCGTTGAGTTGGAGTTACAGGACACGATGGCAATCGAGGCAGTCAGGGACAGGGCGATGGCTGCGGGACGGCGGAACATAGAGAATGTAGACATGAAGTACCTTTACCTTTGAAATAAAGTGTCGAGAGGACGAAGGGCCAGAGATTACAGTTGGCAGCCTAGCATGCACTTTTCTGATGTGCGTCGTTTTAAACGCCGGGCCAGAGCCAGACCGCAACTCGGCCTGCCAAAAATATCCGTGTCCTCCTAATACGCTGGAAAAGTGGAGGCAACAGATGGCGCATTATAGCTATAGGACGGTGGCTCACACTCCAGGGCAAATTGCCCGCGTACTCGGCAATCTGTCAGGGGCAATCTTTCAGGTAAGGCCGTTCTCCAGGAATAATGCTTGATCGTATTTTCCGGCTGTAGCGTTACCGAAACGTGAAATTCGGCTTCATTATCCAGAGAGTCGCTCTTAACACTTTCATCGGTGTCCCAGCGGTGACAGTCCTGTCCGAGGGGCCCCTTTTTCGCCGCTGGCGATCCTCATTTAAGCCTTGTCGTGACGGGGACCGACTGCCGATCCATCTCTGTGTAGTCTGGGAGGACTAGACCGGAAGGCGCATAGGCCCCGCCGTATTCAGCGTGGCGGGCGATGTGCTCCAGCGGCGCACCACTTCCAGCATGCTCGGCACGGCGCAGTGCGAATTGCAGAAGTTGCTCCCAGAAACCGCTTCAGGTTAGTTCTCAGGGTTCAGGTGAGGTCAACTTTCAGTACCCAGATGGAGTTTGGCGGCCTCTCCAAACAACTTGCCGAACGCAGCTCAACCCGAGAACCTTGACACGGCAGAAAGTGAAGGACTTATTTTCCCGGCGGCCTTGATCCAGGCTGTCTCGGCCCTGCCAGGCGTCGACCAGAGTTGATCAGACCAGAGTTGATCAGACCAGAGTTGACCAGAGCAGTGTCACCCTGCATGCCGCCGGGAGAGCTTGAATGCACCGGATGAAATTATCTCCAGCATGGCCACTCTTCCAACGGATGCGCTACGGCGTGGCTGGGCGGGCCTCGTCGTCTGAAGCGGCTGGCCGGACCCTCAGCGTCAGCGTGAACACAAATGCCACCGCCACCAGCCCCAGCGCCAGGAGATAGGCCGAGCGCAGTCCCTCGGCCAACGCCGTGCCGCCGTTTTCGATGGCCACCTCGCCAATCAGCAGCGCCATGACGGTCACGCCCAGTGCGCCGCCCATCTGCCGGGCGAACAGGACGCCGCTGGTGACTGCGCCCAGTTCCCCCGTTGCCGCCGCCCCCTGTGCCGAGAGCAGCAGCGTGAGCATGGAAAAGCCCATGCCCGTGCCGACCACAAAGCCCAGCGCGGAGGTCATCCACAGCGGCGCGTGGACGGTGAAGGTCAGGGCCGCGAAGACCACCACCAGCACCGCGAAGCCCAGTTGCGCGATGCGGGCCAGCGGAATGCGGCGCATCAGTTGCGCGGCCAGAATGCTCGCCAGCGTCCAGCCCGCCAGCGCCGGGGTCAGGATCGCCCCTGCCGCCGTCGCGCCCCGGCCCGTCACGCCCTGGGCATACAGCGGCAGGTAGGCGATCACGCCGAAGTACGCCGCGCCCGCCAGCAGATTTGCGGCAAAGGCCACGCGCGGGACACGGTCGCGCAGGGCCGACATGGGCAGCAGCGGCGAGGGGTGGCGGCTTTCCAGCAGCAGCGCTCCTGCCAGAATCAGCACGCCTGCCGCCGCCGCCCACCAGTGTTTCAGCTCCAGGCCCCAGATCAGACATCCGCTGCCCACCGTGAACAGCGCCGCGCCGCCCCAGTCCAGCCGGGCCTCACGCCGCACGCCCGACTGGCGCAGGAAGCGTGACACCATGACAAAGGCGGCCACGCCGAAGGGCAGCGACACGAAAAAGGTCCAGCGCCACGAGAAGCTCTCGGTCAGCCAGCCGCCCAGCAACGGCCCCACCAGACCGCTGATGCCCCACACCCCGCTGAACAGCGCCTGCACCCGCCCGCGCTGCTCCAGGGTGTACAGCTCGCCGATAATGGTCAAGGCGATGGACAGCAGCGCTCCCGCGCCCAGCCCTTGCAAGGCCCGCGCGCCGATCAGCCAGCCCATGTTCTGCGCCGCACCGCACAGCACGCTGCCCAGCAAAAAGATAGCCATGCCGGTCAGGTACAGCTTCTTGCGGCCCACGATGTCCGAACCCCGGCCCCACAGCGGGCTGGAGACCGTGCTGGTCAGCAGATACGCCGCGAAGGGCAGGGCGTAGAGCGACTCGCCGCGCAGGTCCTGAATCACGCTGGGCATGGCGCTGGCAACCACGCTGGACTCCAGGGCGTTGAGGAAGACGCCCAGAATCAGGCCCACCGTCGCCAGTTTGCGGGCCTGATCCAGCGCGGTCTGAGCGGGGGAGGGAGCGGCAGCAGGGGTGGTCGGCGCTGTACTTTTTAGATCCGGCACGCGCTAGAGGCTACTCCCGCACCCCAGGTCAGAGGGTGGGCCGCCGCACCCGCACAGCTTCCCGCCTTGTCAGATGCCCAATGCAAGCCTCATTCCAGGGTCTCCAGGTCTACCCTGGACCGCATGACCACACCACCATCTACCCTGCACATGCGGAATCTGGGGGCCACCGGCCTGGGCGTCAGCGAGATCGGCTACGGGGCCTGGGGCATCGGCGCGGACATGTGGAAGGGCGCGCAGGACGACGACAGCCTGGAAGCGCTGCGCCGCTACCTGGAACTGGGCGGCAATTTCATCGATACGGCGATGGGCTACGGCGACGGCCACAGCGAGCGGCTGGTAGGACAGGCGGCCCGCGAGGTTCCCGGCACCCTCGTCGCCACCAAGATCAGCCCCAGTAATGGGCAGTGGCCGGCACGCCCCGGTGTTCCGGCGGGCGAGGCGTTCCCCGCCGAACACGTCGTCGCTATGACCGAGGCCAGCCTTGAGCGGCTGGGCCTGGATAAGATCGATGTGCAGCAATTTCACGTCTGGAACGACTCATGGCTGGGGCAGGGCGACTGGCAGGACGCAGTGACGCAGCTCAAGCGCGACGGCAAGATCGGCCATTTCGGCGTCAGCATCAATGACCACCAGCCGGACAACGCCGTGAAAGCGGTGGAGGCGGGCGTGGTGGAAACCGTGCAGGTGATCTACAACGCCTTTGACCAGTCGCCGCAGGACCGCCTGCTGGACGCCTGCCTGGCCAACGGCGTGGGCGTGATCGTGCGCGTGGCGCTGGACGAGGGCAGCCTGACGGGGAACATCACTGCCGGGACCGAGTTCCCGGAGGGCGACTGGCGCAACCGCTACTTCGGCGGCAACCGCAAGGCTGAGCTGCAACCGCGCCTGCGGGCCATCGAGAGCGATCTGGGCATCAACAGCTCGCAACTGGCCGAGACCTCGCTGCGCTTTGTTTTGAGCCACCGCGCCGTCAGCACCGTGATCGTGGGCATGCGCAGCGTGCGGAACGTGGAGCGCAACGTGGCGATTGCCGATGGGCAGGGCCTGCCCGCCGAAGACGTGGCCCGCCTATACGCCCACCGCTGGGACCGCAACTGGTACGAGGCGGCAGAGTAAGCTTCACGGCTCAAGCGAACCGAGTCGCTCGCCTCGCTTCTGCATCAGCATCGTTCGCTTGCACTGCGCCACCACCTCGCCGCGCCCATTGATGGCGCGGTGTTCTACCGTGACTAAACCCTGATTCGGACGGGATTTGCTCTCCCGCGCTTCCAGCACCTCGGATTCGGCGTGGATGGTGTCGCCGTGAAACACCGGCTTCGGGAACACCACGTCGGTCATCCCCAGATTCGCCACCAGTGTTCCCAGCGTCAGTTCGTGGACGCTGAGGCCCACCAGCAGACTCAACGTCAAAAGGCTGTTGACCAGCGGCTGCCCGAACTCGCTCTGCGCGGCGTATTCGTGGTCCAGATGCAGCGGCTGCGGGTTCATGGTCAGCGTGGTGAACAGCACATTATCGGCCTCGGTCAGCGTGCGCGTCACGCGGTGGCGGATGACGGTGCCAGGCGTGAGTTCCTCGAAGTAGCGGCCCTGGGGGCGGTTCAGGTCTTCATTCATCTGTCTTCTCCAAAAGCTGGGCCAGCATGGCGCGGGCGGCGGTCAGCATGGGTTCGTCCACCATCTGACCCTCAAAGCTGAATGCTCCGTGGCCGCGTTCGGCAGCGGTATGGGCGGCGTCCAGCAGGGCGCGGGCGCGGGCGGCCTCGGCAGAAGTGGTCCCGAAAATGTCGTGGGCCAGCGCCACCTGAGCGGGATGAATGCACAGCTTGCCTGCGTAGCCGAGTGCGCGGCCCTGCTCGGAGTCAGTTCGAAAGACAGCCTCGTCATTCAGCGTCGTGACCACGATGTCCAGTGCTGAAACGCCCGCCAGCCGCGCGGCCAGCGCCACTTTTGAGCGGGCGTACAGCACCTCTAAATTGCCAGCCGTACGCCGTCCCCCTAAATCTGTCGTGTAATCCTCCGCGCCGAAGTAGGCCAGCGTGACGGCCTCTTCCTTCAGAATTTCCAGCGCGTTCCAGACGCCTGCCCCGGTTTCCAGCCCGGCCAGGATGGGAAGGTCCAGGCCATGCGATTTCAACGCCTCAAAAACGAGCTGCACATCTGCCGCAGATTCCAGTTTCGGCACCACCACGCCCGCCAGTTCGAGGGTCAGAACCGCCAGATCGTCGGCAAAATACGGCGAGTGCGGGGCGTTGACGCGCAGAAAGACAGCCAGATGCGGCGCGGCGGCGATCAGGTCACGGGCGGCGTCACGGGCGATGGGGCGGGCGGCGGCCTTGGCCCCAGCGTTGCCGGAGACGGCGTCCTCCAGATCAATAACAACGGCATCCGGCGAACTGCGCGGCAGCTTGGCGATCAGGTCCGCGCGGTTGCCGGGGGCGAACAGCAGGGAGCGGGGGCGCAGGCTGGGCGCGGGCATCAGCCTTGTCTCATGTGGGCGGAAAGGTGTTGGGGGAGCATGGAATTAGGATAGCCGCCGGGGTGAATGGGATGCTCCCACGGCACCCCCTCAGAACCCTCCCCAGGTGGAGCCAGAGCAGGTCAGCGCACATCGCTCCGCCGCATCGAGTAGGCCACGCCCAGCGCGGTCAACGCTGCCGCCAGCGTTGCCAGCCCCCACAGCGCGCCGCTGCTGGCCGCGAAAGCCGTGGCGGACAGCCCCACCTGAAAGACCAGCGTGAACACCGTATTGATGAATGGGGCGCGTTGGCTGCGTTTGAAGGCGTCGGCGCGGCGCACAGGCAGCGGTTGCCACAGCACCATCAAAGCCGTGCCGCCCGTTCCCAGCAACAACAGGGGCAACAGAAAGAATGTGTGAGACGTTCCCAGCGCCCCGCGCAGGGCCAGCACCGTCAGCGCCACCAGACCGATCAGCGTGGTGGGAATCACGGCGGCCAGCCACTTGTCGCGCCTCAAGGCCGCCGAGCTGCGCGGAGCGCTGATTAGCAGATCGGGGGCGTCCTCAGCGTTCAGGGTCAGGTGGGCCAGCGCAGCCGTCAGGCTGGCGGTCAGCAGGATGACGCCCGTACCGCCCGCCGCGCGCAATCCGCCGCCGCGCGAGACCGAGAACAGCAGAGGAAGCAGATAGACCAGTTGCAGCAACGTGCGCGACAGCAGTTCCGGGTCACGCCCGATCAGCCGCCACTCCTTGAGCAGCGTGGCACGGGAGCCGGAGGCAAAGTGTAATTTGCCCGCTGGCAGGCCACCCGATCTGGTGCGCGGCTGCCTTGCCCAGCCCTCCGGCGCGGCGATTTCCTGCGCGCCGTGGGTGAATTGGCGGGTCAGGGCCAGCACCGAGACGGCAAAGACGGCAGTGGACAGCAGGACCAGCAGCAGCGCGGGCAGCGGCTCCAGCCACACGGCGCGGGCGGGGAGCCACAGCCACGCCTCCCGGTCCGGCCAACTGGCCCGGCCCGGCGCAAAGGAGGCCAGTGCCTCCAGGACAGCGTTTGACTGCTGGCCCCGCCCCCGGCCTCCGCTGAAATTGGCCCACTGACTCGCCAGAAAAATCCCCGCCCCGAACAGCGCCCCCAGCACCGCCGACACCGTGCGGGTGCGGCGCACGCCCAAAGCGCGCACCAGCCCCAGCGTGAGCCACAATCCTGCACTGGACGCCAGCAGTGAGGCGCACAGCCACCACAGCGGCAATCCCAGCCCGCCGCGCCACACGCCCAGCACCAGCAGCGCCAGCGTCAGCGGCACCACCAGCAGGCCAGCGGGCAACGCTGCCGACAACGCCACCCCCAGTGCCCGCGAGGCCAGCACCACGCGCGGCAGCAGCGGCGAGTGCAGCAGCAGATCCAGATCGCCCCGCGTGAACAGCGCCGTCAGGGCTGCCCGCACCGCCGCCGACAGCATCAGGGTCAGTAAAAACGCCTGGGCCAGCAGCACCGGCCCCAGCGCCACATCCGGCAGCGGGGCGCTCAGCGGCAGATCGGCCAGGACGGACCGCAGGGCAAAGTAGCCACCCAGCACAGCCAGAATCAGCACGGCCAGCGCGATGTACAGCCCCGTTCGCTGCCCGCCGGTCAACGCCTGCCATTGCCACAGCAATTGCTTGTTTAGCAGCCAGGGCAGGCTGCCGGGTCTCGGACCTCTGGAGCGGGGGGCAGGCGATTTGACGGCCCCGGTTCTCACAGCCCGGCCACCACTTCGGCCTGCGGCGCGTCCAGACCCGTCAGCGACAGGAAGGCGTCTTCCAGCGTGTGCGTTCCGGTGCGCTCCAGCAGTTCTTCCGGCGTTCCTTCCGCGATCAGTTGGCCGCCGCCGATGATGCCGATGCGTTCGGCCATGCGCTCGGCCACTTCCAGAATATGGGTGGTCAGGACCACCGCGCCGCCGTTATCCACGTACTGACGCAGCGCGTCCTTGACCTGGCGCGAGGCCGCCGCGTCCAGTCCGGTCAGCGGCTCGTCCAGCAGCAGCAGGCGCGGGCGGTGGATCAGCGCCCCGGCCAACGCCAGTTTCTGTTTCATGCCGCGCGAGAAGCCCTCCACGCGCCCTGCGCGGTGGTCCCACAGGTTCAGCCACTTCAGCAGGCGTTCGGCCTCGGGCGCGGCCTGTGCGGCGTCCATGCCCCACAGCCCGGCCACGAATTCTAGGTATTCGGGTGCGCTCAGTTTGCCGTACAGCAGCGGATCGTCGGGCAGGTAGGCCAGCACCTGCTTGGCGGCCTGCGCGTCTTGCTCCACGCTATGGCCATAGATAAAGGCCTCGCCACCGTCGGGGCGGGTCAGGCCCGCGATCATGCGGATGGTGGTGGTCTTCCCTGCCCCGTTGGGACCCAGCAGGGCGTACAGCTCGCCGGGCCGCACGCGCAGGCTCAGGCCAGAGACCGCCGCCTTGCCCGCAAACGATTTGTGCAGGTCACGCAGCTCCAGCGCAGCGATCTCGGTTTCAGCGGGGGTGGGGGCGGACATGCCCCCTTATACGGGAGCAGGGGGTGAGAGGTTGCCCCCCGGAACCCACGGCGCATGTGACGCTAGATTGGAGGTCATGAAGTTACGCGGCACGCTGGGCGGTCTGAATCTGCTGTTGGAACCGGGGGACACCGCCGAGAGCGTCTCACGCGGGCTGGTGATGCCCAACCTCGCCGGCAACAGCGTGACCATCGAGATTGGTGGCGACGCCGATCCGGGCGCACTTGAACAGGCACTGACGGCCATCCGCGAGGCCGGGGGCCAGCCGGGCCGCATCCGCGCGCCGCGCGTGACGGTGGCCTCCCCTGCTCAAGCTGCCGCTGCGCCCGAAGCGCATCCCATCGACAGCGCCCGCACCGTGATCGTGCCGCACACCATCCGGGCCGGATCGCGCAACGAGTACCTGGGCAGCGTGATCGTGCTGGGCGACGTGAACCCCAGCGCCGAGGTGATCGCGGGCGGCGACGTGATCGTGATCGGTGCGCTGCGCGGCCTGGCCCACGCCGGACAGGGCGGCTACGGCGACGCCATCGTATGGGCGCGTCCGATTGCCAGCACCCAGATCCGCATCGGCGACGCCGTGGCCCGCGCCCCCGAGGGCAGCAGTCTGAGCAACATGCGCGTGCGCGACGGCCAGCCGGTGGCGGAGTTGGCGCGGTTGCAAAATGGTGTGATTGCAATTGATGTGCAGAAGTAGGAATTTTTGCTACGCGAGTTTTATGGGTGGCTCCCACGAAAACCCCTCAGTTGGCTCCGCCGCCAGTTCCCCTCAAGGGGAGCCAGGGACCGCTGCTGGACGGGCAATTCCGCAACTCCTGCCTCCCTTCTAAACGCTTGATGCGCAATGAGAGTGATGGAACAACGGACGGTCTTCGCAAGTGCAAGAACAGTTGGTGACCCCAATTCTTGATGTTGAAACCGTCCTGACCACACTGTACTGCCGTATTGACGATGCCCTTCACTCAGGAGTTGCACCTGCATAATCAGAAAAAACCTCTCCTGGCGGGAGAATCCCAGAGTAATCGCCAGACTGGTCTGGCGAAATTGGATAGGCGTGATCGGTTCGGGAAAATGATGAAAGGC
>NZ_JNIW01000048.1 GCF_000701425.1 Deinococcus frigens DSM 12807 | reverse complement strand
TGCGAGATGCCCCCAGTCTTGAACGGTTGGTGACAGTGCTGGCTGTAGCGATCTTGCTGCTCGTGTCCGAAGGCATAGAGGTGGTCCAGCGTGGGGATCGACGACACGTCGATCCCCACTGGCGGCGGGCGCTGAGCTACCTCAAGATCGGTCTCCGGGCGGTTCATTACGCGCTGAGCCGTGGTCAGGCGATCTTCTCTCGCCTGACGCTCCAGGGTGGGCCTGACCCTGAGCCACTGGGCCATCGGAAACGCCCTCATGCCTCTCCTCAAACCACCCTTGAAGTTGGCTGGCAGCTCGTTTTCCGTCCGCCCTCATAAAATTTGTCAGGCCGCCAGGAGGGCAGCCACTTCAATCCTTATCTTTCAAGGTCCGTGACTTCAAGGTCAGCACCCGGTAAGGCGTGAAAGCCAAATCGTCGTCCATAGCCTCCTCAAGCAAATTCACCGGCGTCCATGCGTCGATTGCTAGGCCCGACACCTGTGCCTCGCCGCGTGTGCCGTGGGCCTCGTACACGCGCAGCAGCAGCGAGTCGTCGTCCTCGCAGAGTTTGAGGGCGGTCAGGCGCAGCGATGGGTGGCCGACGTCCAGCAGGCGGGCGCTGGCCTCAGCTCTCCCCTGCTCCGCGCTAAAAAAGCCGCGCAACGGCGCATTCAGGTCGTGCGCTTCCCGCAGCGTTCCGTTTCGCCAGTCCCCGGCGTGCGGGTACAGCGCGTAGGTCAAGGCGTGCGCCCCGGCGTCGGCGCTGGGATCGGGGGTGATCGGCGAGCGCAGCAGGCTCAGGCCTAGCATGTTGCCCTGGGCGCTGTAGCCGTATTTGCAGGTGGTCAGCAGCGAGACCCCAAAATCTCCCTCGCTCAGGTCCGCGAAGCGGTGACCTGGGACCTCGAACTGAGCGGCCTCCCAGGAGGTGTTGCGGTGGGTGGGCCGCGTGACCGTGCCGAAGGCGGTCTCGAAGCTGGCCTGGGCAGCCCGCACGTTGAGCGGCGTCAGGGTACGCAGGAACAGGCGGCGGGGCTTCCAGTCCACCGTGGTCTCAATCTCCAGCCGCCGCGAACCCGCCCGCAGCCGGTAGGTCTGGATGACCGGGCTGCCCTGCGCGTCGTAGCGCACCCAGATTCCTGCTTCCAGGCGTCCTGTCAGGCGCTCGGGCGGCTCGGCAGCGCTCAGGCGCTCGCCCCCTTCCGGGTAGCTGGCGTCCAGCTCCCACGCCTCCCACTCGCGCGGTACATCGGGGTACAGCCACAACTGGTTGCCTGGCCCGGCCAGCGCCTCGCGCCCAGTGGCCTTGCCGTACAGCGATTGCAGGCTGCCGTCCGGGCTAACGACGACCCGCAGATGCTCGTTTTCCAGCGTCAGAGAATTGGGGGCGGGTTCCGCGACTGGTTTAGCCTCTTCTCCCGTCGCCCCGACTTCGAGGCAGAGGTAGCCCAGCCCCGGCACCGTCACATCTCCTGTGACGAGCAGACCTTCATTCGTCACCTCGACCTGAAGGGGCATGCCGTCCGGGGCGCGCAGACTCAACTTCGATTGACCGGGCAATTGCAGCGAGAGCGGGCGGTCATCCAAACTCAGGTTCCAGACCACCACACGCTCCCCCATGCCGTGGGCGTCGCTCAATTTCTGCAAGGTGTCATCCCGGAGGGTTTCCGCCCCACTTAGAGCTTCTTCCAGTTCCCGCCGGGCGTCGTCGTAGATGGCCCTGACGCCCGAACCGGGCAGAATGTCGTGGAACTGGTTTCGCATCAGCACTTCCCAGAGGCCCTGAAAGGCTTCGCGCGGGTAGGGCCGCTCCAGCAGCTTGAACGCCAGGGTGCAGGCGGTCTCCGCATCGGGCAGCGCGTGTTCCAGGGCGCGGTTGAGTTCCTTGATGCGGGCCTGGGTGGTGTAGGTTCCCCGGTGCAGCTCAAAATACTGCTCGCCCACCCAGACGGGCAGCGCCGTGTCCTCGCCCACACCGTCGTAAAAGTCCGATACCCGCGTCATATGCAGCCGGGGCAGGCCAGGAAAGTCGCGCAGGCGGTTATGGCGCTCCAGCATCTCGCCCGTGGGACCGCCGCCGCCGTCACCCCAGCCGAAGCTGAACAGGGAAGTGTCGTGGCGGCGCTTGCCCCGGAAGTTCTGCCAGGTGTTTAGCACGTCCGGCGCGCCCAGCGTGCCGTTGTAGCCCTGCCCCGGATTGCGGAAGCTGTGGGCCAGCACGCGCGTGCCGTCCAGCGCCTCCCAGCGGTACAGGTCGTAGGGAAAGGTGTTGGTCTCGTTCCAGGTCAGTTTGGTGGTGAAGAAATACGGGATGTCCGCCGCCCGCAGCAATTGCGGCAGGTTGGCCGCGTAGCCGAAGGTATCCGGCAGCCAGCACACCCGCGCCTTGCGGCCAAAGCGTGACCGGAAATACCGCTGCCCGTACAGAAGTTGCCGCGCCCACGATTCGCCGGAGATCAGGTTGCCGTCCGGCTCCACCCACATGCCGCCCACCACGTCCCAGCGGCCCTCGGCCACGCGCTGCTGGATGCGGGCGAACAGCGCCGGGTCGTCCTGCTCCACATACGCGTAAATCTGCGCGGAGGACTGGTTGAAGGTGAAGTCCGGGTAACGCTCCATCAGGGACAGTACGGTGGCAAAGGTGCGCCGGATCTTGCGCCGGGTTTCATTCAGCGGCCACAGCCACGCCAGGTCAATGTGCGCGTGGCCGGTCAGCGCCAGATGGCCCTCGGCGGGGTAGCGCGCCCGGATGGTGTCCAGCCGCGTGGCCAGTGCCCGGCGGGCGGCGTCCAGCGCGGGGCGGGCCGCGTCGGGGTAGGGGGCGGGCGTGCCGCTGAAGTCCCACTCGTCCCACTGCTGGCGCAGGCTGTGGCGCAGGCGGGGGTCCTGCCAGGCCCGCGTCAGGTACGCCCCGCCGTCCCCGCGCGGGATGGGAATGGCGTTCAGCACCTCGCTGAGCGCGTCGGCCAGCAGATCGGCAATATCGCTGCGCCCGGCGTGGGCCAGCGCGCTGGCCGCCTCGTGCGCTGCTTCCAGGTCCTCAAGAAGCGCGCGAACCTGCACGTCCGGCAGCAGCAGCCGGGCGCGTTCCAGCCGGGGCGCGTACTCGGGCGAACCGAACAATCCGCGCGGCACCGCCTCGATCTGGAGGTCCAGCGTGGCCGGGCCGCCCGCCTCCAGCCAGATTTCGGAGTGGTACGGGTTGAGGCCGCCGCGCGCCACGCCGCCCAGCAAGGCCAGCGCCTCGCCTCCCACCGACAGGTCCAGAACGGTGGGCTGACCCTGCCAGTCCGCCGGAATGTTTACCCTGGCGCTGAAGGTCACGGGCAGCTCACGGGCGGGCCAGGGTTCACCCTCTTGGAGAGGCTGCTCCCCACCGCTCCAATGAAAAGTCAGGTCCAGCGGGATCGCGGCGCAGTCACGCCAGGCGCGCAGTTCGGTCAGACGGTTTTGCAGACGGAGCAACTGTTGCTCGGTGGTCAGGGCGTGGGTCATGGCGGGTCTCCTCGGGGCGGGCAGGCGGAGGGCGGGTTCAGGTGTCGCCCCAGCGTAGCGAATGGCACGGCTGGAGGGTGCGGCATGAGCGATGTTGCGCCGCCTCGCGTCAGGAATCGAAAACGATTTCGCTGTCCCATCAAACGTGCTATGGTCATGGCATTCAAAACTCAAGATCCGAGCTGTCCGGTCTCTCGTCTCGCAGCCTCGTCCTGGAGCATTCCGTGCCGATCTGGAGCCATGCCGATTCATCCCGTCCCGCTGTCCGGCCCCGCGTTCCGGGGCAGACATGACCACTTCGCCCGCCGTCCAGTTCAGGAAGATCACCAAATCCTTCGGCCCTGTCGAGGTCCTGCACGGGGTCAGCTTCGACATCGGAGCCGCCGAGATTCACGCCCTCATCGGCGAGAACGGCGCGGGCAAGAGCACGCTGATGAAGATTCTGGGTGGCTATCAGCCCCAGACCTCCGGCGAGATCGTGCTGGAGGGGCAGCCGGTCACCCTTCGCAGCAGCCGCGACGCCGAGGCGCGGGGCGTGGTGCTGATCCACCAGGAATTCAACCTGGCCGATGACCTGAGCGTGGCGCAGAACATCTTTCTGGGCCGTGAGCTGGGCGGCGCGCTGCTGAACGATGCCGAGATGAACCGGCAGGCTGCCGACGCCCTGGGGCGGCTGGACGTGCAGCTTGATCCCAGAGTCCGGGTGCGGGATCTGAGCGTGCCGCAAAAGCAGCTCGTCGAGATTGCCAAGGCGCTGGCCAGACACGCCCGCGTGCTGGTCATGGACGAGCCGACGGCCACCCTGACCACCCGCGAAACCGACGTGCTGTTCGCCCTGATCCGAAAATTGCGGGGCGACGGCGTGACCATCCTCTACATCAGCCACAAGCTCGACGAGGTGGGGGTGCTGGCCGACCGGGTGACGGTGCTGCGCGACGGCGCGGTGGTGTTCAGTGGCCCGGCGGCAGGGAAAACACCGCACGATCTGGCGAACCTGATGGTAGGCCGAGAGCTGGAGGAGATGTTCCCGGACAAGGGGCGGCCCTCCGAGACAGAGGCGCTGCACGTCGAGGGGCTGGAGGTTCCCGGCTGGGCGCATGACATCTCGTTCACGCTGCATGCGGGCGAGGTGCTGGGTTTCGCGGGGCTGGTGGGTGCGGGCCGCACCGAGCTGTTCGAGGGCTTGCTGGGCCTGCGCCGCCACACGGTTGGGCAGGTGCGCGTGGCGGGCCGTCCAATCCGCATCGACAGTCCCGGCAGAGCCGCTAATGCAGGCGTCGTGTATCTCAGCGAGGACCGCAAGGGCAAGGGGCTGCTGGTGGACTTTGGGTTACGCCCCAACCTCACCCTGATGACGCTGGAGGAGTACGCGCGGCCCCTGCTGGACATCGGCGCGGAGACGCGGGCGCTGGAAACGGCGGTCCAGACCTACGGCATCCGCAGCGGGCGGCTGGACGTACCCGCCAGCGCGCTTTCGGGCGGCAATCAGCAGAAGCTCGCACTCGCCCGCATTCTGGAGGTTGATCCCGACGTGATCGTGCTGGACGAACCGACGCGCGGCGTGGACGTGGGGGCCAAGCGCGAGATCTACCTGCTGATTCAGGCGCTGGCCGAGTCCGGCAAGGGCATCATCGTGATTTCAAGCGAACTGACCGAACTGCTGGGCCTGTGCCAGCGCCTGCTGGTGGTGCGCGAGGGCCGCATCGTCGGTGACCTAGTGGGGGGCGAATTGACCGAGCGGGACGTGATTCAGTACGCCACCGGATTGAAAGCCAAGGCTCCTGCCCTGGAGGTGGCCTCCCGATGACTGAACATTCTGCCGAAACGTCCGGGACCGCCCGCCCGCCGCTGCTTTCACGGCTGGGCAGCCTGGGGCCGCTGCTGGGGCTGCTGTCTCTGATGATCGTGGCCACCGCCCTGAACAGCGACTTTCTGACCGTCTCCAACCTGTCCAACGTGCTGACCCGCGCCTCGTTCATCGGGATCATCGCGGTGGGGGCGACGTTCGTGATCATTTCCGGTGGCATTGACCTGTCGGTGGGGTCGATGGCCGCCCTGATCGCCGGTTCCATGATTCTGGTCATGAACGCGCTGGGCGCGGGCGGCGGCGGCGCGGGCGTGATCGCCATAGGAATGTTGTGCGCTCTCGCCATCGGGGCCGGGGCGGGGCTGCTGCACGGCACCTTCATCGCGCGGGGCCGCATCGAGCCATTTATCGTTACGCTGGGAACGCTGGGCATCTACCGCGCCGTCCTCACCTACCTGTCGGAGGGGGGCAGCATCTCGCTGAACAACACCCTCAGCGACGCCTACAGCCCGGTGTACTACGGCAAGGTGCTGGGAGTGCCGTTCCCGATCATCGTGTTCGCGGTGGTGGCGCTGATCGGCGGGCTGATCCTGAACCGCACGCGCTACGGGCGCTACGTGCAGGCCATCGGCAGCAACGAGGGGGTGGCGCGTTACGCGGCGGTGGACGTGAACCGCGTCAAGGTCATCACCTACATGATTCAGGGCGTCTGCGTGGCGCTGGCGACGCTGCTGTATGTGCCCCGGCTGGGCAGCGCCAGCCCCAGCACCGGCATCCTGTGGGAGCTGGAGGCGATTGCTGCCGTGATTATCGGCGGAACGGCCCTCAAGGGCGGCTCGGGGCGCATCTGGGGAACGGTGGTGGGGGCGATTCTTCTCCTGAGCATCGAGAACGTGCTGAACCTGACCTCGATTATCAGCGTGTACCTGAATGCCGCCGTGCAGGGCGTCGTGATTATCGTGGTGGCCTTCCTGCAACGGGGGAAGCGGTCATGAGGACGGGCTTCTTGATTTCCGAGCCAGCGTGTGTTTCCCGGTTGCCGCCGTAGCTGGTCCGAATTGGGCGGCCCTCGCCGTCATGTCACCCCCTCTACTCCGCAGCTTTACAAGTCCCCCCGGCCCTTTCCCCCAGGGGGAGAGGGAGAAAAACCCTTCCGCGCTGCGTTTCTTCACCCGCTCTCGCCCAGAGAAAGCCAGAGAAAGAAGGAGTTCACATGTCGCAAATTCTCAAGAAATTCGCCGTCCTTTCCATCTCGCTGCTGGCGTCCGCCGCGCTGGCGCAGACCAAGCAGGTCATGGGCGTGTCGATCCCCTCGGCGGATCACGGCTGGACGGGCGGGGTGGTGTACTGGGCCAACGAGACGAAAAAAGAACTGGAAAAGATGTATCCGGGCCTGACCGTGATCGTCAAGACCGCCAAGGACGCCAACGAGCAGGCCAACCAGATCCAGGACATGTACACCGTCAACAAGATCAATGCGCTGGTGATCCTGCCGCAGGAGAGTGCGCCGCTGACCCGTCCGGTCGCCAACCTCAAGAACAAGGGCGTGTTCACGGTGGTGGTGGACCGCGCGCTGACCGATCCCAAGGCGCAGGACGCCTACGTGGCCGGGGACAATCCGGGGCTGGGCAAAGTTAGCGGCGAGTACGTGGGCAAGACGCTGGGCGGCAAGGGCAACGTGGTGGTGCTGCGCGGCATTGCCACCGTGATCGATAACCAGCGGGTGGACGCCTTCGACAAGGTGATGAAGGAGAAGTATCCGGGCGTCAAGATTCTGGACCGGCAGTACGCCAATTGGAACCGCGACGATGGCTTCAAGGTCATGCAGGACTACCTGACCCGCTTTCCCAAGATCGACGCCGTGTGGGCGCAGGACGACGACATCGCCGTGGGTGTCCTCAAGGCCATTGAGCAGGCCGGGCGCAAGGACATCAAATTCGTGCTGGGCGGCGCGGGCATGAAGGAGATGATCAAGAAGGTACAGGACGGCGATCCGCTGATCACCGCCGACGTGACCTACCCGCCCAACATGATCCGCGACGCCATGCTGCTGACCGCCAAATCGCGTATGACCAAAACCGCCATGCCCAAGACCACGATCATTCCCAGCGTGCTGGTCACCAAAGCCAACGCGGCCAAGTTTTACTTCCCCAACTCGCCGTTCTGAGGAATAGATTTTTCCTGGCGTGAAGGGGTTGTCCTCACGGTTTAACCCCTCCGCCCCTTCGGGGCACCTCCCCTTAAAAGGGAGGCAAGAGTCTCGGAATTGCCCGGCCAGCCGCCCTCCTCGGCTCCCTTTTAAGGGGAGCTGGCCGCGTAGCGGACTGAGGGGTTCTCGTGGGAGCAACCCCTTCACTTTCAACGTCTATCCAATCCATCTACACCGCAAAACTTGACCCCGCCCACACCCCGGAGGCACCCTAGACCCATGCCAAGACCTGTCACCCTGTTTACCGGCCAGTGGGCCGACCTGCCGCTGACCGAACTCGCCCCGCTTGCTAAAGAAATGGGCTTCGATGGCCTGGAGCTGGCCTGCTGGGGCGATCACTTCGACGTGGGGCGCGCCTTGAAAGAAGATGGCTACGCAGAGGGCGTGCGCGAACTCCTCGCCAGACACGATCTCCAGATTCACGCCATCGGCAATCACCTTGTCGGTCAGGCGGTGTGTGACCCCATCGACAAGCGCCACAAAGCCATTCTGCCCGCCCACGTCTGGGGCGACGGCGATCCCGAGGGCGTGCGCCAGCGTGCCGCGCAGGAACTTATCGACACCGGCAAGGCCGCGCGCAAACTGGGTGTGGGCGTCGTGACGGGCTTCACCGGCTCCAGCATCTGGCACAGCCTCTACGCCTTTCCGCCCACCGATCAGGCGTACTGGGAACGGGGGTTCGAGGACTTCGCCCGCCGCTTCACCCCCATTCTGGACGCTTACGGCGAGGTGGACGTGAACTTCGCGCTGGAGGTTCACCCCACCGAAATCGCTTTCGACACGGCCAGTGCGGCGCGTGCGCTGGAGGCGGTGGGCAATCACCCGCGCTTCGGCTTCAACTATGATCCCAGCCATCTGGCGTATCAGGGCGTGGACTACGTGGGCTTTATTCGCCGCTTCCCTGAGCGGATTTACCACGTTCACATCAAGGACGTGTGGTGGGGCCACGGCAGCGGCGAGGTGGGCGTGTTCGGCGGCCACACCACCTTCGGCGACGGGCGGCGCTTCTGGGACTTTCGCTCGGTGGGGCGCGGCGACGTGAAATTCGAGGAGATCATCGTGGCGCTGCACGACATCGGCTACGGTGGCCCCCTCAGCATCGAGTGGGAGGACGCCCGCATGGACCGGGTGGCCGGGGCAACCGAGAGCGCGGCCTACACGCGCCGTCTGGACTTTCCGCCGTCTGACGTGGTGTTCGACGACGCTTTTGCCAGGGAGCAGGCGTGAGCGACCATCAACGCCCCCTGCGCCTGGCGATGGTGGGCGGCGGCCAGGACGCCTTTATCGGCGCGGTTCATCGGCACGCGGCGGCGCTGGACGGGCGGTACGTGCTGGTGGCCGGGGCGCTGTCCAGCACGCCGGAGCGGTCTACAGCATCGGGCGCGGCGCTGGGCCTCCCCCCGGAGCGCAGTTACGGCACCTGGCAACAGTTGCTGGACGGCGAAAAGGGGCGCGAGGACGGCGCAGAGGTCATCTCCATCGTCACGCCCAATCACCTGCATTTTCCGGTGGCGCTGGCGGCGGTTGGGGCGGGCTTTCACGTGATCTGCGACAAGCCTCTGGTTCCCACGCTCGGGGAAGCACTTGAGCTGGAGGCCGCCGTGAAGCAGGCGGGCACCGTCTTCGCCGTGACCTACAACTACAGCGGCTATCCGATGGTCCGCCAGGCCCGCGAGATGGTGCGTAAGGGTGAACTGGGCGACATCCGTAAAGTCATCGTGGAGTATCACCAGGGCTGGCTGGCCACCGAGCAGACCGGCAAGCAGGCCGAGTGGCGCACCGATCCGGCCCGCAGTGGTCCCGCCGGCGCGCTGGGCGACATCGGCACCCACGCCGAGCAACTGGCAACCTTTGTCAGTGGGTTGTCGCTGAAGGAGGTGGCCGCCGAACTGACCGCCTTCGTGCCGGGCCGCCCGCTGGACGACGACGCCAGCATGCTCTTGAGGTTCAGCAGCGGTGCAAAGGGCCTGTTGACCGTCTCTCAGATCGAGATAGGCCGCGAAAATGACCTGCGCCTCTCGGTCTTCGGGACGAGGGGCAGCCTGAGCTGGCGGCAGGAAGACCCCAATCACCTCCTCTACGATGAGCTGGATAAACCCCGGCAGATGCTGACGCGCGGCGGGCCGGGAACGGGTGGGGCGGCCAACGCCATGACCCGGCTGCCCGCCGGCCACCCCGAAGCCTTTATCGAGGCGTTCGCCAACATCTACCGCGCCGTGGCCGACGATCTGGCGGCGCGGGAACGGGGCGAGGGCGTCAATTCCGATTACCCGACGGTCAAAGACGGCGTACAGGGCGTGGAATTCGTGACGCGCGTGCTGGAAAGTGCGGCGGACAATGGGCGCTGGGTCAAGTTCGAGAACAGTGGCTGAGCTGACCCGGCCAGCAGTGGGCCGCGTCAGCATCAAGGCCGTCGCCGCCGCGTCGGGCGTCAGCACCGCCACGGTGTCCAAGGTGCTGTCGGGCCGCGCCGACTACCCGGTGCGCGCCGAGACTGCCGAGCGGGTGCGAACGGTGGCCCGCGAACTCGGCTACGTGCCGGACGTGGCCGCCCGCAACCTGCGGACCCGTCAGACCGGGCAACTCGGGGTGGTGCTGGAGGCGGTGGGTTCGTCCGAGCCGGACAGTGTGCTGGGCGAGCCGGAGGCGGGCCAGGCGGTGTCGCGGACCTTCGATGGCGCGATCATGGCGGGCCTCAGCGGCGCGGCGCGGGAATTGGGTGTCCCGGCGCTGGTGGTCTATCCGGGTGGGCAGCGGCTGGCGCGCACCTATCTGGACGGGCGGGTGGATGGCCTGCTGGTCAGTTGCGATCCGCTGCGCGGCCACGACCTCCTGGAACGCCTGACCGGGGCGGCGCTGCCGGTGGTGGCGCTGTGGAGCGAACAGGTGCCGCCCGGCATGGGCGCGGCGGACGCCGATCACGCGGGCGGCGCGGCGCTGGCGGTGGGGCATCTGCTGGCACTGGGCCACACCCGCATCGCTTTTTACGGCGGCGGCCAGGCCAGCGGCGTCGAACACTTCCAACGGCGCGAGGCAGGGTACCGGGGGGCGCTCTCGGCGGCGGGCTTCCCTGCCCTCCCTCCCATTCATGACGGCGCGGCTTTGGTTGATGCCGTGCGGCGCGGCGAGGTTACCGCCGTCTTCGCCGAGACCGATCTGGGCGCGGCGGCGGCGTTTCAGGCCCTGAGCCGGGCCGGGCTGCGCGTGCCGCAGGACGTGTCTCTTATCGGCTTCGATGACATCCAGGGTGCGGAATACATCGCGGGCGGCCTGAGTACCGTGTACCACCCCGCCGCCGAGATGGCTGCCGAGGGCGTGCGGCTGCTGCTGGAGCAACTGGCTGGACATGCGCCCCGGCAGGTGTTGCTGCCCACCCGGCTGGTGCTGCGCCACAGCACCGGGCCGTACCGGCGGAGTGGATAGACCCGTCTGCGACTCTCCCGGTCCCCAGGCCCAAGCATCAACCGCATCTAGTCCAGTCCATTTGGCGAAAACGATTTCGTTATAATGTAGGAGGAACCATGACCGACTTCAATCCCACCCCCGCAGATCGGTTCACCTTTGGCCTCTGGACCGTCGGCAATGTCGGGCGCGATCCGTTTGGCGAACCTACCCGGCAGCCGCTGAGCGCGCCGTACATCGTGCGCAAGCTGGCCGAGCTGGGCGCGTCGGGCATCAACCTGCACGACAACGATTTGGTGCCGATTGACGCCACGGCGGCTGAGCGTGACCGGATCGTTTCGGACCTGAAAGCCGCGCTGTCTGAAACCGGCCTGAAGGTGCCGATGGCCACCACCAACCTGTTCGGCGATCCGGCGTTCAAGGACGGCGCGTTCACCAGCGCAGACCGCCGCGTGCGCGCCTATGCGCTCCAGAAAACCATGCGCTCGATGGATCTGGGAGCCGAACTGGGCGCACAGACCTATGTGTTCTGGGGTGGCCGCGAGGGAACGGAAGTGGACGCGGGCGGCAAATTGATGGACGCGCTGGCCTGGTTCCGCGAGAGCCTGAATTTCCTGGCCGAATACAGTGAGGCGCAGGGCTACGGCTACCGCTTCGCGCTGGAACCCAAGCCCAACGAGCCGCGCGCCGACATCTTTTTGCCCACCGTGGGCAGCGCCCTGGGCTTTATTCCCACGCTGGACAAGCCGGAGCTGTTCGGTGTCAACCCCGAATTTGCCCACGAGACGATGGCGGGCCTCAGCTTCCCGCACGCGCTTGCCCAGGCGCTGGACGCGGGCAAGCTCTACCACGTCGATCTGAACGATCAGAAGATGGGCCGCTTCGATCAGGACCTGCGCTTCGGCGCGGAGAACATCAAGGGAGCCTTCTTTACCGTCATGCTGCTCGAAGAGGGCGGCTACAGCGGCCCGCTGCACTTCGACGCCCACGCCCTGCGCACCGAGGACGAGGCGGGCGTGTGGACCTTTACGCGCGGCTGCATGCGGACCTACCTGATCCTGAAAGACAAGGTGGCCCAGTTCCGCGCCGACTCCGAGATCACGGCGGCGCTGGAAGCCTACCGTGTGGAGGACGGGGAGCTGGCCGCCCTGAGCAAGTTCTCGCCTGAGAACGCCGAGGCCCTCAAGAACCGTACCTTTGACCGCGCGGCGCTGGGCGTGCGTGGTCCGGGCCTGGAAGCGCTGGACCAGATGACCACCGAGCTGTTGATGGGCGTGAGGGGATGAGCAACCCCGTCACGCTGGGCATCGATATCGGCACCAGCGGCGTCAAGGCGGTGGCGCTGGACGCGGGCGGCAGGGTGGTCGCCAGCACCACGCGCGCCTATCCGCTGCTGACCCCGCAGCCCGGCTGGACCGAGCAGCGCCCGCAGGACTGGGCCTCGGCCACCCTGGACGCCTTAAAGGAACTGGCCGGAACGCTGAAGGCAGATGGCCGCACTCCGCTGGCGCTGGGCCTCAGCGGGCAGATGCACGGCGCGGTCTTTCTGGCTGCGGGCGGCGAGATCATCCGCCCCGCGCCGCTCTGGAACGATCAGCGCACCGGGGCGGCGGTAGACGAGATCGAGGCCAGAATCCCGCGCGAGGAATTGATCGCCCGCACCGGCAACCGCGCCGTGACCGGCTTCCAGTTGCCCAAGCTGCTGTGGCTGCGTCAGGCCGAACCGGAGAACTTTGCTCGCCTCCACAAATTGCTGCTGCCCAAGGATTACCTGAGCTACGTCCTGACCGGCAATTTCTTCACCGAGCCGTCCGACGCTTCGGGGATTGGCGCGTTGAACCTGGCGGCCAAGAGCTGGGATATGGACGTCCTGAACGCCCTCTCGCTGAATGTAGAGCTGTTCCCTGAAGTGGTGGACTCCTGGGCGGTGGTGGGCCAGATTCTGCCCGGTTTGGCGGCGCAGACCGGATTACCCACTGACCTCAAGATTGTGGCGGGGGGCGGCGACAATGCGGCGGCGGGCATCGGCCTGGGCCTGGGGGCGCACCGCCCCGGCGTGGGCAGCGTCAGCCTGGGAACCAGCGGCGTGCTGTTTGCCCCACTGGACACGCCCACTCCTGACCCGCAGGGCCGCGTCCACCTGTTCGCCCACGCCGACGGCGGCTACAACCTGCTGGGCGTCACGCTGGCGTGTGCCGGGGCACTGCAATGGTTCCACGACGCGCTGGCCCCCGAAACCGACTTCCCCTCTCTACTGGATGAGGCGGCCACCGTTCCAGACGGCTCCGAGGATGTGACCTTCCTGCCCTACCTGGCCGGAGAACGCAGCCCGCTGATGAACCCCGATCTGCGCGGCTCGTGGTCCGGCCTGAGCCTGGCGCACCGCCGCTCGCATCTGGTCCGCGCGCTGCTGGAAGGCACCGTCTGCGCGCTGTCCGATACCTACCGGGTCATGCAGCCCCTTTCCAGCCTGACCACCCTGCTGGCCACCGGCGGCGGCGCACGCAGCGACCTGTGGCTGGGTCTGGTCAGCGGCGCGCTGGAATTGCCCGTCCAGCACATTAAGCACGCTCCCGGCGCGGCGGAGGGGGCGGCGCTGCTCGCCATGCCCGCCGCCGGACTGTTTCCCGACCTGAAAGCGGTGATGGACACGCTCAGGCCCGAGGGTGAGGCCGTCTCGCCGCAGCCGATGAAGCGGGCGCTGGAGCAGCACGCGGCGGCGCTGGAGGCACTGCCAGGCCCCAACGCCTAGCGGGGTTTTCACGGCAAATGCGAGGGGTTGCGGTATCAAAGCTGGAACCCCTCGCATTCGCTGTGACCAACGCGCTATTTCAGGGCGTTCATCGCAATCATCTTCAGCGCCCCGCCTGCCTTGGCGAAGGCCTCGTTGCAGCCGCTGGCGTTGTGCCGCGACATCAGGTAGGCCGGATCGTTGTAGGTCAGCCAGACCTGCCCGGCGGCGTCCTGATAGGCCAGGAACTTGACCGGCAGATCAATCGCCACCGTCTGCGCGCACAGCATCAGCGCCGTGCCGCCCCTGGGATTGCCCACCAGCAGCACCTCGGTGGGCCGCAGTTCCAGCCCCACCTTCTGCGCGGCCTGGGCGTGGTTGATGCGCGCGGCCACGCCAAAATCGAGCGCGGCAGCAGCAGTGGTCACGCGGTCCAGCGTCTCGCCCACGCTGTAGGGGCTGGGCATGCTGACCAGGCCGCTGCCCATTGGCTCGGCACCTCCGGCAGAGGCGATGCTGAGGCTGGCGGTCAGGATGGCGGCGCTGAACAGGGTCGAGTGTCGGGACATGAAATCTCCTTTGGACGTCTCTGAGAGGGCACTGGGAATCGGATGTTGGGAATCGGATACTGCTGGTACGTGAATTCGGAGGTTCTGGTTCGATCCCCCGCTACAGCCGCGTTCTGACTTCCCACAACTCCGGGAACAGGACCACGCCCAGCACGCCGCGCAGGTAGCCCGCACCGCTGGTGCCGCCCGATCCGGCCTTGAAGCCAATCGTGCGCTCCACGGTGGTCAGGTGGTTGAAGCGCCAGCGCCGGAAGTTGTCCTCTACATCCAGCAGCTTCTCGGCCAGCTCGTACAGGTCCCAGTAGGTCTGGGGATCGCGGTATACGGTCAGCCAGGAGTCCAGCACCGTTTCGTTCAGGACCGGGGGCAGGGTCAGGTCACGGTGCAGCACCTCGTCCGGTACCGGCAGCCCGCGCTCGGCCAGCAGGTTCAGGGCCAGATCGTAGACGCTGGGGGCGTTGAGATCGGCCTCCAGCGGGCCGTGCAGATCGGGCCGGTGTTCGTGCGGACGCAGCAGCACGGCGCGGCGGTTGCCCAGCAAGAATTCCACCGTGCGGTAGCTGGCCGACTGGAAGCCCGACGCCTGCCCGAAGGCATGGCGGAATTGCAAGTAGTCGGCGGGGGTCATGGTCTTCAGCACTTCCCAGGCGTTGGTCAGTTGCTCCTGGGCGCGCACCACGCGGGTCAGCATCTTCAGCGGCGCGTCGGTGATGCCGCCTTCCAGCAGCGTCATGGCCGCCCGCAACTCGCGCACGATCAGCTCCAGCCACACCTCCGAAACGTGGTGGACCGTGATGAACAGGTGTTCGTCGTGCGCCGCCGTGATGGGCTGATGGGCGGCCCTGAGCGTGTCCAGGCGCAGGTAATCGCCGTAGCTGAGGCTCTGGGAAAAGTCGGTGTGGGCGCGCTCGGGGGCATTCTGGCCGGGGGTATTCTGGTCTGCGCCGGTCACGCCTCCCCGCCTTCCTCCAGCACCGTCTTGATGCCCTGCACCGCCCGCCACACGTCCGCGTGCGAGTGGTACAGCGGCGTGAAGCCGAAGCGCAGGATATCCGGCGTGCGGAAATCACCCAGAACGCCCCGCTCGATCAGCTTATGCATGACCTGCTGCGCCTGCGGATGCTGGTAGGACACCTGACTGCCGCGCTCGGCGTGGTTGCGGGGCGTTACCAGTTTGAGCGGATACCGGGCGGTCAGCGGTTCCATCAATTCGATAAACGTATCGGTCAGCGACAGCGACTTGGCCCGCAGTTGCCCCATATCCACATCCGCGAACACCTCCAGCGCGGCGTCCAGCGCGCTCAGGCTGAGAACCGTGGGCGTGCCCACCACGTAGCGCCGCGCGCCGGGGGCGGGGGTGAAGTCGCGGGCCATCTCGAAGGGATCGGCGTGGCCCATCCAGCCGCTCAGGAA
Organism: Deinococcus frigens DSM 12807; assembly: GCF_000701425.1. Lineage (GTDB taxonomy): Bacteria > Deinococcota > Deinococci > Deinococcales > Deinococcaceae > Deinococcus > Deinococcus frigens. The sequence goes on along the minus strand of NZ_JNIW01000048.1, from coordinate 12,476 downwards.
CGCGGGGGCCGAACCGTGATGCCGCTCGGCGACAAACAGAAAACTGGGTGCGCCGGGGCCGCCGTTGAGGTACTTGTAACCGCAGCCCACCGCAAAATCGGCCCCCGCGCCCTTCAGGTCCACCGGGAACGCCCCGGCGGAATGCGCCAGATCCCAGATGGTCAGGATGCCGCGCTGCTGTGCCTTTGCCGTCAGCCCGGCCAGATCCAGTTTGCGCCCGGTACGGTAATCCACCTCGGTCAGCAGGGTCAGGGCGACTTCATCGGTCAGGTTCGCCTCCAGCTCCGCGCCTGGCACGCGCCGCAGCTCATAGCGTCCACCCAGCAGCGCGTTCAGACCCTGTGCCATATACAGGTCTGTGGGGAAATTGTCAGCGTCGGTCAGGATGATGCGGCGTTCGGGCGCGGCCATGTGCAGCGCGGCGGCCAGCAGCTTGAAGAGGTTGACGCTGGTGCTGTCGCCCACCGCAACCTCTTGCGGTTGCGCGCCGATCAGCGGGGCGATCCTGGCGGCCACGCGGTCCGGCAGGTTCATCCAGTCCTGCGCGGCCTCGGCATTGGCGGTCCACGAGCGGATGAGCTGACCGCCCCATTCCTCCTCGGCCACGCGGGCCAGGCGGGCGGGGACGCTGAGCGGCAGCGCGCCCAGACTGTTGCCGTCCAGATAGATCACGCCCTCCGGCAGCTTAAATTCGGCGCGTTTGTGGGCCAGTGGATCGCGGGCGTCTTTCTCCTGCAACTGGCTCAGGCCAGAATCGGCGAACAGGCGGTCAAATACGGTCATGATGGAACCTCACAGGAAAGGCGGGCACCTGGCCCGCAGGAGCGTGGGCCGACAGCAGGAAAACGTCTCATCCCGGCAGCGGACGGCCCAGCCTGGCGCACCACCAGGCCCGCAGCGCGCGGGCGATGGCGTTCGCCCCGGCGTGGCTCCTGTGGTGTGGGCCGTCGGTGGACATGGTTTGGAGTATAGGGGCTGGTTCAGCCTCTCCCCGCCCACAGCCCCGCACCGATCAACCCGGCGTCCGCGCCCAGCTCGGCGTGAACGACTTGGGGTTGATAGCGCGGTGGAAACAGGCCCAGGCTGCGGCGCACCCGCGCCAGATACCCGGCGCGCAGGCCCACGCTGCCGCCCAGGGCAACCCTCGTCACACCCAGCAACGCTGCAATGTCCGCAACTTTCCAGGCGATCAGGGTGGCAGACCTGCGGTACAGCATGTCTGCGCGCGCCACGCCAGCCTCGGCGGCATCGGCCAGGGCGCGGGCGTCGGCCAGACCCAGGCCCCGCGCCTGAGCGCCCAGCGCCGTGCCGCTCGTCTCAAATTCCAGTGGCCCCAGTTCGCCCAGGGGCGAGACCTGCGTCCCCTGTTTCCAGACGGCAGGCACGCTCACGAAGCCCAGTTCAGCGTCCAGACCGTTGCCCGCCAGATGCAGCCGCCCGCCCAGCACCAGCCCCGCGCCCACGCCCGTGCTGACGGTGATGAACATGAATTCGCCCGTTCCCCGTCCGGCTCCCGCCACAAACTCGCCCCAGGCGGCGGCGCGGGCGTCGTTCAGGGCGGCGCAGGGCAGCCCCAGCGCCGCTCCGAGCTGCTGCTCAAGCGGCACGTCGGTCCAGCCGGGAAAGGTATGGACGGCAGTGGCGGTCACGCGCCCGGCAGCCACCGCGCCCGCGCAGGCCACGCCGACGGCGGCGGCGTCCGGGGCCAGCGGCGCGGCCAGCGTCAATGCCGCCTCAATCACCGCCCCCGGTGTGCTGGGCTTGGGCGTGCGGACCTCGGCGCGGCGGGTGATCTGCCCGCCTGCGATCAATGCGGCCCGCATGGAGGTGCCGCCGATATCGAGGGCCAGCAGGGATGCGGAGATGGACATGGGGGAATTACAGCACGGCGGGCGGTTCTGTCTCCGGCGGACCTCAGCGGGTCAGGGCCAATCTGCGCTGCCGGGGCGGGGCGCAACTGCCGCGCACGATCAATCGGCCTGGAAAAACGGCGTGCTGGGGGTTGGTTTTGCCGTCCGCGTCATCCTGGCCTTCCAGGGCGCACAGCACTGCGCGGGCCGCTGTCTCGGCCATCTGCTCGACAGGTTGCTCGATCACGGTGATCGGCGGGTCCACCAGAGCAGTCCAGGGATAGTTGTCAAAGGTCAGCAGCGAGAGGTCACCCGGCAGGCTTAGGCCGCGCTCGCGGATGGCCCGGAACGCGCCGATGGCCTGGGTGCCGGTCAGGGCGATCAGCGCGGTGGGCGGGCTGGGCAGCGCCAGGAGTTCGTGGGTCAGGGCGTAGGCGGTGTCCTCGGTCAGCAGCACCACGCGCTGGTATTCGGGCGGCACGTGCAGGCCCCGGTCGCGCATGGCCTGGGGAAAGGTCCGCGACCGGCCTTCCGGGTGGACCACGGGATCGTAGGTGCCCAGCGCGGCGATGCGGGTGTGACCCAGCCCATGCAGGTACGCCACGGCTTCCCGCATGGAGCGGGCGTTGTCCAGCAGGACGCTAGAAAATGCCGCGCCGTCGGGCACGTAGTCGTATTCCAGTATGAACAGGCCGCGCCCCCGCAGGCGTTCCAGGTACTCGCGGCTGTCGTCGCCGTACCCGGGCCGCAGCATGATGGCCGCCACCCGCTGACCGTACAACCGGCGCAGTTCGGGCAGTTCCAGGCGGGCGCTGTACTCGTTCTCGCTGATGATCAGTGTATAGTCGGCGGCCTTGAGATGGCGGGCGGCGGCGCGGGCGAACTGCGCGAAGAACGGCTCAACGATGCTGGCCACCACCAGGCCCACCGTCCGGCTCTGGCCGCCGCGCAGGCTGCCTGCGCGCACGTCGGGTTCGTAGTGCAGCTCCTGAATGGCCGCCTGCACCCGCGCCAGGGTGTCCGGCGTGAGCTTGCCGGGATCGCGCAGCGCACGTTTGGCCGTGGTAGCAGAAACCCCGGCCAGCCGCGCGACATCCTGAATCGTTGACACGCGGACCATTGTAGGCCGTTTGGGCTGGAGGCATGTCCCCGTGCAGCCGAACTTTCCAGATTGGAGGGTGGTCCCGTGTCCAATGTTGTGCATGCCGGGCTGTGGTCCGTAATGGGCTGCAATCGACAGCGGTCTGATGCGAGTCCAAGAATTCTGGATTTGACGAATCAGAACATCTGTGGTTCAATCATGGACACGAGACCATTCATCACCTGACCAGGGAACGCCCCGGTTGACCCGAACGCGTTGACCCCATCATCTGAGGTTTGCCGTTCATTATCTCGCCGCTCGGAAAGGTTGCGGCGATGGAGGAATACCCATGAAACGACTGTTAATGCTCAGCCTCGCTCTGACCGCCACCGCACAGGCGGCCACCACCATCACCATCGCCACCGTGAACAATCCGGACATGGTGACCATGCAGAAGCTGTCGGGCGAGTTCACCAAGAAATACCCCGATATCAACACGAAATGGGTGGTCCTGCCCGAGAACGAACTGCGCCAGAAGGTCACGCTGGACGTGGCGAGCGGCGCGGGCAGCTTCGACGTCGCCACCGTGGGCGCGTACGAGGTGCCGATCTGGGCCAAGAACGGCTGGCTCGATCCGCTGACCCCGATGTTCGCCAAGAACCCTGAGATCGCCAAGAGCTACAACCTGGACGACGTGATTCCGGGTGTCCGCGCGGCCCTCACGGTGAACAAGAACCTGTACGCGGTTCCCTTTTACGCCGAGAGCAGCATGACGTATTACAACAAAGACCTGTTCAAGGCCGCCGGGATTTCCATGCCGCAAAGCCCCACCTGGAGCCAGATTCAGGGCTTTGCCGCCAAGGTCCACAACCCCGGCAAGGGCGTGTATGGCATCTGCCTGCGCGGGCTGCCCGGTTGGGGCGAGAACATGGCCGTGTTCAGCACCGTGATGAACACCTTCGGCGGGCGCTGGTACGACAACGACTGGAAGGCCCAGCTCAACTCGCCCGCCTGGAAAAGCGCCATGACCTTCTATGTGGACACCATCAAGAAGTACGGCCCTCCCGGCGCAACCGGCAACGGCTTTACCGAGAACTTGACCCTCATGAGCCAGGGCAAGTGCGGCATGTGGGTGGACGCCACCGTGGCCGCCGGTCTGCTGAGCGATCCCAGCGCCTCCAAGGTCACCAAGTCGATTGGCTTTGCCAACGCGCCCACCGGCCCCGGCACCCCCAAGGGCAACCACTGGTACTGGAGCTGGAACCTGGCGATTCCCAAGAGCACCAAGAAGGAAGACGCGGCCTTCAAGTTCATTACCTGGGCCACCAGCCAGGAGTACATCGCCCTGGTCGCCAAGGAAAAGGGCACCTGGGCCTCGGTGCCTCCCGGCACCCGCACCAGCACCTACAACAACGCCAACTACAAGAAGGCCGCCGGAGCGTTCAGCGGGCTGGTGCAGAGCGCCATCAACAGCGCCGACGTGACCAATGCCACCAAGGACCCCGTTCCCTACACCGGCATCCAGTACGTCGCCATCCCGCAGTTCCAGGCGCTGGGGACCCAGGTGGGTCAGTTCCTGGCCGGGGCGATCAGCGGTCAGACCACCGTGGATCAGGCGCTCAAGCAGGCGCAGGACGCCGCCCAGAAGGTCGCCAAGGAAGGCGGCTACCAGAAATAAAACCCGGCGCTTCTGGTCAGGACTGAAGGAGGAGGCCGGGTAGCGTTGCCCGGCCTCCTCCTGGCCTTTGGCCAGAGAAGGGCCGCGCCGAACCTGACCGCCGCCCGCCTGGCGAGTGCCCGGTGCCGGGATCAGACGGCCACCACCGCGATAAGGGGACCCCATGACCACCATTGCCAACCCCACCACCACCACGGCCAGTCCACCCGCCCCCAAACGCGGCCTGCGCCTGACCCCCGCCGCGCTGATCTGGCCCGCCATGCTGTACCTGATCCTGACCACTCAGGTGCCGTTCTTCATGACGGTGTACTACTCGTTCTTCAATTACAACCTGGTCATTCCCGACAACCGGCCCTTCATCGGCTTCGGCAACTACGCCACGCTGCTGACCAACCCGCAGAATCTGCAAGTCGTGCTGAACACCGTTATTCTGGCGGGCGGTACGTTGATCCTGACCCTGTTTATCGGCGGCGCGATGGCCATGCTGCTCAACCGCAACTTTCCGGGGCGCGGGCTGGTCCGCACCCTGATGATCAGCTCGTTTCTGGTGATGCCCATCGTCACGGCGGTGGTCTGGAAGAACATGCTGCTCAACCCGGTGTTCGGCTTCTTCTCGTGGGTGGTGGCCTCGCTGGGCGGGCAGCCGGTGGACTGGCTGGCGCAGTACCCGATGGCCAGCGTGATCGCCATGATCACCTGGGAATGGACGCCGTTTGCCATGCTGATCCTGCTGACGGGTCTGCAAAGCCTGCCTGACGATCAACTGGAGGCCGCCCGCCTGGACGGGGCCAGCCCCTTGCAGGAGTTTCAGCACATCGTGATGCCGCACTGGACCCAGGCCATTCAGGTGGTGGTGCTGATGGAAACCATCGCGCTGCTCCAGGTTTACGGCGAGATTTACGGCTCGACCTCCGGTGGGCCGGGACTGGCCACCACCAACCTGCCGTACTTCATCTACCAGAAAGCCTTTGCCGAGTACAACATCGGGCTGGCCAGCGCGGCAGGCGTGATCACCGTGATCCTCACCAACGTCTTGGCGGTCTACCTGCTGCGGATGATCAACCGCACCAACCAGAGCAACAAGGGAGGATGACGTGACGACCATACCCACCAACTCAATGCCGGTCAAACGGGACAAGAGCCGCATCAAGGTTCGCAACACCGTGCTGACCGTCATCACCTACCTGGTCGCCATCGCCTTCCTGTTCCCGCTGGTCTGGATGTTCCTGGCCGCCTTCAAGACCGAGGCCGAGGCTTTTGCCAGCCCGCCCGTCTTTGCCTTCACGCCGATCCTGGAGAACTTCAAGAATGCGCTGCCCAGTTACTTTCCGGCGCTGAAGAACAGCCTGATTGCCGCCATTGGCAGCACGCTGCTGGCCTTCGTGCTGGGGCTGCCCGCCGCCTTCGCGCTGGCGGTGTATCCCACCACCCGCGCCCAGGGCACGCTGACCTGGATGCTGTCCACCAAGATGATGCCCGCCGTGGGCGTGATCGTGCCGCTGTTCTTGCTGTTCCGCAACCTGCACCTGCTGGACACCCTGCCGGGATTGATCCTGATGTACACCACCATGAATCTGCCGCTGGTGGTCTGGATGATGCACAGCTACATGACCGAGATCCCGTTTGCCATTTACGAGGCCGCTAAGGTGGACGGCGCGTCGGTGGCGCAGGAATTCTTTGGGATCGCGCTGCCGCTGTCCACGCCGGGCATGGCCGCCACCGCGCTGCTGGCGGTGATCTTCGCATGGAACGAGGTCTTTTTCGCGGTCAACCTGACCAGTTCGGACGCCGCGCCGCTGAGCGTCTTTATCAGCTCGTTCAAGACCAGCATGGGCCTGTTTTGGGCACAGATGAGCGCCGCCGCCGCATTGACCGTACTGCCGGTGCTGATCTTCGGCTGGGTGGCCCAGCGCCAACTGGTGCGCGGCCTGAGCTTCGGCGCAGTCAAGTAATGTTTGACAGAGGGTAGCCAGGAGACGCGGCGGGCGCGATCAATCTTTTCCTGCCGCCCTCCCTCTCCCTGCCCCCGTCGTTGAATGGAGAATTGAAATGATCACGCCCCCACCCAATTCACAGCCCATGCCAGCTTTGCCCGAATCCGTGCGGGTCAACCTGGCTGAGCTGCTGGCGCGGGCGCGGTCCATGATCGTTCCGGGCCAGCGGCGCATGCTGGGGATCGTGGGCGCACCCGGGGCGGGCAAATCCACCCTGTGTGCCGCGCTGGCCGAGGCTCTGGGCACTGACGCCGCGCTGGTGGGTATGGACGGCTTTCATCTGACGAATACGGAGCTGGAGCGCCTGGGCCGCCGTGACCGCAAGGGCGCACCGGACACCTTCGACGCGGGCGGGTACGCGGCGTTGCTGGAACGGCTGCGCGTGGAAAAGGACGAGACGGTTTACGCGCCCACCTTTGACCGCCTGCTCGAAGAGTCCATCGGCAGCGCCGTTCCGGTCCCCGCAGGCACGCCCCTGATTCTCACCGAGGGCAATTACCTGCTGCTGGACGGTCTGGGATGGGGCCGGGTCAGACCCCAACTGGACGCCGTCTGGTTTCTGAAGCTGCCCGACGAGCTGCGAATGGAACGGCTGATCTTGCGCCACGTCGCCTTTGGCAAAGCGCCTGCCGAGGCCGAGGGGTGGGCGGACGCGGTGGACGGGCCGAATGCCGCCGTCATCAACGCCACCCGCGCCCGCGCCGACCTGATCGTGCAACTCGTGGACGAGCAACTCATGGAATAGAGTTCGCCTGGCCACCGCACCCGGATCAACCCCCCGCAACCCTTCTGGAGCGTTATCCATGACCAAACTAAACCTGAAAAACCTCGATCAGCTCGGCCCCGGCGTGGCCGTTCCCGACTACGATCCCCGCACGCTGAGCACCAGCATCGTGCATTTCGGCGTCGGCGGCTTTCACCGCTCGCACGAGGCGATGTACCTGGACCGGGTGCTGAATGCCGGGGGGCCGCATGCTGGAGGAAACGCCGACTGGGCCATCTGTGGCGTGGGTGTGCTGCCCGGAGACACGCGGATGCGCGACGTGCTAACGGCGCAGGATTACCTCTACACCCTGGTCACCAAGTCTCCGGCGGGCCAGACCGAGACGCGCGTGATCGGCGCAATTCACGAGTTTCTGTTCGCCCCCGACGATCCAGAGCGGGTTATCGAGAAACTGGCCGATCCTGCCACGCGCATCGTCTCACTGACCGTCACCGAGGGCGGCTACAGCATCAACAACGCCACCGGCGAGTTCGATCCGACGGGTGCGGAGATTGCCCACGATCTGCAACCCGGCGCGGTCCCGAAAACCGTCTTTGGGCTGATCACCGAGGGCCTGCGCCGCCGCCGGGAACGCGGCATTTCACCCTTCACCGTGATGTCCTGCGACAACATCCAGGGCAACGGCCACGTGACGCGGGGCGTGCTTTCGGACTTCGCGCGCCTCAAGGACGCCGGGCTGGGTGAGTGGATCGCCTGCGAAGTCGCCTTTCCCAATTCAATGGTGGACCGCATCACCCCCATGACCACCGATCAGGACCGGCGGGAGCTGGCCGTCACGTCAGGCATCGAGGACGGCTGGCCGGTGATCGGCGAGAGCTTTACGCAATGGGTTTTGGAAGACCACTTCACGCTGGGGCGGCCCCCGCTGGAGACGGTGGGCGTGCAGGTGGTGGCCGACGTGGAACCCTACGAGCTGATGAAATTAAGGCTGCTGAACGCCTCGCATCAGGCGATGGGCTACCTGGGCCTACTGGCGGGCTACACCCATGTCCACCAGGTCTGCGGCCTGCCCGTCTTCGTGGACTTTTTGCTGGGCTACATGGCCCGCGAGGGCGTGCCGACGCTGAAGCCCGTGCCCGGCATGGACCTGGAGGCCTATCAGCACGAGTTGATCGAGCGGTTTGCCAGCCCCGCCATTCAGGACACGCTGGCAAGATTGATCTTCGACGGCTCCGAGCGCATTCCCAAATTCCTGTTGCCGGTGGTGCGCGAGCAACTGGCGAAAGGCGGTGAAATTGACCACGCCGCGCTGGTGGTGGCGTCCTGGGCCGCGTATCTGGAAGCGGTGGACGCGGGCAATTCCGTCCCGCCGTTACAGGACCAGCGCGGGCCGCAACTGCTGGAGGCCGTGCGGCGTGAGGCAAATCAGCCCGGAGCGTTCCTGCAACTGAAGGACCTGTTTGGCGATTTGGGTGACCATCCGCAGTTCAGCGCAGCCTATCTGGCGGCGCGCAACAGCCTGCGCCAGCGCGGTCCCATCGGCGCGCTGGAGGCGCTGCTGGCGGATGCCCGTCCGGGCGTCGCGGCGCAGTCGCTGGTCAGTCCGCAGCCCTAGTCTCTGATCACACTTGAGTTGCCCCTTTCCAGCCGACTCTCCCCTCCCCCGATTCTCTCCCGCACGAGGCGTCCCCATGACTTCCACCCCATCCGCTCCCGCAGCCCCAACCGCCCCCGAGACACAGACCTCCCGCACCAGCGTGCTGCACGGCATCCGTGAGCTGAAGTGGGAAACGCGCCAGGTGCCTTCCCCCGGCCCGCGCGAGGTGCGCGTGCGCGTGCGGCGCATCGGCGTGTGCGGCAGCGACGTGCATTACTACACCCATGGACGCATCGGCCCCTTCGTGGTGGAAGCGCCGCTGGTGCTGGGCCACGAGGTGATGGGCGTGGTGGAGGCACTCGGGCAGGGCGTGACCAGTGTGCAGGTGGGAGACCGGGTGGCCCTGGAGCCGGGTTATCCCTGCCGCCGCTGCGCGTACTGCAAGCGCGGCGAGTACAACCTGTGCCCGCACATGACCTTTATGGCCACGCCGCCGGTGAACGGCGCGCTGGGCGAGTACCTGATCTGGCCCGACGACTTCGCCTTCAAGCTGCCCGACAGCATCAGCGACGACGCGGGCGCGCTGCTCGAACCCCTGGCGGTGGGCCTCTGGGCGGCGCGCAAGGGGGATGTTGGGCCGGGCGACAGCGTGGCGGTCTTTGGTGCTGGCCCGATTGGCTGCACCACCATCCAGGCGGCGAAAGCGGCAGGGGCCACCACCATCATCGCCGTCGATCTGGAGGACTTCCGGCTGGAACTGGCGCGCAGGGTGGGGGCCACCCACACCATCAACGCCCGCAGAGGCGACCCGCTGGCCGAAATCCGGGAGTTGACGCGCGGTGATCTGCCGCCCTCGCACGCTGGGGTGGACGTGGCGTTCGAGACAGCGGGTAGCCTGCCCACCACGCGCATGACGCTGGCCGCGCCGCGCCCCGGTGGCCGGGCGGTGCTGGTGGGCCTGCCGCCGGACCCCGAGGTCAGCCTGGACATCGTCTCGGCGGCCAGCCGCGAGGTCACGTTGCGCGGCGTGTTCCGCTACGCCAACTGCTACCCGGCGGCCATCGCGCTGGTGGCCAGCGGCGCAATTGATCTGGACGCGCTGGTCACGCACCGCTACGCCTTCGATCAGACACCCGAGGCCTTCGAGTTCGCCGATCACGAGAAGAAGGCCAGTATGAAGGTGATGATTAACGTGAGCTGAACAGGGGTATTGCAGAGGGGAGGCTGGGCGGTTCGACGGGGTCCGGCCTCCCTTCAGCGTTTCTTGAAACAACGCCGCCGCGTAGTGCAGCAGACACAGGTGGCAGATCGCCTGTCACAGCATGAACAATATCCAAGGAGGCCGTATGCCCGACAGACCCACATCCGATGATTTCAAGAACGCCGAGACGTTGCCCTACCCCGCCAAGCAGTCCGAGATGGGTATTCAACCGCAGTCCGATCTTAAAGATTACAAAGCTGCCGATAAGCTGAAAGGCAAGATCGCCCTGGTGACTGGCGCAGATTCCGGCATTGGCCGCGCGGTGGCGCTGGCCTTCGCCCTGGAGGGCGCTCAAGTTGCCATCCTGTACAACGAGAACGACGGCGACGCGCAGAAGACCAAAGAGATGGTGGAGGAGCGCGGCGGCGAGTGCCTGGTCATTAAGGCCGACGTGCGCCAGAAAGCCGCCTGCATGGACGCCGTGAAGCAGACCGTGGACAAATACGGCGGCCTGAACGTGCTGGTCAACAACGCGGCCTATCAGGCGACGCAGGACAGCATCCTGGACATCAGCGAGGAGCAACTGCGGCGCACACTGGAGACCAACCTCTTCGGCTACGTCTTCATGATCCAGGCGGCGCTGCCGCATTTACAGGACGGCGACGCGATCATCAACACTGGCTCAATTGTCGGCGAGACCGGCAATCCCATGCTGGTGGACTACACCGCCTCCAAGGGCGGCATCCACGCATTGACCAAGTCGCTGGCGCTGCAATTCGGCCAACTGGGCAACGGCATTCGCATCAACGCGGTGCTGCCCGGCCCGGTCTGGACCCCCAATATCCCCGGCACCATGCCGCTGGACGAGGTCCAGAAGTTCGGCCATGAAGTGGCGCTGGGCCGCCCCGGACAGCCGGAGGAACTGGCCCCCGCCTACGTCTATCTGGCCTGTCAGGACAGCTCCTTTACCACCGGTTCCCTGCTGCATGTGACCGGCGGGAAACTGTCCTCGTGAGGTCACGTCAATGAGCAAGGGCTTTCTGAAGATCATCAAGAAAGAGCTGGGCGACGGCAATTACGCTGGAGACCAGTACGGTGGTGCAGGGGGAAGCAGCGGCGCGGGCGTGCCCACAGGGACCCCCAGCAATTTCATGTTCGCCACCGGCATCGAATGCTCGTATCCCACCATCGAGAACGGCAAGGTACGGCGCGACGAGCTGGAAGAGTGCCACCACTACGAGCGCTGGGAGGAGGACCTGCATCTGGTCAAGGACCTGGGCCTCAAGTACCTGCGTTACGGTCTCCCCTATTACCGCGTTCACCAGGGTCCGGGCAAGTACGACTGGGAATTTTCCGATCAGGTGATGGCCGAGATGAAACGGCTGGAGATCACGCCAATCCTTGATCTGATGCACTTCGGGGTGCCGGACTGGCTGGGCAATTTCCAGAACCCGGAGCTGCCCGTCCATTTTGCCGAGTACGCCGAGGCGGTGGCACGGCGCTATCCCTGGGTGCGGCACTATACGCCCGTCAACGAGATCTACGTGACGGCCAAGGCCAGCGCGCAGGACGGGCTGTGGAATGAACAACTCAAGTCCGAGCGCGGCTTCGTGACGGCCCTCAAGCATGGCGTGGCGGCCAACATCCTGGCTTGCCAGTCGATTGCCCGCGTGCACTCCAACGCCATCATTGTGCTGGCCGAAAGCGCCGAGTACCTGCACGACGGCAGCCCGAAGCCCCGCCGCGAGATCTCGATGCAAAATCGGCTGCGGTTTCTCTCGCTGGACCTGAACTATGCCGTGCCGCCCGATTCGGAGGTCTTGCTGTACCTGATGGACAACGGCCTGTCCCGCGAGGAATACGACTGGTTCATGGCCGGAGAGCCGCCGGGCCACCAGATCATGGGCAGCGATTATTACGGCCACAACGAGAAGATCATCAAGCCCGACGGCAGCACCATAATCGGTGAGGATGTGTTCGGCTGGTATCAGATCGTCAAGGGCTACTACGAGCGCTATCAGAAGCCGGTTTTCCACAGTGAAACCAATGTCGCCGATCTCAAGCAGGCGCCGATCTGGTTATGGAAGCAGTGGCTGAACGTGCTGCGCATGCGTCAGGAAGGCACCCCGGTGGTGGGCTTCACCTGGTACAGCCTGACCGACCAGATCGACTGGGACATCGAGCTTGCTGAGAAGAAAGGGACCGTCAACACCAACGGCCTGTATACCCTGGACCGCAAGCCCAATCCGGTGGCTCACGCCTACCGCGAATTGTTGGAAAACTATGGGCAGATCACGGTCTCGCCGCACAGCGAACTGTTCGAGATTACGGATCAGGCCGCCCGGCTGAAG
>NZ_JNIW01000047.1 GCF_000701425.1 Deinococcus frigens DSM 12807 | reverse complement strand
CCGCCCTGCATCGAGACGCCGCGCTTGCGGCCCACCGCGTCGATCTCGTCAATGAAGACGATACAGGGCGCGCTCTTGCGCGCCTGCTCGAACAGGTCACGGACGCGCGCTGCGCCCACGCCGACGAACATCTCCACGAAGTCTGAACCGGAGATGGAGAAGTAGGGGACTTTGGCTTCCCCGGCCACCGCTTTAGCAAGAAGAGTCTTGCCGGAGCCGGGAGGACCGACGAGCAATACGCCGTGGGGGATGCGGGCACCGAGGAGGTGGTATTTCTCGGGCTGGCGGAGGAAATCCACGACCTCTTGCAAATCCTGCTTGGCCTCGTCGCAGCCGGCGACGTCGGTGAAGTTGAGCTTGATCTGGCCCTCGGCGATCACCGCAGCTTTGGACTTGCCGAAGTTGCTGGCGGCGTCGGTGCCCGAAGTCTGGCGGCTGCGCAGCAGCAAGATCACCAGACCCACGATCAGGGCCAGGGTCAGCAGCACGCTCAGCACGCCGAACACGCTCAGGCGGGAGGGGGCGGCGTAGGCCACCGTGACGCCCCGGCCCTGCAAGCGCGCCAGCTCGATCAGCGGATCGTTGGCCAGGGTGCGGGTGCGGTACTCCTGGCCCCCCTGAAGCTGACCGGTCACCAGCGCCGTGCCGTTCTGGAAGGTGATGTTGGCGCTCTGCACCTGGCCGCCGCGCACGCTGGCAGCGAAATCGGTCAGGGTAATGTCGTTGCCGCCGCCTCGCGGCAGGGTCAGGCTGACCACCACCAGCACCAGCAACACGCCGGCCAGCAGTCCCCAGCCCCACGGCAGCTTCTTCATGCGGGCCTGCTGGCGGCATCGAATTTTGCGCGGGGCGACATGCGCCCAGTCTATGTCGCACAGGGTGAAAGAGTTTGGAATGAAAGCGGACATTGACAGGCCTTGGCGGGAGGGCGGACCCGCCCCCAAAGGCCGCCGCCCCACCCGTTTGTCGCTGCTGCCCACCGGGCCTGCTATGGCTCAGGCCAGATCAATCAGTCAGGCGCTTTTCCTCCCCAGCGCAGTGGGCGGGAGAGGGGCCGGGGCCGCACACGGGCAGGGTGATGGCGGGGACCCATTCCTGCTCCTGCATCCGGCCCCCCCCACTGGGGGTAAATCAAGCGCTGCGCGTCCTGGACGACGGTCTTCACACCTGGCATGAAAAGCCGGGGAGACAATCCGCACAGATTTGAATCAAGTTGGCCGGGCATACTCCCCCGGTGCGCGCCGTCTCCCTTTTCGTTCAACCGTTGCTCCGGGGCTGTGCCCTGCGACTGCAACGCCCCAGATCTGCCCTGTACCTGAGCGCCGTGCTGTCTACGCTGGCCGCCCCCGCCCTGTCCACCACCGTGACTGCCGGATCGGTGCAGTTGACCTTTACGGTGGACGCCCCGGACCTGAACGTGAACGGCGACGCCGCGCGCTGGCTGGCCCCGCCCCGGCTGATCGGCGGGCGCACGCTGCTGCCGCTGCGCGAGACGGCGGCGCTGCTGGGCCACCCCGTGCAGGTGGGGGGGACCGGGCAACTGGGCCTGGGGCGCGTGATGGTGGCCCCGGACGGCACGGCCTCGCTGGCCGGGGTGCCGCAGCCCGCCGGGACCGCGCTGATCATTGACGGCGCGGTGTACCTGAGCGCCCGCACGCTGGCCGACGCCCTGGACGCCAACCTCAGCGCCGCCGACGACACGGGCCGGGCGCTGACCCTGACTGCCCTGCGCGACGGCGGCAACCCGCTGGCCCCACAGGCGCGGTTTTCCACCGATAAACTGGTCTACGCCCCCGGCGAGCGGGTGGTCTACACCGAGTACGCCTATGACCCGGACGGCGCGGACCTGACCTCGCGCAAGTGGGCGGGCCGCCAGGACGCTTTCTTTCAGCCCGGCACCTATGCGGTGGGCCTGAGCGTCACCAACAGCCGGGGCCTGAGCAGCGTGCCGTTCACGCGCACCGTCACCGTGCAGGGCGCGCCGCTGGACAGCCCGCTGACCTACGCCCTCAAGTACGCTGCTCCCGGTGACCGCTTTCTCGACGCGCAGGTGCTGAATTACCCCTCGGCAGCGGTGCTGCCAGTGGCCGGGACCTCCTTTCCGCTGATCTTCAGTGACAGCCCCGAAGTGCCCACCCGCAGCGGCGTGCTGTACCAGGACACGCTGGCGGGGCCGGTGCGGCTGCTTGCCTACCACCTCAACGGCTTGGGCAAACCCGCGCGGCTGTACGTGCTGGCCCGCAACATCGAGGACCGCCCGGTAGAGGTCCGCACGCTGCGCCAAGGCGAGACGGCCCCCACCCGCGTCGAGGGCCTGCTGGGGCAGGTCACGCTGCTCGATTACTTTGCCAGCACCGGCGGTCCACGGTTGACCCTGGCCCCCGGCCAGTCCGCCGCCGTCTACGCCAGTCCCACCCTGGGCGTGGGCAGCGGCGCGAATGTGATGCAGGACCTGACCGCCTCGGGCCGCGTGGAGCTGACCTTCCTGATGCTCGAAGACGGCCTGCCCCCCAGCGCACAGGTGGCCCAGCAGTTGCCCTACCTGCCCGGCGATGGCAAGCACGTGCGCGGCACCTTTCCTAATGCCGTGCGCCACCTGCGCGTCAATCTGGGCACGCTGCCCGCCCGCATCGTGATCGGAGACGGCCAGCTTGACCCGGCCATCGACGGCATCGACAAACTGACGAACCAGCCGGTGCGCCTGAGCGGCAATTACGGCGTCCTGTACGATCTGGAGGTCAACGGCGCGGCAGGCATGGCGGTGGCCCTCAGCCCGCGCGGCGGCCTGTACCGGGGGGCCATGAACGTGCAGGACGGCCCGCTGAGCCAGACCATCAAGCTGCCCAGAAGCGGCAATGCCATCAAGCCGCAGGAACCCGTGCTGCTGTGGCGCGCGGGATCGGACCGCCTCAACATCGACTTCATTCCGGCCAGCGGCAGCAATCTGCCGATCAGTCTGGTGTTTTACCGCAGCGGGCAGAAAGGCGTGAGCGGCCTGGGAGAGTTTCTCAAGACCTACCAGCCGTAGGCCCAGTCGGTAAAATCCAGGGATCTGAGAAAGCCAGCGTGAGGAGGCCCCCGCGCCGGCTTTCTGGTGGAGGGAGGCTACAGCTTGATCTCGCCCTCGTCCCCACCGTCCCAGTAATGCACGCGGGTGGCGCTGACCTGGATCATCACGATGTCGGGCGTGTCGATGCCGTCTTTGAACCACTGGTCCAGGTCCGGGGACCAGTGCTCTTTCATCTGCGCCTTGTCACGGCTCAGTTTGGCCTGGCCCTCCACGGCCACCGAGAAGCCCTGCTGCCCCATAAAGGCCAGCGAAACTTTGGGGTCCGCCTCGATCTCGCCCACGGTATGGGTGTTCTCGTTGGTGAAGTAATACGAGGTGCCGTCGTAGTCCACCTCGCCGTTGTTGCTCATGGGCCGCCCGGCGATATTGCCGTTTTCGGCGTGGGTAGAGAGCATGGCGATGTCGATTTTACGCATCTGTTCGGAAAGGTCAGCCAGCTTTTTATCTGCCATGCCGCCAGTCTGGAAGCGGCGGGGGCACGCTGAGTTCAGGTTGGCTAAACGCCGTTTTAGGTTCCGGCCCGCCAGTCACCGGAGACACACATTTCGCCGGGCCAGTGCGGTGGGCCTCAGCGGTACAGCCCGGCGCAATTCACGGGGGTTCGATAGGTGCGGCACAGCCAGAAAAAAGTGTCCAGATTTCCATTTCTCCGCGCAAGGTGGAAAGATTCGCGGATGGTCAGTGGATTCCAGAAGTTCCTGTTGCGCGGCAATCTCATCGATCTGGCGGTCGGGGTGATCATCGGGGCGGCCTTCGGCGGCGTGGTGACCGCCCTGACCAACGGCGTGATCATGCCCATCATCGGCATTTTCGGGGGCGTGCCCAACTTCGATGCACTGCAATTGACGGTGAACGGCAGCGTCTTCAAATACGGCACCTTCCTGACCGCGTTGATCAACTTCCTCATCACTGCCGCCGTGGTCTATTTCTTTGTGATCACTCCCTTTGCCCACCTGATGGAACGTTTCAAACGCCAGGAAAGGGAGGTGGTGGCCGAACCCAGCAACGAGGAAAAGCTGCTGGCCGAGATCCGGGACGCCCTGACGGCACCGCCGCTCAACCGCTGAGCCGGAGGTCACGGCGGGGCAGCCCGCCCTGCCGTCTGGTGCGGACAAGCCCCGCGTGTCCAGGCTGGGATGCGCGTAGCGTGCAGGCATGAGCGATTCGCCTGAAGCCGCCGATCTGCCCGCAAGCGCCGGCTGGAGTTTTGAAACTGCCGCCGTCCAGTCCAGCATTCCGCGCGGGCTGGGGCAGACGGTGGGCTTTCCCATCCACGCCGCCGCCGCCTTTCAGTTCGACACGCTGGAGCAGGCGCAGGAAGAGTTCCAGAACAACACCGGCCTCAGCTACGCCCGCCTGCAAAATCCCACCGTCCGCGCGCTGGAGGGCCGCATCACCGCGCTGGAGGGCGGGGCAGACACCGTGGCCCTCGCCAGCGGGCAGGCCGCCACCCTGACCGCCATCCTGAGCGCGTGCCGCGCCGGGGACCATGTGGTGTCGGCCTCCAGCCTGTTCGGCGGGACCACCGGGATGCTCAGCAACATCCTGCCGCTGATGGGCATCTCGGCCACGCTGGTGGACAACACCCCGGAGGCCGTACGCGCCGCCATGCAGGACAACACCCGGCTGGTCTGGGCCGAGATGATCAGCAACCCCGCCGGAGATATCGCGGACATCACGCCCTTGGCGCAGACCGCGCACGAGCGCGGGGCGCTGCTGGCGATCGACAACACCTGCGGCGGCGTGGGCTTTCTGTGCCGTCCGCTGGACCACGGCGCAGATATTGTGGCGCAGTCGCTGACCAAGTGGGCGGGCGGCCACGGCAGCGTCATGGGCGGCAGCGTCACCGTGGGCGCGCGGCACGGCCTGAGCCGCAATCCCATCTACACGGGGGGCGGCGAGACCAGCGTGCTGAAGGTGCGCGGGAACGCGGCCCTGGCGTGGCGGCAACGCTGGCTGGGCGCGAGCCAACTGGGCATGACCCTGGCCCCCCACAGCGCCTTTTTAATCGCGCAGGGTCTGGAAACGCTGGCGCTGCGGCTGGCCCGCGAGTGCGGGACCGCGCTGGAACTGGCGCGCTGGTTGCAAGCCCAGCCGGGCGTGGGCCAGGTCAGCTATCCGGGCCTTGAGGATCATCCTTTTTATGCCCAGGCGCAGCGCTACCTGAACAACGGCTGCGGCGCGGTGCTGGCCTTCGAGGTGCCGGACCCCGCCGCCTTCCTGTCGCGCCTGCGGGTGCTGCGCGTGGCCCCCAACCTGGGCGACGTGCGAACCCTGGTCGTCCATCCCTGGACCACCACCCACGGGCGCGTCCCCGAGGCCGCCCGCCACGCCGCCGGGGTCAGCCCCCAGACCATCCGCATGAGCGTGGGCGTGGAGGCGGTGGCGGATCTGAAGGCCGATATCGCGGCGGCGCTGTAGCGGGCACTGCTGTAGCGGGCACTGTAAAGGGCGGTCACACCGTCAGGCAGACGTTTGGACTTCTGGACTTCTGAACAGCCCCCCGCCTCCCTCACAGCCAGGGCTTCTTGCCCGCCAGATAATCCCGCTGAAAGTCTGCGTCGGATTTGGCCAGGTACAGGACGCCCTCGATCAGGCCCAGCAGGCCCAGCGCGCTGCTGACCAGGCCCGCCAGCGGCAGGGTGACCAGCAGGCCGAGACCAAGGGTCACCAGCCCGATCAGCAGGGCCACCACCCACACGCCGATGTTGGCCCCCAGGATCAGGATGCCCTGGGTATTCAGGCCCAGGTAGAACTTGTGGACGCCCAGGCTGCCCAGGAAGATGGCCAGCAGTCCGGCGATCAGGCGTTTCTGGGCCACGTCGCCCGCGTGGGTGAAGTCTGGAGAGTGGGTGTCTGGAGAGTACGGTGTGACGGGCCGTTCGTCGGCCCGGGGCAGGGTGGGCTGGGGCAGGGTGGGCTGGGGCACGGTGGGCTGAGGCCGGGGCCGCTGCGGTTCGCCCCAGGCGTCCAGGTCCGGCGCGGTGGGACGGGAACTGTCGGTCGGTGGGCTGCGGTGCGGTGCATCGGCGCTGGGCTGGGCATGAGCGCTGGGCTGGGCATGAGCGCTGGGCGGGGGCGGGCTGCCAGTCACACGGGAAATCCAGTCCTCGGTGGTGTCGGCTGGGGCGGAGGCGGGCCGCGCGGGTTCGGGAATCCGCAGATCGCCCGCCGGGGCCGGGGACTTGCTCAGGTCGGGTTTGCCCGGGTCCGGTTGTGGCGGACCGGACGTGGGGGGCTGCGCCTGCCCACCGCCGCCAGAACTGCCCAGCACGTCGTCCACCCAGGACGGCGCGTTGCCCGGCGGCCTGCTCCTGGCCTGCGGCTTCCCGCTGGCCTGGCTGCCTGCCGCCGGGGTTTTCTGATCGTCAGGGTTCGTCATGGTTCACATTACGTCCCGGACCGCGCCGGGGTTGCGTCCGTCAAAAGGGGCAGCCCGCCCCTACGCTGGCGGCGGACCTCGGGCGGTAGCGTGGCCAGCGGCGCGCCTTCCATTCCCGCCTCGATGTCGTCCCAGCGGTCCTGCGGTGTGGGGAGCAGGTAGGGCAGCTCCTGAAGGTCCACCGTGACCTCCCCGAAACCCGCCTCCCGCAGCAACCTCGCCGCCGCGTCCGGCGAGGGCAGGCGGCCCAGCGGCGGAAATCCCGGATGGACACCCACCATGCCCAGCGCCTCCCGCCAGCGTCCTGGCAAGTCGCCCATGAGTCCCTTGCCGTACGATGAAAAGGCCAGCCGTCCACCTGGACGCAGTACCCGCCGCCACTCGCGCAGGGCCGCGTCCATCTCCGGCACGAAGAACAGACCGGAGGCGCAGGCCACGCCGTCATTTCCGCGTCCGCGAAGGGCAACGCCGTCGCGTCTGCCTCCACAAATGCGAGGTGAAGCCGCCCCGCCGCCTTCTTCCGCGCCACCGCCAGCATCCCCGGCGACAGGTCCGCGCCCACCACCCGCCCGCCCGCGCCCACCGCATCGGCCAGCGCCAGGGCCAGCGCGCCGGTGCCGCACATCACGTCCAGCAGCGTTTCATTCGGCTGCGCCCCAAAACGCCCGGCCAGATACAGCGCCGTCAGCGGCAGAAAGCCCATGTGGTCATAGTGCGCCGAGAGGGCGTCGAACAGCCGGACATTCTGCGCGGTGCGTTCGTCTGGGTTCATGGTGGGTCCAGCTTAATCCTCGCGGTGGCCCTGGAGCATTTGTCAAAAGAGTGGTTGACTTTTGACCGAACAAAGTGGGTAAATTTCGCCGGGTATGTGGGACTGGCACAGCTCCGCAGGAGAGAATGGAAACATCGGGAGTTTCCTTTCCCGGTGCTGTAATTCGGACAAATACCCTAGACTGCCCCATGCCCTGGATTGAAACCGTCCCCTACGCCGCCGCCACGGGCCGCCTGAAAACCCTGTATGACCGCGTGAAGGGGCCGGGCAACAACGTGGACAACATCATGGCGATGCACTCGCTGCGGCCCCACAGCATGGAGGGGCATATGGCGCTGTACAAGGCTGCCCTGCACCACAGCGGCAACACGCTGCCCAAGTGGCTGCTGGAAACGCTGGGGGTCTGGGTCAGTACCCTTAATCACTGTGCCTACTGCGCCGAACACCACTTCGCCGGGCTGAGGCGACTGCTCAACGATGACGCGCGGGCCGACGCCATCCGGGGGGCGATTAAGGCCCGCGATCCCGACACCGCCCCGCTAACCGACGCCCAGAGACAGGCGCTGCGTTACGCCGAGAAGCTGACCCTCAACCTGTCCAGCGTCTCCGAGTCTGATGTGGACGCCCTGCGAGAGGCTGGCTTCAGCGACGGCGAGATTCTGGAGATCAACCAGGTCACGGCCTATTTCGCCTACGCCAACCGCACGGTGCTGGGACTGGGCTGCTCCACCGAGGGCGACGTGTTGGGGCTTTCACCAGGCAATTCCGGTGACGCGGAGGACTGGAACCATTCGTGATGGAGCGGCGGGGCGCGGGGACCGGGAGGCCTGACAGTCCACGCTCTGGCCCCGTGCTAGCGTCCCGGCATGACTAGTCCCAGCGCTCCATCCAATACCGTCTTCTTCGATTTCGTCTGCCCCTACGCCTGGCGCGGTCTGGAACTGGCGCAGGTGCTGCGAAAGGCGGGCGAGCAGGGTTTTAAGCTCAGGCACTTCTCGCTGGTCCAGGGCAACCACGCGGACAACGCCGGGCAGCAGGAGCCGGCGTGGTGGCTAACCGATCAGCCGGGCAATGAGGGCAACTCCTTTCAGCAGTCCAGCCTGCTGGCCTTCCTGGCAGCGGGGGCCGCAGCGCGGCAGGGCGAGGAGATGCACTGGGCCTTCACCCTGGCCCTGTTCCGCGCCGTCCACGAGGACAAGAAATCGCTGGACGAGGCCGCGATCATGGAGGCCGCGAACACAGCGGACCTGGATATGGACCAGTTTGCCGCTGACCGCGCCGACGAGGCGGCCCTGCGCACCAGCCTCCGCACCGATCTGGCCGAGGCCGCCGAGATCGGCATTTTTGGCACGCCCACCTTCATCCTGCCCGGCGGGGAAGCGGCCTATTACCGCTTCGAGAACCTGACCCGCGAACTGGACACCGCCCGCCAGTGGTGGAAGCTATACGGCGAGGTCCTGAACTCCGGCGCGGGCATCGCCACGGTCAAGCGCGCAAAGAACCGTCCGGCGAAGAAAACGTAAAGACCCCTCTGCTCACCCAGAGGGCTTTTTTATGGCCTCTGCCCCAGCCCCAGCGCCCGCGCCACCTCGCCGCGCGGCTGCTTCAGGCCGCTGCGAACCTCCATGTAGTCGCGGTACAGCGCGCCGAAGCTGAGGATCAGCACCGCCATGACGCCGTGATCGTCCACCGTCAGACCCTGCAAGCAAAAGCCCGCGCGCAGTTTGGGGACCAGCACGGCGTTGTTGGTGGCGTGGTGGTGGCTGCGGACCAGTTGAAAGCCCCTGGCCTCCAGTGCGGCCAGCACGGGCGGCAACACGCGGGAATACAGACCCCGGCCCTGGTGCGCGGGCAGCAGCGCGGTGTTGACCATGTAGGCGGTGCGGGCGTCCCACTGGCGCGAGTAGTGCCAGCCCACCACCTCGTTTTTAAAGCCGATCAACCAGGCGTAACGGGGGGATGCGGGCGGCTCCAGGCGGGCGGGCGTGGGCCAGTTCAGCGAGACGGTGCTGTACACGGCGTCCTCTAACCTCGTGTAAATCTCGTCATAGCTTTCGTAGGCAACGGGGCGCAGGACATAGCCGCCGCCTAAATCGGTGTCGTCCCCCTGACCTTCTGGCAAGAGGACGGCACCGGGAGAAGCCTTCTCAGCTTGAGGCGTGGAGGGCAGCCCCAGCCGCCGCGCAATCTCGCCCCGCGCCGCCTGGAAACCGCTGCGGACGTGCAGGGCCTCCCGGTAGGTGTCGTCCAGGCTCAGCGTCAGGGGCACGCTCATCCCGCCCTCGTACAGATTCAGACCCTGGATGAAAAATCCGGCGCGGAGCTTGGGAATGATCACGGCATTGTTGGTGGCGCGGTGGTGGCTCTGGACCAGCGTGTAACCCGCCGCCCGGAAGGTGTCCAGCAAGTGTGGCAGCAGGCGGGTGTACAGGCCGCGCCCCTGGTGTTCGGGTAGGATTCCCGTGTCGGCCATGTACACCGTGCGCTCGTCTTTCTGGTAAGCGAAGCTCCAGCCAATCAGGGCCTCGTCCATGTAAATACCCCAGGTAAACGTCTCGCCTAATGGGGGCGGCGCTTTGGTAGCAGGTCCGAAGGCGTAGAGGGAAGTGCCGCCGAAAATCTGCCCCTCCAGCCGGGCGCAGGCGTCGCGGTAGTGCGGCACGGAGATAGGGCGGGCAATGTAGCCATCGCCGAGGTCAAAAACGGGCATCTCAGTATTCAAGCATGCCTCCGTTCATCTGCTAGAGCCGCAGCCCCGTCGCCTGCAAGCGGGCATAGACGCCGCCGTGGGCCATCAATTCGGCGTGCGTTCCCTGCTCGGACAGGCCGCCCCCGGTCAGCACGACGATCCGCCCGGCGTTCCGCACGGTGGACAGGCGGTGGGCGATGACCAGCGTGGTGCGCCGCCGCGCCAGCCGCTCCAGCGAGTCCTGCACCAGAGATTCGGATTCGTTGTCCAGGGCGCTGGTGGCCTCGTCGAAGATCAGCACCGCCGGGTCTTTTAAAAACACCCGCGCGATGCTCAGGCGCTGCTTCTGGCCGCCGGACAGTTTGACGCCGCGCTGCCCGATATCGGTGTGGTAGCCGTGCGGCAGCGCCAGGATGAAGTCGTGCGCCCCGGCCTGCCGCGCGGCCTTCCTGATCTGGGCCTCGCTCGCGTCCGGGCGTCCGTACCGGATGTTGTCCAGCACGGTTCCGGCGAACAGGTACACGTCCTGCTGCACCACGCCAATCTGCCGCCGCAGAGAATCCAACTTCAGCCCTGTGATCGGCGTGCCGTCCAGCAGAATCCGGCCCCCGCTGACCTCGTAAAAGCGCGGAATCAGCGCGCAGAGGGTACTCTTGCCCACCCCGGACGCGCCCACCAGCGCCACGAACTCGCCCGCCCGGATGGTCAGGTTAATGCCCCGCAGCGCGGGCGGTAGGTCCGGGGCATAGCGAAAGGTGACGTTCTGGAACGTGATCTCGCCGCAGACGCCCCTGACCTCCAACGCCCCCGGCGCGTCCTTGATGCTGGGGGTGAAGGCCATCAGTTCCAGGAAGCGCTCAAAGCCGGTGACCCCCTCCTGAAGCAGCCGCGCGATGTTCACCAACCGCGAGACGGGTTCCAGCAGCAGGCCCACGCACAGCAGGTAGGTCACCAGTTCGTCCAATTGCAACGCCCCGCGCACGATGGCGAGGCCGCCGAAGGACAGCACGGCGATCAGCATCAGTTGCGAGAAGGCGGTCATGCCCTGATAGAAGTACACCTCGGCGCGGTATTCGGCGCGGCGGCTGTCCACAAACCGGGCGTTCTCGGCGTCAAAGCGGCGCTGCTCGGTGCTTTCGCCGGTGAAGGACTGCACCACGCGGATGCCCGCCAGGGTGTCTTCGGCCTGCGCGTTCACGTCGGCAATCCTGGCCCGGCTCCGCATCAGGGCGGCGTTCATGCGAATGTTGAAGAAGACCGCGTAGACCGCCATGATCGGCAGAAAGGCGAATAACAGCAGCGTCAGCTTGAGATTGATGCCCGCCAGGATAACGAATACGCCCACAAACTTCAGCAGCGCGATCAGCAGGTCCTCGGGGCCGTGGTGCGCCAGTTCGCCGATGTTGTACAGGTCATGGGTGAGGCGGCTCATCAGTTGCCCGGTGCGCTGCGAGTCGTGAAAGCCGAAGGACAGCGCTTGCAGATGCCGGAACAGGTCACGCCGCATGTCGCCCTCCATGCGCGTGCCCATGACGTGGCCCTGGTAATCCACGAAGGTATTGCAGACCAGATGCAGCGCCACCAACCCCAGCATCAGGGCACCGACGCGCGCCAGGTCCGAGAGCGCTTGCGGGCCAGCCTCGCCCAGGACCGTGCGGGTCACGTATCCGGCACACAGCGGAAAAACCAGGGTGATGCCCGCCACCACGAAGGCGCACAGCAAATCCAGCATCAGGATGTGGCGGTAGGGGCGGTAATACGAGGCAAAAATTTTCAGTCGGGCCAGCAAGGGCAGCGTGACTGGCGGAATCACCGACACACCCGGCGAGAGAAATGGGCGGCGGCTGGCTGGAAATATGCGGCTACAGCATGGGCGGGATTCCACCCTTCAGGAATAGGCATGAGGTGTAACGTCCTCCGAGGAAAGCGGCGATCTGGTTCGGGGCGGGCGTTACGCGATTTCTCATGGTGGGCCTCCTGAGGGTTGGTCTTGCTGCCAGCATAGGCAGGGGCCGGGGCGCGGGGCATGGGCCAATCGGCTTAGAGCATTTGTCTGAATGACAGCATCGGAAAAAGAGACTCCCGGTGCCTCCATTCTCTCCTTCAGAGCTGTGCCAGTCCCACATACTCGGCATCACTCCCTATCCTGGGCAGAACAGACGGTCGTCGTGAGACAGCACCCGTATGGGACTCCTCCTCCCCATCAGGACCCTTACCCGCCCGTTCGGTCAACAGTGGAGAACTCTTTTGACAAATGCTCTGGCGGACTATTCCTCGCCCGTCCACACCGTTCCCAGCGGCTGCTGCTGCGTCACGCAGTGGAACGAGCCGCCGCCCTCGATGATCGCGCGGCTGCTCAGGCCAATGACCTCGCGGCCCGGAAAGAGGGGGGCCAGAATCTCCAGCGCGCAGGCGTCGTTGGGATCGCCGTATTGCGGCACCACCACGAAGCCGTTGCCGATGTAGAAATTGGCGTAGGTGGGTGGCAGCCGTCCCTCCGCGCCCTCCAGATACTCGGCGGGGAGGGGCAATTCCACGATGCGGAAAGGCTGGCCGTGCGCGTCGGTCATCTCCCGCAGCGTCTCCAGATTGGCCGACATGACCGCGTGATTCGGGTCCGCCCCGTCCACCTCCACGCTGGTCACGATGGTCCGCTCGTCCGTAAAACGCGTGATGGTGTCGATGTGGCCGTCGGTGTGGTCGTTTTCCAGCCCTGCGCTCAGCCACAGCAATGTGGTCACGCCCAGGTATTCGCGCAGCCAGTCGGCGTATTTGCCCGCGTCCAGGCCCAGGTTGCGGGTGTCCGTGAGCAGGCAGGAGCGGGTGGTCAGCGCCACGCCCGCGCCGCCGATTTCCAGCGCGCCGCCCTCCAGCACCACGGGAACATCCCAGTGTGGGGCGTCCAGAATGCGCGCCACCGCTTCCGGCACGCGGTCATCCTCGGCCCAGTCGAATTTGCCGCCCCAGGCGTTGAAGCGCCAGTTGACGAGGGACACGGCGTCGGAAGCGCGGCTGACGCTGCGTTTGACAAAGAGCGGGCCGTTGTCGCGGATCCACACGTCGTTGAGGGGCACATCGTGAAAGGTCACGTCAGCTCCGGCCAGGCGTTCGGCGGCGTCCTGGCGACTCCCGGCGTCGCGGACCAGCACCTGCACCGGCTCGAAACGGGCAATCGTGCGGACCAGCTCGGCAAACTCGGCGCGCACGGCCTCCAGGTGGCCGAACCACAGCTCGTCATCGGCAGGCCAGCTCATCCAGGTGGCGGCGTGCGGTTCCCACTCGGGCGGCATGGCAAAGTCCAGGCTGCGCGGCGTGGGATCGGTGGCGGAGAGGTGCTTCATGGGCTGAAGTGTAAGGGGCGCTGACCTCTCTGGGACAGATTTGGGACAGGTGGCCCGTCTGAAGTCTGCCGGGCGGTTACTCGCGGATATCCGTGTAAATGGGTTCGCCTCCGAAGGAATGGCCCTCAGCGGCGTAATTTGCGAAGGGGGCAGAAGCCAGGGTATGCAATTGCTCGTTTGGAAGGGAAATGCGGCTGATCCAGGCGCTGACGCCCAGGACATGCAGCCCCGAAGCCCGCAGGAAGGCCAGGGCCGCGCAGGTGTCCGTGCCGGTGCAGATCAGGTCGTCCACCTGCACCACCTGATGTCCGGGCGGCGGAACATGCATGCGGTGCCACAGCGGCGGCGTTTGCAGCAGCGGGAAGGCCACCAGTAGCCCCAGATGCCGTCCGATGGCGGACGCCAGCACCGCGCCGTACGCCGGAAGACCCGTGATCAGGGTGGCCGTGGGAAACGCCCCGGCGATGGCCTGCGACTGCGCCGCCGCGAGCACGTCCAGAGCGACAGGATCGCGGAAGACCTCACCCTTTTCGATCCAGCCGTCGCTGACCAGGCCGTTGCGAAAGAGCGTCAAGCCTCGCCTGACCGCGCCGCGCTCTTCCAAAAATGCCAGTGCGTCCATACGCTCAATTCTAAAACGGCCCTGGAGCTGCCCTTCTCGGTGGTTGCCCGACGTTTCAGCTCAGGAAACGTTCTCCACGGCCTTTCCCAGCTTCTCCGCGATAAACGCCTTTAACGCCGCCGCATCGTTGTCCATCGCCGTGAAATAGCGCGGCTGTTCCTCAATGCCCTCGAAGCGTTGCGGGCGCGGCGGCGTGCGGTTCACGGCCTCCTTCACGGTGTCCTCGAATTTGGCGGGCAGGGCGGTTTCCAGGCAGACCATCGGTACGCCGGCGCGCGCGCACCGTTCGCCGATCAGCAGGCCGTCGGCGGTGTGTGGGTCGATCAAGCGCCCAAACTGCTGATCCGCGCGGCGAATGGTATCCAGCCGGTCCGCGTGGCTGCTGCGTCCGCCGACGAATCCGCTGGCCCTCACCGCGTCCCAGTGACCCGAGTCGCGCAGGTCGACGGGCTTTGAGCCGCCCACCTGTTCCCACCACGCGCGGGTCTGCACGCCGTCCGCCCCGGCCACCAGGTACAGGTAGCGCTCGAAGTTGGACGCCTTGCCGATGTCCATGCTGGGGCTGGAGGTCTGCGCCACCTGCGCCGCCCGCCGGACGTGGTAGACCCCGGTGGAAAAGAACTCGTGCAGCACGTCGTTCTCGTTGCTGGCCACCACCAGTTGGCCAACTGGCAGGCCCATCCGCTTGGCCAGATACCCGGCGAACACGTTACCGAAATTGCCGGACGGCACGCAGAAATCTACCGTCTGCCCGGCGGGGAGCTTCAGGGCAAAATACGCCTTGAAGTAGTACACCGCCTGCGCCAGCACCCGCGCCCAGTTGATCGAATTGACGGCCCCAATCGCGTGACGGGCCTTGAAGTCGGCGTCGGCGTTGACCTCTTTGACCAGATCCTGGCAGTCGTCGAACACGCCCTGCACGGTGATGTTGAAAATATTCGGCTCATTGATGCTGAACATCTGCGCCTGCTGAAAAGCGCTCATGCGCCCGTGCGGCGAGAGCATGAAGACGTTCACGCGGGTCTTGCCCAGCATGGCGTATTCCGCCGCCGAGCCGGTATCGCCCGACGTCGCGCCCAGGATGTTCAGATGCTGGTCGCGCCTTTCCAGCACGTATTCAAAGACCTGACCCAGAAACTGCATGGCGATGTCCTTGAAGGCCAGCGAGGGGCCATTGGACAGTTCCAGCAGGTGCAAATTGGAGTCGCCCAGGCGCTTTAATGGGGTGATTTCAGTGCTGTGGAATACGTCCGGATGGTAGGTGGCGCGCAACATTCGGCGCAGATCGTCTTCGGGAATATCGTCAATGAAAGGCCGCACAATCGCGTGAGCCAGTTCGGCGTATTCCAGGCCGCGCAGGCTTTCCAGCTCGTCCTGGCCGAAAGTGGGGATGCGTTCGGGCATGGCGAGGCCGCCGTCCGGGGCCAGACCCATCAGCAACACATCCGAAAAGCCCCCCAGATCACGCAGGCCGCGGGTGGACACGTACTTCATGGGGGCCACTCTAATGGGTGTGGCTGAGGGAAACGCGGCGGCGGCTAGGGGAGGCGGCGGTCCAGGGCCACTGGCGAGGCAGTTTCCTTAAAGCATGCACAGCGCCGCTCGCGCCACCGATGGGATCAGCCCCCGTTCACATCACGCTCTCGCCCTCGCGCAGCAGGATCGGCCCGGCAAAGGCGGCGGGCAGCCAGTCCGTCTGCTCGTGAATGGCCTGGGGCGGGCAGGAGCGCAGGCAGGCCATGCAGCCGGTGCAGGCGCTGAGGTTCAGCAGCAGGCTCACGCCGCCGTCGTCCTGAATCTGGCGGTCAATGGCGTCGGTGGGGCAGACGTTGTGGCACACCGGGCAGTCAATGCAGGTGTCGTCCACCACCGGCGCGGGCCAGTGGACCGGGGTCTGGGCGGCGGGTGCGGGTTTGAGGGCCAGCCTGCGCCACTTCCACTCCTCGGGGGTGCGGTCCTCGGGTTCGCTCCAGTCCACGAAGGGCAGCGGCGATTCGGGAATGCTCTGGGCCAGTTGCGCCTTGCCCGCCCGGAACAGCGCCCCGAAGGCCCCGCGCCGCGAGACGCGCACAGAGCGCTCGGCGTCCTCCGGGGTGGCGGCGCGCACGGTCACGCGGGCCGGTCTACCGGTGGCGGCGCGCAGGTGCTGTGCCCCGGCCACCACCGCTTCCAGGCGCTGCGGCACGTCCGGCGCACCCACTGGACATTCGGCGCAGTTGCCGTGAATCAGGGTCAGCGGCGTGCCCCACGCACCCGCCGCCGACACCACTGCCGGGGTGACGCGGCCCAGGCACGGCAGTTGCGGGCCGCCCGCGCCGCTCTGGGGACAGGTCAGGCTGGCCTCGCCCTCCCCCGCCGCCGCGCCGTCCTCGGCCTTCTGATCGCGCACGCTTTGCAGGGTGCCCTGAAGGCTGTATTCCAGCGCCCCGGTGGGACACGCCTGCACGCAGATGCCGCAACCGGTGCAGGCGTCGGCATCGAACTGGATGGACGTGCCCACCAGCCCGGTCAGCACGGCGTTGTGCGGGCAGACATCCCGGCAGATGTCACAGCCCCCCACCGCCTGACGTTCCAGCAGGCAACGCGGCGGCGTGTAGCGCGGAATGAGGTTGCCCGAGTCGTCGAAGCGGGAAAGGAGGTCCTGAAGCATGGGGGGAGTTTACGCGCGGACAGACGGGTCAAATGGTCAGACGGTGTGCCAGTCCAACCACCACCCGGACTCAAGAAATACGCCAGTCCGGGAGACCGTCCTGCTGGCCCACCCAGCCTCTACACTTCTGCCCATGACCCCCTCCCGCCTGTCCGGCTGGCTGCTGGCTGCCCCTGCGCTGGTGTTCACGGCGCTGCTGCTGGCCGTGCCGCTGGGGCGCACGCTGGCCGAGGGCGGCGTGAATCTGGAGGTGTGGCGCGATCCGTACTTCCTGGGCCGCCTGGGCTGGACGCTGACGCAGGCCGGGTTGACGGCGGCGCTGGCGCTGCTGATCGGTGCGCCGCTGGCATATCTGCTCTCCAGGGCCGACGTTCCGGGCAAGGGCCTGTTCCTGCGCCTGCTGCTGCTGCCCTTCGTGACGCCCACGCTGGTGGCGGTGCTGGGCCTCTCGGCGCTGCTGGGGCCACGCGGCTGGCTGACGGCGCTGAGCGGGGTCGACGTGAGCGACACGCCCGCATTGATCATCCTGGGCAATCTGTTTTTCAATCTGCCGGTGATGATCCGGCTGTCCTACGGCGGCTTCTCGCGCGTTTCGCCGCAGTTGATCGGCGCGGCGCGGACGCTGGGCGCAAGCGGCTGGCGGGCGGCGCTGGGCGTGGCGCTGCCGCTGGCGCTGCCGGGGCTGGCAGCGGGGCTGGTGCTGGTCTTCCTGTACTCGGCCCTCAGCTTCGGGCTGCCGCTGGCGCTGGGCGGCGAACAGTACGCGACGCTGGAGGTGGAGATCTACACCCTGACCGCCCTGCAACTGCGGCTGTCGGAGGCCAGCGCATTGATCGCGGGCCAGTTGCTGCTGACCCTGATTGCCACCTGGGCCTACACCGGACTGACGCGCGGCGGGGCGGGCGTGCCAGCGGGCGGCCTGCCCCCGGCGCGGGGCGGCGTGCTGGCGGGCATCCTGGGGCTGGGCGCGCTCACGCTGCTGATCTGCTTCGCGCCGCTGCTGGCGGTGGTGGCGCGCGGGCTGCTGGGTTCGGGGGGGCCGACGCTGCTGTACTGGCAGGGCATCGTCAGCGATTCGGACACGCCGCTGCTGCTGGGCAACACGCTGCGTTTCGGGGCGATGGCGCTGCTGGGCGCAACCGTGCTGGGCGGGCTGTACGCGCTGGGCGCGTGGCTGGCACGGTCGCGGATGCTGGACCTGATCTCGCTGCTGCCTCTGATGGTCTCGCCGGTCAGTCTGGCGGTGGGCTACCTGCTGGCCTACCCGGCGCTGGCGGCCACGCTGCCCATGCTAATCGCGGCCTACACGCTGCTGGCGCTGCCGCTGGTGGTGCGCTCGGTGCTGCCCGCGCTGCGCGCCCTGCCGCCGCGTTTATTCGAGGCCGCCCGCAGCCTGGGCGCTGGTCCGCTGGCCGCTCAGCGCACGGTCACGCTGCCGCTGACACTGCCCGCCCTGCGCGGCGGCGCGGCGCTGGCCCTGGCCACCGTGCTGGGCGAATTCGGCGCAACCCTGGTGCTCACGCGCCCGGAGTGGGCCACCCTCAGCGTGGGCCTGTACGAGCGCCTGGGCCGCCCGGGAGAACGCAATCTGGGCGAGGCGTGCGCGCTGGCGACGGTGCTGCTGTTGCTGTCCGCCACGGCCTTCACGGTGCTGGATGGTGGGGAAGGGGAAGTGGCTTGAGTCGATCTGTCATACACTGTCATACACCGGAGGCCAGTATGCGCGTCAAGATCAGAAAGCAGGGCAACAGTCTGGGCTTCGTGGTTCCCGCCAGCATCGTTCAGGCCGCAGAACTCAAGGTGGGGCTGGAATACGAGCTGCAAATCGATGGGCAGGGGGGACTCTATTTTAAACCAGCCGTGGTGAATGGCTGGGTTCCCGATATGAGCGTTGACGAGTTGCTGGCCGGACTGCCAGACGGCCCACTGCACTATGAAGATCTCCCTGAGTACGTGCCGATGGGCCGGGAGTTGGACTGGTGAGCGAGGCTCAAGCCTATGCTCCCCGGCGCGGTGATCTGGTCTGGGCCACCTTTGATCCAAGAATGGGCCGGGAACAGGGAGGCCGCCGCCCGACTTTGATCATCAGCAATACCCGGTACACCCAGCAAACGAATCTGATGATCTGCTTGCCTATCACTTCAAAAGTCAAGGGCTATTCAACAGAGGTCGCTTTGCCCGCTGGACTTAAAACGCAGGGAGTCATCCTCGCCTCACACGTCTATACTCTGGATTGGACGGTCAGGGACGTGCGATTTATCGAGCAGATTCCGCCGCAAATACTGGAAGCGGCCAGCCGCCGACTGGCCAGCGTTGTCAGCCGTTGACCTCTCCCACTTCCCCCGCCCTCACCACCTACCACCTCTCCAAGTCTTACGGCTCCGTGCAGGCCACCAACGATGTATCCCTGACAGTGCAGGCAGGCGAAACCCTAGCCCTGCTCGGCCCCAGCGGCTGCGGCAAGAGCACGGTGCTGCGGATGGTGGCGGGGCTGGAACGCCCGGACGCGGGGCGGGTGGAAGTCGGTGGGCGCGACGTGACCGCCCTGCCCCCGGAGGCGCGGCACACCGGGCTGGTCTTTCAGGACTACGCGCTGTTTCCGCATCTGAGCGTGCTGGACAACGTGGCCTACGGCCCGCGCATGCGCGGCGCGGCGCGCTCGGAGGCGCACGGGCGGGCGCGGGAAGCGCTGGCACTGGTCAACCTGCCGGAACTGGCGGCCCGCAAACCCGCCCAACTGTCCGGCGGGCAGGCGCAGCGGGTGGCGCTGGCCCGTGCCCTGGCCACCCATTCGCCGCTGCTGCTGCTGGATGAACCCCTGAGCAATCTGGATGAGCGGTTGCGGGCCGAACTGCGAGGCGATCTGCGCGAGTTGTTCACGCGCGTGGGCGCGGGCGTGCTGCTGGTCACGCACGATCAGCGTGAAGCGCTGGCGCTGGCCGGGCAGGTGGCGGTGATGCGCGCCGGGCACCTGGTCCAGACGGGCGCGGCACGCGAGGTCTTCGATCAGCCCGCAACCGCCTGGGTGGCCGCCTTCCTGGGCTGGGCCAACGTGCTGGCGCGGGACGGCGGGCAGGCGCTCCTGGTGCCCGAGGACGCCGTGCGGCTGGGCGAGGGCAGCGCCTTTTCCCTCACCTCCCGCCGGGCCACCGAGGCGGGCGAGACGGTGACGGTGGCCCACCCGCTGGGACCGCTGACCCTGAACCTGAGCGCGCGGGAGGCGGGCCTGCTGGAGGGCGGGAGCCTGCGGCTGGAGATGAACGAGGCGCGGGTCCGGCAGGTGGCGGATGACCGCCACCCGGAGCCTGCGCGTAAACTCCGCAGGTGATCGCCTGGATTCTGGTCGGTGGACGGCTGACCCATACCCCCGCCCTGCTGGGGCTGCCGCGCCCCGCGCTGGTGGTGGCGGCGGACGGCGGCGCACGGCACGCGGCCCCGCTGGGCGTGGGGGTGGACGCCTGGGTGGGCGATTTCGATTCCTCGGACGGCGTCACGGTGGACGCCCCCCGCGAGGTCCACCCGGCGGCCAAGAACGAGACGGACGCCGAACTGGCCGTGCGGGTGGCCCTGAAGAGGGGAGCCACCGAGCTGGTCTTTTTAGGGGCCTTCGGCGGGCGTTTCGATCACGCGGCGGCCCTGCTGCTGGGCGGCGTGCGGCTGGCGCGCGGGGGGCTGCGCGTCACCCTGAGCAGCGGCGACGAGTGGGCCTGGCCGCTGCTGCCCGCCTCTCCGCTGCGGCTGACCCTACCCCCCGGAGTCACCCTGAGCGTGGTGGCGTGCAGTGACCTGCGCGGCCTGAGCCTGGGCGGCGTGCGCTGGCCCCTGCATGGCGCGGACGTCCCGCTGGGCAGCGGCTGGACCGTCAGCAATGAGACCAATGGGGAAGCGGTCAGCGCCTCGCTGCGAGAGGGCTACGCGCTGGTCACGGCGCTGTGGCAGGACCAGTATAATGTCAAGCGATCAAATGAGAGACCGGGATGAGGCGAAAGGCGCTCTGGACAGAACCAGCTCTCCTCAAAAGATCGGTTGGCCGTGTACTCGTCAGAAAAGAGAGGGAGGGCGCTCCTGGCGCGGCCTCTCCCTCAGTGTCCCCGGAATAGGCCTTAGTTGGTCGGTGCTGGAGCCACTTCCGGGCAGGCCGCCACGCCGGGCCGGGTTTCGCGGGTGTACTTGCAGCCGTAATTGAGATCGGCCACCACGCTGGGAGTGGTCACATCGTCCCCGGCGGGCTTCTGGCCGCCCGCTTCCCACTTCACCAGATCATTGAAGCCCTCCACCAGTTCCGCGCCCGCAAAGTCGCAGTGGCCCGGCGCGCGGATGGCCCGCTGCACCAGCAGCCCGGACTTGCCGCCCGCCGCCACCGCCCTGTTGTAGAGCTGTTCATGCTTGAACGGCACGTAGAAGTCGCCTAGCGTGTGGAGGGTCAGGACCGGCACGCTGATCTCGCCATTGATGCGCGGCAGCCAGCGCACGCCGTCATAGCGCGGAGCGTTCGCGCCCGGATCGGCGCTGACCTGCACCACGGCAGCGTTAAAGGCCATCTCATCCGCGCTGGCGGTGGGGTCCGTGGTCCAGCGGTAGTTCAGGCCCTGGTTGCTGTACAGGTTACGGGCCAGGATGCCCGTCAGGGTGCCGTCGGCTCCGCCGGTCCCCAGGACGGCGGTTTGCAGCCCCCCGACGCTGAAGCCCAGATCGAACACGGGGCGCTCGCCGCCGGTCAGGCTCTTGGCCAGCGCCCGCAGCTTTGCGCCCTGGCCGTCGTTGATTTGCCACAGCGGACCCGTAGTGTCGGTGAACAGCGCCGCCTTGATGGCGGGCAGTTGCTTCTGAAAATCGGCCTGGGGATACGTCGTTCCCGCCAGACCCGCCAGCCGGGCCGCGCCCTGGGTGTAATCGCCCAGCCACTGGAATTCATATTCCTCGTCCAGCACGCCGCACATGGGCATGGCAGCGGCGTAAGTAACCTTGTTTCTGGCGCTGTCACGGGTTTCTTTCTCCACGGCGGCGGCGGCGACATGCCCCCCCATGCTGAAGCCCATGATCAGGTATTTGCTCGGCGCGGCCTTGCTGCTCAGTCGGGGAAAGGCCAGCGCCAGGGCATTGGTGTCCTCCACGCCAGCGCGGACGTCGTAATAGTTGGCCGAGTAGCTGCTGGCCGCCCACGCGTAGCCCTGAGACAGCCAGTATCCCCGCAGCGCGGGCGTCTGCACGCGCAACTCCTCGCCAGTTCCCGCGTAGCCGTGGGTGTACATGATCAGGGTGCCGTTCCACTGGTCCGGCACCTCGATGACGTAGCTGGCCGGTCCCTGGATGCCCGCATACGTTCCCTGGTACAGACTGGCCCCCGCAGTGGCGCTCAGGGTGGGGGTCACGGCCTTGAAGCTGCGGGTGTCCTGCACGCGCGTGTCGGCGCTGTAGCGCAGGGTGGTGCAGCTCGACAGCACCGCCAGCCCGGCCATGAGCAGCACCGCCTGACGCACCGGGCGCAGGCGGGAAGTGGGGGTCTGGGCAGCAGAGCGGGCAGTAGAGATAGGAGTCATGGTGGCCCTCCAGGGCAAAGGGGCGCTGCCACCCCGCACCCGCAGGGCCGCAGACAGATTTTTTGGAATTCGGACCTGTGTATTTAGCGCCCTGAACGCCAGCCCTGTCAAGTCCTGAAGCCAAAATTCCGCAGCAGGATCAGCGGGTCGGGGAACCCGGTCTGGGAACCCTGAAGTGGCCCACCCCGTACCCTGGGCCATGAGACCAAGACGAGGACCGGGAGGCGGTTGCCTGGGGTGCGGCGGCGGCGGGCTGCTGGTGCTGGCGCTGCTGGGCGCGCTGGCATGGTTCGTGGTGATCAGGCCCGTGCGCGAGTTCGTGGTCGGATTCAACCCGCCACAGACGCAGAGCCAGACGGCGACACAGCCACAGAACCAGACGTCAGGCCCGACGCCAGCGGCCAGCGCTGCGCCCCTCAACCAGGCTGCGCCCCTCACCCAGAGTGACGTGCAGAAATTCGTCCGCATCCGCCGGGACGTGCGCGCCGCGCTGGGCCAGAGCTTCACCGGGCTGCAAACCGTGTGGGCCGAGGTCCAGGCCGGACGGACCCCCAACCTGTTGACGGTGGCGAACGTGCTGCGGCAGGCGGGCAGCAGCATCGGGCAGGCCAGGGCCGCGCAGAGCGCCGGACTGGCGGCACAGAACATGAGTGCCGGGCGTTACGCCGAGGTCCGCGCCGGGGTCAACCGCGCGCTGGGCATGCCCGACATCGACTTCGCGCAGGCGGCCCAGGCCCTTCAGAACGGGCAGTTTCCCAAGCTGGACGGCACGGTCACGGCGGCCAGCGCCCGCGACAGGGAATTGGTGGCCCCCTTCAAGAAAGAACTGGAGGTGACGGCGGCGGTGGGGCTGCTGGGGCTGTAGGGTCTATTCCGTCAGCAGCTCGGCACAGCGCCATAACTCCACCAGCGCCGCCGTCTTGCGAAACCACTTCAGGCTGTCTTGAAAGATTGACTGAAACAGGTTGGTCAGCAGGCTCAGGCGGTAATCGTCCAGGCATTGCTCCAGGGCATACCCAACGACGCCTGCCGACACCAGCCCCAAGCGGTACCGCTGAATCAGGGCCGCGTCGCGCTCCAGGCGATCAGGGGCGTCCGCCGAGATCAGCATGTACATCAGGTCATGCGGTCCCAGGCCGCGCTTGATCTGCGCCCAGTCGATGAGACGAAGCTCGAGGGCATCGGCGGACTGGAAGACATTGCCCAGCAGGTGCAAGTCGCCGTGGATCAGGGTGAGGTCTCCTCTGCCTACCCGCTGCTGGAATACACCGGGCCAGCGGTCCATCAGTCGCAACAGGGCGCGCTCCCCTGCGCTCAACTCGTGATTCTTCAGAAACGAAGCGGTGGCCTGCCTCGCGCCCTGCGCGTGGGCGGCCAGGCCCGCCGGGTCCAGCGCCTGCGGCATCCGCGTGACCCCTGTATCCGGCTGCCGAAACCCTGGACTTTCCAGTTCCGGCGCGTTCCACCAGGCGGCATGGAAGGCGGCCAGCACATGGGTGATACGGATTCCGATTGAATCGTTTGCAAAAACGGTGAAATCCGAGCGGAGCGAGTAGGAAAAAATACGGGTTTCGCGTATGGATTACCACTCCGGCGCTTTCCCGGAGTGGTAAGGAGTTAAGCGGAATCCGTATCAGGTGTTCCAGCAGGGCGGGAGGTGGGGGCAGCGCGACGGGCTGGTAGGCCGCGCCCAGGTCTTCGAGCAGCAGCGTGCAGCGCCGGGCCGCCGGATCGTTCTCGAAACCCAATAGCCTCGGCACGGGCAGGGCGGGCGTCCGGCGCAGGAAGTCCTGATAGAACTGCAACTCCAAGAGGCCGCCAGAGGCGTACCAGTCAGGACCGTACACCTTGGCGATCAGGGTTTCAGGCGCCCCACCGGGCAAATCGCCCTCCAGAAACAGGCGGGCGATCAGGTCGGCGTGGCCGGTCAGGGTCTGGACCTCGCCGACCTGACAGACGGCCAGCCCCAGCATCCGGCCCAGGCGTTGTGGCGTCGGCAACATGAACCCAGCATAAAACCCACGAGTGTCGCCTGCCTCTCCCCCGCCCCGCCGCACCTCCGCTAAGGTGCTGGGCATGACGACGCAGACTCCTTCCAAGACCGCGCGGTCCGAGGCGCTATTCGCCCGCGCCCGCGCCGTGACGCCAGGCGGCGTGAACAGTCCGGTGCGGGCCTTTAAAAGTGTGGGCGGCACCCCACGTTTTATCCGCGAGGCTCACGGCGCTTACCTGACCGACGCCGACGGCACGCGTTTTGTCGACTACATCGGCTCGTGGGGGCCGATGATCCTGGGCCACAACCACCCGGCGGTGCGGGAGGCGGTTGCGGACGCCCTACAATTCGGCACCAGCTTTGGCGCGCCCGGCGAGCGCGAGGTGGAACTGGCCGAACTGGTCACGCGGCTGACCGGGGCGGGCAAGGTCCGGTTCACCAGCAGCGGCACCGAGGCCACCATGAGCGCCCTGCGCCTGGCACGCGGCTTTACCGATAGAAAGCTGATCGTCAAGTTCCGGGGCAACTACCACGGCCACGCCGACGGCCTGCTGGTGGAGGCGGGCAGCGGATTGATGACCAACCTAGACGGCCCGTTGGGCGAATCTGCCCCCAGCAGTGCGGGCGTGCCGCCCGAATACGCCGCCCTGACGCTGGTCAGTGAATACAACGATCCGGCGGCGCTGGACACCCTGATGGCCGAGCGCGGCCCGGAGGTGGCCGCCGTGATCTTCGAGCCGGTGGTGGGCAACGCGGGGGTGCTGATCCCCACGCCGGAATTTCTGGCCGCCCTGCACCGCGTTCAGGACGGGGGCGCGCTGCTGATCGCCGACGAGGTGATGACCGGCTTCCGCCTCTCGCTCAACGGGGCGACAGGCTTGCTGGGACTCAGGCCGGACCTGAGCTGCTGGGGCAAGATCATCGGCGGCGGGCTGCCGGTGGGCGCGTATGGCGGGCGCTCGGACGTGATGGACTTCGTCTCTCCGCAGGGGCCGGTGTACCAGGCCGGGACCCTCAGCGGCAATCCGCTGGCGATGGCGGCGGGGCTGGCGACGCTGCGGACGCTGGAGGCCGATCCGGGTGTTTATGGGCGGCTGGAAACGTATACCTCCCGCTTGGCGGACGGGTTAAAGTCGCTGGCCGCAGAGACGGGTGTGCCGATCAGCGTCAATAGAATTGGCTCGATGCTCACGCCCTTTTTTCAGGCCGCGCCGCACGGTTCGGTCCGCAACTACGCGCAGGCCGCGCGTAGTGACACGCAGGCTTTCGGCGCTTGGTTCCGGGACTTGCTCTCACGCGGCATCTACTGGGCACCCTCGCAGTTCGAGAGTATTTTTGTCAGCGCCGCACATACAGACGCCGAGCTGAATGCGACACTAGAAGCTGCCCGCGCCGCTTTTGCCGCCCTGAACCGCCCCGATCTCGCCCATGAAGGAGTTTCGCCGTGACCCTCGTGCAATCGAACCCGGAGATCGTCCGCGTCCTGACCGAAAACAAGGTCATTGCCGTGGTGGGCTTTCATCATGACAGCGCCAAACCGGCATTCTACGTTCCCGAATACATGCATCGCCAGGGCTATAGCATCATCCCAGTCAATCCTGCGCTGGCAGCGCGCAGCGAGAGCTACTTCGGCCACAAGGCGGTGGCGACCCTGGCCGAGATCGGAACGCCCGTGGACATCGTGGACGTCTTCCGGCGCAGCGACCGGGTGCCGGACCATGTACAGGACATCCTGGCGATGAACCCCCTGCCCAAAGTGGTCTGGTTGCAACTGGGCATCCGGCACGACGGGGTGGCCCGGCAGCTCAGCGCACGCGGCATCGACGTGGTGCAGGACCGCTGCCTGCTGGCCGATCACCGCGCGTTGCTGTGAGCAGGGTAGAGGCCCGGCCTTTGCCCCCGCCCGATTTGCAGCATTTGTCCGAATGACAGCATCAGAAGAAGCCCTCTGATGCTTCCATTCTCTCCTACGGAGTTGTGCCAGTCCCAAATGCTCGGCAAAATTCACTCACGGTCTTGGGCAGAACATACGGTCGTCACAAACAGACGTCCACGAGGACGCTCCTCCTCCCCATCAGGACGCTTGCCCGCCCGTTCGGTCGAAACTGGACAGCTCTTTTGACAAATGCGCTAGAACTGATCGAGGATATTTCCTTCAGCGCCCACGGCCTGAAACTCGATATTCTGCGTTCGAAAATCAGGAGTTCGCAGCCCGTCCCCGCCATCCTGCATCTGCACGGCGGGGCGTGGGTGATGTACGGCAAGTGGCCCCAGGCCAATGTTTTTCTGGCGCGGGCCGGATTCGTGACCGTCAGCGCGGAATACCGCCTTGCGCCGGGGGCCACCTTTCCCGCCCAGCTTCATGACGTGCGGGCGGCAGTGCGCTGGCTGCGGGCGCACGCGCCGGAACTGGGAATTGACCCGCAGCGGATTGGCGTCTGGGGTGTCAGCGCCGGGGCGCATCTGGCCGGATTGCTGGGCACGGCGGCGGAGCGGCCCGAGCTGGCAGAGGCGAACCCGGAGTGGTCTGATCAGTCCGCGCGCGTGCAGGCGGTGGGCAATGTCAGCGGCGTGATGGACTTCCTCGATCCGGCGTTCGACTTCGGGCCGCAATCCCTGCCGCTGTTCGGCGCACCGCTGGCCGCATGCCTGGAGCTGGCCGCCCTGGCCAGCCCAGTCACCCACATAGAACCCGACGCGCCGCCCTTCTTGCATCTGCACGGCATCCACGACGACGAGGTGCCCGTTTCGCAGGCTCGGCGGATGCACGCGGCCCTTCAAAACGCCGGGACCAGCAGCGAACTGATCGAGCTGGACGGCGATCATTACATCAACGACACCTGTCAGGACGAGGTGGAGGCGCGGCTCCTGACCTTCTTCTGCCGGGAGCTGGACCACCCGCCGGACTGAACCAGGCTCAGCCCCGCATCAGGAAGTTCTCGATGATCGCGTGGTGGTCCTCGAAGAACAGCTCCGGCGAGGACAGCGCCTCGCCCAGCGGCAGCCACAGCGCCTCGGCGGCGTCGCTGCCCCCTTGCAGCAGCGGCAACTGACCGATGCCCAGATCGAAGTGGAAGGCGTGGGTCACGGTGCGCCCACGCAGGCTGCGCTCGGGGTAGTCGAAGACGGCGCTGCCACGCAGGGCGGCCCGCAAGTCGACGCCTGCGCCCAGGCCGGTCTCCTCGTGGGTTTCGCGCACCGCGCAGTCCAGCAGGGTCTCGTGCTGCTCCAGAAAGCCTCCCGGCATCGCCAGCCGTCCCCGCCCCGGCATTCCGCCCCGGCGCACCAGCAGCACATGGCCGCTGCGGGTCACCACCGCGTCGGCGGTCACGAACACCGGTGGAAACGGCGCGTTCGCCCAGGCCGCGCGGTAGGCAATCAGGTGGTCATACTCGGCGCGCAGCTCGGCGTATTCGGGGGTGGCGTGGAAGCGTTCGAGAAAGGCGTGGACGGCGGGCGGCACCATGTCGCACACCTCGTCCAGATGGCCCTCGAAGTACGCCCGGCGCACGTCGGTGGCGCTCAGTGGGCTGACCACATGGGTCGGAATGAACTCCCAGGCCGGAAACGAGCGCAGGTAATAGCTGCTCTCGTCCTTGACATGGCCGATCAATGCCACGTCGGTGCTGCCGCGCGTGAAGTGCTGCACGCCAAGCTGCACCTCCGAGAGCCACAGCGCCTCGTTGTAGTAATAGTCGCGCACATGCACGAACAGCAGCCGGGCGCGGGCAATTCCGGCCTCCAGCAGCATGGCCGTGATCACCTCCTGGCGTTCCTCGGCGCTGAAGGGATTCTTGGGATTGCGCGCCGCGCGGGCCGAGCCGATCACCACGATCAGCTTTTGCACGCTGTTCAGGGCTTCGAGCATCACCAGCAGGTGCGCGGCGTGCGGCGGCTCGAAGCGCCCGATGTACACCCCGAAAGTACGTTTACGCCGCGTGGGCGGCGAGGCCAAGACTGGACCACGTGGAGTCGGGCCGCCGAAGGAGGAATGGCTGGGAACTGACATCTGCCTCATCTTCTATACACTGAAGATGAAGAGGATGTGATCTTTGCTTGGCTCTTGCACGTTGTGTCAGCAGAGGTCAAACCAAGTATTGTGAGCACATGAACAAAGAGATGCTTCTGGTCGGCGCACTGTCTCTGTCTCTCTCCGGCGCAGCCCTGGCGGGTGGGGCAGGGGCACCGGCCACGGGCGCAAGTGCCCAGGTGCAGGCGGCCACTCCCGCCGCCATCGCCGCCGCCCTGCGCGAGGCGGGGTACAAGGTCACCATGAAAGCCACGGACCCTGACAGCGAT
Source organism: Deinococcus frigens DSM 12807 (assembly GCF_000701425.1). Lineage (GTDB taxonomy): Bacteria > Deinococcota > Deinococci > Deinococcales > Deinococcaceae > Deinococcus > Deinococcus frigens. Next base: position 940 of record NZ_JNIW01000047.1, on the reverse strand, counting down.
CCCAGCATGACCGTGAATACGGGCGACTACGAGGTGGACGTGTGGCTCAGCGGCTGCAAGGCGGGGATCTGCACGCGCGCGACCGTCAGCTCGTACTGGGACTACAGCGACGACGAGGACCTGCTGGACCCCGCGCTGACCAATGACTGGAACGGCAATTACTACACCCAGGCCTACGTCTACGAGGGCGCGTACTACCTGGACAGCACCATGCCAATCCGGGGCGGATACACCAAGGCCGCGCTGAAAGCCTGGATGGTGGACTATCTGGACGACGTGTCGGCCTTTGAGGAAGAGCTGCCCTGAGTGCGGAGTAGCCCAAGAGTGTGGGCGGCGTAGGAGTGTCGGAGGCCAGTGCGGTCGCCGCTCCGCTTGTACGGCGCTGTTCGGGTGCTTGCCCAGCCCGTGAGACACTGTCGCCATGACCGCACCGCACCCCGCAGGCGCACGCCAGGTGGCCCTGATCGCGCACGACAAGAAGAAACTGGAACTGGCAATGTTCGCGCTGGCCCACCGCGAGATCCTGACCCGCTTTCACCTGGTGGCCACGGGCACCACCGGGGGCATCCTGCACAAGCAGACCGGGCTGGAGGTGGAGCGGATGCTGTCCGGACCACTCGGCGGGGACCAGCAGATCGGCGCGCGGCTGGCCGAGGAACGGGTGCTGGCGGTGTTCTTCTTCCGCGATCCGCTGACTGCCCAACCCCACGAACCGGATGTCAGCGCCCTGGTGCGCCTGTGCGACGTCCACGACATTCCACTGGCCACCAATCCGGCCAGCGCCCAGGCGTTGATGCTGTGGCTGCGCGAGCAGATCAACGACTGATATGGATTCCGTTTGTTTCGTGCATGAATCGGGACAGCGCCGATTCATCCACTCCACGTCCGGAACCCGTTTTTCTCCTGCTCGCTGTCTTGTCCAGAGCAGCGCCCATGAGGA
>NZ_JNIW01000046.1 GCF_000701425.1 Deinococcus frigens DSM 12807 | reverse complement strand
GCCCCAGTCGCGCAGGGCACGGGTGACGAGTGGACTGTAGATGCTGGTGGGGTCGATGGCTGGATTCTCCAGCCACCGACGAACGCGGCGTTCGCTGCTTTGCGCGAACGTGGCACGGGAGTGGATGTAGGGGAGCCAGGCGGGGATGGAGCTGCACTGGGAGAGCAGCAGTCCGGTGACCATCCAGGCCAGTGTGTGGGCGTTGCGGATGTCGTTCCACAATCCATTCTGGATGTGGGCGAGGACGGCTTGATAGAGTCGGGGCGCGTCCCCGGTAGCATTTTCGGTTGTCACAGACAGAAAGTGTCCCCTACCGGGGACGCTTTCTCATACTTTGTGTCAGGCCGTCAGGGGTGTGACCAGAGTTGGAACAGGAATCCGCCCTTGAAAGCCAGACCATAATTTGATCTGTTGATCGGCGTGCTGCTGCCGCGCCAACTGACCCCTGATCTGGTGTCCCGGATTGCGGCCTTTCAGCCGTTCATTAACCTGATTGCCCCAACTTAGGGGAGAGAAAATGAATGACATGAAAGGACGGTCCGCTGTGCCACTCAACGCTCCACCGCCGGGCTGACTGTCGTTCAAGATATCTTCGGGTCTGAGCTGCGGGCGTACTGCCCAGGGGTCACCCCCACATGACGCTTGAACTGATTGGAAAACGCACTCTGATCGTTGAACCCCGCTGCCAGCGCCACCTGCGTCAGGCCCTGTCCCGCCCTGAGCCACCCTTGCGCCCGCCGGATGCGCACCTGCACCTGATAAGCGTGAGGCGGCAACCCAAATTCCCGTCCGAAGACGCGCGTGAGATGAAAAGAGCTGCGCTGGGTCAGCCGCGCGAGATCGTCCAGCGAGACGTTCTCGCAGGCATGTTCCTCCAGATACTCACGGACCCACCCAGCTATGGAAGGCTCCCGGCCCATAGGCTGCGGCTTGTAATTCTTCTCCCCCAGGGAACTGACCAGACACACCAGCGCGTCCTGTAAGGCCATTTCTTGGGCCAGTTGGGTGGCTTCCGGGGTGACGAGCAGGCGGTGGGCGGCGGTGAGCCGCCGGGCCACCTCGGGCGCAGTGGCCACACTCTGAGCAAAGTAGAGCCTGGAGACGCTTTTTCCAGTGATCTGCCCGGCCACCATCTGAAGCTGTTCGGCGCTGGGATACACCACCAGATGCACGTAGCCGCTCTCCGCAAACGAGTGGCCGGTGTTCACCTCGTCCGGGTTGATCAGCATGACGCTGCCGCCCTGCGCCACATGTTCTGCGCCCCGGTTCCAGAACGCCGCCGCCCCCTGATGCACCACGCCAACGGTGAAGACCTCATGCGTATGACGCGCGAACGCCTGCCGGATGAACCGGGCCTGCAAGATGTCCAGGCCCCCCAGGAACGGAATCCGCCACAACCGCGCCTCGTCGCGGGCCAGGCGGGAACGTGCTGGCGTCTTCACCGCTTCCATGCCCGGCAGCATAACGTCCCTTGCACCGCAATTTTTTACAAGACGCCCGCGCTCACGCGCACTACTGTCAGCCCAGATGGGTTTGTGGAGGACGACATGGACGTGAAATGTGTGATGGTACTGGCGGATGACCTCCCGGTGGGTCTGGCCGTCAATGCGGCGGGCGTGCTGGCCGTGACCCTGGGCCACAAGGTTCCCAGCCTGCTGCCCGCCAACGCGGTAGACGCCTCAGGAACGGCCCACGCCGGACTGATCAATGTGCCGCTGCCCATCCTGGTGGCAGAGCGTAGCGCCCTGAAAACCCTTCACGAACGGGCGCTGGAGTTGGAGCAGGTCACGCTGGTGGGCTTTAGCGACGTGGCCCAGCACGCGCGGACCTACGACGCCTACGTGGCTGCGCTCGCCAGCACGCCCGCCGAGACGTTGATATATCTGGGCCTCGCCCTGTACGGACCCAAGAAAGCGTTGAACAAGCTGGTGGGAAACCTGCCCCTATATGGCCGCGTCCCCGGCGGATGAGTCGGCGTGTCGTGTTTCTGGACCGCCGCGCCGTCACGGCTCCCCTGCGAAGTCCGGCTTTCCCCCACCAGTGGCAGGAGTACCCGCACACCCCGCCTGAGCTGACCCTAGAGCGCCTTCAGGGGGCGCAGATTGCCGTCACCAACCGGGTGGCCATCACTGAGGCAATCCTTGACGCCGTTCCAACGCTGGAACTGGTGGCGGTGGCGGCCACCGGGTATGAACATGTGGATGTGGCGGCCTGTCAGGCGCGCGGCGTGAGGGTGTGCAATGTGCGGGATTGGTCCGTGTCAGTGCCAGAGCATATCTTTGCGCTGACCCTAGCCTTGCGCCGGCAACTGCCAAGTTATATGCAGGCGGTGGAGCAGGGGCAGTAGCAGGCGTCGCCCACCTACGGGTTCCTGCTGGAGCCGCTGCCCATCACGCTGGCGGGAACCACATTGGGAATCATCGGTCACGGCACGCTTGGCAAGCAGGTGGCGACGCTGGCCCGGGCCTTCGGGATGCAGACGTTGATCGCTGAACACAGCGGAGCGCGCAGTCTCCGTGCGGGCCGGACGGCCTTTGAAGAGGTGCTGGCCCGAAGTCAGGTGCTGGTGATTCTCTGTCCCCTCAACCCGTCCACCCGCAACCTGATCGGAGCGGCGGAACTGGCCCGGATGCGGCCCGACGCCCTGCTGATCAACTGCGCCCGTGGCGGCATCGTCGATGAGGCGGCGCTGGCCGGGGCGCTGCTGCGTGGTGAGCTTGGCGGCGCGGGCGTGGATGTGCTGTCGCAGGAGCCGCCCACGCAGGGCAATCCCCTCTTAGATTTGGCCCTGCCCAACCTCATCCTGACGCCGCATATGGCGTTTGCCAGCGTGCAGTCCATCGAGACCCTGGCCGAGCGACTGATCGGAAATCTGGAGGCGTTCGTGGCTGGGCAGCCCCGCCATCTCGTCACAGTGGCGTGAAGCTTAAGCGGGCGAAACGGCTTCCAAACAATGTACAGAACGCGGCAAAACGATGGACGATCAAATCACTCCTTCAGTGGCTTGAATCACATTTGAACTCAGTCTAAGCCGGATTTCAGTTCCAGTGCCAGTCAGGCCCCATCAACGCAGCAAATTTCACCGGATCGACTTTCAAGCGATCCTTCAAGTGGTCCACGTAGTACAGAAAGAAGAAACTGGACACCTGGGCCGGAATCACCAGCCCAAAACCCATCCCGGCGTAGCGCCAGCGGGTGGCGGATGTGGTTCCGGCGTCCAGGTCCAGGGGGGTCGCAAGCGCCGAGGGAATGGTCACCACGTCGCCTGGCCTGCCGCCTGCCGTTGCCGCAACAGGTTCCGCAGCGGGCGGTAACCGATCACCTGAATGCCCATGTTCTGCACGTCCCGGCGCAGCGCTGGACCGAGCAGCGCGTGATAATTCGCCACCCGCGCGGGCCAGTCGCCGCAGATGGCCCGCAGTTCGGGCGTGTCGTGCGCCGGGTGCACAATGAAGTGCGTGATGCCGGGAGGCAGGTCACGCAACATCTGGCGCGTCAGGGCCGCGTGTTCCCCGGCGGTGTCCAGCGGCAGCATCCGCAGGTGATCAACCAGGGGAACGCCGCGTTCTTCCAGCGCAAAGGCGGCCTGTTCCGCCTGGCGGGCGTCTTCCCCGTCCAGTCCCTCCGCCTGCCACGCCGCCGCGTTCTGCCGGGGAAAGAAGGGCGGCAGGCCGCGTGAGAGCGCCAGCGGCAGCAGCTCCGGCAGATACCTGGGATGGGCGGCCACGCCCATGTGCGCGTCCACATGGGTGAGATCCAGGCCCCAGGCCGACGCGCGGTCGAGCTGGGCGGCCAGCTCCTCACGGACCGTGGCCGGAGCCGCCCACCGCGCCTCCTCCACCCCGGCGTGAAAATAGCCGTTGGCATCGGTCAGGGCGGGAGCGGAGGTCAGTGGCCTCCAGCGGTAAGTCGCCCACTCGCTGGTCAGGGTCCAGTGGACGCCCACATCCGCCGTGGGCAGACTGCGGATTGCCTGCACCGCTGCCGGAACCCAGGCACACGGCATCATCACGGCGGCGGAGGACAGCAGCCCGGCTTCATACAGATCCTGATACGCGGTGACGGTGGCCTGACACATGCCCACGTCGTCGGCGTGGAAGATCACCACGCGGTCACGCTGGTCGTAGCCGAGAGCCTTGAGACTCGGATTGGGCGGGAAGTTCACGGGAGACCTCCGGTAGCTGGGAGTGGCTCATCTGCGGTGCCCGCTTTGCATGAACTGATCCGATCGGTCGCCAGTATTTCACGCGCGCAGGGCGCTCAACGGCTGCCACCCGGGAACGGTTGCCCCCTCCGGGACAGATGACCCTTCACAGCCCTGGGGATTGCTTAAATCTTGTGCAATTCACTCACATGACGTCAGCTTCAGGGCCTACCCTGGCCCCATGCCCGTCTACCTTCACGACATCGCTCTGGCGCTGCCCGAGACCGCCTATCCGCAGTCGGTGATCCGGGACGTGATCAAGGCGCAGCCCGAACTGGACCGCCTGGCCAAACGGCTGACCGGCGCGGCCTTCAACGCCTCGGGGATTGATCAACGCTACAGCGTGGTCGGAGAATTCGCAGACCACGACGGCGAGGCTGGCCTGTTTTTTGATCCAGAGCACACGCGCATGTTGACCCCCACCACCGGCGAGCGCAACATCGTCTACGCGCGCGAGGCCACCAAGCTGTATGTGGAGGCCGCCCGCAAGGTGCTGGCGGACAGTGCCTTCGAGGCCGCCGACATCACGCATGTGATCACGGTCTCCTGCACGGGCTTTTTTGCACCTGGGCCGGATTACGCCATCGTGCGGGCGCTGGGGCTGGGCGGCGACGTGGGCCGCTACCACGTGGGCTTCATGGGCTGCTACGCGGCCTTTCCCGCGCTGAAGATGGCCAGGGCCTTCTGTCAGGCGGACCCCAATGCCGCCGTGCTGGTGGTCAGCGCCGAGCTGTGTACGCTGCATATGCGCGCCGCGCCGGACCCCGACACCATCATCGCCGCCTCGGTGTTCGGGGACGGCTGCGCCGCCGCGCTGGTCAGCGCCCGGCCTCCGGCCCCCGGAACGCGCGCCCTGAAGATGGACCATTTCGAGACCACCCTGACGCCCCCCGGCGTGGGCGAGGCAGAGATGGCCTGGACGATTGGCGATCAGGGCTACGAGATGGTGCTGAGCAGCTATGTGCCGTCGATCATCGAGTCGCACATCGAGGGCGCGCTCTCGCCGTTGCTGGACCACGAACCTGCGCTGGCCGACGCCCGGCATGCCGGAGTCGAACACTGGGCCATCCACCCCGGCGGGCGCAGCATTCTGGACAAGGTGCAGAGCAGCCTGAAGCTGAGTGACGAGCAGCTTTTGCCCTCACGCGAAATTCTGCGGCAGTACGGCAACATGAGCAGCGCCACGATCCTGTTCATCCTGCGTGACCTGCTGAGGACGACCCCCGTGGGTGAGCGGGTCTGCGCGATGGCGTTCGGGCCAGGTCTGACCGTAGAAATGGGTCTGCTGAGCAGTGCGGTGGGGACTGGGGAACTGGCAGACCGGCAGGACGAACTGGCCGGGGTGCGCTGATTCTCCTGACTCCCCTGACCGCGCGCGAGGTCCATCTGGCCGAGCGCATGGACGATCCCGGCTGTGACCTGACCGCGCTCAACCGCACCTACGCCCAGTTTGGGACGGTGAATGGGCTGGTGGCCGGGTGGCGGCGGGTCTACCGGCAAGTTCTGCGGCCCCGGCTCTCGGCGTCGCGCCCCAATACCGTGCTGGACATTGGCTGCGGCGGCGGCGACGTGCCCCGCGCCCTGGTCCGCTGGGCAGCGCGCGACGGTTTCACGCTGCGGATCACGGCCATCGACGCCGATGCGCGGGCGATTGCCTTTGCCCGCGCACAGCCGCCCGTCTCCGGCCTGCATTTCCGGCAGGCCATGAGCGGCGATCTGGTGCGCGAGGGGCAGCGCTTCGGTCTGGTGGTGTCCAACCATCTGCTCCACCACCTGACGGCCCCCGAATTGAGCGACCTGCTGGCCGACAGCGAGGCGCTGTGCGCGGGTCTGGTGGTTCACAGCGACATTCAACGCAGCCCGCTGGCGTACCTGGGTTTCCGGGCAGGTGTCGCGCCGCTGTTCCGGGACTCGTTTATCGGCGAGGACGGGCTGCTGTCGATCCGCCGCAGCTTCACTGCCGCCGAACTGCGCGGGCTGGCCCCGCCGGGCTGGACGGTCCAGACGCTGGTCCCCTTCCGCAACCTGCTGATGTACCAGGCGGCAGCGCGTGCCTGAGCCGACCCTGGACGTGCTGATCGTCGGGGGCGGCCCGGTGGGGCTGTTCCTGGGTTGCCTGCTGGCGCAGCGCGGCCTGAGCTTCCGGGTGCTGGAACGGCGGAGCGCACCGGGCCAGCATTCCCGCGCCATCGGCATCCATCCGCCCGCGCTGGAGGCGTTCCGGGAGGTTGGCCTGACCGAACCGTTGCTGGCGGCGGGCCTGCCCATCACGCGCGGTCTGGTCACCGGAGAGAACGGGCCGCTGGGCGAGCTGGGCTTCACGTCGGCCTCGGCGGACTTTCCCTACATCCTCTCGTTGCCGCAGCGTGAAACGGAGGCGGTATTGCGGCGTCGGCTAGCCGAACTCGCGCCCCGCTCGTTTTGCGCGGGCGTGGAGGTGCTGGAGTTGCGGGAGGAGGTGGACGGCGTGCGCGTCACCGCCTCCGAGGACGGCAGGCCGCTCACGCTGCGCGCCCGCTTCGTGATCGGCGCGGACGGCTGGCGCAGCCGCGTGCGGGAGGCGCTGGGCCTGCCCTTTCCCGGCCACCTCTACCCCGATAAATACCTGATGGGCGACTTTCCCGATACCACGCCGCTGGGGCAGACCGCACTGGTGTCGCTGACCGGGGGCGGTGTAGTGGAGTCCTTTCCGCTGCCACGCGGGGGGCGGCGCTGGGTGGTGCATACCGGGGACCGGCTTTTGGAGACTGCCTCCACCCGCGAATTGACCGCCATGATCGAGCGGCGCACCGGCCTGCACGTCCCCGCCGCCGAGTGCCGGATGCTCAGCGCCTTTACGGTTCGCCGCCACCGCGCGCCGGGAATGGTGCAGGGCCGGGCCGTGCTGATCGGCGACGCCGCGCATGTGGTCAGCCCGATTGGCGGACAGGGCATGAACCTGGGCTGGCTGGACGCCGCCGCGCTGGCCCCGTTGCTGCAAGAGTCGCTCACAGGCCGACGCGTGGACTGGCAACACGTGGACTGGCAACACTTCGAGCGAACCCGTCTCCGCTCGGCCCACATCGCTGGCCGTCAGGCCGAGTTGAATATGGCGGCGGGCCGTCCGGTGGGCGCACGGGCGCAGAAAATGCGTGAGCGACTGATCGAGCGTGTCCTGCTCTCCCCTCTCGCCGGGCCGCTGCTGGCGCGGGCATTCACGATGCGCTGGCTGTAGAGTGTCACAAATGGTCACATTGAACACAGATTCGAGGTGGCTTCTCCACGCGCGGGGCCTGGTCTGTCCCGTATCCTGATCGCCTCGCAGCCCATCGCCGGACACGTTCTGCCGCTGCTGCCCATCGCGCAGGAACTGGTGCGGCGCGGACATGCGGTGCGCTGGTACACCGGGCGCAAGTACGCGGCGCGGGTGGTGGCGACGGGAGCTGAGTTTGTGCCCTTCGTCCACGCCCGCGATTTCGACGACGCCGATTTTGGGGCCACCTTTCCGGGGCGCAACCACAGGCGCGGCCTGCGGCAGTTGCAATACGACGTGCGGCAGATTTTCGTGGGCGGCATCGAGGGCAACATGCACGATCTGCGCGAGATTGGGCGCGGCTGGCCTGCCGACGCCGTGCTGGCCGATCAGACGCTGGTGGCCGCCCTGCTCTACGCCGAGGCGGGCGGGCCGCCGTGCGCGCTGCTGGGCGTGCTGCCACTGGGCATCCAGAGCCGCGACACCGCGCCGTTCGGGCTGGGCCTGCCGCCGTCTGGCACACCTGTGGGGCGAGTCAGGAACCGCGCGCTGCACTGGCTGACGCAGCGGGTGGTTTTTGGCGCGGCGTCGCGTGATCTGGCGGCGGCCTGCGGGCGGATGGGCCTGCGTCCCCGGCCCTTCGCCCTGCCCACCTCGCCGCATCTGATGCTTCAGCCCACGGTCCCGGCCTTCGAGTACCCGCAGAGCGATTTGCCGCCCACGCTGCATTTCATCGGCCCCATCACGCCGTCCAACGCCGCCCAGGCCAGGTTGCCGGCGTGGTGGCCGGAGGTGCTGGAATCCCAGCGTCCGGTGGTGCTGGTCACGCAGGGCACCCTGGCCACCGATCCGCGCGAGCTGATCTGGCCGACGCTGCGGGCGCTGGAAACGGCAGACGTGCTGGTGATCGCGGCGGGTATGGCCGGGCTGGACGACCTGCCCGCCAACGCCCGCGCGGCGGCCTTCGTGCCCTTTGCGGCGCTGCTGCCGCACGTCTCGGTTTACGTGACCAACGGCGGCTACGGCGGGGTGCAATCGGCGCTGGCGCACGGCGTCCCGGTGGTGGCCGCAGGCGGCAGCGAGGACAAGACGGAGGTGGCGGGCCGTGTAGCCCACGCAGGTGTGGGCATCAACCTGCGGACGGCCCGGCCCACGCCTGAACGCCTGCGCCGCGCGGTACTGAACCTGCTGGGCGACAGCCCCCAGCGCCGTCGGGCACACGAACTGAGCGCCGAGATGCGCCTGCACGACGCGCCGAACGAGGCGGCGACGCTGGTGGAACAGTTGGCGAGGACCGGGCGGGCGGTGAAGAGGACCGTCACTCCCTGATTCCAAGCCGCTGCAAGCGCCAGCGCAGGCTGCGCTGCAACATCACCGGATAGAGGTGGACCGGGATGGTGGTGAAGAGTAGCCATCCGGCGGTGTCGGCGGCGTGCAGAAGGAATGCGCCCGCAGCGAGGCCCAGGCAGATCAGCGCCAGCAGCAGGTGGCTATATTCCGCCTCGCGGGTGGCGTGGTCCAGCCTCGCTAAGGAGGCGCGGGTGCCGCCAAAACCGCGCGCGCCCCAGCGCAGGCGCTCCCAGCCCACCAGCCGGAGGATGTTGGCAAATATCGAGGCTCCCAGCCTCTGGTAGAGGGGCGCTTCCCACGGGCGCACTATGAAGAAAGCGCCACGCAGCGCGGGCTTCGTCCGGGCCAGCAGAGCGAGCGCCCACCACATCAGCAGGATCTGCACCCCCAGCGCGAAAAGGAGGGTGTGAAACCCGGCGACGCGGCCCAGACCCCAGGCGGCCAGTGCCACCAGCAGCGCCACCAGGCCGAGCGGTGCCCAGATAAGAATCACCCTCTACAGCCGCCCCAGCGCGTCCACCACCGTCACGCGCCCGGCACTGCGGGCGGGCCACAGTCCGGCCAGCAGGCCCAGCGCCAGCGACACGCCCAGGCCCACCACGATCAGGCGTGGGGTCAGCGCCGCCCCGTCGAAGCCTGCCAGCTTCTGGGTGTAGACGTTGATGCCGCGCACGCCCAGTCCCGCCAGCCCCAGCCCCACCACGCCGCCCAGCCCGGACAGCAGCAGCGTTTCGCCGAGGACCAGCCCCCGCACGAAGGCGGGCCGCGCCCCGATGGCCCGCAGCGTGCCGAATTCGCGGGTACGTTCGTACACGCCCATCAGCACGGTGTTGACCACGGCCAGCCCGCCCACGATCAGCGCGATGGCCGACAGACACACGCTCAGGATGTCGGCGCTGCTGAGCAACTTGCCGATGTTGCCCACCACGTCTGCGCGGGTGCTGATTTCCAGGCCCAGGCCGCCCACCTGGGGCTGTTTTGCCAGGGCGGCGGCCACCCGGCTGGCGTCGGCGGGGTTGTTCAGCCGCAACGCCACCAGCGAGAGGCGGTCCTCCACCCCGAAGGCGCGCTGCACGGCCTCGATGGGCAGAAAGGTGAAAGTATCGGTCAGCGCGCTTTGCGGCTGGAGGACGCCGATCACGCGGGCGCGGCCCCGGCGGGTCAGCTCCAGCGTGTCGCCCAGGTCCAGCCCCAGGTTCTGCGCGGCCTTGGCCCCCAGCACGGCCACGTTCTTTCCGGCATCACCCGGCCCCAGCAGGCGTCCGCGCTCCACCTGAACGCCCGTGAACATCGCGCCGATGCCGCCCCCGGCAGGCAGGCCGTAGAACACCGCGCTCTGGGCCGGGTCCAGCGACTGGCGAATGGTGGCCGCCACCGGGGTCACCGCCGTGATTCCCAGCGTGGGCGACAGCCGCCGCAACTCGGCCACCACCGCCGGATTCATGTCCATGCGCGGCAACAGGGTCTCCCCCGCCCGCGTGCTGGCCACCTGAAGGTCCGGCCCCACCGTCCCCAGCTCGGTGTTGAACACGCCGCGCAGGCCCTCGCCCAGCGACAGGAACAGCAGCATGCTGCCCAAAGCCACCGCCAGCCCCAGCGCTGTCAGGACGGTCCGGACCGGGCGGCGCAGCAGGCCCAGGATGGCCAGCCTCAGCAGGTCAGCGCTTCGCACGGGGGTCAGGGGAGCGCCTCAGGGCGCGTCCCCGGCTCCCTCGGCCTCGGCCAGGTCCACCACCACACCGATCAGGGCGGCGTGAACAAAAGTTTGCGGGTAGTTGCCCAGCGGCTCGCGGGTCCGGGGATCGGCCATCTCGGGCAGCAGGCCCAGGTCACTCGCGCAGGCCAGCACGGCGTCCAAAATCACGCGCGCCCGCGCCGGATCGCGCATCACCCAGTACTGGGCCACCCACAGCGTCCCGGCCAGGAACGCGCCTTCCTCGCCCGCGTCATCGTCGGCCAGGTGCCGCCAGTACAGGTGGTCCTGGCAGGACTCGCGCTCCAGCACGGCCACCGTCGCCAGCATCTCGGGCGAGTCGGGGGCGCAAAATCCCCACACCGGGTACAGGGCCGCCGTCACGTCCACGCCGTCCTCCCCGGCCACGTAGACGTATGCACCCTCGGCATTCAGGGCGTTGGCCTCCACCCAGGCCCGCGCGGCGCGGGACGCCTGTTTCCAGCGCGCGGCCTGGGCCGGCTCCTGGCTGTGTTCGGCGATGTACTCCAGCGCCACGGCGGCCAGCACCTTGCCCGCCACGTAGGGCCGCTTCCGGCGCTCCTCCCAGATGCCGTAATCGTCGTCCTGCCAGTGTTCACACAGGAACTCGGCCAGCCGCTCCACCACGCCCCAGTGTTCGCGGGTTCCAAATCGGTTGTAGATCAGCTTGGCGGCCAGCAGGACGTTGCCGTAGGCGTCCAGTTGCAGTTGCCCGCGCGCCCCGTTCCCGATCTGGACCGGGCGGCTCTGCCTGTGCCCAGCGAGGTCCAGCTCGGTTTCCTCGGGCGGCTGGCCGCCGTCCACCGTCATGAAGGGCGGCGCGGGCAGGCCGCTTTGGGGTGTGGCCTGCCTGGAGATGAATTCCAGAAAGGCCCGGCCCTCCTGGCCGTCGCCCCCGGCGCGGGTCAGGGCGCTGACTACCATGCCCGCGTCACGCAACCACACGTAGCGGTAGTCCCAGTTCTTCTGGCCGCCCGGCACTTCCGGCAGGCTGGTGGTGGGGGCCGCCACCGTCGCGTTGCCCGCGTGATCGGTCAGCAGCCGCAGCGCCCGCAACGAGGCCCGCACGGCGTCCTGGTAGGGACCGTGGTAGGTAGCCTGAGAGGTCAGCTCCTGCCAGTTCAGTAGCGAGTGCTGACGCCAGCGCGTCACCGTCTCCCAGTCCGGCGCTGGCAGGCGCTCGTCACTCAGAAAGGCCCAGGCGGTCTCTCCCTGCGGCACCTCCACTACCACGGACCCACCGTGAATCCTGGGTGGGTGCGAGACGTACAGCCAGTGCTGACCGTCGATCTGCACCGCCGCGCCGTCCTGTCGCAGTCCGGCGGCGCGGCGGGCGTAATCGGGCGCGGCGTCCAGCACGAGCCGGTAGGGCTGCGGGGCGCGGGACAGAATCCGGCACACGCCACACGGCAGGTCCTCGCCGAAGGGCATGAAGTCGGTGACGGTCAACTCCCCGGCTCCCACCCGGATCACCGATTCCAGAACGCCGCCGTCGCCCAGATAACGGCGTCCGGCCTTGACCGCGCCCGGGGGCAGGTGGATGGCCCAGGAGCCGCCGCGCCCGTCGTCCAGCAGCCGGGCCAGCAGCGAGGGCGCGTCGAAGCGTCCGGGGCAGTACCACACCACCTCGCCCAGCGACGTGACCAGTGCGGCGCTGCGGCGGTCACTGAGCAGTCCCAGATCATGGATGTGGGGGAAGCGGTGTGGGGTCTGGCTCATACGGGTCTGGCTCATGGGGGTCTCTGCGGCACAGTCCACTTTAGAGCCGAATCGCACTGCAAATGGTCTGGAGTGGAAAAGTTGGGCAGCCCGGCGGGGGCCTGGGCCACTCAGCCGCTCCCAGCGCTAGTCCTCCTCGGCCACCTCGGCCCGGCTGAGCCAGGCGCTTTCACCGGGGACCAGGGCGTAGTCGCACAGGGCGAGGTAAGCGGCGTCGCCCTCCTGCGCGCTGACGCCCAGGGTCAGGGTCACCTCGGGCGGCAACTGGCCCAGCACGTAATTCACGGCGCTTTCGGGCGTCAGCTCGGCGGGCAGCAGCGTCAGACTCTCACCCTGGTTCAGGACCCGCAGATCTGCCTGAAAGGGGCCGCCGTCCAGCCATTCGCGCAGCTCGCGTTCGGCCTGAAGCAGCGCCAGTTCCAGCCCGTGCGGGTGCGACAGCCGGACCATCAGCGGCAGGCCGGAATGCTCGTCCAGCGTGACCTCCAGCCCCAGTTGGCCGAGCTGACTGATATGCGTGGCCGCCTGATGGGCCAGCCGCAGGGCGTCAGCACGCAGGCCCTGAGTCTCCAGCGTGAGCCGCCGCCAGGGATGGTCCTCCAGTCCGTCCTGACCGATCACCACCGCCCCGTGCCGCAGAATCTGCCAGGAGGTAAAGGCCGCCGGGACCGACAGCAACCCGGCCTCGTCTAGGCCGGTCACGGGAATCAGTTCGGCCTGCCGGAGCAGCGCGGAAAGGCCCGCTGCGGTGCGTTCCTGCTCGGCGGTGGGGTCCGCGCTGTAGATGGTGGGCTGTGGGTTGACGAAGGCGACGATCATGCCCGCAGGGTAGGGGAGACGGGCCGGGACAACCGTGCGCCGGACTTGCTCGTCACATGACGAGCAGCAGTCAACCCGCCTTAAAGTGTGCGGCCAGCGCCGTGCTGGCGCGCGAAAGCAGCGTCACGTCGGTCCCCACCGCGACGAAGGTATAGCCCCATTCCAGATAGCTGCGGGCCTGCGCCTCGTCGGTGGACAGGATCCCCGCCGCCTTGCCCGCAGCCCGGATGCGCCGCGCCGCGTCCTGAATGGCGTTCTGAACCTCCGTGTGAACCGGATTCCCCAACTGTCCGAACGACGCGGCCAGGTCCGCCGGGCCGATGAATATACCGTCCACGCCGTCCACCACTGCGATTTCATCCAGCACCGCCAGCCCGGCGACGGACTCGATCTGGACCATCAGACACACGCCGTCGTCCGCGTGTCTCAGATACGCCGCGTCGCGTCCGAAGCCGCTGGCCCGCGCCAGTGCCGCGCCGACACCCCGCACCCCACGCGGCGGGTAACGGGTGGCGGCCACCAGCTCGCGCGCCTGCTCAGGCGTTTCCACCATCGGAATAAGGATGTTGCGTGCGCCGATGTCCAGCAGTTGCTTGATGCCCACCGTGCTGCCAACGGGTGGGCGCACCAGCGGGGCCACGGCTGGGTACGCCGCCAGCGCCTGCAAACCCGCCAGCATGCTGCGGAGGTCATTGGGTGCGTGTTCGCCGTCGATCAGCAGCCAGTCGAAACCCGCCCCGGCGCAGACCTCGGCGCTGTACGGATCGGCCAGCGCCAGCCACAGGCCGTAGAGGGTGTCGCCGCGCTGGAGGGCGGTCTTGAAGGCGTTCTCAGCCATGAGCGGCTCCACGGGCCTGGCCCGCAAAACGGCACGAGAACGTGCCCAGCGGTCCGTAATCGAAGGTGAACACGTCACCCGAAGCAATATCCACCGGGCGCGTGAACGATCCGGCCAGCACCAGTTCCCCGGCTCCGAGGTACTCGCCGTGGGGGGCCAGCCGGTTTGCCAGCCACGCGATGCCCTGCGCCGGATGCCCCAGCACCCCCGCCGCCACCCCTGTTTCCTCGATCACGCCGTTGCGGATGCACAGCGCCGCCGCCCAGCGCAGATCGGTGGCGTCGGGCCTGACGGCGCTCCCGCCCACGATGATTCCGGCGTTGGCCGCATTGTCGCTGATGGTGTCAAACACGCGGCGCGGCTTGCCGGTCGCGGCGCTGACCCGCTGAATCCGTGCGTCGATGATCTCGGCGGCAGGGGTAACGTACTCGGTGGCCCGCAGCACATCGAATACGGTCAGCCCTGGTCCACGCAGATCGTCCTTCAGAAGAAACGCCAGTTCCACCTCCACCTTCGGAGCCACGAAATTGGAGAGGGGGATGTCCCCGTTCGGCTCGTAGAACATGCTGTCCAGCAGCGTGCCGTAGTCCGGCTCGGTGATCTGCGAGGCCAGTTGCATGGCCCGCGAGGTCAGGCCGATCTTGTGGCCGCGCACGCGCCCGCCTGCCTCCAGCTTGTGGCCCACCCAGGCCCGCTGCACCGCGTAGGCGTCGGCGAAAGTCATGCCTGGGTAGCGTTCGGAGAGGGGAGAGATTTGAACGCCACTGCTCTCCGCGCCCTCCAGTTCGGCGGCCAGACCAATCAGATCGGCCTCTGGAATCACACGCGCTGCGGCGGTCACGAGTCCTCGGCCCGGAGATAGACCGTGATCGGCAGGGGAAAATTGATCATGTAGCCGCCGCGTCCGGCGTCGTGATCCGCCTCCTGCCTGCGGCCCGCCGAGTCCGTGGCGCGGGCCATCAGCGTGACGGTGCCGGGCTGACCCGGGGTCTGCCACCCGTACCGCCAGCGCCGCCACACCCCGGCCTGGGGCGCGTCCAGCAACTCGGCGTCGGCCCAACTCGTTCCGCCGTCGCTGCTGAACTCCACGCGCGTCACGTCGCCCTCGCCAGTCCAGGCCGCGCCCACGACCTCGCAAGGGCGGCCCGCCGTCACGGTGTCGTGCGGGGCGGGGCGGGCGATCTGGGCCTTGACCTGCATGGCGGTCATGGGGACCATCTGCGGCGACAGGCCATCGCGCCCCTGCCAGAAGCTGTAATCCACGGTCTGAAAGAAGCCCTGATACGGCGCGTCCGTGACGTGCAGCGTGGTCAGCCACTTAACGGCGGCCATGCCGTACCAGCCCGGCACCACCGCCCGCAGCGGAAACCCGTGATCGCGGGTCAGCGGCTGCCCATTCATCGCGTAGGCCAACAGCACGTCGTCCTGCGCCTGGGCCAGTGGCACACTCCGCGCGTACCGGATGTCG
The DNA here is from genome assembly GCF_000701425.1 of Deinococcus frigens DSM 12807. Lineage (GTDB taxonomy): Bacteria > Deinococcota > Deinococci > Deinococcales > Deinococcaceae > Deinococcus > Deinococcus frigens. Next base: position 13,987 of record NZ_JNIW01000046.1, on the reverse strand, counting down.
CCCGGCGTGCGTCCCGGATCGGTCAGCGTGCCGCAGTCGGCTCCCTCCAGCACCACTTCCAGCGCCCCGTCCCTGATCCCCACCCGCTCCAGCACGTCGCGCAGCAGCACGCCGGTCCATTCGGCGGTTCCCACCGCCCCCAGGTCCCACTGCACGCCCGGCATGCGGGGCGACAGGTACATCCGGCCATTGCCCGCGCATTCCATCGTGGCGGCCACCGTATGCGCTGGCATGGCTCTCAGGTCATCGAGCGAGAGGCCGAGCGGCGAATCCACCAGACCCCCGAGCTGAAGCCGCCAGCTTTCGGCGTTTAGGTCCGGCGCGGGAAAATGACTGCGGACGTAGACGCTCTCGCCCGGCGTGATGCGCCCGTCCAGCGCGTGAAAGGGCGTTTCGAGGTTGGGCGGCGACGCCTGTCGGACGATTAGGGCAGCGGGACGAGGAGTAGAAGGGCTGGACATGGAGCCTCCTGAGAATGCGAATTCAGCCGTATTTGCTCCATCATATCGACTTCGTCTGAACCGATTTACCTGAATGGTGAAAGGCCGAAGAAAGCTAACATCAACCCGCCTCTGTGGAAGGTCCGGGGCTGAAAATCTCGCCCCCAGATCAGATCACATGCACCGGAATGCCCATCAATTCACCGGCCACCGGCTGAACGATCCCGCCGTCGAAGGCCTCCATCTCGGAGGCTTCCTCAAACCAACTGCGCGGCGTTCTGGCCCCCCACAGCGTTTGCCGCCGGGGATCGTCACGCAGCCAGCGAATCGGCTCGAAGTCGGGGTCCACGGTCAGGTAATCGCTGGTATACAGCTCGATGCGGTGGCCGTCCGGGTCACGGATGTACAGAAAAAAGGCGTTGGACACGCCGTGCCGCCCCGGCCCGCGCTCTATGCGCTCCGGCTGCCGCGCCCCGGCCAGGATGTCGCAGGCCCGCAGGATGGACATGGCGTCGGGCATCCAGTAGGCCCAGTGGTGCAGGCGGGGGCCGGGGCCGTTGGTGAGGGCCAGGTCATGCACGCCGCCGCGCCGCTGAATCCAGGCCGCCCAGTAGCGTTCCTGCTCGTCCACGGTGTACTCGGACAGACGGAAGCCCAGGGTGTCCATGTACCAGCGCATGGTCTTTTTCACGTCCGGCACCATCACATTCACATGGTCCACGCGCTGCAATCCCGGCCCCCGGTGCAGGTGGAAGTCCTGCAACAGCCACGGATACTTCTGGCTGACGTGGTAGAAGGCCACCGGAATGCCGAAAGGGTCCTGCATCCGCAGCAGGCGCGGGCGATCCAATTCCTCCTCCCAGCGATAGGGGAGACCCTCGCGCTCGGCCAGGGCAATCAAGGCGTCCAGATCTGCCTCGCCGTTCACGCGGTAGGCCAGGTGCCGCACGGTGGACGTTCCTTTCTCCTCCAGCTTCAGCGTCCATTCCCGGTCCTCCACGCCGCGCAGGTACAGTGCGCCCGGCTCCTCGTGGAGGATGTTCATGCCCAGCAGGTCCACGTAGAACTCGCGGCTGGCCTCCAGATTCTTGACCGTGAAGACGGCGTGGGCAATGCGAATCAGGTTGGGCTGGCTGGCATATTCAGTCATCCGCCGCCACCGCCTCGCGCCGGTCCTCCCGCTCTAAAAAGGCGTGGATGCGGTCCACATACGGTTGTTTGTCAAAGACCTCGTACAGCGCCGAGTGCATCCTGATTGGATCGCCAAAGAAGTAGCGCTCGTAGAGGGTCTGCCGCCCGGCGAAGCTGCTCATGGACATGTCCCAGGCGAGGCGGAACAGCTTGAGGCGTTCCTCGGCGGTGGCGCGGCCCGCTTGCAGGTACTTGGCAATCTGCGGCCCCAGCGGGCCTTCCCGGTCTGCCTTGCTGGGCATCATGATGATTCCCGACGCGCCCAGCAGTTGCAGCAGCTCCGGCAGGCGGGCGTGGTTGGCGGGGTAATAGTTGCGGGCGGCGTCCAGCGGGCCACGCGCCGGGGTCATCACGCCGTATTTGTTGACCTCCGCGCCTTCCCGCGCTGCCGCCTCCAGCCCCTTCATGATTTCCAGCATCACGATAATCTCGGCCACCTTGCTCTGGACATGCTGAAATTGGCCGCTGCCGATGGCGTCCACGATGCTCTGGGCGGTCCCCAGAAACGCCTCGGTCTTGGCGATCTTGAGGCTGACCACCTGATAGGCCATGTGCAGCACGGCGTCGGTCCCGGCATAGGCCTTGTTCGCCAGCTCCACGTCGTACAGCAGGAACACCCGCTCCCACGGCACCAGCACGTCATCGAAGATCACGAAGGCGTCCTGCTCGTCGAAGCGGCTGGCGAGGGGATGGTCCTCGGGGTCGCGGCCCACGTCGATGGGTTCGCGGCACTGGAAGCTCAGGCCCGGCGTGTTGGTAGGAATGCCGAAGCCCATCGCGTAGCGGCTCTTGTCGGCGTTTTCCTTCAGCACGGTGGACGGGAAGACCAGAATCTCGTCGGCAATGGGTAGCGTCGCCATCATCCGTGCGCCGCGCACGATTACGCCCTCGTCGGTTTCCTCCACCACGCCCAGCGCGATGTACGGATCGGGCATCTCGGACGCCTGCTTGGCGCGGTTGACCTGCGGATTGGTCAGCGCGTGCGTCAGGCACAGGTCGTTGTCGCGCACATGCTCGTAATAACGGCGCATGTTGGCAGCAAAGTCGCGGTTCTCGTTGCCGGGGCGGCTGGCGTCGCACTGGCCAAAGTAATCTGCGCCCATGCCCGCCGCCATCACGTTGGCGTTCATGTAGTCCGGCGCGCGGCCCAGGAAGCCCAGCGAATAATTGGCGCGGATGCGGTGCGCCTCGCCGATGCGCCGCAGATCGTCCTTGCTGCGCGGCACCATGAAGCTGATGGCGTGGCGTTCGCCGCCGTCCTCGTAGGTCAGCGCGTCCTTGAGGTCCGGCTGATGTTGCAGGTCATACAGCCCCGCCAGCGACTGGCACATGTTGCGGGTGGAGGGGTGCGTGGTGGAGTCGCTTATGCGCTCGCCGTCTATGTAGAGGGTGGGTGGGTTCTTCTGGAGGCGGCTTAAGAACTGGGGTCCGGTGATGGCGGTCATGTGTGGTTCCTCCTTTAGTCGTGGTACTTGAAGATTTTGAGCACGTAACCGTCTGGGTCGGCGACGAAAAAGCCGTAGGAGCCGGTGTTGTGGCGGTACTGCTCACGGACATCACGGGCGATCTGAACTTGTTTTGAGACGCGCTCAAACAGAGCGTCTACATCGCTATCCGACGCCAGTTCCAGGCCGAGATACGTGACGGCGCTGGTATCGGGTGCTGAATCTGCCGCATCGAAGATCAGGCGCATGGCGCTCTCAAATTCGACAAAGAGGCGCTGGCCTTCCGCGTGGCACGAGGTTTTTGCCCCAAGCGAACTGTAAAAGGCTGCTGTCTGACCGAGGCGTCTCGCCTTCAGCGCAACGTGTTCGAGCGTGATCACGGTTGTTCCTTCTGCGCCAGCCCCACATACGCCGAATCCACAAAAATCCCACCCTGGCGCTGTTCCGTGATGTCGCCAGGATCGCCGTGAAGATGTTCAACCTCTGAGGCGTAGGCTTCGGCATCGTCCTGCGGCGCGTAGCCCAGCAGGTCCCAGCCTTCTGGAGACATCCAGCGGCGGGTGTTGCCGCTGATGCCCGCCACGATCAGGAATCCCATGTCGAGGGCGGTGACGGCGCGGGCAAAAAGCTGCGCGGCGTCGCGCGGGGACAGCCAGGTGGACAGGTGGCGGGCGTCTTTGGGTTGCGGCTGGAACGAGCAGATTCGCACCGCCACGAACCCGATGCCGTGGCGTTCCCAGTACATCCGCCCCAGCGCCTCGCCGTACACCTTGCTGACGCCATAATAGCTGTCTGGGCGCACGGGAACGGTGGGGGAGATGGTCTCCGCACGCGGGTAAAAGCCGACGGCGTGAATACTGGACGCGAAGGCCACACGTCTCACGCCCGCCTGCCGGGCCGCCTCCAGAACATGATAGGTGCCATCCAGGTTTACATCTCGGATCGCCTCATAGGTGTGTTCGTCGGGAATGCCGCCCAGGTGAATCACGGCGTCCACTCCTTCCATTGCCGTCTTCACCTCTTCAAAATTGATCAGATCGGCGTAAATAATTTCTTCGCCGTCGCCCGCCTCGCCCAGATCACGGTTGTCGGTCAGGCGCAGGATGGGGAAGGCGTCTCCCAGGTCCTCGCGCAAATGCTGACGCAGGGCTGCGCCGACCCTTCCAGCAGCGCCGGTGAGCAGGAGGCGTCCACCCGTCATTCTGCCAACCTCTCATCCGTGTGATCCCGCTGCGGCTGCGGCTTGCCTACCCCCAGCCTCGCCGTCTTGTGCGTCCCCAGCGAGATGGCGATGTTCTTGGTTTCCATGTAGAACTCGAAGCTGTAGTCGCCGCCGTCGCGCCCGATGCCGCTGTTCTTGACGCCGCCAAAGGGCGTGGGCAGATGCCGCACATTCTCGGAGTTGACCCAGATCATGCCCGCCTCCAGCCCCTGCGCGAAACGGTGGGCGCGGGTCAGGTCGTTGGTCCACAGGTAGCCCGCCAGCCCATATTGCACGTCGTTGGCGAGGGCCAGCGCGTCCGCCTCATCTGTGAAAGAAATGGCGGTCAGCACCGGGCCGAAGATTTCCTCCTGGGCGACTGACATGTCGTTGCGGGCGGCGGTGAACAGGGTGGGGGAGACGAAGTTGCCCTCCTGGCCGACGCGCACGCCTCCGGCAGCGATGGTTGCACCGTCCTTTTTCGCCTGATCGAAATAGCCCATGACCTTCTCGAAGTGGCGAGGATGGACGAGGGGACCGACTTCGGTTTCGGGGTCCAGCGGGTCGCCCACGCGGATGTTCTTCGCGCGTTCAGCGATGCGGGCGGTGAAGTCGTCGTAAATGCCGTCCTGGATCAGCACGCGGCTGCTGCTGGTGCAGCGTTCGCCGTTCAGGCTGTAGATCATGAACACCACGGCGTCCAGCGCCCTGTCCAGATCGGCGTCGTCGAAGACCACCACCGGATTCTTGCCGCCCAGCTCGAAATGCACGCGCTTGAGGGTATCGGCCCCCTGCCGCATGATGTGGCTGCCGGTGGTGGTTTCGCCCACGAAGGCCACCGCTTTTATCAATGGGTGTTCGGTCAACGCCTTGCCTGCGCTCTCGCCGAAGCCGTGGACGAGGTTATGCACGCCCCTTGGCAGCCCCGCCTCGTCCATGATCTCGGCCAGCAGCGTGGCCGTGACCGGACTCCACTCGGCGGGCTTGTGGACCACCGTGCAACCGGCGGCCAGCGCCGGGGCAATCTTCCAGGTGGACAGCATGAACGGCGTGTTCCAGGGGGTAATCACCCCGACGGGACCGATGGGCTGGCGCAACGTGTAGTTGATGAAGCCGGGCGCAGGCAGGCTCTGGCCGTCTGCCGCCGAGGGCGCGCGGTCCGCGAAGAAACGGAAGTTCTCGGCCCCGCGCGTGGCCGCCGACTTCATAAACCGGATGGCCTGCCCGGTGTCGACGCTTTCCAGCACGGCAATTTCCTGCGCGCGGGCCTCGATCAGATCGGCCACCCGGTGCAGCATCTTCTTGCGTTCCTGTCCGCTGACCTCACGCCAGGTCTGGAAGGCGTCGTGGGCAGCCTGCGCGGCGCGGTCGATGTCGGTGGCGTCTCCACTGGCCACGGTGGTCAGCACGGAGTTGTCCACGGGCGAATGCGCCTCGAACGTCTCGCCGCCGTGCGAATCGGTCCACTGACCGCCGATGAAATGCTTCAAGCCCTTGCTCAGGCGGCTTTCCCGCAGCTTCGCAGCCAGTTCGTGGTTGGGATGGGGTGCGGTCTGGGTCATATCCACTCCTTGTTGGGGCGCTAACGTCCGTCCCACTCGCCTTCCCTACTCTCCTTGCTCTGGATCGGCTCCGCACCCTCGTCCTCCTCCACGATGTCGTTGACCAGCGTGCCCAACCCCTCCACTTCCAGGGTCATCACATCTCCGGGATGCACATGGCTGATGCCCTTGGGTGTGCCGGTCAGCATCACGTCGTCCTTTTGCAGGGTCATGAAGCGCGAGATGTGCTCTATCAGTTCGGGGATGGAGAAGATCATGTCGCGGGTGCTGCCTTCCTGGCGCAGTTCGCCGTTGACGTGGGCCGTAAGCTGCAAATCGTGCGGATCGGCAATTTCGTCGGCGGTCACGTAGTACGGCCCCAGCGGGCCGAAGGTGTCCCAGCCCTTGCCGCGCATGGGCGGGCGGAAGGTGTTGACCACATAGTCGCGCACCACCAGATCGTTGCCGATGGTGTAGCCGCCGACGTATTCCATCGCGTCTCTGGCCTTTATGCGCCGGGCGTCGCGCCCGATGATCACGCCCAGTTCCACCTCGTAATGCATGAATTCCGCGCCGCGCGGGTAGATCACGCTGCCCCGGTGCGGCAACAGGGTGGTATTGGGCTTCCAGAACAGCGCGGGTTCCTTGGGCTGGGTCAGGCCCAGTTCACCGGCATGATCGTTGTAATTCAGCGCCAGGGCGATCACCTTGGGCGGTTGCACGGGCAGCAGGAACTGAACGTCGTCCGGCGTGTGTGCCACTCCAGCAGCGTCGATCAATTTTCCGTTGTGCAGGTGGCCGCTCAGTTGTCGGCCTCCAGCGATAAAGCGGGCATATTTCATGGGGTCTCCGGAATGATGGGTCGGAACAGGGATGCTGGTCCAGCATAGAACTCCCGCATGACCAGGGATTAGAGAGAGTGACGGTTCGAGGCTTCAGTTCTGTATCTTTGAACAAATGCCAACTCTCGGTGATGTGCGGCGCAGACTTGGGCTTGAGGCTGGTGCAAACGACTCGGCAGCCTTCAATACGGCAGATGAGGCCGCACGCCTGCTGCCCCATCAACCGCGTTCGGAGGTGCAGGCAGTGGCCCAGACGGTCCTGGCCCTGGCGGCGCTCCAGAGTCCTGACCTGCCCGTGCTGCTCGGTGCGCTGCGCGGCGCGGCCATGTCGCCCCAGCCCGAGCGCGAGCTGGTGGAGCTGGCGGCCCGCTGGACCGCTGGTTTTGCCGAGATCCGGGCCAGTTGGGGAGACCCCATCGCCTCGGCTGGCCGGGCCGCCGGGCCGCCGCAGACCATCCGACTGGACCATCAGGAGCGCCATGTCGGGACGCTGAGCGTCGCCCTTCCGCCGGAGTGGCAGGCCCTGACTCCGGTTCTGGCCGAGTACGCCCTGCTGGCCCGACTGAGATCGGCGGCAGCGGGCGCGGCGCGGCGGCGGGTGGGAGAGCGCATGCTGGACGGCCTGCTGGCCGGAAGGGAAGGCCCCGGCGCTGCGGCGCTGGGCCACGAGGCGTTTGCGCTGGCGGTGGCCACCCTACCGCCCGGCACACCTGTACAGGATCAGGCGCTGGACCTGCTGGCTGCCGTAGGCGAGGGCTATTTCAGCGAACGCCGTCTGGTGGGCCATTCCACCGTGCGCGCAGGAGGCCAGGGGGGAATGGCCGTGTGGCTGTGGACCACCCTGGACCTCTCCCGCGAGGCGCGTGAACTGCACCTGTCACTGACCTCCTCCACGGCGCTGGACGTGAGACTGGGCGTCAGCGGGCGGCAGGCAGGAGGCACGCGTGAAATGATTGCAGGCATCCAGACGGCTCTCATGCAGGCTCGGCAGGCGCTGTCGGCCACGCAACGAACGCGGGCCTACACCGTATTTCACGAGATGGACGCACTTCATAGCCTGATCTCGGATGGGAGCCTGAACGTGCTGGCTGCGCAGGTGAACGCGCAACTTGACACACTTGGGGACGGTGGGCGCACCGCCGGCACCCTGCGGGCTTACCTGGCCCACCGGGGAACGCTGGCCGAACTGGCCCTCGTGCTGGATATTCACGTCAACACCCTGCGCTACCGCCTGCGCCGCGCCGAGGAGGTGCTGGGCGGGCGCTTGAGCGACCCGGCGCTGCTGGCCCGCCTCTATCTGGCATTCGGGGCTGAAACGGAGCAGCGGTAGAAGAGTCTCTCCTGGGAAGTTTCAGACACCACGATCTCCTTCGCCCATTGTGCGAGAGCTTCGTCTCTCAGACGCCTGAGTCGGATTCGCCAAGCAGCGCTTCGACCTGACGCAACAGCTTCTCAACCCGGTCCCGCTTTTTGTGATCCAGCCGTTCCAGAGTTTTGGAGTCGCCCAGACGGCGGGCCAGCGTCTTCCAGCTCCCGCCTGCCCCTTCCTTCGGGCTGACCGCTTCCCGCAGTTGCTGGACGGTGGCCCCGGCCTGGGCCTGGGCGATCAGTTCGGCCCTCTGACTGGCCTGCCCCACCCGCCCGATGATCAGCGCCTTGCGGTAATCGAGGCCCCTGCGCACCGCCTGCTGCACGTCCTCGGGGAGGTTAAGCACAGCGGCGCGGTTGCGGATGAAGCTGCGCCAGGTCTCGCCGCCCAGTGCGCCGAAGGCCGTGTCCAGCCGCGCCACGAGGTCCGGCTCCACGTCGGGGTGGCGGTCCAGGGCAAACATGCGGGCCACCGCCCCGGCCTCCGGCACGTCCAGGGTGGCAGCGGCCACCTGAAGGCGGGCGCGCACCTCCTCGATGACGTTCAGGTTCTCGCGTTGCAGATTCTCCACGGCGGCGGCCATGCGGGCCTCGGTGTCGCTCAGGGTGCGGATCAGCACCGGCACCTCGTCCAGCCCCGCCTGTTGGGCAGCCCGCCAGCGCCGCTCTCCGGCCACGATCTCGAAGTTTCCGCTGCCCAGCGGACGAACCAGCAGGGGTTGCAGGACGCCCTGTGCCTTCACGCTGCGCGCCAGTTCGTCCAGGCTGGCCGGGTCAAAGAAACTGCGGGGCTGGAACTGGCCGGGCTGCAAGCGGGCCAGCGGCAGCGTGGTGGCGGCAGGCTGGCTCAGCGAGTCCATGCCCTCCACCAGTCCGCTCAGACGCGCGCCGATCACCGGGCGTGCCCTGCGGGTCATGCCCCGACTCCAGGAATCTGAACTGGAATGCCCACCGCCCGCGCGATCTCACCCGTGACCGTCAGCACATCGCGGTGAACCGGCGAACCCGGCGCGTAGACGCCCACCGGCTGTCCCGCGCTGGAGCTGTCGTTCCACACCGCGCCCCGGTCTGCAATCGGACTGGCGAGGGGCGAGAGCAGGCCCTGCAACGCCGCATAAGCCTCGCGGTCATGGCTGCGGCGGGCGTCATAGAGGGTGGGCACGTACAGCGCCACGGTCAGGTCAGGTCGCAGTTTGCGGTAGGTGGCCATCGCCTCGGACAGTCCAGCCAGCGCGTTCATGCCCTTCTGGCGCGTCGGCACCGGCACGATCAGGTGATCGGCAGCCAGCGCCCCCAGAATCGAGAGCTGGCCGAGGCTGGGCGGGCTGTCGATGAGCACCACGTCGTAGCGGTCCGCCAGCGCCAGCAGGGCCTGACGCAGGTGCAGGTGCGCGCCCACCACGCCCATCATCTGCCCCTCGGCCAGCGCCAGCGAGACGTCGCTGGGAATCAGGTGCAGGCCATGAATCTCGGCGGGCGGGGGCAGCGGATCGCCGCGCGAGGCCGCGTCGTACACCGTCTGTTCGCGTGTCACTCCGCCGACGCCCAGCCAGTCGGTCAGGTTGGCCTGCGGATCGAGGTCCACCAGCAGCACCCGCTGTCCGGCCTGCGCCAGCGTGAACCCCACATCGCGGGTCAGGCTGGATTTCATGACCCCCCCGGCGTGGTTAAACAGCGTGAGCGTCTTCATTGAGCCGCAGCTTATCGCATCTGCTGGGGGCGGGAGGCGCACTGGAACGCGGATAAGGTGCACTTCGTCATCGCCACGGCAGCATGACCTTCAGGACGAAGGGGCCTGCTCGTCACGTGACGAGCAACTCAGGCAAGCTGAACGAGATGTTCCACGAATGCCGCACCAGTCGAGGCCCGCACCTCGTCCAGCGTCGCGCCGGGCATCAACTCTGTCAGGATAAGCTGCCCGTCCACGAACTCGAACACGGCCTTATCGGTGATGACCAGATCCACCGCGCCGCGCGAGGTCAGCGGCAGCGTGCATTCGCCGACGATCTTTGGCGTACCGTCCGGGTCCGTGTGGGTCATGGTCACGATCAGCCGCCGCGCCCCGCTGGCCAGGTCCATCGCGCCGCCCACGCCCAGCAGTGGTTTTCCGGGCACCGCCCAGTTGGCCAGATTGCCCGCCGCGTCCACCTGGAGGCCGCCCATCACCGCCACGTCCACATGGCCCCCCCGGATCATGCCAAACGACGCGGCGGAATCGAAGTAACTCGCGCCGGGCAGGGCCGTTACCGGAATCTTGCCTGCGTTCACGGGATACTCCATCGCGCCGCCACCTTCCGGCGCGGGTCCGACGCCCAGCATGCCGTTCTCGGTGTGCAGGTTGATGTTCATCTCGAGCGTGATCAGATCGGCCACCAGCGTAGGGATGCCGATGCCCAGGTTCACCACGTCGCCGGGGCGCAGTTCCTGCAAGGCGCGGCGGGCCATGTTCATCCGGGCGTCGTCCACGCGTTTCGCGCCGCCCTTCACGTCTGCGCTGCTGCCCAGATCGGCCAGGGTCAGGGTGGCCTGCACCAGATAATCCACGTACAGGCCAGAGGTGTGAACGTGTTCGGGGGCAATTTCCCCGACTTCAACGATTTCTTCGACTTCTACGATGACCAGAGTGGCAGCGGTGGCCATTGCCGGATTGAAGTTCTGCTCGGTCAGGCGGTACTGGAGGTTGCCCGCCCTATCGGCCCGCCACGCACGGATCAAAGCTACGTCGCCGCGCAGGGCAGGCACGAAGACCATCTCCTGGCCACTCAGCACGCGCACGTCCGCGTCCCCAGCGATCACCGTTCCGGCAGCGGTGGGTGTGTAGAAACCGCCGATGCCCGCTCCGCCTGCCCGCAATGCCTCGGCCAGCGTGCCTTGGGGAATCAGCTCCACCTCCAGCGAGCCGTCCTGCGCCGCCGCCACCGCCTCGCGGTTGGAGGTGAAGAACGAGCCGATGGCCTTCTTGAGTTGCCCGTTTCGCAGCAAACGGCCCCCGCTCAGGCCCGCCTCGCCGACGTTGTTGCCGATGAAGGTCAGATCACGGGTGTCCGTTTCGGCCAGGGCGTGAACCAGATGTACCGGGTTGCCGGTCATGCCGAAACCGCCTACCAGCAGCGTGTCGCCGGATTTGACCAGCACGGCGGCCTCTTCAACGGAAATGACCGGAACGGCCTTCACACCCCCACCCGCTCGATGATCGCCGCCTCCCCCTGGCCCACGCCCACGCACAGCGTCGCCAGCCCGTAGCGCCCGCCGCGCCGCCGCAGTTCGTGGGTCAGGGCCACGATCAGCCGCGCCCCCGACATGCCCAGCGGGTGACCCAGCGCAACCGCGCCGCCATTGACGTTAACCTTCTCGGGGTCCAGCCCCAGCTCGCGGATCACGGCCAGTCCCTGGGCCGCAAAAGCCTCATTCAGCTCGATCAGATCGAGGTCTTGCTGTTTTATGCCAGTGCGCTCCAGCAGCTTGCGCGTGGCCGGAATCGGCCCCAGACCCATCACCTGCGGTTCCACACCCGCCGCCGCGCCGCCCACCCAGCGGGCCAGCGGCTCGATGCCCAGCTCACGCGCTTTGCCCGCGCTCATCAGCACCAGCGCCGCCGCCCCGTCATTCAACCCGGAAGCGTTACCTGCCGTGACGCTGCCGCCCTTGCGGAAGGCGGGTTTCAGCCCTGCCAGTTTTTCCGCCGAGGTGTCCAGCGTGAAGGTGTTCCCGTCACGCGTGTAGCGCGGATGCTCATCGGTATCGAAGACGGTCACGCCCTTTCTTCCCTGCACCTCCACCGGTACGATCTCGTCCTTGAAGCGTCCGGCATTCAGCGCAGCCACCGCCCGCCGCTGTGATTCCAGGGCAAAGGCGTCCTGGTCCTCGCGGGTGATCTCGCCGCCCGCATAGGCTCCCTCGCGACTGCGTTCCACGATGTTCTCGGCAGTCTCGCCCATCGCCTCCAGCGGGAACAGTTCGGCCATCGCGGGATTCGGAAAGCGCCAGCCCAGCGTGGTGTCGTAGACGGTGACATTGCCGTTCTGGAAGGCTCCAGCGCCCTTGGGCATCACCAGCGGCGCGCGGGTCATGCTCTCCACGCCGCCGGCCAAGTACACGTCCCCGTCGCCGTTGCGGATGGCGCGGGCCGCCGTGTTGATGGCTGCCAGGCCCGAGGCGCACAGACGATTGACCGTTGATCCGGCTACCGTGTCGGGCAGCCCGGCCAGCAGCGCGGCCATGCGCGCCACGTTGCGGTTGTCCTCCCCGGCCTGGTTGGCGCAGCCCAGGATGACTTCCTCGATCAATTCAGGACTGACGCCGCTGCGTTCCACCGCCGCTTTGATGATGTGCGCGGCCAGATCGTCGGGGCGCACGGTGGAGAGGGAACCGCGAATGGCCCCGATAGGCGTGCGGACGGCGGAGACGATCACCACGTCACGGTCTTGCAGTTGCTGTTCGGCTGTCTGGGTCATGGGTTCTCCTTGGCGCGTCCGCCTGCTGCACGCGGTGCAACTGGACGCGGCTGTCTCCCCAGCATAGTCGGCTCCACTGAGCGGGGGGCGGATGCGGCTGATTGTTTCGTGCATGAGTCGGGACAGCGCCGATTCATCCGCTCCACGTCCGGAACCCGTTTTTCTCCTATTCACCGTCTTGTCCAGAACAGCGCCCATGAGGACGCTTGGACGCCCCCTCAGATTTCCAGGTGTTTCCAGCACCTCCCAATCGGAATCCGTATCAATCGCGGTCTCTTCACCCCGTTACCCAGCCGTCACAGCAGAGCACCCCAGCGGCGTCACGGTGGAGCAGCAGAGGAGCCGCGCGACGTTGCCATCGGGCGACTCTATTGAGGATTTTGCTTGCGGACCGAGGTCACACGCTGAAGCTAGACCTCCACCTTCAGCCGGGCGGCCTGATCCGTAATCTCGAACAGTTCGCTGTGCGGCGAGACCGTGATCTGCCCATAGTTTTCCAACAATTCGCGGTAGGCGTGAGCCACCGGATTGGGCTTGCGGTCCAGGGTATACAGGCCGTTGGTGTTGACGGTCCCTTTCTTCTCAGCAAGCTCGATGTCCCAGTCGATCTGGTCGGTCAGGCTGTACCAGGTGAAGCCCACCACCGGGGTGCCTTCCTGACGCATGCGCAGCACGTTCAGCCACTGCTTCCATAACCAGATCGGCGCCTGCTTGAGATCGGCGACATTGGTTTCACTGTGGAAAACCGGCTTCTGATAGCGCTCGTAGTAGCCCTTGACGATCTGATACCAGCCGAACACATCCTCACCGATTATGGTGCTGCCGTCGGGCTTGATGATCTTCTCGTTGTGGCCGTAATAATCGCTGCCCATGATCTGGTGGCCCGGCGGCTCTCCGGCCATGAACCAGTCGTATTCCTCGCGGGACAGGCCGTTGTCCATCAGGTACAGCAAGACCTCCGAATCGGGCGGCACGGCATAGTTCAGGTCCAGCGAGAGAAACCGCAGCCGATTTTGCATCGAGATCTCGCGGCGGGGCTTCGGGCTGCCGTCGTGCAGGTACTCGGCGCTTTCGGCCAGCACAATGATGGCGTTGGAGTGCACGCGGGCAATCGACTGGCAAGCCAGGATGTTGGCCGCCACGCCATGCTTGAGGGCCGTCACGAAGCCGCGCTCGGACTTGAGTTGTTCATTCCACAGCCCGTCCTGCGCGCTGGCCTTGGCCGTCACGTAGATCTCGTTGACGGGCGTATAGTGCCGCACCCAGGGATAGCGCCGTGCCACCGCCTCGGCGTACTCGGCAAAATGGACGGGCAGCTCCGGGTTCTGGAAATTGCCCAGCCAGTCCGGCACCCCGAAGTGCATCAGATCAAGGATTGGCGTGATCTCCAGCCGTTTCATCTCGGCCATCACCTGATCGGAAAATTCCCAGTCGTACTTGCCCGGACCCTGGTGAACGCGGTAATAGGGGAGACCGTAACGCAGGTACTTGAGGCCCAGGTCCTT
>NZ_JNIW01000045.1 GCF_000701425.1 Deinococcus frigens DSM 12807 | reverse complement strand
CGACGCCGCCAGTCTGGAGCGCCTGATCCTGGTGCTGTCGGTGGCGACCTTGCTGCTCGTCTCCGAAGGTATCGAGGTGGTGCAGCGTGGGGATCGACGACACGTCGATCCCCACTGGCGGCGGGCGCTGAGCTACCTCAAGATCGGTCTCTGGGCGGTTCATTACGCGCTGAGCCGTGGTCAGGCAATCTTCTCTCACCTGACGCTCCAGGGCGGGCCTGACCCTGAACCACCAGGTCAGCGGAAACGCCTTCATGCCCCCCCTCAAACCACCCTTGAAGTCGGCTGGCAACTCGTTTTTCGTCCGCACTCATAAAATTTGTCAGGCCGCCAGGGGGAGCGGAACAGAAACGGCGGCATCCGTCCCCCCCTCCCCGCGCTACGCTGGCCCCCGCCATGACCACGCCGCCCCCCATCCCGCAGGAATTCCCCACCTACCGCGTTCAGGAGTTCCTGCCTTCTTTTTTGCTGGGCTGGGGCCTCGGCGCGCTGCTCACCTTCGGCATCCGCGCACTGGCCGATGCCCTGCTGACCACGCCCTGCGAGGGTCGCACGCTGCTGGCGCTCCTGGTGCCGCTGCTGCTGGGGCCGGGCGGGTTGGCCTTTACGGCGGTCAACTGGCGCAGCGCCCGGCGGGCGGCGCTGGGACTGGGGTTGGTGGTGGCCTCGCTGCTGCCCGCGCTGTACGTGGGCGCGCGCGATATTGCGGGCCTGCGCGGCAGTGGCTGCGCGGGCGGGTACATCGTCCTGGCCCCGGCGGGTGGGGAGTCCATTTCCAGCCTGACGCTGCGCGTGGGCGAATCGCGCGAGCTAACCGGGCGCATCGGCGGCTTTAACGCGAAGGACTACCCTGGAGAATTCAAACTCAGCGGCCAGGGCAGCGCCCCCGGCGTCGTCGTGACCCTGCCCAAAACCGCCGTGCGTGCCGGAGAGGTCTTTGATCTCACCATCACGGCGCTGCCGGGCGCGGGCATCAACACCTACACGGCGGGCGTGCAGGGCACCATCGTGAAAAGCGGGCGGACGGTCAGCGCCGACGGCTCGCTGGAGATCAACGTGCGGCCCGCCGAGGGGCAGTAGCGGTGAATTAACGAGGGCCGGGCGCTGGGCGTAGAAATGGTCGCTGAAAGATGGAAAAAGGGTTGTCTCCATGCCCCGCAAGCCCAGCGCCGTCCCGCAGCACAGCCCGCCTCCCGCCGCCCCGCAGGTGTTACGTTAAGCCGCGTGAACGTGACCGAGGTTTCCAGCATCGCCCTCCAGACTTTTTTGACGATGCTGGTGGTCATGGACCCGATTGGCCTCGCCCCTATTTTTATCGGCCTGGCGGGCAACCGGCCCAGCTTCGAGCGGCGCAAGGTGGCCCTAAAAGCCGCGCTGGTGGCCGGGGGCATCATCCTGGTGTTCGGGCTGGTGGGGCGCGCCCTGCTGGAAAATCTGGGCATCAGCCTCAGCGCCTTCCGGGTGGCGGGCGGCGTGCTGCTGTTTTTAATCGCGCTTGACATGGTCTTTGCCCGGCCCAGCGGCAGCAAGGAAACCGCCGAGGAAGGCCAGGAGGCCCAGGAACGCCAGGACATCTCCGTGTTTCCGCTGGCCATTCCGCTGATCGCCGGTCCCGGCACGCTGGCCTCGATCATGATTCAGGCCAACACCGCGCACGGCAACGCGCTGCTGCTGGCAGTGGTCTTTCTGGTCACCGCCTTTGTGCTGCTGCTGTGTTACCTGGCCCTGCGCCTGAGCGGCCAGATTGCCCGCGTGATCGGCGTGACCGGCGTGCATGTGGTCACGCGCGTGCTGGGCGTGTTGCTGGGCGCTCTGGCCGTGCAGTACGTGGCCGACGGCGTGCTGGAACTGCTGCGCGGCGGGCTGCGGACTGGGTGAACCGGGCTGGCGCTGTCAATGGTGAATCGTGATCTTGCCCCGTGCCTTCTGAGCCATTGCGCCTACTCCCATACCTGAACCAATAGGCGTCCAGGCACAACATTTTCCTGACCGCCAAGCCATAAAATGCGGGGCATGACAACCAAGGGCAGGGTGGAAGAACTCGGGCGACCTTCTCACGGCATCGGCGCGTCTGAGGGGCATCCTTCAGCGCGCGTGGTGCCGGACCTGAACGCGCCGCGCGTGCTGGTGCTGAATGCGTCGTATGAACCGCTGCATGTCACCAGCACCAAGCGGGCCATCACGCTGCTGCAATACGGCGTGGCCGAGGTCCTGGAGAGCAGCGGCGACGTGATCCGCTCGCCCAGCACCACCCTGACCGTCCCCAGCGTGATCCGCCTGCGCCGCTACGTGCGCCGCCCGCGCGTGCATCCGGTGCCCTTCAACCGCCGCAACGTATTGAGGCGCGACACCTTCGCGTGCCAGTACTGCGGCGCGTCCGAGGAACTGACCATGGACCATGTGATGCCCCGTTCGCGCGGCGGGCGGCACAACTGGGACAACGTGGTCACCGCCTGCCGCGCCTGCAACCAGCGCAAGGGGGACCGCACCCCCGACGAGGCTGCCATGCCGCTGCGCACGCACCCGCACGCCCCCACCTTCGGCGTCTACGCGCACGGACAGTTTGCCCACTGGCAGCCGGAGTGGGCGCAGTACATCCGCTGAGGGACTGTCAAACGGACAGACCGTCTACTAAAGGCCTAACCGCTTGAAGAAAAGGAGGCCACCCACGAGCTTGCAGGTGGCCTCTTTCTACGCCGCCGACAGCCTCACGGCGCGGCCATGCCAGGCCAGGACCGCCGTCCGCCTGAGGACCTCGGCCAGTGCCATGAACAGCAGGGCGGCAGTCCAGGCGGCGGCGCTCAGGTGATGCGCGGCGCTGAAGCGGGCGAGGGCCGGGCCGCCCCCGTGCTGGGCGAAGAATGCGGGGGCCAGCCGCGAGCCGACACCCACAATCCACAGCGCGGCGGCCAGAGCGGTGGCCTGGGCGATGACCACACCGTCCGGGCGGCGGTTCAGGCGGGTTAACGCGCCGCACAGCACGCCCAGCAGCAGGCCGGTGCCCAGACCCAGCACCGCGAAATCCATCCCCGCACCAGGCGGCGGCAGAGTGTGCAGAGACTCGGCGGCGGCCCAGCCCACCAGAGCCAGAGGCCACAGCAGGCCCAGCGTGGTCAGTGGACGGCCCCGCAGTTGCCGCACCACCAGCGCCATCAGGGCGAGGCTGATCAGAAGGTCGGTCAGGGACACTGGGAACTCCTGGAAACCGGGCGAACGTACCGGTCTGGATTTACATCTCTGAGTATATATCTTTTAAGATGTATCTTATCAAGATACAATTGGGCATGAACTCCGCCCGGCTGCATCGGCTGGCCCGCCACCTTCGCGAACTGGCGGTCCAGACCACCGCTGCCCACGATGAAACCTTGCCGTCTCTGAGTGTGCTGAACATCATGGAGGATGTGGCCCACCACCCCGAAACCCCCATCGGCGAGATCGCGCGGCGGGTGGGCCTGGCCCAGAGTCTGGTGTCTAAAACAGTGGCCGAACTGCGGGAGGCCGCCGTCCTTGTCACCCGCCCCGATCCCGCCGATGGCCGCCGGGTCCTGGTCAGCGTGAAGCCGGACACCCTGGAGGGCGTATTGCGGCAGCGCGGCAAGTTGCCTATCAGCGACACACTGGCGCAGACACACCCTCACCTCAACGCAGCGCAGCTTGGGCGCACGCAGGACTTACTTGATGAACTCGCGGAACTTTTGCTGGAACGCCCCGAAGCCTCCACACCCTAAACTGACCCCTATGAACCGCGATCAGGCTTATGCATTGATGCTGGACCACACCCCCTCGGCGTCGCTGCGGCGGCACATGTTGAACGTGGAGGCCGCCATGCGCTGGTACGCCCGCCACTGGCAGGAGGACGAGGAACACTACGCCGTGACCGGGCTGCTGCACGACTTCGACTACGAATTGCACCCTGACGAGCATCCGACCTGGGGCGTGGAATACCTGCGCGCCAACACCGACACGCCGCCCGAGGTGCTGGACGCGATCATGGGCCACGCCGCCTATACGGGTACGCCGCGCACCACCCGGCTGGCGCAGACGCTGTTCGCGGTGGACGAATTGACCGGACTGGTGCAGGCGTCGGCCCTGGTTCGCCCGGACGGCGACGTGCGGCAGGTAGAGCTGAAAAGCCTGAAAAAGAGGTTCAAGAACCGCGCCTTTGCCGCTGGTGTCAACCGCGAGGAAGTCGAGCAGGGCGCGCGGGAACTGGGTGTAGAGCTGGACGAACACATGGAAAACGTGCTGGCCGCGATGCGGGAGATGCCGGAAATCCCAGCGCAATAACATCAAAAAGCCCCCTCCGTGTGAAAAGGGCTGCCGGAGGATTTCCTCTACAGGCGCGGCGGAAAGCGCACGAAGGTCAGCCAGAAGTCCTCGAAGGCGCGGATGGCGCTCAGGAAATTCTCGAAGCCCACCGGCTTGACCATGTAACCGCTGGCGTGGCACTCATAGGAGCTGCGCACGTCCTCGTCGGCCTGGCTGGTGGTCAGCATCAGCACCGGGATGCTGACCAGGCCGGAATCGGTCTTGATCTCGCGCAGCACTTCCAGGCCGTTTTTGCGCGGCATGTTGATGTCCATTAAAATCAGATCCGGGCGCGGAGCGTCATGGTACTCACCCTCACTGCGCAGAAAGCGCAGCGCCTCCACGCCGTCACGGACCACATGCAGCCGGTTGGGGACGCGGGCTTCCTCGAAAGCTTCCAGGGTCAGCAGGATGTCGGGTTCGCTGTCCTCGACGAGCAAAATCTCGACCTGGCGCGCGCTGGGGGGATACGGGGTGGTTTCAGGCATGGGAGGGGTCCTGTCGCTGGGAGTCCTGTTGCTGGGGGTCCTGCCGCCGAGGGTCTGGCGCGGCGGGCAGGGTGAAATGGAAGGTGCTGCCGTGGTCCGGGTCAGGCAGCGGCGTGGATTCCAGCCACAGCGTGCCCCCGTGATGTTCCACAATCTTACGACAAATCGCCAGGCCCATTCCGTTCCCGGCGTAATCCTCGCGGCGGTGCAGGCGTTGAAAGATCTCGAAGACCCGTTCCTGGTACTCGTGCGCGATGCCGATGCCGTTGTCCTGTACGGTGATATAGACCATCTCGCCGTCCTGGCGCGACCCCACCCGCACCCGCGCGGGCTGCCCCGGCGCGGTGAACTTCAGGCCGTTGCCGATCAGGTTGGTCAGCAGCGGCGCGATCAGCGGGGCGTGGGCCAGCACGGTGTGGGGGGTATCCCATTCCAGCGTGGCCTGGCCGGATTCCAGGGCGGCCCCCATGCTGTGCGCGACGGCCTGCACGGCGTCGCTGAGGGCCAGTGGCGTGGGCGCGCTCCCGGCCCGGCCCACCCGCGAGAACTCCAGCAGGTCCTGGATCAAGCCGCGCATGCGGCCCGCCGCGTCCTGCATGAAGCCCAGGTACTGGTTGGCCCGCCCGTCGAGCTGCTCGCCGTAGCGCCGCGAGAGCAGTTCGGCGTAGCTGCCCAGCGTCCGTAGCGGCTCTTGCAGATCGTGGCTGGCGACGTAGGCAAACTGCTCCAGATCGGCGTTACTGCGCTCCAGATCCTCAATGGCGTCCTGCAACAGGCTCTGGGAACGCAGCCGCTCGGCGATGTCCTGCACCATCAGCACCGCGCCCGTGACCGCGCCTGTCTCCGAGAACAGCGGCGTGACCACACACGAGACCGGAACCGCGTGGCCCGTGGCGTGCCACAGCACTTCATGCTCCAGGCGGCGGTTCTGGCCGTCGCGCAGGGTCTGGTGGATGGGGCAGTCGGCCAGCGGGTACGGCGTGCCGTCAGGGTGACTGTGGTGAATCAGAGCGTGCTGCTGGCTGCCGATCAAGCGCTCGACGCTGTAACCCAGCAGCCGCGCCGCCGCCGGATTGGCAAAGGTGATGCGCCCGGAGGCGTCCAGGCCGAACACGCCTTCTCCCGCAGCAGTCAGCAGCAGCGTGGAAAAGCGGGTGACCTCGGCCAGCTCCTGGGTGCGGACCGCCACGCGGCCCTCCAGCTCGGCGTTCAGCGCCCTCAGGGCGGCTTCGGCCCCCCGCACGGCGCTGATGTCGGTGTAGCTGCCGATCCACTCGCGCACGCCGCCGTCCTCGTTTAGCACTGGGACCGCGCGGATTCGCATGGGCACATACACGCCATCATGGCGGCGCAGGCGGTGTTCAGTGTCGTAGACGCTTCCGCTTTGCAGCGCCTCACGCCAGAGCCTCGCCGATTCTATGAGGTCACCGGGATGAATCGCCTCCCCGCCCCGGCCCGCCAGATACTCCTCGGGGGACTGACCGGTAAAGGCCTCCCAATCCGGCTGCCGACCGTCAAAATGGCCCTGAGCGTCGGTGGAGAACACGATCTGCGAGGTGGCCTCCACCAGTGAGCGAAAGCGCTGTTCGCTGCGGCGCAGGTCCTCGCGGGTGCGGTGGCCCTCGGTCACGTCGGCGAAGACCGTGGTTACCTGCTGGGGGCGGTTCATGCCCGGCGCGCGGCGCGGAATGGCCGTGACCGTCAGCCAGCGCCACTCCCCTGCGGCAGGGTGAAACACGCCCATCGGCACGTCCAGCAAGGGCTGCCCGGTGTGCAGCGCCACCAGGGACGGATGGGTCTCGCCCGGAAACGCCGAGCCGTCCGGGTGGATGGCCTGCCAGCGCGGGTCCAGCGAGTCGCGCCCGGTCAGTTGCTCGGGACTGAGGCCCAAAATGGCTGGGGCCAAGGTGTTGGCGTGCAGAATGCGGCTGTCTGCCCCTTGCACGGTCATGCCCAGGCCCATGCGGTCCATGATCTCCAGCGCCACTTCCAGCGGATCGTGCGACTCACGGAAATGCAGCAGCGCCGCGCCGGGTCCGGCAGGGGTGATGGTGGCCAGCGCCGGGGCCACCGCGCCGGGCATGGTCACCGACAGGCAGGAGACCTTGCCCCGTAGGGCCTGGGCCACCGCGTCCCGCAGCTCTTGGGCGGCGGCCACCGAGAACAGCAAGGCCCAGTTCTGGGCCAGCCCGTCCACCGCCCCCAGCCGCTCACGCGCAGCGGTGTTCAGGGCGAAGTGGCCGTCCGCCCGCACCCACACCGCCGGATCGGGCAGCGCCGACAGCAATGCGGCGGCGTCTGCCCCGGCAAAGGCAGACGAATCGGCAGGAGCACTGGTCACGGCGCTCATCTCAGATTGAACAGCCTAGAGCAGCCAGCATCAAAAAAGTGTCACTGCGGGCAAAGCTCAAGGGTCGGCTGACCGCTTCGGAGCTGTCCCGGCGTCGCCCGGCGTGACAGACAACTGTGACGGTCTCGGCACCCACGGCCTTAGCCGCGCAGGGCGTAGCCCACGCCGCGCACGGTCCGCAGCAGGCCGTAGCCGTCCAGATCGCGCAGCTTGGCGCGCAGATTGGCCATATGCACGTCCACCACGTTGCTGCCCTCGGGCAGGCGGCCCTGCCAGATTTCCTGGCCGATCTCCTGGCGCGAGTAGACCCGGCCCGGCTGGCGGATCAGCAGCGCCAGGATGTCAAATTCCTTCGGCGACAGCCGCAATTCCTCGGCCTTGTAGGTCACCAGCCGTTTTTGCGGGTCCAGCGTCAGGTCACCCATGCTCAGGCTCTCGGTGGTGCGCTGACGCAGTTGCACCTTGACGCGGGCCAGCAGTTCGTCGGGGTGAAAGGGCTTGATCAGGTAGTCGTCTGCGCCCAAGCCCAGCAGCCGCACCTTCTCGTCCACGGTGTCGCGGGCGGTCAGCACGATGATCGGCACCGCACTGTTTTTGCGCAGGCGCTGAACAACGTCGCCGCCGTCGAAGTCGGGCAGGCCCAGGTCCAGCAGGATCAGCGCGGGGTGATCCTCACGTGCCTTGATCAGCCCGTTCATGGCCGAATCGGCATGCTCGACCTCGAACCCGGCGTCGGTCAGGTCCATCCTCAGGACGTTGGCGATGTCCAAGTCATCTTCGATGATCAGAATGCAGGGAGAGGTCACCCCTTCATGATACGCCTTAATCCTGTTTGAAGAGGGTTTGAACAGGTGGGGGGAGGGTGAGAGGGCGGCCAGGTCTCGTTGCGGTGATCCTGCCCACCCGGGTTTCAGCGCTGAGACCGTACAAGACTGTACAAGCCCAATTGGGGGGGAAGCCCCCCCATGCGCCGTACCCGCCGTGCTAGCCTGCGTCCATCGCGCCATGATTTCGGCCTGTAAAGGCTGGAGACGGGCGACACAACCGCAGCAGTTAAGAACCCTCTTCCTGACTGCCCCAGGCTGCGTTTTTTCGGGCCACCGCTGCATTCATTATGTTTGGCCCCGCTAAAGTGGGCCGCCCGATACGGAGTTCAATATGACCCAACCAGACGACACCAACACCCCCCACCTGGAAGTGATTCCCCTCGGTGGGATGGGCGAGATCGGCAAGAACATCACCGCCTACCGCTACGAGGACGAGATCATGGTGGTGGACGCCGGACTGGCCTTTCCCGACTCGCACCAGATGGGCATCGACCTGATCATCCCGCGCATCGATTACCTGCAACAGCACGCCGGGCTGATCAAGGGCTGGATCCTGACCCACGGCCACGAGGATCACATCGGCGGCCTGCCCTACATCCTGCCCCGACTGCCCAAGGTGCCTGTATACGGTGCGCCGCTGACGCTGGGCCTGGTGCGCGAGAAGCTGTCCGAATTTGGCATCAAGGACCACGAAACCGATCTGCGCGAGATCGACCTGAACGCCAAGTTCAAGATCGGCAAGCACTTCGGCATCGAGTACTTCCGCATGACGCACAGCATTCCCGACAACGCCGGGTACATCCTGACCACCCCTGTTGGGCGCGTGCTGCACACCGGGGATTTCAAGCTGGACGAGCATCCCGCCGACGGCCAACTGTCTGACCTGGGCAAGATCGAGCAGGCGGGCAAGGACGGCGTGCTGCTGCTGATCAGCGATTCCACCAACGCCGAGCGTCCGGGCCGCACCCCCAGCGAGGCCGAGATTGCCAGGAACCTGGAAGAGGTGATCGCCGGGTGCAAGGGCCGCGTGTTCCTGACCACCTTCGCCTCACAGGTCAACCGCATTCAGAACATCCTGAACATCGCCCACCGCCAGAGCCGCCGCGTGATCATGGAAGGCCGCAGCATGCTGAAATACGCGCAGGTGGCGCAGGCGGTGGGCCACATGAACGCCCCCGATCCCTTCCTGACCAACGATGAGGTGGCTGGCATGCAGGACCAGCAGGTGCTGTACATCTGCACCGGGTCACAGGGCCAGCCCATGAGCGTGCTGAGCCGTCTGGCCTTTGGCAACCACGCCAAGATCGCCCTGCGCCGGGGCGACAGCGTGATCCTGTCCAGCAACCCGATTCCCGGCAACGAGGAAGCGGTCAATCTGGTCATCAACCGCCTGTACGAGATCGGCGTGGACGTGTACTACCCGCCCGCCTACAAGATCCACGCCTCTGGCCACGGCAGCCAGGAAGAGCTGGCCACGGTGCTGAATCTGGCGCGCCCCAAGTTCTTCCTGCCGTGGCACGGCGAACCCCGCCACCAGATCAACCACGCCAAGCTGGCGCAGACGCTGCCGCGCCCGCCCAAGCGCACGCTGATCGCCAAGAACGGCGATGTGATCCAACTGGGCGCGGACGAGTTCAAGGTGACCGGCACCGTTCCCGCCGGGGCGGTGTACGTGGACGGCCTAGGTGTGGGCGACATTGGCGACGACGTGCTGCTGGACCGCGTGAACATGAGCCAAGAAGGAATTCTGATCATGACCGCCGTGCTGCACCCCACGCCGCATGTGGAAGTCGTCTCGCGCGGCTTCGTGCGCGCCAACCGCGATCTGGACAACCAGATTCGCAAGGTGGCCCTGGACGCCATCGAGCAGGGCATCCGCGAGAAGAAGCGCCTGGAAGACGTGCGCGACGATATGTACGGGGCTGTGAGGCGGTTTGTGCGGAAGGTGACGGGCAGGAACCCGGTGTTGATTCCGATGATTGTGGATTGAGGGCGAGGAATATTCGGGTGGGGCCAGTGTTCGTGCTGGCCTCATTCTCTTTTGGCGTGAGGCGCGTTTTGGTGGGGGCACAGAAGGTGCTGGCGGGGGTAGGGAACGATGGAACCTGGGGCCGTCAAGCCGCGAAACTCGTCATCACCCGCCAGGTACGGCGAGGGAATCAGTAGGTGGCCCAGATGTCTCCAGCGCCGAGCATGGCAAGCCTCAGCGTTCTGTAGTCCATTTCACCCCCGCATCCCCCACGTTTTCCCGCCCCATCCGCCCTATAATCGCGCATATGGGCATCATTCCTTACGTGATCGAGCAGACCGGGCGCGGCGAGCGCAGCTATGACATTTACTCGCGCCTCCTGAAGGACCGGATTATCTTCGTGGGAACGCCCGTGGAATCGCAGATGGCCAACGCCATTGTGGCGCAGTTGTTGCTGCTGGACAGCCAGAATCCCGAGCAGGAAATTCAGATGTACATCAATTGCCCCGGCGGCGAGGTCTACGCCGGGCTGGCGATCTACGACACCATGCGCTACATCAAAGCGCCGGTGTCCACCATCTGCGTGGGTATGGCGATGAGCATGGGCAGCGTGCTGCTGATGGCCGGGGACCGGGGCAAGCGCCTGGCCCTGCCCAACAGCCGGATTATGATCCATCAGGGTAGCAGCGGCTTCCGGGGCAACACGCCGGACGTGGAAGTGCAGGCCAAAGAAACCCTGAAGATGCGCGACACCCTGATCGGCCTGTACAACAAGCACACCGATCTGCCGCACGACAAGCTGCTGCGCGACATGGAGCGCGATTACTTCATGTCGGGCGAGGAGGCCAAGCAGTATGGCCTGATCGACAGCGTGATCGAGAACACCCGCCAGATCGAGGAGATGCTATGACTACCAAAGCAGGCAACGGGGACCGCTGTTCGTTCTGTGGGCGGCAACACCCCCAGATCGCGCAACTGATCGAGGCTCCGGGCCGCGCGGCGTTCATTTGCAACGAATGCACCGACCGCGCCGCCGAGTTGGTCAAGCAGAACAAGAAGGCGGGCAGCGAGTTTGTGCTGGAAGAACTGCCCAGCCCCAAGGAAATCAAGGCGTATCTGGACGAGTTCGTGATCGGCCAGGACGAGGCGAAAAAGGCGCTGGCGGTGGCGGTGGTCAGCCACTATCAACGCCTGGCGCACCCGGATGTCAACCTTCAGAAGAGCAACATTCTGCTGGTTGGCCCCACTGGAACGGGCAAGACCTTGCTGGCGCAGTCGCTGGCGGAAATGCTGGAAGTCCCGTTTGCCATCGCCGACGCCACCACGCTGACCGAGGCCGGGTACGTGGGCGACGATGTGGAGAACGTGATCGTGCGGCTTTTGCAGGCCGCCGAATACGACGTCTCCGCTGCCGAGCGCGGCATCATCTACATCGACGAGATCGACAAGATCGCCCGCAAGTCCGAGGGAACCAGCATCACCCGCGACGTGTCGGGCGAGGGCGTACAGCAGGCGCTGCTGAAGATCATCGAGGGGACCGTCGCGCAGGTGCCGCCGCAGGGGGGCCGCAAGCACCCGCAGCAGGAACTGGTGCAGGTCAACACCAAGAACATACTGTTCATCGTGGGTGGGGCCTTCGAGAGCATGTCGGAAATTGCCCGCTCCCGCACCAACGTGCGCGCGGTGGGCTTCGGCGCGGAACACAAGGGCGAGGAAAAGGCCGAGCTGCGCTTCCTGCCTGAAGATCTGGTGAAGTACGGGCTGATCCCGGAGTTCGTGGGCCGCCTGCCACTGGTGGTGCAATTGCAGGATCTGGACGAGGAAGCCCTGGTCCGTATCCTGACCGAGCCGCAGGGCGCGATCATCCGGCAGTACCAGGCGCTGTTCGGCTTTCAGGACGTGGACCTGAGCTTCACTGAATCCGCCCTGCGGGAGGTGGCCCACCGCGCCAGGGAGCGCAAGACCGGGGCGCGCGGGCTGCGGGCAGTGCTGGAAAAATCCATGACCGATCTGCTGTTCGAGCTGCCGTTCCCGGGCCTGCGCGAGCTGCGGTTTGACGGTGAGCATATAGATGCCCCACTGGAATTACTTGAGTCGAAGGGACTCAAGAAGTCTGCGTAAAAGGCAACGACGGTTACAGCGCCTCCGCGCGGTGAATCCTAGAATCCTGGGACACCTTGCGGGGGTGTCGTTTTCTAAGGTGGCCCCGCGTTAGACTGATCTATTCATCTGTCCCGCCCCGCCGGAGGCAGTTTCAAGGAGCAAAGATGATCTGGGAACTTCCCGTAGTCGCATTGAGAAACATCGTGATCCTGCCCGGCGTCACCATGAACGTGGACGTGGGCCGCCCCAAGAGCAAGCGTGCCGTCGATGAGGCGCAGGCCTCTGACCGCCGCGTGCTGCTGCTGACCCAGCGCGACGCCCGCACCGATGATCCCACCAAGGCCGAGCTGTACGACATGGGCGTGCTGGCCGTAGTCAAGCAGGTGGTCCGCATGCCCGACAACACCTATCAGGTGCTGGTGGAAGCGCAGGAGCGCGCCGGCGTGCAGGACGAGGTGAATGCCCCCTACATGCGGGTGCGTGCCGAGACCCAGCCCACCCCCGAAGACGACAGCCGCGAAGTCGTGGTCCTGACCACCGAGGTCAAATCCGCCTTCGAGGAGTACCAGCGCCAGAACAAGAACCTGCGGCTGGACAACTACCAGCTTGAGGGCATGAAGGCCCTGACCGACGGCGGCGCGCTGGCCGATCAGGTGGCCCATCACGCCACCTGGACCCCGGAGGAAAAGCAGGAAATCCTGGAAGCCGTGACCCTGCGCGCCCGTCTGGAGGCCACGCTCGAGTTCCTGACCCGCGACACCGAACGTTTCAACATGGACAAGAAGATCGCCGGACGCGTCAAGGAACAGATGGATGCCAACCAGCGCGAGTACTACCTGCGCGAGCAGATGAAGGCGATTGGCAAGGAACTCGGCGGCGGCGAGGACGGCCCGGCGGAAGTCGAGGCGCTGCGCGAAAAGATCGAGGAGGCGGGCATGCCCGAATCGGTCAAGGAAAAGGCGCTCAAGGAATTGCAGCGGCTGGAGCGCACCCCCGGAGGCAGCCCCGAAAGCACCGTCGTCCGCAACTACATCGACTGGCTGGTGGACGTGCCGTGGAGCAAGCGCGATGAAGAGGTCTTGGACATTGCCCGCACGCGGGGCATCCTCGACGATGACCACTACGCGCTGGACGACGTGAAGGACCGCATCCTGGAATTCCTGGCCGTGCGCCAACTGACCCACAAGGAAGACGAGACCGAGGAGCAGCGCAAGGAACGCACCGCCGAGGAGCGCACCGACGACGCCGAGCTGCGCGCCCCGATCCTGTGTCTGGTCGGCCCTCCCGGCGTGGGCAAGACCTCGCTGGGCAAGAGCATCGCCCGCAGCCTGAACCGCAAATTCGTCCGCATGAGCCTGGGCGGCGTGCGCGACGAGTCCGAGGTGCGCGGCCACCGCCGCACCTACATCGGCTCGATGCCGGGCCGGATCATCCAGTCGATGAAGAACGCGGGCGTCACCAACCCGGTGATCCTGCTGGACGAGATCGACAAGATGAGCAGCGACTGGCGCGGCGATCCCAGCAGCGCCATGCTGGAAGTGCTGGACCCCGAGCAGAACCACACCTTCCAGGACCACTACCTGGAAGTCCCCTACGACTTGTCGCAGGTCATGTTCATCACCACGGCCAACACCCTCCAGACCATTCCCCGCCCGCTGCTGGACCGCATGGAAATCATCCAGATTCCCGGGTATACCCAGCCGGAGAAGGTGGAGATCGCCCGGCGTTACCGCGTGCCGCGCCAGATCAAGAGCCACGGCCTCAGCGGCAAGCTGGAGATCACCGACGCTGCACTGAACCGCATTGTCGAGGAATACACCGCCGAGAGCGGCGTGCGTAACCTGGACCGCCAGATCAGCAAGCTGGCGCGCAAGGCCGCCCGCCAACTGCTGGAGAAGTCCTGGGAGGGCCTGAAGGTCATCGACGCTCCGCAGGTCTCCGATTACCTGGGGGTGCCGCTGCACCGTCCCGACAAGATGGAGAAGGAACCTCAGGTGGGCGTGGCGCAGGGCCTGGCCTGGACCAGCGTGGGCGGCACCATGCTGCTGGTGGAGGCACTGGCCACCCCCGGCACTGGCAAGATCAGCATGACCGGCAGCCTGGGTGACGTGATGAAGGAGAGCGTGGGAGCGGCAGTCGCTTACCTGCGCGCGCACGCCGCAGAGTACGGCGCGGACCCCGACTTCCACAAGACCATGGACCTGCACGTTCACTTTCCCGACGGCGCGACGCCCAAGGACGGCCCCAGCGCGGGCATCACCATTGCCACCGCCGTGATCAGCGCCATCACCGGACGCCCGGTGCGCATGGACGTGGCGATGACCGGCGAGATCAGCCTGCGCGGGCGGGTGCTGCCCATCGGCGGCCTCAAGGAAAAACTGCTGGCCGCGCACCAGGGCGGAATCCGTGAAGTCATCTTCCCTAAGGACAACGAACCCAACCTCCAGGACGTGCCCGAGAGCATTCGCGGCGACCTGAAGCTGCACCCCGCCGAGCGCGTGGGCGAGGTGCTCAAGCTGCTGCTGCTGCCCAAGCCGGAAGGCAGCCATCCCAGCATGCCGCCCAGCACAAACAAGAACCCGACCCAGCCGGGAGCGTAAGCTCAAAGAGACAGAAGCAGAAGCCGCCTCGCCGTTGGACTGGCGAGGCGGCTCTTTCATGTTGTATGGGCATCAAATGAAGTCTCGACATTCTGCATTGGGTTGCAGCCTGCTTTGTCTTCCCCTCACCTCTGCGCCGCTCCATTGCTCTGTTTCGCACCTTTGCCGGTGCCTCCCGCTCGTGAGGGGCGAGGGGCCTCGCGTAGCAACGGAGTGAGGGGCCAGCGTGCACAGGCCGACACCGTGCAGGCCGAAGACACAGTGCAGGCCAATAACACTGTGCAGGCCAACTTTTAACCTCGGATCAGCGTTTGCCTCTGCCGTAGCTGGTGGGGCCGCCGTATCCCGTTTCCGGAGTGCTGGCCTCCGCCCGTCCCGTCGCGCCCCAGCCGGTGGTCTTGGTAGGCGAGGCGGACGGGGAACTGGGGGGCGGCGCGTCACTGGCCTGCGGCTGATTTCCGGCGGCAGCGCCTCCGGCGTCGTTGACCAGACGGGCGAATTCCTTGGGATCGACGGCGCGCGAGGCCCCTACGTCGAAGCCGATCATGCGGCGGCGGTACAGGTTGGCCAGAAAGGCGTCCATGGTGACCATGCCCTCGCGCGCGCCGGTCTGCATGACGCTGATGAGCTGGTAGGTCTTGCCCTCACGGATCAGGGCGCGCACGGCGGGATTGGCGATCAGCAGCTCGTAGGCCAGGATGCGGCCCTGCCCGTCCAGGCGCGGCAGCAACTGCTGGGTCATCACGGCCACCAGGTTATTGGCGAGCTGCACCCGGATCTGCGCCTGCTGCTCTTCCGGGAACACGTCTACGATCCGGTCGATGGATTCCGGAGCGCTGTTGGTGTGCAACGTGCCCATCACCAGGTGGCCGGTCTCAGCGGCGGTCACGGCGGCCTTGATCGTTTCGTAGTCGCGCATCTCGCCCACCAGGATCACGTCGGGGGCCTGGCGCAGCACCGCGCGCAGGGCGGCTTCGAAGCTCAGGGTGTCCGAGCCGACCTCGCGCTGGTTGACGATACTCTGCTTGTGCGCGTGCACGAACTCGATGGGATCCTCGATGGTCATAATGTGCATCTTCTTGTTGGCGTTGATGTAATCCAGCATGGCCGCCAGTGTGGTACTTTTTCCCGATCCCGTCGGTCCGGTGACCAGCACCAGCCCACGCGGCGAGTTGGAGATGTCGGTGACGGTCTGCGGCAACCCCATCTCGGCGGCGCTCTTGATCTTGGTGGGAATCAGGCGCATCACGCCGCCCACGTTACCCCGCTGCATGAAGCAGTTGACGCGGAAGCGGGCGCGGTCGCCCAGCGCGAAACTGAAGTCCAGTTCGCGGCGTTCCTCAAAGGTGCGCTGCTGCTTCTCGTTCATCATCGAGTACATCAGCTTGCGGGCTTCGGTGGGCACCAGATCGGCAAAGC
Source organism: Deinococcus frigens DSM 12807 (assembly GCF_000701425.1). Lineage (GTDB taxonomy): Bacteria > Deinococcota > Deinococci > Deinococcales > Deinococcaceae > Deinococcus > Deinococcus frigens. The sequence continues at coordinate 13,808 of NZ_JNIW01000045.1, read as the reverse complement.
CCTGCGGACCGTACACGCCGTCAATCTTGAACTGCGGAGAGATGCCCACGGTCAGGATCACGTCGGACGCGCCCTTCTCGGCGGCCTGGCGCAGGATGTCGGTGATGTCGGCGGGGGGCTGGGTCATGGGTACTCCTTCGGCGGGTTCACGGGTCTGAAGCTCTGAGAGTGCTAGTTGCTGGTCACGGCCAGGACTTCTTCCAGCGTGGTCAGGCCCTTGAGGGCCTTTTCGATGCCGTCGGAGCGCAGCGTTCGCATGCCGCTCTGTTCCAGAGCCACGTCGCGGATTTCCGTGGCGGGCTTGCCCGAACCGATGGCGACGCGCAGCGCCTCGTCCACCACCATCAGCTCGTGGATGCCCATGCGGCCCTTGTAGCCGGTGCCGCCGCAGCGGGCGCAGCCGGCCCCGCGCATCAGTTGTGCGCCGCGCAAGTCTTGTTCGGTAATCCCCAATCGGCGCAGCACGTCGGGATCGGCGTTGGTAGGTGCCCTGCAATCGGGGCAGACCTGGCGCACCAATCGCTGCGCCAGCACGCCCACCACCGAGGCGCTGATGTTGAAGGGTTCCACGCCCATCTCGTCGAGGCGCACGATGGCACCGGGCGCGTCGTTGGTGTGCAGCGTCGCCAGCACCAGATGGCCGGTCAGGGCCGCCTCCACGGCAATTTTGGCCGTCTCGGTGTCCCGGATTTCCCCTACAAAGATGATGTCGGGGTCCTGCCGCAAAAAAGCCCTCAGGGCGCGGGCGAAGGTCAGGCCCGCCACCGGGTTGACCTGCGACTGGATGATCCCTGGAATCTCGTACTCCACCGGGTCCTCGATGGTGGTGGTGTTCTTCTCCGGCTTGGCGATGCGCTTGAGGGTGGAAAAGGAGGTAAAGGACTTGCCCGAACCCGTCGGCCCGGTGACCAGAAAGATGCCGTTGGGCTTGTCGATCACGTCCAGAAAGCGCTGGAAGTTGTGGTCGCTGAAGCCCAGTTGCTCGACTTCAGGAATGTTGCTGGCCTTTTGCAGCAGCCGCATCACGGCCTTCTCGCCGTACACGGTGGGCAGGGTGGACAGCCGCAGATCGATGTCGATGCTGCCCTTCTTGAAGCGCACGCGCCCGTCCTGCGGCACGCGGCGCTCGGAGATGTCCAGATGGCCCATGATCTTGATACGCGCCAGGATGCTCTGCGCGGCTCCCTTGGGCAGTTCGTTCTGCTCGCGCAGGAGGCCGTCCACGCGGTAGCGAATTCGCAAACTGTGCTCAGTGGGTTCGACGTGGATGTCGCTGGCCTCCTGCAAGGCCGCCTCGCGGATCAGACCGTCCACCACCCGGACCACCGCGTTGTCGTCGAACCCGGCGTTCAGATCGACGTCGTTGCCGCGCCCCGAGTCCTTCTCGCGTTGCAGCGATTCGGCCTGGAGGCGCTGGTTCAGGTCCGCCATGCCCTGGTTGCCAAAGTACCGCTCGATCAGCCGGATGATGTCCTTTTCGGCCATCACGGCGGGGATGATGTCGCGCCCGGTGATCAGCTTGAGGTCGTCGAGGGCAAACACGTTGCGCGGGTCCTTCATGGCGACCACCAGCAACTCGCCCTGGAGACGCACCGGCACCACGCCGTAGCGCCGCGCGGTGGCTTCGGGAACCAGCAGGGCCACCTTGGCGTCCGGCGGATTCTGGACAGGATCGAGAAATTCGTAGCCCAGTTGCGCAGCCAGCGAGCGGGCCAGCATCTCCGGCGACAGCTTGCCGGACTGCACCAGGGTGTCTTCCAGGCGTCCGCCGCCCACATTCTGCTTTTGCAGGGCGCTGTCAATCTCGCCCGCCTCGGCGAAGCCCAGCTCCAGAATCACCTCGCCCAGCGGCTTGACCTTGCCCCCGCGGGCCTGAACCTGCAAGGCCTCGCGCAGTTGCAGGCGCGACAGGGTGCCCTCCTGCACCATCTGCTCGCCCAGGCGGCCCCGCTGCGGGTAAAAGCGCTCGATCAGCACCTCCAGGTCGCGGGGCCGCGCCAGGATGAGCTGGATGGGCCGCCCGATCAGCGCGGCGATGTCCCCGCGTTTGCGCGGATCGGTGGCCACCACCACCACGTGCTCGCTGGTTTCATCGACGGGCACGGCGGACAGCCGCAGCGCGTCGGCACGCAGCATGCTGCCCAGCACGTCCTCGGGGGGCTGAAAGTCGCGCGGGTTTTTCAGGTAGACCGCGCCGCTCTGCTCGGCCAGCACCTCGTAAAGCTGGTCCTCGGTGATGGCCTTGTGGGACACCAGGGTGGTCCCCAGCAGCTCGCCGGTCTGCTGCTGGGCGTCCAGGGCCACCTGAAGCTGCGCGTCGGTGACCAGCCCGCGCGCGATCAGTTGCTGGCCCATCTGGCCGCCCGCCGTCTCGGGGCCGCCCTCGACAGGTTCGACCGGCGTCAGGCCCAGTTCGGGGTAATGCGTCGCCACCGCCCACAGCACCTGCTCGCGCAGCGCCTGGTACGGCTCGATGGGCAGGTTGCTGTCGTCCTCCAGCGTCTCCAGCGCCAGGCTGGACAACGGATCGACCAGCGCCACGCGCAGGGTGCCGCCCTCCAGCGCAAACGGAATGGCCTGCAAGGACAGCGCCGTCTGGGCCGAAATCGCCGCCACCGCCACCGGGTCCGGCGTGAGGGCCAGCAGGTTGACCAGCGGAATGCCCAGCGCTTCCTCGATGGCCCGCGCAATCCGTTTTTCGCCCACCATGCCGGTGTCGATTAAAATCTCGGCCAGCCGCCCACCCACCTCGGCATGACGCACCAGCGCCTTTTGCAGGTCACCGTCTTTGACGTACCCCTGTTCGAGCAGAATTGCGCCCAGTCGGCGGTCACCGATCGAAAGTGCCATGTCGTCCCTCCTTGCCGTGCGGGTGAAAGCGGTTGAAACTGAAGTCGTGTTGCGGGCGGGTGTGGCTGGTGCGGCCAGCTTCAGGTCTTCCAGTCATGCCCGTACCTCCGCAGCACCACCCGTTCGAGTTGCCGCGCCAGCCGCGTGTGCGGCAGCGAATTGTTGATGATGGGCCGCACCAGAATGGTGTGCATGCCGCTGAGATTGCCGCCCAGCACGTCGGTGAACAGTTGATCGCCCACCATGCCCACCTGATGCGCGGGCAGCTCCAGTTCGGCCAGCGCGCGGCGGTAGGCGCGGGGATGCGGTTTACCCGCCAGTCCCACCCCGGAAAAGCCCAGCCGCTCCAGCCAGAACGCGGCGCGGCGTCCGGTGGCGTTGCTCAGCAGGTACAGCCCGATGCCCGAACCGCGCAGTTCGCGCGCCCAGTGGAACATCCCGGCGGCGGCGGCTTCCTCATAGCTGCCGTAGGGAACCAGCGTGTTGTCCAAGTCCAGCAGCAGCCCGCGCAACCCGCGCCGCGCCAGGAACTCGGGGGTGATGTGCAGAATGTCGTCAATGACGTCGTGGGGGCGCAACAGGCTCACGCTGAAGCCCCCGCTCTCAGGCCGATGACCGCCCACATCCGCCCGGTCTTTCCGCTGTCGCGGCGGTAGGAGTAGAAATCAGTTTCGGTGGAGCAGCGGCCCGACAGCCAGATGCTGTCTTGCGGGAGGCCAGCCGCCAGCAGCACGGCCCGGTTGGCACCCGCCAGATCGAGATGGGGTTGCCCGCCCCTGTGCTGCACAAAGTCGCCCAGACCCGCATCCGCAAACTTCGCGGCCACCTCTGCCCCAACGCCGTAACGCGCTCCGCAGATGCCGGGGCCGACGGCGGCGCGGATGCGGTCCGGAAGCGCTCCCAGTTCACACATGGCCCCCACGGTCTTTTCCGCAATGCGCCCCAGCGTTCCTTTCCAGCCCGCGTGGGCCGCGCCGATCACGCCCGCCGCCGCATCTTCGAGCAGCAGCGGGTAACAGTCCGCCGTGCCAATCGCCAGCAGCACGCCAGGCGTGGCGCTCACCAGCGCGTCGCCGGTCCAGACGCCCGGCCCGTCCACCACGATCACAGCCGTTCCATGCACCTGATGCAGGCGGGCAAATTGCGCCGAACCAGAGTTCAGGGCGGCGGCCAGACGGCGTCGGTTCTCGGCCACCGTCCGGGTATCGTCCTCGCGGTCATCCAGATTCAGACCTCGATATTGGCCCACCGAGACGCCCCCAGCACGCGTCGTAAAGGCGTGCGGCGCTCTCAGGTGCGGCGCGGTCAACAGCATCAATTGCGCAGTATCGTCTCGCATGTCTCACTGGATTCTGACGGCTGCTGCCCCCATCCGGGGGATGGCAGGGTTCAATCGCCCGGCAGCCACGCCGCGCCCGGCTTGCACCCGCTCCAACCTCTGCCCGCCCTGCGGCGCTAAAGTCTGCTGCATATGAGCGTGCAAATTGACCTGAAAGACAAGACGGCCCTAGTGATGGGTGTGGCGAACGGGCGCAGCCTGGGCTGGGCGATTGCCGAGCAACTGCTCTCGGCGGGCTGCCGGGTGGGCTTTTCCTACCAGGGCGAGCGCCTGAAGGGTGAGCTGGACAAATTGCTCAGGGACAGGCAGGGCGTGTGGACCCAGCAGGCCGACGCGACCTCTGAGGACGATCTGAGCGCCCTGTTCGCCCGCGCCAGGGAGGAATTCGGCGGGCTGGATTATCTGGTCCACGCGATTGCCTACGCCCCGCGAGGCGCGATGGAGGGCCGGTTTCTGGACACCACGCCGGAAGACTGGAACACGTCCTTGCAGGTCAGCGCCTACTCGCTGGTGGCGATCTGCCGCCACGCCGAGCCGCTGTTCCGCCAGGGCAGCAGCGTGGTCAGCCTGACCTACCACGCCTCGCAGCAGGTGGTCCCCAAGTACAACGTGATGGGCGTGGCCAAAGCGGCGCTGGAGGCCGCCACCCGCTACCTGGCCGCCGACTTCGGCTCCCGCGAGATCCGCATCAACACCATCAGCGCCGGACCGATGCGGACCATCGCCGCCCGCAGCATCCCCGGTTTCGGCGGACTGTACGACAAGGGCGCGCGCAACGCCGCCTTTGGCCGCAACGCCACCTCGCAGGAAGTCGGCAAGCTGGCCCTGTTCCTGCTCTCGGACCTGGGCAGCGGCGTGACCGGCCAGACCATGTACGTGGACGCGGGCCTGAGCATCATGACGGTCAAGGAAGACTGAAGGGAGCGGTTAGACCGTTTGACCTTTATACAGTTTGACAGCTCTTAAGCCTGCCCCCGCATCCCCCGCTCCGCCACCTCAATCTCCAGCAGCGTATGCCCGCTGTCTTTCACGGCGTGGGCACTCATGCCCCACTGGTGGCCGCTGCTCTGCGCGCCCTCCAGGATCACGCGGGCCAGTTCGCCCAGCGTCGCGCCGCCCGCCCGCACGTCCATGCGGAATTCCTGGCGCAACTCACCCAGGCTCACGTCGTCCAGCATCAGCTCGGTGCCGTAGCGCAGGGTGGTGGGCGGCACGATCAGCAGGTCTGCCTCGCCGGTCTTGATGTTGTGCCGGAAGCAGCGCCCGGTCAGCAAGCCTGCCACGGTGGTCACTGGCCCAAAGGTCTTGTTGACCACGCCGCGAACTTCCAGCGTCAGACCCTTAATGGCCCGGAGCGGCTCCACGGCGCGGTCCAGCGATTCGGCGAACAGCGTCCCGGTGCCCAGGATCACCCGGCGCGGCTCCGGCAGCGCGGCGGGCAATTCGGGCAGCGCCTCGGTCAGAAAGTCGCGGATCATGCCCACGCCGTTTTCCAGCATGGGAAAGCCCTCGTACTCCTCCTCTGTGGGCAGCGGCTCCCCGGCCAGCAGGTACAGCTCATCAGAGGGGAATACAAAGCGGGTGCCGCGCTCGGTCAGGAATTTCTTGCGCCACACGTTCAGCCGCTTGAGGCTGTCGCGGGCCTCTTCCTTGTTAAACGTCCGCACGTCCGGCAGGTTGGTCCGGTGCGAGGTCAGGCCGATGGGCACCACCGCCGCGCTGATCACGTTGGGACGCCCCGACAGGTACTCCACGGTGTCGTCCAAGTGTTCGCCGTCGTTGCGCTCCGGGACCAGCACGATCTGGGTGTACAGGTCGATGCTTTCCAGGCGCTCGATCATGCCGCGAATCTGCACGGCCTTCTCGTCTTTGACCTTCAGTTTCCACCATTTCATCATGTCCTGGCGCAGGTCCTGATTGGCCGTGTGGACCGACACGTACAGCGGCGAGAGGTTCTCGTCCAGAATCCGGTTGATGTCGCCCTCGCTCAGGTTGGTCAGCGTGACGAACGAGCCGTACAGGAACGATAGGCGGTAATCGTCATCCATGATGTACAGGCTCTTGCGAAAGCCGCGCGGCATCTGGTGGACGTAGCAGAAATCGCACTTGTTGGCGCATTTGTGGATGCCGTCAAAGAGAACTTCCTCAAATTCCAGGCCGGGGTCTTCCCACTCCACGTCGAAGGTGAAGGTGTCGTCCAGGCTGGGCGGCGCACTCAGTTGCAGGCGGTGATGGTCCTGCGCGGTGCCGGGCACGCCGGTCATGGCGCGCGGAGCCTCTTTGGGGCGGGCGATTTCCAGCGTGGCCTGTCCCAGCGAGAGCGCGTGGCGGTAGGCCAGTACATCGGTCACGGCCTCACCGTTGACGCGCATTAACACGTCGCCGGGGCGCACGCCAGCCTTCGCGGCGGCGCTGCCTGCCTCGACGGACTTGATAGGCGCGGGAAACACTTCTGGAATCGGTTGCGTTGCTGCTGCGGTCAAAACATCACCCCTCTGGCCAATTCGTAAGCTGGCCTGCTGCTGGGGGACGCCTGCTCTGACACACCAAAAGTCAACCCCACTCAAACAAAACAGGCTAACAGAGACGCGGCGCGGGGGATGTGAGGGGGATTGCGTTGGGGTGAAGGGCTAGCTCCTACGGTAACCCCCTCCGTCCCCTTCGGAATCACCCCTCCTCAAGTGAAAGCGAATTTTCAGTTTCTCTCGGCTTCCTTCTGAGGAAAGCGGACTGAGGGGTTTCCCATCCACCTACACCGGCAAAGTCAGCGCCTGCCGCCGCGCCGGACGGTACAGCCCCAGATAAATGGCAACCACACTTCCGCCGTACATCAATAGTGTCCAGGCGAACAGCACCTGAAAGGCGGGGGTAAACGCCAACTGGCCGCGCACCACTCCGGCCAGCACGCTGCTGATGGCCCAGCCCGAATCCCAGGCGATGATGTTCAGGGCCGAGTACATCGGGCGGTCATCCTCGTCCAGCGAGGACATGGCGTATGCGCCGTACACCGGACCAGCAGCGTTCATCAGCGCCCCGCGCGTGAACAGCGCCAGCGTGACCATCCACAGGTGCGGCGCAAAGCCCAGCAGGGCCAGGAACGGCAGACTGCTGGCCTGCACCAGCAAGACCACCTGCAATTGCCCAAGTCGGCGCACCAGCAGCGGCTGAAGCAGCGCGGTGGCCGCCGTCGCCAGACTGGCCCACGCGAACAGTTGGCCCAGGCTAGCGTAATTGATCTGGAATTTGCCCTCGATAAACACGTTCAGAAACGGAATGGTGGCCCCGGCCCCCAGCCCCACCAGCAGATTGGGGAAGATCAGCCGCAGCAGCTTCGCCTTGTCGCGCACGGCAAAGCTGCGCCCGGTCTGGGATGTTTTGCCGCTGGGTTTCAGCTTCAGCGCGGGGAGCAGGCCCAGCAGTTGCAGGGCGGTGGCGACGAGCAGCGCGGTTCGCAAGGCCCCCACACCGTCCGGTGCGGTGCTGGTAAACAGCGCGTAGGCTTCCGGCACACGCCCGCCGATCAGGTTGCCCACGAAACCCGCGCCGGTCATTAAAGCGCTCTGGACGCTGAACAGGGTGATGCGGCTGCGCGCGTCGCTGTTGTTGGCCATGAAGGGCGATCCGGCCACCATCAGCAGTGCCGAGCCTGCGCCCTGCACCAGCGCGCCCATGACGATGCCGACAGGGCCGCCCGCCAGCGCCAGAATCAGCGTGCCCAGCAGGCTCAGGGCCACGCCGATCTTGATGGTGTGCGCGTTGCTGATGCGGCGGGCCAGCGCCACGGCAGGCAGGCTCAGGAACACCAGCGTCAGCGCGGGCAGCGCGTTCATGATGCCCTGCCACTCTGGCCCCAGCCCCAGCGCCCGCAGGTAGAAATTCAGGAACAGCGCCAGAAACGCCTGCGCCAGCCCGAAGGAAAACGAGGTAGTCAGGAACAGCCAGACCTGCGGGGAGAAACGCCAAGTCATCGGCGGGCCGCCTCAGAGTGTGGAGAGGCGTCTTGCCTCAAGCCTCCACACCAACTTTCGGGCAGAAGGCCGCCATCTCGCATGCCTGACACTGCGGGTTGCGGGCCATGCACACGCGCCGTCCGTGCAGGATCAGGGCGTGGTGCAAGAAGACCCAGCGCTCACGCGGGAACAGCTTTTGCAGGTCAAGTTCCACCTTGTCGGGGTTGGTCTGAACGCTCAGACCCAGACGGCGCGAGAGGCGGCCCACATGCGTATCGACCGCAATGGCCGGAAAGCCGTATGCGTTGCTCAGCACGACGTTGGCGGTCTTGCGGCCCGCGCCGGGCAACGCCACCACGGCACCAAAATCGTTCGGCACCTCGCCCTCATGCCGCTCCACCAGCAGCCGGGCCAGCGCGGCCAGATTGCGCGCCTTGCCCCGGTACAGGCCAATGCGGCGGATCAGCGGCTCGATGTCCTCCGCCGACGCCCGGCTCAGAGCGAGGGCGTCCGGGTACTGCGCGAACAGGGCGGGCGTGGCGGCGTTGACGCTGACATCGGTGGCCTGGGCGCTCAGGACGGTGGCGACGAGCAGCTCGAAGGGCGTGCGGAAAACAAGTTCGGTGCGGGCGTCCGGGTACAGATCTTCAAGGGAGGCCAGCACCTGCGGGGCACGCTCCCTGGCCCCCCGTGGCAGGCGGGTTACGCCGCGCCCAGCGGCTTTTTTTGAGGCGGAGAAAGTCACCGGACCAACCTAGCGCGTCATGCTGTGAATTGTCCGCCCGGCACGGACACAGCACAACACAGCACGGACGCAACCATTGGTCCCCTCGCCACGTACAGTGGACCATGAGAGTCGTCTCCCTGATCTTCGGCATCCTCGCCGCGCTGGGCCTGCTGCTGGGCTTCCTGCCCCTGTTCGGCTGGCTCAACTGGATCTTTGTGCTGCCGCCCGCCGTGCTGGGATTGATCTTCGGGGCCATGAGCCGTGACCGTGGCGCAATCACCCTGAGCGCGGTGGTGGCCGTGCTGGGCGCGCTCCGGCTGATGCTGGGCGGTGGGATCATCTAACAGAGTTGCCGTTTGTACAGGACGATCTTCTCGCCGAAGCGCGCCCAGAGTCTGGTGGAGGCGCAATCAGGTACCGTAAAACCCGTCGCAGATGGCCGCGAGACGCCCCCGCTTCACCGGGCGTGACAACCCGTTTAACACACCAACTGGGTCTGCGGAGAGCGCCAGCGCGCCACCCCTCCCCCACTCCGGCTCAGACCTTGATCTGGCTCTCGTGGATGGCCCCGTGCAGCAGGGCGCGGATGCCGGGGGCGTCCTCGTGCCCGGCGGCCTCACGCAGGTCCAGCAGCAGGCAGTCGAGCTGGCCAGCCTGGACCTGTTGCAGGCGGGCCGAGAAGATCTCGGCGTGACGGGTGGGAATCACGTCCTCGCCGCTGGTCAGCAGTTCCTCGTACAGTTTCTCGCCGGGGCGAATGCCGCTGAAAACCACCTCGATGTCCTGCGCGCCGCTCAGGCGGATCACGTCGCGGGCCAGGTCGGCGATCTTGACCGGCTCGCCCATGTTCAGCAGGTAGACGCTGCCGTTGTCGGCCAGACTGCCCGCCTGCAATACCAGACGGCTGGCCTCCGGAATGGTCATGAAATAGCGGGTCATGTCCGGGTGGGTGATGGTCACGGGGCCGCCCATCTGGATCTGCTGCAAGAAGGTGGGCACCACGCTGCCCCGGCTGCCCAGCACGTTGCCAAAGCGCACCGACACGAACGCCTGCCCCGCTGCCGCGCGCGAGGCGGCGTCGGCGATCACCATCTCGGCCACCCGCTTGCTGGCCCCCATCACCGATGTCGGGTTGACCGCCTTGTCGGTGGAGACATTGACCAGCCGCGTGACGCCGTATTTCAGGCACAGCTCGGCCACGTTGCGGGTGCCCAGGATGTTGTTGTGGACCGCCTCGCTGGGCGCGGCCTCCATCAGTGGGACGTGCTTGTGGGCGGCGGCGTGAAAGACCACGCCGGGGTGGTAGGTCTCGAAGATGAACTCCAGGCGCGCGGCGTTGCGGACGTCGGCGATCAGGGCCGTGACCTGGATGTCGGGCCACTCCCGCCTCATCTCCTGCTCGATGGCAAAGATGCTGTTCTCGCCGCGCCCCACCAGCATCAGCCGGGCCGGGCGAAAGCGCGCGAGCTGCCGCACCAGCTCCGAGCCGATGGAGCCGCCCGCGCCGGTGACCAGCACGGTCTGGCCGCTGAGATACCCGGAAATGCTGCCCTCATCGATCTCGACGGAGGCGCGGCGCAGCAGGTCCTCAACGCTGACCCTGCGGAGCTGGCTGGTGGTGACCTGACCACCCAGCAGTTCGTACAGGCCGGGCACCGTGCGGGCCAGCACGCCCGCCTCGCGCGCCGCGTTCACGTACTGACGGATCACCTGACCGCCTGTCGAGGGCATGGCGATGATCAGGAGCGTGGCCTCCGTCTGCCGCACCGCCTCCGGCAGCGTGGCCAGATCGCCCAGTACTGGCAAGCCCATCAGGCGCATGCCCTGTTTGTTCGGTTCATCGTCGATAAAGCCCAGCGGCAGCAATCCGTTTTCTGGAAAACGCAGCAGCTCGGCGGCCATCAGGCGTCCCGCGTCGCCCGCCCCGGCGATCAGCACGCGGGTGGGGGCGAACGCTGTGTTGCCCCTGCGGCGCTCTCCCCGCTGGCGCTCATCCCGTTGACGGCGGCGGCCCAGCCGCCAGCGCACCAGCAGCCGCAGCCCCGACAGCAGCGCCAGCGCCAGCACGCCCTCGATCAGCGGAATGGACCACGGCACAAAGATCCACAGCCGCAAAACCGGCGTCAGCAGCAGCAGAGCCAGCGTCACCAGTCCGGTCATGCGGGCCAGTTGGCTCAGGTCCTCGAAAGTCACGTAACGCCAGATGTGCCGCGAGACCCTGGAGTGCCGCAGGGCCAGCCATTTGATCGGCAATCCAGCCAGGGCGTAAATCAGAATAGAGAAATCCACGCTGCCCAGCGCACTATCCAGACGCAGGACATAAGCCAGGACTGCGGCGAGCGTGAAGGCGAGCAGATCGAGCAACAGCTTGCCCGTGGCGATGTTCATCGTTCTCTGTTCATCATAGTTTTCCCAACGTGGAGGGCCGACCTAATGATCAATCAACCGGAGCGTTGCTTGAGCTGGAAAATACACACGCCACCTTCTCGAACCGATTCTTCTCATGGGCAATCTAACAGAACAGATATGTATTTCCTGCATGATTTTCGATGTTCAAAAGGACTTGGTGACATGGGGTCTTAACCGTCAAATCGGGGCAGACCAGCACGCTCTGGATGGAGGTTAAAGCGAGGTGGCCGTGGCCGACAGCAAGAAGGTGGAGCTGTCAGCTCCTGAGTGAAGGTGCATGACGTGTGACTGGGCATCATTGACCTTTATCCGGTCAAGCCTGAAGGTGAGGGCGGGGTTGACAGTTCAATGGCCCGCCACGGAGGCCAGAACAATATATAAGGGTTGACGTTGAAGTTATTACACAGCCGCGACACGGACAGCCACGACACGAAATGCAAAAAACCCCCAGGCATCCCCGAGGATCTCCTTTGTGCCAGGCGTGGTGCACTCGACTGGAGTCGAACCAGTGACCTGCCCCTTAGGAGGACGTGACGGCACTTCTAAGCGTGTCTGGAAGCTCCTGATCATTCACGGCCTTATGCGTCTGGGACGGTGTTCTGTGATTTGGTAGGGATGGGCAGAAGTAAGCGGGAACGGATAGATTTACCTTGCTACTACGCCATTGCTACGCCAAACCGCACAGACCTTTAAGCACGCTGTAGACGATAGAAACGGGTAGAATAGAAACAGAAAACCGCCCCGGTGGGAGCGGGCCAAACCTGGCGGGGTGGCCTCTCCAATCTAACCCGGCGCGCGATACGGGGCAACGTGAATGAGCCTGTGAAAAAGAGAGGGCGCAAAGCTGGGCGTGGTGCTATCAGACTTCACAGAGTAGCTGGACCTCACGAAGTAAGGGCGCAACTCCTGGCGCATAGTTGCGCCTATCCCCACGTATCCAATTCGCTTAGAGACGGGCTGCATAAAGCTCTGGCCGACGAGTCAGGCTATGAGCGCTTTCTTGACGCTCTGACCGTAGGCATTGAACCCTTGCCCCAGCATCCCGCTATGAAATACATCTGGGGCTGGGCTTACTTGCTCGGACTCCATGAGACGAATTGGGCAGCGCTGCTTGCCGCTCGAGCTATTGGGAAAGCGCGCTATGCGCCTCTACTGCATCGGGACAACCCCATAGTTTGGGCAGCGCTCACCGTTTCCCATTCCGCTAGGTCTTGGCAGCAAGACGGATTCCTTAACTCACTGAACCCTGCTGGCGTAGGGTTTCGCAAGCCGGTTACTGGGGACTTCCCTCCAATGGAAGTGTCTGAGTGGCTGGCATGGCGGCTTGTGGAGTGTCAGAAGGCCCGGTGTGCGGGTGTCCGTCCGATGGGCTGGACGGCCTTAGCTGAGCGCTTACGTGAGGGCCGTGAAGCAGATAAGGGGCAAAACGGCACAGGCCGAACGGACCACAAAACTATGAAAAAGCACGCTGAGGCGCTGGCGGAATACGCGGGCGTGCCTATCACGCTGCTGGAATAAGTTTAGGGAATTGGAGCGACTCCCAAAATCTCCAATTCCCTAAAGCTTTTGTGCGCCCACAGCACCATATAGACATGCAACCCCAAACACTGTTAGGCATCGGCGGCATTCGTTCGGAATACAACTTTGGGCGTGACCTCGCGACCCGACTGGCGGAAGCTATGCCGCATGTAGTGGCCGGGCGGTCTGGGCGCGGCCCTCGCCGTCTGGTCCACCGGGCCGACCTTGAGCGGGTGCTTGCCCATGCCCGCGCGGATCAGGTGGACCTCTGGGCGTTGGTCAAGGGGCCGGACGCGCGGGCCGTCATCCAAGGGTGGTTGACCCTGAAGGAAGTCAACTAATGCCCCGCCGTGATGAGGACGGCGGGGCGAAGGCAGCGCAGGCGGGCGCTGTCCACAGTTTAGACCATCTGCACGAGCTGGCCCGCCTGGACGCCCAGCGCCTCGGCAACACTGGCGCGGGGCTGAAGGTGCTAGAGGCGCTGATGAAGCTTTCCAGCTTCCGGCCAAAGAATGGGGGCATGGCATGATGCCAGGACAGCCCACCACGCCCTACGCCGAAACGGTGGCAACCTTCGCTCGACTGTTCCCGCCCAACCCGGTCAAGCATGGCCGCGTGACCGGGAAAGACCCCGAGACGGGGCGGAAGCTGGTCAAGACGTTATTGATCGCGGCATAAATTAGAGTCCATCAAGCGGCGCGGCAACTGGATGTATCTGACGCGCTGCCAGGCACCGACCAGTTTCTCCTTGAGGACGGTGACCGAACGGGCACAGAAATTCCCCAACACATTTCGTTTGACGTACGCCCACACGAGCTCAATTGGATTGAGCTCTGGCGCGTACGGTGGCAAGTACACCAACGACAGGCGTTCGTGGATCTCCACGAACGCCTGAACCATCTTCGCCCGATGGATACCCGCATTGTCCAGAATCACCACGATCTTCCCCTGGATGTGACGCAGGAGATGCCGGAAGAACGCGATCACGTCTCCACTTCGAATGGCGCCCAACGTG
>NZ_JNIW01000044.1 GCF_000701425.1 Deinococcus frigens DSM 12807 | reverse complement strand
CCAATCGCCTGAGTTGTCCGGTAGTCCAAAACCAGAATCGCCTGAGTAGTACGGTAGTGGTTTTGGGGCCCCATTGGCAGGTATTATGCATAAACCCAACCGGGAGGACATGGCGTTGACCAGCACCAAACGTTCCCAGAAAACCAGCCCGGCACCCAGACCGGCTTCACCGAAAGAAATCTCGCGGATCGACGAGGCCAACGTGGGGCGGCTGGGCCTGATCAGCATTCAGGAACGCGTGCCAGACAGCTTTACGTCCTGGACCATCGACTTTCATGTGGAGGGCCGCCCGGCCCGGCTGAGCTGCGACGCGATTCCCAAATATGGCGGCGTGCCGCACGGCCTCGATGGAGACATCTCCACGGCGCTGATTGACCTGTACGTGGAAGACGGCTGCCCCGAAGACGGCACGCTGCACACCACCGCCTACCAGATCTTGAAACGCGCTGGCCTGCACGATTCTGGGCGGTACTACCAGAACCTGCGCCAGACCCTGTTTCGCCTGCGGACCTCCACCTACACCGCCTCCGAGGCATGGCGGGACCACCGGCGAGGCAACTGGACCACCGTGACCTTTAACTATCTGGAGGCGCTGGAATTCACCAGTGGCGACGAGGACCTGGGCCTAAGCCGCAGCAGTACCCTCAAGATCCGGCTGGCGACGCCGATTACCAAATCCATCCGCGCCCAGTACACCAAGCCGCTGGATCTGGAATTTCTGACCAGTCTGGACCGCCCATTGACCCGCGCGCTGTACCGCTTGCTGGACGCGCGGCGCTACCCGCCAGAGGACCCACGCGAGCCGCTGGCCTCTTTCACGGTCAACCTGATCGACTGGGCCGAGGCGTGCAAGATCGTGGACCGCCGCAGCAACAAGATTCGCTCGACGCTTCAGGGCGCGCATGAGGAACTGATCGAGCGCCTGTACCTGAGCGCGGTGGAATATGAGGGCCGGGGCCAGACGCAGCAGCTTACCTACCGCTTCGCCGATCTGGCGGATCAGGAAGAGTCCACGCTGCCCGACAGCCCCTTGATCGTGGAGCTGGCCGAGTACCGGGTGTCGGGGGCGGTGGCCCGCCGTCTGATCGAGGAATACGGCGAGGCACATGTGCAGCAGCGACTGTCGAAGTTCGCACGGTTGCTCGCCAGCGGCTTCAAAGCCCGCAACCGCTCGGCGTTGCTGGTGGACATCATCCGCGATCAGGACAACAAATACCCGGAGCCGGACGCGTTAAAAGAAAAGGCCACGAAAAAGAAAGGCAGCCCGCCCGCCTCCAACATGCCCACGCTGGTGGAGGCCACCGACGAACCGCAGCCGCTGGAAGCGCAGGTGGAGGCGGCCCTCAAGACATTGCAATTTCTGCTCCGTGAGCGCCTGAGCGTTAGCGAGTATGCCCTGCTGCGTATGGGCATGATCATCGGCCAGCCGGACCCGCAGGAGGTGACCCGGCTGGCGTCCAGGGCTAAAGTGGAAGGCCAGTTGGAGACCTTCACTGCCGAATTGCTTCAACATCTAGGCCATCTTCAGGTGACGAACCCCGGGGCGACTGATCAGTAAGGGAACCGCAGACTACCGGACAACTCAGGCGATTGGGGTTCTAGAGATCGCGTGAACTGAGCTGCTCGTCACGTGACGAGCAAAGCCCCGTGAGGTCAAGACGCCCGGTTTCCTGCCGTGGTCACCGCTTGTTTGAAACACTCGCCAGAAAATGATCAACTCTTTTCCGCCGCTTTTCTGCTCTCCCCGGTAAACCGTTTGGTCAGCCAGCGGTCCAGGCGGGCAAGGTTGTCGGCCTGCCGTTCGTAGGCCGCGTTGATGGCACGCAAGCGGGTCTGGAGGGCCTGCAAACGCTCGTCGCTGAGCGGCACGTCCTCCCGCTTCCAGTCGCGGCGGCGGTTGCCTGCCAGATCGTGGGTGGCGCGGCGCAGCGTCACCATGTCGCGGGCCTCGTCCAGCGGCATACCCAGGGAGCGCAGGTCGATCAAGTCGCGCAGCAGTCGCAGCGAATACGGACCGTACAGCGTTCTCCCTGAAGCCGTGGTCAGGTCTGGACTCAGCAGTTCCAGCTCGGCGTAGTGCATTACCGTGCGGCGCGTGACCCCGGCCTCGCGCGCCAGTTCGGCGGTGGTGTACAAGGTGGTCTGCTCAGGCGAAAGGGATGGCCCGCTCAAGGCGTGATGACCACCTTGCCGGTCACGCGCCGTTCCAGCAGATCTCGCATGGCCTGTGGGCCGTCCTCCAGAGAGTAACGCTGACTGACCAGCGGCTTAACCGTGCCGTCCATCACCCAGCCCGCCAGTCGCGCCAGATTGCGCGCGTTGGCCGCCGGGTCACGCCTGGCGTATTCGCCCCAGAATACGCCCACCAGCGAGGCACCCTTGAGCAGCGGCAGATTCAGCGGGAGTCTGGGAATTTTGCCCCCCGCGAAGCCGATCACCAGGTAGCGCCCGCCCCAGCCGATGCTGCGGAAGGCCGGTTCGGCGTACTTGTCCCCCACCGGATCAAAAATTACATCCGGTCCCTTGCCCCCAGTCAGGGCTTTGACCCGTTCGCGCAGGTCCTCGGTGGCGTAGTTGAAGCCTTCGTCCGCGCCGTGTTTGCGGGCCAGTTGCAACTTCTCGTCGCTGCCCGCCGCCGCGATGACCCGTGCGCCCAGCGCCTTGCCGATCATGACCGCCGCCAGACCCACACCGCCCGCCGCGCCCAGTACCAATAACGTCTCGCCTTCCTTGAGCTGGGCGCGGTCTACCAGCGCGTGCATGCTGGTGCCGTAAGCCAGGGGCAGCGTTGCGGCCACCTCGAAATCCATCCCGTCCGGCAGCGGCATCACCGCTCCTGCGTCCGCCTTCAGGTGTGAGGCGAACGCGCCCAGCCCGCTAAAGGCCACCGCCCGCTGCCCGACTTTCAGGTGCTTGACGCCCTCCCCAACAGCAGAAATGATGCCCGCCGCCTCCGCACCCGGCACGAAGGGCAAGGGAGGCTTGATCTGATACTGGCCCATGACCATCAGCGCGTCGGGGTAATTCACCCCCGCTGCCTTGACCTCCAGCACCACTTCATTGGCGTTGGGCATGGGATCGGGCTGGTTCTGGACGGTCAGGGTTTCGGGCTGGTCAAAGGCTTGGCAGATCAGGGCGCGCATGGGCAGAACCTCCTGGGGAGTGGGGACGGGGCGGCGAGTGGAATGCTCTATATTAACGTCAACGTTCAAAGTAGACGCAAACGGACACCCCCCTGGCCGATTCCCCGACCGATTCTGGCCTTTCCATCAAGGAGCAACCGCAATGGCCCCCTTTCTGAATAAACGAGATCTGCGCTTTCAACTGTTTGAAGTGCTGGACACCGCCGCCCTGCCCGAACGTCCCCGCTTCGCCGATCACAGCCGCGAGGTCTACGAGGACGTGCTGAATCTGGCCTACAACGTGGCCGATAAGTATTTCGCCAGCCACGCCCGCGAGTCCGATCTGAACGAGCCACATGTGGTGGACGGCAAGGTGCAGCTCCTGCCAGCGGTGGGGGACGCCATGCGCGCCTTCCGCGAGGCCGGATTTTTCAGCGCCCACCACGACGAGGAACTGGGCGGCCTGCAACTGCCGTGGGTGATGACCCAGGCTGTGCAGGCGCACTTTCAGGCGGCCAACGTGGGCAGCAGCGGTTACCCCTTTTTAACCATCGGCAACGCCAATTTGCAGCGCGTATTCGCCTCGCCGGAGCAGCAGGAAAAGTACATGTTGCCGCTGGTGGAGGGCCGCTGGTTCGGCACAATGGCCCTCTCCGAGCCGCACGCCGGGTCCGGGCTGGCCGACATCACCACCACGGCCATGCCCAGAGAAGATGGGACGTACAGCATCAGCGGCAGCAAGATGTGGATTTCGGGCGGCGAACACGAGCTGAGCGAGAACATCGTCCACCTCGTCCTGGCACGCATTAAGGGCGGCGCAGCAGGCGTGAAGGGCATCAGCCTCTTTCTGGTGCCGCGCTACCGGATCAATGACGACGGCACCCCTGGCGAGAGCAACAACGTCGTGCTGGCGGGCCTGAACCACAAGATGGGCTACCGGGGAACCACCAACACGCTACTCAACTTCGGCGAGGGCGGCGAGACGGTGGGCGAACTGGTGGGCGAAGCTGGTCAGGGCCTGCGTCAGATGTTCCACATGATGAACGAGGCCCGCATTGGCGTCGGTATGGGCGCGGTAATGCTGGGTTACGCGGGCTATCTGGCGAGTCTGGACTACGCCTGCGAACGCGCACAGGGCCGCGCCGCCAGCAATAAGGACCCCCTCAGCCCCGCCATTGCGATCATCGGTCACGCAGACGTGAAGCGGCTGTTGCTGCGGCAGAAAGCCTTCGTGGAGGGCGGTCTGGCGCTGGGCCTTTACGCCTCCAGTCTCGTGGATGACCTGCAAACCGGGCCGGAGGGGGACCGCGCGGATACCTCGCTGCTGCTGGACCTGCTGACGCCCATCGTTAAATCCTGGCCCAGCAAGTACAGCCAGGAGGCGCTGAGCGACGCGATTCAGGTCATGGGCGGGGCCGGATACACCCGTGATTACCCGGTAGAGATGTATTACCGCGACAACCGCCTGAACCCCATCCACGAGGGAACGGAAGGCATCCAGGGCAACGATCTGCTGGGCCGCAAGCTCACGCAGGCGGGCGGACGCGGCTTGGAGGTTTTGATGTCGCACATGGAGGCCGATCTGCAAGCCTCCGAAGGTCTGGACGGACTGGATGAGATTCGCGCCGCCCTGAAAACCGCCGTGGAGCAGAATCAGAGCGCCCTGAAAGCCATTCTGGGCAAAGCTGTGGACCTTGGCCCGGACCTTTTTCTGGCAAATGCCAACAGTGCGCTGGAGATGCTGGGGCATACCGTGGTGGGCTGGATGTGGCTGCGGCAAGCTGCGGCTGCCGCCCGCGCCCTGCCGGACGCCAAGGGGGACGACGCCAACTTTTACCACGGCAAATTGCAGGCCGCCCGCTTCTTCGCCACCCATGAATTGCCCAGGGTCAAAGCGCACGCGGACCTGCTCGCTAGCGCCGATGCCACCACCTCAGAAATGCAATCGGAGTGGTTTTAATGACCCAGCAAATTCCCGAACCGCGCCTGTGTAACATCGGCACGCGCACGCTGGCCTACGACGAGGTGCGCCCCGAACACCCGCAGGGCAACGTCCTTTTTCTGACCGGACTGGGCAGCAACCGCCTGGCCTGGCGCGGGCAGCTCCCGGTCTTCGGGCAGACGTACCGCGCCCTGGCGATGGATCACCGCGATACTGGAGACAGCGATTCTGCCGACGCCGACTACTCCACCGCCGATCAGGCCGATGACGCCGCCGCCTTCCTGCGGGCCATGAACGCCGCGCCCGCGCATGTGGTGGGCCTCAGCATGGGCGGGTTTATCGCGCTGAATCTGGCGGCGCGCTGGCCGGAATTGGTGCAGAGCCTGACGCTGGTATCCACATCGGCGGGCGGGGCCAGCCATGTGGGGCCAGACGAGGCGGGCCTGCAAGCCCTGCGCCCCGACTTCTCCCTGTCCCCCGGCGAACGCGCCCGCCGCACCTACGGCCTGATCATGGCCCCCGGTTTTCTGGAGGCCCATCCGCAGGCCGCCGACGCGATTGCCGCCAACGCCAGCTACCGCTCGCTGACGCCGGAGCGCTACGCTCGCCAGGCCCGCTCCACGCGCACGCATGACGTGACCGCCGAGCTGGAAAAACTGCATGTGCCGACGCTGGTGGTTCACGGCGACGCCGATCCGCTGGTGCGCTACGAGAATGGGCAATATCTGGCCGCCCACATTCCCGGCGCGGAGTTTATTACGTACCCCGGCACCGGGCATATTCCAATTGTGGAGCGGGCGGAGGAGTTTAACCGGAGGGTTATGGGGTTTATTGAGGGAGTTAACGGCAAGATGCTATAAAACTCTCGTTGAATGAGTAATTCTTCGGTGGTTTTTGAGGAACTTTTGGGTGTTGTAGGTCCGCTGGGTATTGCTTTATAACTGGAGTGAAGCCCGTCTCTGTGTGTGTAGGTGTGCCTAGAACTGTTGGTTTGAAGCACGCGCTATCCGATTTTAGGGTTGCTAGAACTGCTGTTACAGACGGTGCTGCAAAAGAAGTTCCTCGATATCCGAAGTTATTGTAGCGAGACGGCATATTACCATTCGATTCTATGTCACTTGCAATACAAATTTCCCAATCCATGCAGAATTTTCGTATCTGTGTCGAAGTCAGTCTGAACCATTCTCCGTAAGCGTTAATATCGGCCCGATCTGACCAGTTGGGTTCTTGATCCCTTGTGACGGGATCAACAATCCCTACAGCCTTACCATCCTTTTTTACTGCCCCTACGCTAATTACTTCTGTCCAAGATGCGGGTGCCGTCGGGTAATCCAAGCCAAAATTACCGCTAGATGCCACCAGTACTACTGGCGCATTTCTCCTGAGCTTTGGTAAGGTTTTAGTAAACCAGTCCTTGAAAGGCTCATCATTTGGGACACTCGTCAAAAGATCTTCAATTTGTTTATCAGTTAGAATGTGTAGCTTTTTATAATCGTCCAGATAGTTTCTAAGCGTATATCTTCTGTTCACTTTATTCCAGTTATCTCTAATAAGCCTATATTTAGTTATAACCTCGCATGGCAATAGGGCGAAGCTCATATTAATGACAATCCTACTGCTTTCGGCCCCCTTGATCGCATTTTCTAAATTCTTAACTAATTGTTTCGTACCTATGCCTTTTTGCGAGTTAATATCCGTGCCTGGATCAAATATTTCAGATCGGAAAATTTTAATTGTATCCGAACCACGTTTTAGACCGATTGTTTGACCTTTATACGCTTGAAAGCCAATGTTCTCCAGCAATGCACGCATATGAGCAATTACGAGATTGCCGTGAATTAACTCAAATTCAATAGGAGCATCACTACCATCAGGCCCATCTTCATCCATTTTGACCGTTATTGAAGAGAAGTGGTCAATAACGATAATCATAGCTTGATTATTACTATTAACTGGATTAGATATTTGTATCTTACCAAATATTGGATCTATTATACTATCGGAGTAGCGGGTGTCGGTTTTAAAGGTTATGCCACCAGTTGTTAATCCTGCGCTCCATGCTTGTCCGGGTGCCTCAAAAGCGCTGAATGGGCAGTACGTAGTTTTGTCCGTTCTGGTAAATACCTTATCACTCTTCGTCGGAGGTTCACCCTTACCCCCAGGTTCTAAAAGGTTAAATCTCATTGGCGCAAGTGGCGGGTCTAAATTTGTCTTCCCATTTTGAGCTTTAAGGCTACTGCCCAATCCTAAAAAAATCGCTGAAAGTCCAAAATATGTGAAAAATCGGTAGAGCATCCTCTTTCTCATCGTGTCTCCCTCCTCCCAGAGCGTGCCAGAGCGGGCGTCAAGTCCCCGTCAAATCCACCTGTTCAGGCTGGCTGTGGCAACGCATTGAGCAAATTGCGGGCGGCGGATTCCTGTGCCGTAGCGCCGAGTTCGCGGAAATATCCAGTGGCCTCCTGTAATGCGGCGCGAGACTCCTCGAAGCGTTCCATAAGGCCCAGCACCTCCCCAATGTCTGCAAGTCTGCTAGCTGCTGCAAACTGCTCGTCACTCTCACGAGCCAGGTCTAGAGCCTCCCGCTTCAAGGCAAGGGCTGTATCCAGCTCACGCAACCGCTGATGCGCCTGTCCCAGATTGCTGGTGACATTGATCAGGGTGGCCCGCGCTTCCTGAAGCTGCGGATGCTGC
Organism: Deinococcus frigens DSM 12807; assembly: GCF_000701425.1. Lineage (GTDB taxonomy): Bacteria > Deinococcota > Deinococci > Deinococcales > Deinococcaceae > Deinococcus > Deinococcus frigens. The sequence continues at coordinate 22,653 of NZ_JNIW01000044.1, read as the reverse complement.
GGCGCAAGCAGTGGGCGCAAGGTTTCACGGGCGGCTTGAAGTGAGTCGCGTGCTGCCGTGAAATTCTGGCGCATGGCATGGGCCACCCCCTGTTTTTCCAGCACCCGCCCCTGAATCAGTGCGTCGCCGCTTTGCTGGGCGATGTGTGCGGCATCTTCCAGCGTACTATCAGCTTCGGGTAAGTGGTTCAGCGCCTGCAAAACCCCTGCGATTGCCAGTGCGGTGGCCTGCTTTGCTGCCAACCCCACCCTCTCCGCATAACTCGCCGCTTTCAAATATTGATCAATCGCCGCGTGCTGATCCCCCAGTAGCGCCTGCTGGACATCTCCCAACTTCCCACTCAGCACCCCCGCCTTCTCCCAATCTTCCGCCTCCTCAGCTACCCGCACTGCTTCGGCCAGCAGGGGCAGATGCGCGGTGGGAAAGCCGCGTGCGCCGATGTACGGCCCGCGCAGCCAGCCGCAGAACAGGGCGGGCAGTTCTGCCGGGTGCTGGCGGTGGGCCAGGCCAGCCGCACCCAGCAGGTTCGGCACTTCATGGTTCAGCAGATCGGGTGTCTGGGTGTACTGGGCGGCAAAGTCGCGGGTGGCCTTCAAGACCGCGTGTGGGTGCAGGGCGCGGTGGGCGCGGGCCTCGTGCCAGGTCAGCTCGTGCATGCGGTACACCACGGTCTCGGAGCCGGAGCGGGTGTCGCGGGTGGTCAGGCCGTGGTCGGTCAGGGAATACAGGGCGGTTTCGGTGTCGGCGGCGTCGCGGCGCAGGGCCAGGGCCAGCAGCTCCGGCGTGGTCTGCGGCGCAAACAGGCTGCCCAGGCCCAGGTATGCCTCGTAGGCCGGGGCGTCCAGCAGCGCCAGACTCTGCTCAATCAATGCAGCCACGCTCTGGCCCTCGCCGTGGGCGTCCGGGGCCAGACTCAGAGGAGCCAGACTCAGCGCGGCCAGCAGTTCGCGTGCGCCGGGTGCGCTCTGTTGCCCCAGCGTCAGCGCGGCCAGCCGCAGCGCATACGGGTGATCGCCCAGCACGGCGCACAGGGCGTCCAGCGTGTAGGAATCCGGGGGTGGGAGGTCCGCGTCTTCCTGGTTTTCTTTGCCCTCTTCCAGATACGCCTGCACCAGCGCCATAGAATCGGCCCGCGCCAGCCGGTGCAGCGAGACGCGGGGCAGCCGGGGCAGACGCTGGCGTGACGTGACCAGCACCGTCACTGTGGGCGGCAGGTGCGCCAGCAGCGAGTGCAGGGCGTAACTGCTGGCGGCGTTGTCCAGCACGATCAGGCGGATGTGGTGTTCATTTAGCGCGGTGGCGATGGCGGCAGCGTCGGGCGCAGGGTTCCGCAGCCCCAGACCGTCCAGCAGCGCGCGCAGCAGCACTTCGGACGCGTCGGCGTTCAGCTCCAGCCACAGGGCGCGTGACGCCTCATCTTCTTCAAGCATCTGGGCCACCATCGCCCACGCCAGCCGGGATTTGCCCATGCCTGCCAGCCCCTGAATCAACGCGCGGTTCTGGGTGAGGAGCTGCGCCGTGACGGCTTCCAAATCCTCTTTGCGGCCACACAGCGGGCCACTTGCCACAAAGGGCAGATCAGCAGCTCCCACCACGCGGGCGCGGCTGTGGTTGCCGCTGATGCCGCCGCTCTCGGCCTCCAGGTCGCGCAGCAGGGCCAGGGTTTCGGGCTGGGGTTCGGCGTCCAGTTCGCGGCGCAGGGTCAGACGGCACGTTTCAAAGACCTCCAGCGCCTCGGCCACGCGGCCAGCGGCACTTTCCAGGGTCATCAGGGCGCGGTAGGGGCGTTCGTCCAGGGGGTCCAAGTCCAGCGCCCGGCGCAGGTAGTCGTGGGCCTGGTCACGCTCGCCGCCGCCCTCCAACGCCTGGGCATGGGCCAGCAGGGCGCTGAGATAAGCCCTGTCCAACGCCGCCTGTTGCCCTTCCAGCCAGTCCTCAAACTCCGCACTGGCTCCGCTGAACAGGCCGCCCAGCAGCGGGGTGCGGGGACGGAGCAGTTCCAGTGCAGGGCCGTGATCCTGCCGTCCCAGATGGTGCCAGACTTCATTCAGATCGCTGCGGGCGTGGACTGTCACCGTCGGGCCGTCTATGAGCCATTCTTCCGCGCCCGGCAGCCCCCGCAAGGTGTACAGCGCCTGACGCACATGCGCCGCGCCGCGCCCCGGCCAGAAGATGCAGGCCAGTTCCTCGCGGGAGGCGGGGCCATGCAGATGCAGGTACGCCAGTAGCCTCAGCAACCGGGGCGCGGTCAGGCCCAGCGGGCGGCCCTGCCAGACGGGTCTGACCTCGCCCAGCAGGCGCAGCGTCAAGCCGGGGGCAGCGGCCTGCGAGGAAGGCGAAGAGGACTCGGAAGCGGAGCGATGGATGAGGGACATGCGCTGTGGACCGCCTTTTGATTGTTTCCTACGGGGGTTCTGGCTGGGGGTGACGGTGGCTGGACTGGCCCGAAATAGCGGCGGATTGACTGCCCCGTCAACTGATGATCCTCATTGTAATCACATCGCGGTCAATTGTGCGGAATCTCGCAACGCCCGCTTGACGGGCCTGCCTTTAACGTCATTTCAGAACAGCGAAAGACAGCACGGGGACGCTTCAAAAAGCCACTCTCGCCGTTCCGCCCGTCCGCAACCACGTTCACCGGATCAGCAGCCCACACCCGCCGCCACTGGCAGGGCGTGGAACCAGGGCTTGCTCTGGAACCCGAGGAGGGGAGAGAAGATGAAGAACTCGCGTATGGCCCGCCCAGCCCTGTTGTTTGCCGCTGCTGTGTCCGCACTGGCCCTGGCAGGGAGTGGTCAGGCTTACATCCTGATTCCTGCCGGGTCTGATGTGGTCAGGCAAAACAATGCGCGTCATTTCGGCGCGGTTCTGATGAAACCCACTCTGGACGAGCTGGTGACGCCGTTCAACTTCCAGGATGTCAACTCCGCCACGTATTTCATCAGCCAAGGCGCGATGGCTATGCAGTTGGAGGGGCGAGGCCTGAGCAAGACAGGACACAGCTTCGTGGACGCCCAGCAGGTGGACACCTGGTACTCGGCGGCGGAAGACCGCAGCGTGGTCTGTGTGACCGGGGCCGACGGCGGACGCTACAGCCAGACGGTGTATGTCATGGCAGGCAAGGTCAGGCGGGCGGATGTGGTGCCGCTGCCGTAAGCCGCTTTCCCAGTGTTCCGATGCATCTTTTCGCCTCTTTTACCACCCCTCAAGGAGCCATGCCATGAAAAAAATGCTGACTGCCCTGCTGACCCTGACTGCCCTGAGTGCCGCCACCATCGCCCTTGCCACCCCCACGCCGCAGGCCGTGGTGATGTCCGACTCCCGTTCGGACGACTTCCTGGGCTATGACGTCCTGTACACCGAGTGCGCGTGGCAGGGGCTGGCGCTGCCCGCCGAGGCCAGGGCGGCACTGGGCGAACCGGGCCGGATCAAACTGACGGTGGAAAACCTGCCCGCCAACGTGCAGGTGGCCCTGCGGCCCGCACGAAATGCCGGTCTGATCGGCCTGCGCGTCTCGCGGACGGACCGCAGGCTGCCGGTCCATCAGGTGGGCAAGCTCACGCTGACCAATCCGCTGTCGGGCTACAGCTACACCGTGCAGGCGCTGATCGCCGGGGACGAACGGCCTGAGAAATAAGCTCGTCATCCACAGAGCCTCTCTCCTGCATATCGCGGAGAGAGGTTTTGTGCTGCCTCAACTACCATCCACTTTTTTTCCTTCCACATACACCTCCAGCACCTTCAATTCACTGTCCAGCACCACCAGATCGGCACGCAGGCCCAGTTCCAGCCTGCCCCGGTCCTCCAGTCCCAATGAGCGGGCAGGCGTTTCGCTCAGCATCCGGCTGGCCTCGTCCAGAGGAATACCCGCCTGCACGGCATTCTTCAGGGCCACGTCCATCGTCAGCAGGCTTCCGGCCAATGAGCCGCTCTCCAGGTTGGCGCGGCCTTCCCTGACGATCACGGGCTGGCCGCCCAGTTCGCTGATGCCGTCGCCCAGCCCGGCGGCGCGCATGGCGTCGGTGATCAGGGTGACGCGTCCTGGCGCGGCGGCGCAGGCCAGGCGGAAGCTGGTGGGGTGGACGTGAATATGGTCCAGAATCACCTCAAGGTAAGCGTGTGCGTCGGCCATCAGCGCGCCGGGTGGGCCGGGGACGCGGCCTTCGATGCCGCCCATCGCGTTGAATAGATGCGTGGCGCAGGTGCTGGCTCCCGCCGCGCTCAATGCGTCCAGGAAGGCCGTCACCGTCTCGGCGTCCGCCCGCGTGTGGCCGATGCCAATTCGCACGCCTGCCCGTGCCAGCGCCAGCGAGGCGGCCAGCGCCCCCGGCAGCTCCGGCGCAATGGTCACGGCCCGCACCACCTTCAATCCCAGCACCTCGGCGATCAGCTCGGGCAATGGCTCTAGCGTGTTCGGCGGCTGCGCGCCCAGCCGCCCCGGACTGATGAACGGCCCTTCCAGATGCGCGCCGACGATGTGCGCGCCGCCCGGCACGCCGCCGTCGTCCATCACCTGCCGGATGCCGCGCAGGGCGGCCAGCACGCTCTCCCAGGGATTGGTGATGGTGGTGGGCAGCAGCGTGGTGGTGCCGTGCGCGGCGTGAAAACGGGCCAGCGTCCGCACTGCCTCCGGGCCGTCCATCGTGTCTGCGCCGCCGCCGCCGTGGACGTGGGCGTCGATGAAACCGGGCAGGATCAGCCGGTCGGCGGTGGCCGCCGAATCCGGCACGATGGCGGTGATCTGGCCGCCGAATTCCAGCCGCGCGAGGACAAATTCGCCGCCGGGCAGCAACACCTGCCCCCGAAGGGTCTGATTCTGGGAAGAGGTCATGGTGTGGCTCCAGTGTCGCTCATTTCAGGGACGGTCAGGGTGCGGAGCGGAGGAAGCTGAAAATTATTTCGCATCAGATCGGGGTGTGAAAATCATCTGGAGCCTAGCATCAAGACCGCGCTTGCTGGAAGGGGAACAGAAATCGGCGTCCTGAGCGGGAAAATTACCTGCTTCACTGGCTTGCCTCTGGCTCCATCGGTCGACATCGCAAATTATTTTTAACCTGATGTCGGAACTTGACAAAAATAATTTTCAGAGCTACTGTGACACCACAGCCAAATCACATCACAGCATCAAAAACCGATCTCCACCACCCAGCTCAGTCGTTTCGGACACACGGGAGCAGCACATGACCCAGCTTCAGCCTCCGCCGTCCAGTCCGCCGTCCAGTCCACCATCCAGCGGGGCCATCGGGCGCATCCGTTTGCAGGCCCACAGCCTCTCGCCCAGCCTGCGCCGTGTGGCCGAGCATGTCGTCCAGCACGCCGACAGCGCTGTCCACCAGACCATTACCGAGGTGGCGGCCAGCGTGGGCGTGTCTGAGGCCACCATTACCCGGCTGTGCCGCAAGCTGGACTACGCCGGATTTCACGCCTTCAAGATCGCCCTGGCTGCCGATCTGGGGGGCCGTGAGCAGCGCGGACGGACGGCGCAGGAACAGAGCGGCGACATGCCCACGGCCACCCAGCGGCTGTTCCGGCAGGCGGCGCGCACGCTGGACGACACCGCACGGCTGCTCGATCCCGCGACGCTGGAGGACGTGGCCCGCACGCTGGCCCGCGCCCCCAGGGTGGACCTGACCGGGCAGGGCAACAGCGGATTGATCGCGCAGTTCTTCGCCCACCGCCTGATGCGGATCGGCATCACCTCCAGCGCGTACACCGATCCACATCTGGCCGCCGTGAGCATCAGCACGCTGCCGCGCGGGGGGGTGGTGATCGGCCTGAGCAGTTCGGGCAGCACCATCGACACTGTGCAGCACCTGAAACTGGCGCAGTCGTGCGGGGTGTCCACCGTGGCGATCACCCACCGCGCCAGCAGCCCGATCACCCGCCACGCGGGCGCAGTGCTGTTCACGGCGGCCCAGGAAGACCCGCTGACCGACGCCGTGCTGGACACGCTGACCAGTCAAGTGATGCTGCTGGAAGTGCTGTACGCCGCCGTGTTGTCGCACCGCCCCGAGTCCAATGCCATGCTGCGCGTCACTGCCGAGAGTGTCGTGGAAAAAAAGTACTGAGGTCCGTTCCTTCGCCCGCCCCCTGACTTTCCCGCCCCCTCACTTTCCCAGGAGGAATGCCCATGACACAGTTCCACAAAAAACAGTTCCACAAAAAAGCGCTGCTCGCCCTGACCCTCGGCCTCAGCCTGACCGCTGTCTCTGCGCCCGCCGCCGCGCAGGCCACCACGGAGGTGACCTTCTGGACGTGGTATCTCAGCCCCAAGTTCGATCCGTACATCAAGCAGACCATCGCCGCTTTCGAAAAGGCCAACCCCACCATTAAGGTCAAGTGGTTCGACAAGCAGGACAGCATGGTGCAGGACTTCATCGCCAGCGTGAACCTGGGCAATGCCCCGGACGTGGTGAACCTGAACATCGACGAGACCGGCAAGGCCGCCCAGAACGGCTTCCTGCGCAACGTGGACGCGCTGACGCCGCTGGCCACCCTGAAGTCCACCTTCTACCCGCAGACGCTGGCCAACTTCACGGTGGGCGGCAAGGTCTACGGCTACCCGTGGTACGGCTCGCTGAACGAGGGCGTGCTGCTGTACAACCCGGACCTGATGAAAAAGGCCGGGGTCAGCGCCCCCAAGAACATGACCGAGCTGCTGAACATGGTCAAGACCGTCAAGGACAAGACCGGGGCCTACGCCTGGGTCCCGGCCCTGAAAGACCCGGGCGGCGCGTCCTTCCTGGGGTACTTCTCCTCCGACGGACTGCCCATCTATGACGCTAAGGGCAACGCGGCCTTTAACAGCGCGGCCCATGTGGCGATTCTCCAGAAGTACGTCGATCTGTTCAGAGGCGGCTATTTCCCCGAGGACGCGCTGCGCAAGGAAGCCTTCCAGCTCGCCACCGAACTGTACGCCCAGAACCGCGTCGCCATGATCGTGGGCGGACCGCAGGCCCTAAACCGCATCAAGGACACCAACCCCGGCCTGTACGCCAAGACCGTGGTGACCACCGCGCCGCTGGGCAAGGCCAATACCCAGACCGGCACCAGCATGGGCATGGTCATTCCGCAGGCCAGCAAACACCCCGCCGAGGCCGCCAAGCTGGCCGCCTACTTCACCAGCAACGCCAACCAGATCGCCTTTGCCAAGATCGTGCCGATCATCCCCACCACCGCCGCCGCCCAGAATGATCCGTTCTTCAAGGGGGCCAGCAGCGATCCAATCGCCAAGGCCACCGCCCTGGTGGGCGCGTCGGGCCGCTTCATCAACCCCGGCTTCAAGGCTCCGGGCAACAGCGATGACCTGTACAAGAACTTCAGCGACAACATCGAGGCCGCGCTGCTGGGCAAGAAGACGCCCAAAGCTGCGCTGGACGACTCTGTGAAGTTCTGGAACGCCAACATGAAGAAGTGAGGTCCGGGAGAGGGGCGGGAGTCTGGTGCCCACTTCTCTCCCTCGCCTGCCAGTCCCCGCCCTGAAATCGACGGGCGGGGGTTTGCCTTTCTGAAGTGAGGTTGTGGGGGTTCGTTGCTGAACTGTCCCCTCATCCCAGCCCTTTCCCACGAGGGGCAAGGGGGCAATGCTCTCAAGAGGTTTGCACCCAAGGAGGTGATGATATGGCCCGTTCACAGCCACCCGGCACCCAGCCGCCGACAGCCAGTGCCCCGCGTTCCAGATACTCGCTGCGGGACACGCTGCTGTCCTACGCCTTTCTGGCCCCGGCGCTGATCCTGCTCACGCTGTTCACCTTTTACCCGCTGGCCTACGGTAGCTATCTGGGCTTCACCGAGTACGGCGGGGCGCGCTTTGCCCAGGGCCTCGGACCCAGGTGGACCGGGCTGGAGAACTTCCGCACGCTGGCCGCCGATCCGCTGTTCCTGACCGCGCTGGGCAACAGCGTCAAGTATCTGGTGATCGTGCCGGTGCTGCAACTGGCCTCGCTGTCGGTGGCCGTGCTGGTCAACAAGAACCTGCCGGGGATGGCCTTTTTCAGAGCGGCGTATTACATCCCGGTGGTGACCAGCATCTCGCTGGCCGCCGTGATGTGGGACTGGGTGTACAACAAGGAAGGCACGCTGAACTGGGCGCTGGGCGTGGTCCGCATCATCCCGGAGGGCAGCTTCTTCGGCTGGCTGAACAACGAGCAGACCGCTTTCTGGGCCGTGATGCTGGTGACCTTCTGGCGCGGCTTCGGCTATTACATGGTGCTGTACCTGGCCGGACTCCAGGGCATCCCCGCCGAGCTGGAGGAAGCGGCGGTGCTGGACGGCGCGTCGTCCTGGAAACGCTTCTGGAGCATCACGGTGCCGCTGATGAAACCCACCATCTTGCTGTGCAGCCTGCTGTCCACCATCGCCGCGCTGCGGGTGCTGGAGGAGGTGCTGGTGCTGACCAACGGCGGCCCGCTGAACAGCACCTACACCGCGCTGATGTACGTGTATTCCAAGGCGTTCCAGGGCTTCAACTTCGATTATGGCCTGGCCAGCGCCGCCGGACTGGTGGTGGCGGTGGTGGCGCTGCTGCTCTCGGTCGCCAACTTCCGCCTGTTCCGCGAGAGCGACGGCGGAGAGTCATGAGTCTGGTCATCCGCGCCCCGGCCCGCACCGCCGCGCCGCGCCGCCGCAATGTCAAGCTGGGCCGCGTCATCCTGCGCTACGTGTTCCTGATCGCCGTGCTGATCTTCGCGGTGTTTCCCTTCTTGTGGACCCTGGCGATTGCCCTGACCGACAAGACGGCGGGCGGCAGCATCTACAATTTTCCGGCCAGCCTGTTTCCCAGGGCGGTCACGCTGCACAACTTCGCCGACGTGTACCGCACCTTTAGCCTGGGCAAGTACATCTGGAACAGCGTGTCCATCACCGGCATGACCATCATCGGCACGCTGCTGATTTCGGCGCTGGCGGCCTACCCGCTGGCCCGCTTCCGCTTTCCGGGCAAGGGCATCATCTTCGCGGTGATCATCGCCACGCTGGTGCTGCCCGGCGAGACCACCTTTATCGTCAACACGCTGACCCTTAAAAATATGGGGCTGCTGGGGACGCATCTGGGCGTGGTGCTGCCCACCGTGGCGGCGGCCTTCGGCATCTTTTTAATGCGCCAGGCCTTCCTGAGCATTCCCCAGGCGCTGCTGGAGGCGTCCCGGCTGGACGGCGCGGGCGAGCTGACCATCCTGACCCGTATTATGCTGCCCCTCAGCGTGCCGTCGCTGGCGGCGCTGGGTATTTTCACGCTGGTGGGCACCTGGAACGCCTACTTCTGGCCCATGCTGGCGCTGTCGGGTGCGCCCGACGCCGTGCCGCTGAGCGTGGCGGTGCTGAAGCTCAAGGGCCAGTTCAACTACGATCCCTTCAACATCGCCGCCGGTTCGATCATCATGATGATTCCGGTGCTGCTGGTCTTTCTGGCCGCCCAGCGGCTGTTCATGCGCGGGATGGAGGGGGCGGTCAAGTGAGGTGGTCCAGGGGGCAGGGGGCCAGAGAGTCCAGGGTTGACACGCTGTTCTCCATCCACTCTGAACCGTCAACCCTCAGCGCTTGCGGGGGCGAATCCCGGTGAACCCGGCCCGTACCCTGATCGTGGACCTGCCGGGACCGGACCTGACGCCGGAGCAGGGGCATTTTCTGGCCCGGCACAGCTTCGGCGGCGTGTGCCTGTTCACGCGCAACATCACCACGCTGGAGCGCACGGCCCGCCTGGTCACTGACATTCGCGCCGCGCTGGGCCACGACGCCCTGATCGCCACCGATCAGGAGGGCGGGGCGGTGCTGCGCCGCCTGGACGTGCCTCATCCCCCTACCCCGCAGGCGCTGGGGAGGCTGGGTGACGTGGAGGACGCGCGCGAGGCCGGGCGGGTGGCTGCGCGCGGACTGATCGAACTGGGCATCAACTGGAATTACGCACCCAGCCTGGACGTGAATGTGGACCCGCTGAATCCGGTGATCGGCGAGCGTTCATTTGGCGCGGACCCGGCGCTGGTGGCCGCACTGGGCGTCGCCTGGGCGCAGGGCAGCGAGGACATGGGCGTGTTGAGTGCGGTCAAGCACTTTCCAGGCCACGGCGACACCCGCACCGACAGCCATCTGGCGCTGCCGGTGGTGGACAAATCGCGCGCCCAGTTGGAGGCAGTGGAGTGGCTGCCCTTCCGCGCCGCCGTCAGGGCGAATCTGGGCAGCGTCATGACCGCGCACATCCTGTACCCGCAGATTGACGAGGAATTCCCCGCCACCCTCTCCCCCGCCCTGCTGCGTGACCTGTTGCGCCGGGAGTGGGGCTACGGCGGCGTAATCGTCACCGACGCGATGGACATGCGGGCGGTGGCGGACCGTTACCCGGACGGGCGCGGCGCGGCGCTGGCCCTGAATGCGGGCGCAGACGCCGTGCTGATCTGCGGGCATGGTGGCCTGGATATTCACGTGCGGCACCTGGAAGCCATTGAACGGGCCTTGCAGTCTGGCGACCTCCTGTCAGCGCGGGTGAAGGAGGCGTCCGGGCGACTCGAAAGGGCCGCGACGCGCTTTCCGGGCACGCCCCGATCCTATGCAACGGCCCAACGTCAGATCGACGAGGCGTGGGCGGATGGAATTGCGGGGCGCAGTCTGGAAACGCTCGGCACCGTTCCCAGCATCCAGCGCGGTGAACCTGTCCTGTTGATCGCCCACCGTCAGCCTCCCACGGGAGGCCCCTACGGTGACAGTCTGGGCGGCGAGGCGCTGGCCGAAGCGTTGCGCCCGGTCTTCCCTGGGTTGCAACTGGCGCTGCACGATGGGCATGATCTGTCCGCCGTCCATGCCCTGCTGGCCGCATGTCCTGACGCTCCTGTCCTGCTCGCCACCACCGAACGCTGGGACGTGGGCGGGGCTGTGCGGGAGCTGGCCCGGACTTTGAAGGGCCGCCGCACCGTGCATCTGGCACTGTGGAATCCAGACGTGGCGGCGGAACTGGGCCTGCCCGCACTACTCACGCACGGCTTTCGCCCGGCGCAATGGCGGGCGCTGGCGGCGGCGCTGAACAGGCGAATGCCGGGGTGAAGTCTAGCTGCGCGGTGCGATCCACTCCATCGCCCGGTCCGTCAGTCGGTCCAGCACCTCCACGCTCTGCAAGATGTGTTCTTCCTCGGTGTCCTCGATCTTGTTGTGGCTGATGCCGCGCAGGCTCTGGACAAACAGCATCACCGTGGGAACTCCGGCGCGGGCCACCTCCGCCGCGTCGTGCAGCGGGCCGCTGGGCAGACGGTGACTCGTGGGGACGATTTCGAGGATCGAGGCGTCCGCCGCTTCGATCAACTCCGGGTGAAAGAGGATCGGCTCGATGTTCCACAGGTCGCCGAACGTGACGGTGCAGCCGCCTTCCTCCGCAAACTTGCGCGCGGCGTCCTGCGCGTCCTGCCACATGGCGGCGAGTCTGTCGGCCTGCAAATTGCGCTGGTCCAGCGTGATTTCACACGTCTCCACCACGCTGGTCACGATGCCCGGCAGCGTCTTGCAACTGCCGACCGTGCAGACGCCGCTGTGCTGCTCGGCAATGGCATAGATCTCCTGCGAGAACTGCCCGGCGGCCCGCAAGGCGTCGCGCCGCACGTTCATGGGCGTGCTGCCCGAATGCGCGGCCTGACCGTGGAAGGTGATGGTGTGCCGCTCCACGCCGAAGGTGCCCAGAACCGCGCCCAGCGGCAGCCCCATGCCCTCCAGCACCGGCCCCTGCTCGATGTGTAACTCCAGGTAGGCGGCGGCATTTTTTAGTTCGGCTCTGGCATTTGGAGCGTCGGCCAGCGTGATGCCCACCCGTTCCAGCGCCTCTTCCAGCCCCACACCATCGCGGTCTTTCAGCTTCCGCATCTCACCAATATCGATGTTGCCGCCCGCCGCGCTGGAGCCGAACAGACTGCGGCCAAAGCGCGCGCCCTCCTCATCGGCCCAGTCCACCAATCGGACGGTGACGGTGGGCTTACCCTGGTCCGCGAGGCGGCGCAGCACTTCCAGGCCCGCCAGCGTATTCAGGCAGCCGTCCAGCCAGCCGCCGTTCGGCACGCTGTCGATGTGGCCGCCGATCAGCAGTTCCTGATCGGATTCGCCTTCGAGGGTGGCCCACAGGTTGCCCGCCGCGTCGGTGTGAACCTCCACGGGTAATTCCGCGAGCCTGTCGATCAGGAATTTACGGGCCGTCACCCACAGGTCGGTGAAGGCCACCCGTTGTGCGCCATTCTCGTCGCCAGTCAGCTCGCGCAGGGCCTTGAGTTCGTCCAGGGTTCGCCGTGGATTGAGGGTCATGGCCCACCTTAGCGAAAAAGCTGGGGCCGAACCCCTATCCGGCCAGCCAGCCGCGCACCGCCGCCTTTAAAAAGGCCAGTTCCTCCGGGAGTCCGGCGGGGCTGCCCGCCCGGTGGCCCCACACCGACCCAATGGGCCGCAGCTCGGCGCGTTTCAGGTGCTCTAACTCGGCGGCGTTGTCGGCCACCCGGAAATACAGATCCGTCTCGCTGGGCAGCAACAGCACCCGCGCCTCAACCGCGCCCAGCGCCGCAGCGAGGTCACCGCCGTACAGGTCATTGGCACTGATGTCCCCGTGAAACCACGTCAGCGCCTGGGCGTACAGGTTGGCGGCGTCACGCGCGGCGAAGCCCGCCTCCCAGTCGGTTCGCAGGTAGGTCTCCAGATCGGGCGCGCCCAGGTCGGTGCGGAACAGCTCCTGGCGGTAGAAGTCCTGGCTCAGGCCCCAGCCCGCGTAGATGTGGCCGAAGGCCCGCAGCGAGGCGTGCGGCACGGCGCTGAACTGGCCGCCCCCCAGGTACTCCGGCGCGGCCTCCAGCGTTCGCAGCAGGCCCGACAGAAATACTTTGTTGTGCGGAGCGGTGCGGGCGCTGCCGCACACGATAAAGGCGCGCTCCACCCGCGAAGGGAACAGCGCCGCCCAGTGGTACGCCTGCATGGCCCCCATCGAGAAACCGTAGGCGGCGGCCAGATGCGTGACCCCGAAGACCTCGCGCAGCAGCCGCTCCTGCGCCAGCACGTTGTCGTGCACGGTGACCACTGCCGGGTAATCCGGCGTGCTGGCCGCGCCCGACGACAGCCCGTTCGAGAACATGTCGGGAATGACGATGAACCACCGCGCCGGGTCCAGAATGCCGTCCGGGCCGATCAGCCAGTTCTGGCCGTCATGCGTGGCCGTGTAGCTGCACGGATACACGATCACGTTGTCGCGCGCCGCATTCAGCGTGCCGTGGGTCTGCCACGCCAGCCGGGCGTCCCGGATCACGCCGCCGCGCTCGGCAGGCCAGTCGCCCAGCTCGAACACGCCCTCCTGGACCGGCCAGGCGCTCACGCGGCCCCGCCAATCTGAAGGAGAACTAGGGGCTGATATCCAGGGATGGTGGGCATGCCGCCTACCTTACGCCGCCCAGCAGCGTGTGGTCAGACAGGCAGGTGACGCGGAGACATCCGGCCATCGGCCTCCCGCGCTTACTTCGCCGTCTTGCCCGTCGCCATCTCCCACACCTTGTAATTGACTGCCCCGGCGCTGGGGGCGGATTTCAGGATGCCCAGGTCCATCAATTGCTTGACGTTGGCGGCGTAGGTGGCCCTGTCCAGCAGCCCGGCGTTGCCTTTCAGGGTCTGCCCAGCCCGGTACAGCTTGGCGACCTCGGTCATCTGCCAGGTCTGGTGTCCGGCGGCGCTGGCGCGGGTGCCGGACCCCTTGCAGGTGTTGCCGCAGTTGACCAGCACGGTCTGCACGGCTTCCTTCTGGTTCGCCACCGCGTAGTTCCAGCCCTTGATGGTGGCGCGAACAAGTTTGGCGGCCACCTCCTGCCCGCTCATGCCGCTGTTCTTGAAGTTCTTATTGTCCAGCGTCTTCTGCGTGGTGAACATCAGGTCTTCCAGGAGGTTGATGCCAAAATCGCTGACGTTGAAGACCTGGAGTTTGTCCAGCGAATAGCCCAGGCCCACGATCTGGTCCACCTCGTTGTAGGTCATGGCCGATACCAGATCGACCTTATCGGGAAACACCAGGCTGGGGTCAAAGGGATAGGTCACGGCCTGCACGCTGGGATTGGCCACCGTGCTGTCCAGGCTGGTGGTCATGCCGTATTTCTTGAGCAGCGCCACCGCCGGGTACTCGTTGCCGCTGGGCCACACGCCGATGCGCTTGCCGGTGAACTGCTTGGGATCGGTCAGGTTGCTGGATTTCAGGGCCACCAGGGTATAGCCGCTCTTCTGGAACAGTTGCGCGATATGCACGACCGGCAGGCCCTGCTGGCGCGCGGTCAGCAGGTCCGTGATCCAGGTGGTGCCGAAGTCCGCCGCGCCCGTCGCCACCGTCTGAATGGGCGACTGGTCCCCGATGGGCAGCAGGGTGACGTCCAGCCCCTCGGCCTTGTAAAAGCCCTTGGCCTGCGCCACGAAAAAGCCCGCGAACTGCGCCTGCGGAAACCACTTGAGCTGCAACTTCACCGGAACATTGGCCGCGCCCGCCGAACTCAGGGCCGAGGCGGCAAGGGCGGCGGTCAGGGCGGACAGGACGGCTTTATTCATGTGTTCCTCCGGGCGCACGGCGGCGCAGTGGTTGGTAACGGTGTGTGGAAAGGAGTGGAGAGGTCTGGTCTCTTGATCCCCTCACCCGGGTTGTCGTCGGCTGGCGTGCCAGCTCGTGAAGCGCATTTCCAGCCAGGAGATCACCCCATAGAACGCGATCCCCAGCACCGAGGCGATCACGATGGCTGCCCACACGATGTCCAGATTGAATCTTCCGGCCTCGATCTGAATGCGGAAGCCCAGCCCCTGCCCGGTGGTCCCGAAGAATTCCCCGACAATCGCGCCGATGAGGGCCAGTGTGGAGCCGATCTTGAGCGCGTTGAACAGAAATGGCAGCGCACTCGGCACCCGCACGAGGCGGAACGAGGCGGCGGGCGTGACCGCATAGGTCTGCATCAGATCCAGCAGCAATGGACTCGCGCTTTGCAGCCCGCGCACCACATTGACCACCACCGGAAAGAAGACCGTGATGGCGACGATGATCGCCTTACTGGGCCACTCCAGGCCGAACGCCTTGACGATCACCGGGGCCAGCGCCACGATGGGAATGCTGGCAAAGAGGCCCGCGTAGGGCAGCGCCCCGCGTTCCAGAAACGGGAAACGCACGGCGGCCAGCGCCACCAGAATGCCCATCCCCACCCCGGCCAGATAGCCCAGCAGCGCCTCCTGCACGAAGGTCACGCGGGCATCCCCCAGCAGTACGGTGCGCGAGTTGTAGAGGGCTGTAGCGACGCGCGTGGGCGTGGGAATCAGGCCGGGAGGGACGCCGTAGGCCCGCAGCAGGCCCTCCACCGCCACCAGGGTCAGCAGCGCGGCGAGAAGGGCGGGGACAACGCCCGTCATCCGGCGGGCCAGGATCGCCAGGCCATAGATTCCGCTCGCCAGGCCCAGCACGATCAGCGTGAGGCTCAGGCCCTTGCGTCCGGGCGGCACGCCGTCCAGCGGGAAATTCCAGACATTCCAGACGGCGGCCAGCAGCAGGCCCAGGCCCAGCGCGAGGGCCAGCCACCCCAGACCCGGCAGCCCACCCGCCCGCCCCCGGCCTAGCGCGACTGTCCGGCTCGCCACGGGGTCACCAGCCTTTCTAGGAGGCCCAGGACGGCCACCAGCGCGATGCCCAGGCCCGCGCCGTACAGCATGATCACCCACAGCGCCAGCGTGTCGCTGGCCCGCGAGTTCTCGGCCAGCATCTTGCCCAGGCCCGAGAAACTGATGGTGCTGATCTCCGCCACAATCGAGCCGATCAGCGCGGCGGTGGCGGCCACCTTCAGCGAGGTGAACAGAAACGGCAGGCTGGCGGGCAGCCGCAACTTCCAGAAGGTCTGCCAGCCGGAGGCGCGGTAGGTGGTCAGCAAATCCTCCTGCATCGGATCGGGGCTGCGTAAGCCTGCCGCCACGCCCACCGCCACCGGAAAAAAGGCGATGTAGGCGGCGATCAGCGCCTTGGGCAGCCAGCCCTGCACGCCGTACTGCCCCAGCACCACCGCCAGCATGGGCGCGAGGGCGATCACTGGAACGGTCTGCGAGGCAATCAGCCACGGCAGCGTGACCCGCTCGAAGGCCCGGCTGCCAACGAGGGCGACGGCCAGCCCAATGCCCAGCACGGAGGCGATCAGCAGCCCCACCACGGTTTCTCCCGCCGTGATCAGCGTGTTGTACGGCACGCTCGTGGGGGCCAGCGGCGGCACACTCATCGCCCGCAGGCTGTTGCCCAGTTGCGCTGGAGCGGGCAGCACCGGGTTTCTAAGCTGGGTGGCGCAGGCGATAGCCGTGGTGCAGCCCAGCTCCGCACCGTTGTCCAGGCTGCGCTGCGCCGCGCCCGCGTTGACCCACAGCATCAGCGGCCAGTACAGCGCCAGCGCGAGGGCGGCCACGATGATCATGGGGCCGACGCTTCCGGCGATTGGGGAGCGCCGCGCCCTAATCATCCGCGTCAAACCCGTGGCCCCGGCGCAGCAGCTCGCGTACCCGCGTTGCCAGCTCAAAAAAGCGCGGACTCTCGCGGGTTTCCACATTGCGCGGGTAGGGCAAGTCGATGTCCACCACGCCCTCGATCTTGCCGGGCCGCGAGGTCATGACTACCACCCGTGTGCTCAGAAACACGGCCTCGGAAATGCCGTGGGTCACAAAGACCACCGTCTTCCCGGTTTCCTGCCACAGCCGCAGCAGCTCGCCGTTCAGGTGTTCGCGCGTGATCTCGTCCAGCGCGCCGAAAGGCTCGTCCATCAGCAGCAGCGCCGGATCAAAGGCCAGGGCGCGGGCAATGCTGACGCGCTGCTGCATTCCGCCGGACAGTTGCCAGGGGTAACGGCCCGCGAAGCCCTCCAGTCCGACGAGTTTCAGCATCTCGTGGGCGCGGGCCTGCCGGGTGGCCTTCGGGGTGTTCATCACGTCCAGCGGCAGCAGAACATTATTAAGGACCGTGCGCCATTCCAGCAGCGCGGGCGATTGGAACACATAGCCGTAAGCCCGTTCCTGCCGCGCCAGGGCGGGCGATTTGCCGCCCACCAGCAGTTCGCCGCCCGTCGGCGTGATCAGGTCCGCCATCAGCCGCAGCAGCGTGGTCTTGCCGCAGCCGCTGGGGCCGATCAGGCTGACGAATTCGCCCTGCGCGATGTCCAGGTTGGCGTCCTGCAAGGCCACGGTGTCACCCTGCGCGCCCCGGAAGACCATGTTCAGGTCTTTCAGGTGGACGGCAGGCTGGGCCGTGCCGCGCACCGCAGGAGCGGGCGAGGTGGCAGTCAAGTCTGCGCCTGCGCGGAAGTCGGATTCTGCTGCGGCTGACGCCGCAGCAACTGACCGCGCCCTACCTCGCCCACGAACTGACCATCGCGTACGGCCACCTGACCGCGCACGGTGACCACGCTGGGCCGACCGTCAATCTCGAAGCCCTCGAAGCCGCTGTAATCGTTGTTGACGTGCGACGTCTCGGCGCTGATCTTGCCCCGGTACTGCGGATCGTAAATCACCAGATCGGCGTCGGACCCCACCTCAATCGCGCCTTTTTGCGGATACAGCCCAAAAATCTGCGCCGCGCGCGTGCTGGCCGCGTCCACGAAGCGGCTCAGGCTCAGGCCTCCACGGCTGACGCCGGAGGTGTAGAGCAGGTTCACGCGGTCCTCGATGGCCGGAATGCCGTTGGGAATCAACGTGAAATTGTCGTCGCCCATCTGTTTTTGCTCCACATCGAAGGGGCAGTGATCGGTGGCGACGGTGTCGATCTCGCCGTCTTGCAACGCCTGCCACAACACGGCCTGATTGGCCTTGTGGCGCAGCGGCGGACTCATCACGTATTTTGCGCCCTCCACGCCGGGCCGCTCGGCAAAGGTCCGGTCCAGCAGGAAATGGGGAATCACGGACTCAATATGAATGTTCACGCCGCGTTTGCGGGCGTCCAGCGCGGCTTTCAGGGACTTGGCATTGGACAGGTGGACCACGTAGCCCTCTGCCCCCGTCATCTCCAGAAAGGTGGCGAAATGCGCGGTGCCGTCGGCCTCCACCTGTTCAGGACGGCTCGGCTCGTGCCACTCGGAACCCGTCTTGCCCTCCGCCAGCAGTTTGGCCTGGAGTTGCGACACCAGTTCGGCGTTTTCGCAGTGGGCCGTGACCACCACGCCCAGTTCTTTCGCCAGCGTCAGCGTATTAAAGAGGGCCGCGTCCTCGATCCCAAACGCGCCCTTGTAGGCCAGAAACACCTTGAAGGAGGTCATGCCGTCCGCCACCAACTCGCGCAACGTCGCCTCGGTTCCCGCGTCCCAGCGCGTCACGCCGATGTGGAAGGTGTAGTCGCAGGCGCTGTGGCCCTCGGCCATGCCAGACCAGGTGTTCCAGCCGTCCCGCAGCTCGTCGCTCCCGGCGGGGGCCAGCATCTCGATAAAGGTGGTGGTGCCGCCGATCAGGGCGGCCTGAGAGGCGGTGGTATGCGTGTCCCTGGCAAACGTGCCCATGAACGGCAGATGCACATGCACATGCGGATCGATAAAGCCGGGGAAGATGTATTTGCCCGCCGCGTCGATGACTTCCGCGTCGTCCGGCGCAATCAGATGCTCGCCGATCAGCGAAATGGTTTCGCCCTCAACCAGGATGTCTGCTTTGTACTGCCGGTCTGCTGTCACGATCTCGCCGTTCTTGATGAGCAGGGTCATAGGGTGGGGCCTCCTGACGAGAGATCGGTGGGGGTGATGACAGAGATGCCGAAGCGCTTGAAATCTGTCTCGTTGAAGGTGAGTAGGCTGTCTAAACCATGCGCCTGCATCACCGCAGCCAGTCTCGCGTCGTGCGCTTTCTTGCCAGAAACCCGGTGAAGAGATACCAGGTTCAACCAGTGATCAAACACGGCGGGCGTATCAGCCAGAAAAAGAAATTGCGAGTTCAGTCCATTGATAACGCTGTGTGCCAGCTCGGGGGGCCAGCCCAGGCCGTTGACATCAGTTGGTCTGGTCATGACGGCCCACAATTCATAAAAGATGTGTGGCACGAGGATAATCTGATCGCCCTGAAGGACGAGGCGGCTGAGTGCCGATTTCACCATGAGATGTTGAGGAGAACTGATATCCACCAGCCGCAGGGCAATATTGGTGTCTATCAAGCAGCGCATCAGTCGTAAATGCTGTCCCGAATGGTGGCCCAGTCATCGGGGAGTCTGGCCCCGCTATGATGGGCGATCTTTCCCACCAACTCCTCGTAAGCGGCCATCCGCTCCGCCACGTCCTCGATCTCATGCAGACGCCGGGGCCGGGACGAACTGGGAACGATATGACCGTTTGCCTGAAGTTCAAACTGCTGATTCTTGAGCTTCTCCAGGGTCTCGGCGTCGGTTTGCACGCGCCCTTCATTGTCAATCAGGATTTTTGCGGCGGTCATCGTCTCACCCCTTCAGTGTTGAATGTCCCCCATTCTAGTGAATCTCGATGCCCTGCTCCTTGCGGTAGGCCATCATGGCGTCCCAACTGCTGGCAATCTCGGGGCGCTGGGCGGTCAGACGGTCCCAACTGATGTTTTCCTGGGTGCTGGGCACGCTGACCATCGTGATGCAGCCGTCCACCGGACAGACGTTGGCACACAGCGCGCAGCCCACACAATCGGGTTCGCGGACCACCGGCGTCGGGCGGGTGTCGGCCACCGCCCTGCCGTTGACGCGGGAATCGTAGCCGGGGTCCACCCGCACGCCGTTTCCGGCCACCAGATCGATGCACTGGTGCGCGGTGTCGTTGCAGGCCACGTAACACAGGTTGCACTGGATGCACTTGTCGGGGTCGATCCGCGCCACGGCCTGATACCCCAGATCGAGTTGCCCGAACGAGCTGAATTGCGGCAGCGCCCGGCCCGTCAGATCTGGAATCGTGGCAAAACCCTTGTCGTCCATCCAGTTGCCCAAGCCGTCGATCATGTCCTCCACGATCCGGTAACCGTAGTGCATGGCGGCGGTGCAGACCTGCACGGCCCCCGCGCCCAGCAGCAGGAACTCGGCAGCGTCCTTCCAGGTCACGATGCCGCCCATGCCGCAGATCGGCACGCCACTTTTCAGCACGCGCTCGTCGGTCAGCAGCTCGGTCAGCATGTTCAGGGCAATCGGTTTGACGGCAGGTCCCGCGTAACCGCCGTGGGTGCCGCGCCCGCCGATGTTGGGCGTGATCTGAAGGGTGTCCAGATCGACGCTCATCACCGAATTGATGGTGTTGATCAGGCTCAGGGCGTGCGCTCCGCCCGCAATCGCGGCGTGTGCGGGTTCGGTGATGTGCGTGACGTTGGGCGTCAGCTTCACGATCACCGGGAGTTTGGTAATCGAGGTGACCCAGTGCGTGTTCAGCTCGCACATCTCCGGCACCTGGCCCACCGCCGCGCCCATCCCGCGTTCACTCATGCCCTGGGGACAGCCGTAATTGAGTTCTATGCCGTCCGCGCCGGTGTCCTCGATCATCATGACGATCTCGCGCCAGGCGTCGGGGGAGGCGTCCACCATCGCGGACACGATCACGGCGCGGTCCGGCCACAGCCGCTTGATCTCGGCGATCTCGCGCAGGTTGACGTCCAGCGGGCGGTCGCTGATCAGCTCCACGTTGTTGATCGCCAGCAGCCGCTGCCCGGCAATAGACAGGCCGCCGTAACGGTTGCTGATGTTCAGCACCGGCGCGCCGATGGTCTTCCAGACGGCTCCGCCCCAGCCGTGTTCGAAGGCGCGGTGAATCTGCGCCCCACTGTTGGTGGGCGGCGCGGAGGCCAGCCAGAACGGATTGGGCGCGCGGATTCCGGCGAAATTGACGGAGAGGTCAGCCATGTGCGGCCTCCTGAGGCTGAGATTCGGACTGCTGAGAGAGCTGCTGATGGATGGCGACGGCGGCGTACTTGCCGTCCTGTACGGCCATCACGGTGCTGGCGGTGCCGCGCAGGCGCACGCAGTCGCCCCCGGCATACACGCGCGGAAGACTGGTCTGCATATCGTGGTTGACGACGATGTAACCGCTGGAAACTTCCAGCCCCAGTTCAGTCGCCAGCGCAGGTTTTTCCTGTCCAATCGCCCTGATCACGGCGTCGCAGGGAACCACGAATTCACTGCCGGGCAGCGGACTGGGCTGGGGCCGTCCGCCCAGGTCCGGCACGTCCAGCACCATCTTCACGCACTCCACGCCGGTCACCCCGTTCCCAGCCGAGATCACCCGCACCGGCTGGGTCAGAAAGCGGTACTGGATGCCCTCCGAGAGCGCGAATTCATATTCGTGGCGGTAGGCGGTCATCTCGGCCTCGGTGCGGCGGTAGAGCAGGGTCACGTCCGCGCCGCGCCGCCGGGCAATGGTGGCGGCGTCGATGGCGGTGTTGCCCGCGCCGATCACCACGACGTTCTGCGCGTCAGGCAGGGTATCGGGAGCAATCTTGCTGTCCTTGATGTATTGAAGGCCGTCGATCAGGTGGTCCTCGCCGGGAATGCCCATCGCCGGAACTGCTCCCAACCCCAGCCCCAGGAACACGGCGTCGTATTCGCTCAGCAGAGCCTCCAGTTCGGCTTTTCCAGTCAGTTCACGCCCGGTTTCCACCGTCACGCCCAGCGCCCGCACCGCCTCCACCTCCTGCAAGGACACCTCCACCGGCTCGCGCAGGACGATGATGCCGTAGGTGCTGAGGCCGCCGCCCAGCTCGCGCTTTTCCAGCAGCGTGACCGCGTGGCCCAGCTTGGCGAGTTCGGCACTGACACTCAGGCCAGCGGGGCCGCTGCCGACGACGGCGACTCGGCGGCCCGTCGGTGAACCCGGCTGAAAGAGCTGCACGCCGCGCCCCTGCACATGGTCCACCGCGTGGCGTTGCAGCCGCCCGATCGCAATCGGCTTTTCCTCCGCGTTCAGCACGCACGCGCCCTCGCACAGTTCCTCGACTGGGCAGACGCGGGCGCAGGTGCCGCCCAGAAAGTTGGCCTCCAGAATGGTCCGCGCGCTGCCGCGCAGGTTGTCGGTGGCGATCTTGCGGATAAAGGTGGGGATGTCGATGTGGGTGGGGCACGCCTGAATACACGGCGCGTCGTAGCAGTACAGGCAGCGGTTGGCCTCCACCGCCGCCTCGTGCGCGCTCAGGGGCGGATAGGTGGGCGCGAAACGTGGATCAAAAGGAAAGCCCTCGGGGGCGGTCAGGGCGTCGTCTACCAGCGCGTGGTCGGTCAAGGCGTCCTCCGGTTGTGCGTGCGTCCTGGGTCGAAGACATGGGAAATCGCCACCGCCCTGGCAGCCTGGGGGCCGCTGGGCAGCGGTTCAGACCCTCACCGGAGACGATTAACCGCGTGGCCGCATGGTAGGGCGAAAATGAAGGAAAAGTCAACGCCGCCGAGGAATTTTGGGGTTCTCTGCTGCCTGCGAACATATGGTGAGGTGTTAAAGAATACTGCTGTTTTTAAGATGTTTATATATTTGCGGCTGCCTTTCAATCAACACGGAATCCAGTCTGAT
Source organism: Deinococcus frigens DSM 12807 (assembly GCF_000701425.1). Taxonomy (GTDB): domain Bacteria; phylum Deinococcota; class Deinococci; order Deinococcales; family Deinococcaceae; genus Deinococcus; species Deinococcus frigens. The sequence continues at coordinate 193 of NZ_JNIW01000044.1, read as the reverse complement.
CTTAGATTTTACAAATACTCGAAGCTCTCCAATTCATTCATCTCGTATCTCACCTTGAGAATCTAAATCGCTTTTGATGGTGGATGATATCCATTGAGAGGGCAGCCCTGACGGCCTGACAGAAATTATGAGAAAGCGTCCCCGGTAGGCGACACTTTCTGTTTGTGACAACCGAAAATGCTACCGGGGACGC
>NZ_JNIW01000043.1 GCF_000701425.1 Deinococcus frigens DSM 12807 | reverse complement strand
GAAGGGCGAGATTGGCGCGCCCTCCGGGTGGTGCAGCGCCCAGGCCGCGTGGAAGGCCATGCTCGCGCTCACGAACTCGGTGCGCGACTCGGGCACGGTCAGGGTCAGCTCGTGGAGCTGGCCGTCACGGATCTGGACGTGCCCGGCCCCCGGCACCCGCCACTGCCCGGAAAACGCAGGGAGAGGAAAGTTGGGGTCCCACTGCGTGGCGTCCTGGGGCGTGATGACACCCGTGCCGTCCGGCTCGCCGTACATCAGGCGCAGCATCAGGGCCACGTCGTTCACGGTGGCCTCGGTGGGCACGCTGCGGGACATGTAGTCGGTTCCGGCGTACTCTGCCGGGCTTTCGAACGAGGTGCCCCGGAACGCCTGGCTGACGCGCTCCAGATCGTCGGGCATGTAGCCGGTGCCGCCGGTCTCGCGCAGGAAGTTGGTGGGCGGCGTATACACGCCGGGTTCGGCCTGGGCGGCGATGCCGAAGTGGCCCTTGCGCCCATCGTTGCGGACGCCAGTGTTGGCGATAAAGGTCATGCGCTCTCCTGGGGATCAGGGACGGCAGATTCAATCGGCGCGTCGGTGGTGGTGTCCGTGGTGGCCCGCTTGCGGGTGGGAGTGAAGTAACCGGTGGCGAGGAGGGCCGCACGCTGCTCGTCACCCTCCGGTTCCAGCACGTCACTGGGTTCGATGTGAGTGACCAGCACCGTGCCGCTCTCCAGACGGATGCTGCCTGCGGTCTGTCCGGTGTATTCCACGCGGGTCATGGATTCCTCGGCCTGCTCTCGGAGTGCATCGAAGGCGTGGCGCTGGGTCTGGAAGACCTCCAGAGTCGCGCCGCCCTGCTCGGCGATGGCGCGCAGCTCGTCGAGCTGCCGGGCGGTGTAGTCGTCCGGGGACAGCTTCTCCCCGTTGGCCTGCTCGATGGCGGCCACCTGATCGGTTTTTTTCATGGGTTCACGCCTCCTGTGGCGTCGGGGTTGAGAAAGGCTCTCGGGATCAGCAGGTTCACGCCCAGGGTCCACTCCACTTCCAGCGTCAGCACTGGTGGGTGCTGCATGCTCACTGGGGTGTCGTTCAGGAACCACCGCGCCGGAACCAGCCCGAACTGGCGCAGGCCCGGCACGGCCCGCACGCGGGCATCCTCGGTAAAGGTGGCGAGCGCAGAGGCCAGACGCGCTTCATCCGGGAAGGTCTCGCGCTGATCGGTGTCCTGTGCGTAATGCACGGCGATATAGCCGCCATACTCACGCGGCAACACCAGGAAGTCCCCATCCCAGCCGGAGCCGGAATCAAGTTCGGTGCTGTCGGTGACGCAGAACTCCGAACGTCCCGGAATGATCTCGTGGGCGTGCAGGGCGCGCGGAATCAGCCGGGGGAGCTTCCCCAGCACGATCACCCGCTGAACCAGCAGGCGCAGCAGGTGGGCGGCGTTGTCGGGCCACGGCTCGGGCGGGTTGGTCAATTCGGGTTACCTCCCAGCGTGGAGTTGAGGTGATCACCCAGCTCGCGCAAAGCGTCCTGGGCCGCGTCCCTGACCATGTGGCGGGCACGGATGCGGACCTTGCGGGTCCGAATCCAGGGACCAGTCGCAACAGCGCCGTCTCCTGCCGCGTACAGCCGGAAGGTCAGATACTTGCCGTTTCTGGGAAGGATGGTGCCGCCTTCCTCCTGGATCTCGGTTCCTGGACCGCTGACGGACAGCGAACCACCCGAAGCGTTGAAGGTCGCCCGCACTCTGGACCGCGTGCTTCCAGACCTGGCCCGCAGGTAGCGCGTACCGGGACCACCGCCCACGTTGTCGCGCAGGCGTTCGGCAGCGTCCTCAGACCACTGGCGGTTCAGGGCCAGGGTCAGCCGGGCAGGTTGAAGCGCGCGGACTTCTCGGAGCATGGCGTCGATGCTGCCCTGCACCTCGAAGCTCACGGCAACCCTTCATCCCACCACGGGTCACGGCCCGGCGGCGCACCGTCCGGCGTGTCCGGCGTGGGGTCTGGGTTGTCTGGCGTGGGCAGGGGCGGCCTCTCGGCTCCCTGACCCTGCCAGCTCACGCCCACGGTGTCACCCAGGGCGTCCCGTTGTACGGGCGGCACCACCTGATAGCGGTCTCCCGCGTCGGTGGTGAAGGTGTCGCCAGGTTGCAAGGTGACTCCGGGCGGCGTGGAGGCCAGTCCGCTGTTGTTGGGTGTGCCGGTCAGTCCAGTGGCCTGAATGGGCGCAGCGTCCAGTGCCTTGATCCGCAAGCGGAAGCCCTGCACGCCGATCAGCGCCACCAGCGGGTAGGCCCGTTCGTCCACCAGGCGGCAGACGCCCACCTGCTGCCCGGTCCAGATGGACGGATCGGCCCACAGCCCCAGCACCAGCAGCGCCCCCTGGTAAATCAGGGAGGCGCCCGGTGTTGGACGTGCGTCGTCAGGATGCACCCGCAACAGGCGCAGGCTGGCTGGAATGGGGTCCGTCTGGAGCTGGGTCTCGGAACTGCGCCCGCCCTTGTTCGGATCGCGCACGCTGAAGCGGCAAGTGGCGTCGTCGCTCCAGGTGCCGGTCAGGGTGTACAGCAGATCGGCGTTGTCGGTCAGCAGCCGGTGGGCTGTGGCCTGCACGCCGGGCAACCGGGTCACTGCACGCCCCACTCGCTGAAGAACGGCGCGAAGTCTCCCCCTGCCGCTTCGGCAGTGGTCACCGACAGCGCCAGCGCCATGTCACGGCCCGCAGCCAGCCGAATGATGCGGCTTTGAAGATCGCGCTCGATGGTGATTTCACCCTCGGCGCGGAACTTCTCCACCTCACCCTCCAGCACCACGATCCTGGCCCCGTAAATCAGTGCCAGAACGCCCTGGCGCTGCGCCTCGGAAGGTTCGGCATTCGCCTGAATGCCGCGCAGGGTCATGTACGCGGCAATCCGGGCCGTCAACGCGGCTTGATCCGCCACGCCCAGCATGGCCGGGGTCAGTGGCTCAGGGTCCAGCAGGAAGCGGGCGGCGGCGTCCACGGCTTACTCCTGCGGGACGGGCGGCACGACTTTCCGGATGGCCTCCAGTGAAGTCTGGGCAATTCCCGACAGGTCAATCAACTCCTGATCGGTGGCCCCCTGCACCATATCGGCGGTGTAGTACCCGTTCTCGAAGAGCGTGGACCGGCTTGGGAAACCGTGTGGAAGCAGCACGCCGACCACGTCCCGGTATTCCTTGAGCGCGGTCACGTCTGCCGGATCGGCGGCCTTGCCCTGCGCGGCCTGCACCTGCTCACGCAGTTGGGTGGCCTGGGTCTGCGCGGCAGTGGCCTTCGCCTCCCACTGCTGGGCGGCGTCCAAGGCGGTCTGGAGCGCTGCCGTCGCGTGATTGTCCAGGGTGGTCACAGGATCGGGGGCGGATTCCGGGCGGGGGTTGATGATCTCCTCGCCCTCGGTGTCCTCGATCATGCCCTTGGCGGCGTGCTTCTCGTAGTCGAAATTTGGCAGATCGCTGGGGAGTGGGCTGCCCGCAGGCAACCACTTTCCCCCGGCGAACACCTGTGTCACAGTTTTCAGGTTCTTCACGGTTCGTTCCTCCAGTTGGAGCGGATGGGGTACTCAGGCGGCGGGGGCGCTCAGTCGCCCTGGGCGATGACCACGCCGTACTGATCGCGCAGGTCCGCGCCCACCACGTCATGCACCTTCAGGGCGAAGTTGCGGTTCTCGAAGTCGCCTTCCAGGTCCGTCTCGTCCACATTCACCATGCGGGTAAAGGTCTTGGGGCCGCCCTCGTAGCCGCGCAGGGCGGCCAGCTCGAAGGGGTTGTTGCGCCCGTCCACCACTAGATAGTCGTCGTCGCCGATGTTCTTGGCAGCGTAGCGGTCCGGGTACTCGGCCAGCAGGTCCGCGATCATGTCCTCGACATGAATGTTGCCCAGCATGTAGGCCGGGTTGCGGTTGGGCACCAGGGCCAGCGCGCCGGACCCGCCGCCGACGGGCACCAGGTACTCGTTGGCCATGCTCGCGGCGGCCTTGCGCTCCCAGATGGTGGGCACGAACAGATCGGTGGGGCGGCGGCTGGCACGGCGGCCCGTGGCGCTGTCCACCTGCGCGCTCATGAAGGCGGCCAACTGGTCCAGATTGGCGGGCGTCGGCCCCTGTTCACCGTCGGCCAGCGGCACACGCGGCGCTTTGCGCAGGATCACGTCCAGAATCACACTGGCGCGGGTGCGGCGGGCCACATTGCCCAGGTCGGCGGCGGCAGCCGTGAAGTCGCCCAGGTCATCGTTGATGTACGCCTCGAAGGTGAAGGTCAGCGCCAGCGCGTAGTCGGCCACGGTGTAGCCCTCCTCGCTGGTAAAGAACTTGGTGTACTCGATGTTGGCCGCCTCCGGGCGCACCGGCAGGAAGCGGTGACCGATGGCTCCGGGCCGCGTGCCTTTCAGGGCCTTGAAGTCGGTGGCCGTGCGGCGGGCAGCGAACTTCGGCAGGTCACTCTCGGGGAAGGTGAAGCCGGGACGGCTGGCCGCCTGACGGACCTGCGCGACGGCCAGTGGGAAATCGCTGGTGGTGTGGGTCTCGCGGTGGGCGCGGCGGGTTTTCTCGAAGTCGAGAATCATCCCCTCCATGCGAATCAGCGCCGCTTCCTTGGCGCTGGCGTCCATGCCGCGCACGTTGTCCAGCTCCTTGTCGAGGAACTGGCCGAAGTAGCCCATCTGGAAGTGCTGCTGTGCGGATTCCAGCACGGTTTGGATGGTCAGGGGGATGACGCGGTTTTCGGGGATGACGCCCCGATCCGCGAGACGGGTCAGCTCGAATCTCACTTCTTTAATCGACATGCGGCCCTCCTGGGCGGTGCAAAAGGAAAGGCCCGCCTCGCTGGGAGGGGGCCTTGGGGTGGGGGCTGCTGCTTAGTTGGCGCGCAGAGCGATCGTGGTGGCGTTGAGCTTGTACCCGACGAACAGGCCGTCAGCGGGCGTAGCCCCATACGACTTGTCGGCCTTCAGGTAGACCTTGCCGAACGCGGCCACAGCGGCGATGGCCGTTGCGGGAACGCCAATGCTTTCCACGATGCCGGGGAGAAACACGGTGGCCTGGTTCTCGACGAGGCCCTGCGGCGCGGTGCCCTTGGACACCATGTCAGCGGTGGCCTGATCGGTTTCAGCGTGGCCATAGAGATCGTCGGTGCCGAGCTTCACGAGATCGCCGCTCTTAGTGCCAGCGGGAACGGTGAGGGCGACAGAAATGCTGCCGCCCGTGTAGGCCCAGTGCTTTTTGTTCTTCATGGGATGGCCCTCCTTGGGGCTGAGGTGGCGGGAAGGCAGACCGGCAGCGCGGCTTAGATCAGGCCAGCGCGGCTGCGGGTGCTTTCAAACTGGCGGGTCTCGCCGTTGCGGGCCTGCTCGGCCTCGGTGCGGGTGCGGCTGTTGTCGCCACTGGGCAGCGGCACGCGGTTCTGGCCGATGGGGCGGGGAGCGCTCTCGCGCTGGCCCAGGGCGGCCTTACGTTCGACGATCTTGCGGTCCACTGCGGCCTTGGCGGTTTCGTCGCTTTCGGCAGCACGGGCGGCACTGATCAGATCGTTACGGAACGAGGCGTCCAGATCAATCTCGGTTTCGCCGTGCTTGACCGTCCCCGCGCTGGGCAGGCGGGCCGACTCCAGGGCAGTGATGGCAATCGCGTCCCGGCGGGCATTGTGGTTGTCGGTGGTCAGGCCGGACACCTGTCCGCGCAGCTCCACCACGGTCTGCTCCAGCACGCGGTAGTCCCCCAAGCTGACGGTGCCAGTGTCGGCAGCGGTAGGCGCAGGGGCCGGGCGGTTGACGCTTTCCTGCGCGACGGCCTCCAGCGTCGTCAGGTATTCCGCCTGAGCCTCAGTCTTGGCCTTCAGCTCTTCGAGGGTCTTGCAGCCGTACTTCTCCATCAGGGCTTTGATCTTGGGGTGCATGTTGCCCTCCTGTGGGCGCGTAGGCGCGGGCGGCTGCCGCTGGCGCTGCTCAGCGCTACGGGCCTGTCCGCTGGGATTGGCGGGATCTGAAACGAAGTCCACCGTCAGCAGGCGGAAGTCGTCCTGGATCACGCCGATTAGCTCTTCGGGATCGTGGTAGGTGTCGTCGACTTCCTTCGCAGGGAGCCACTTCACCGAACCGGTGCCGCTGGTACTGATGCCAACGGCCACCTTGGATGCCAGCAGACCGCGCAGGGTGTCGCCGGTGGGGGTGGCCACCACCACGCCCTCGCCGATCACCATGTCGCCGTCGATGCTTAGCGAGTCGAACAGACCGGCGATCTTCTCCAGTCGGCCCTTCATCGGGTCATACCAGTCGTCGGCATGTTCGAGCAGGCCCCACAGCCGTCCGGCACTCAGGTCTTCCTGAGCCGCGTCAATGGCAGCCTGATACGCGCTGCGGGGGTAGTAGCGCCCGTTGCGGTTCACGATGTCCACCTTGCCGATGTCGCACTTGAAGCGGGTGACCTTCTGCCCGTCCTGCGTGGCCTCGCTGAGGGTGACGTTGGCGCGCTCAGGCCGCCGCGTCTCGCTGAGCTGCTGGCTGGTGTCGAGCTGGCCACTGACGCTCTCGCGCAGGTGAACGGTGAGGGCGGTGGTGCAGGGCGAACGGTTGAGCTGTTCCATGTAGAACCTCCAGGGGCGCGGCTGCGTTAGCGGCGGAAAAGGGAGCGCAGCCAGTCCAGACCGGACGGGTGCTTATCGAGAATGGAGGTTTTGCCAATCACGTCTTTAAGCGTCGGCTTCGGCCCCGCATACGGGTTGGGCGGAGGCGGGGATTTGAGCGCCCCGCGCACCATGCGAACGATGTGTCGGGAGGCGATCGCCCCGCCGCGAACCGGAACGGTGCCGTCTCCATTCGACGCGTCCCGCCAGCGGTCAATCATGCTTTCAGCGACGGAGCGCGGGTATTCATACACGTGCTGCCGCCCGTCTACTGTCTCTACGATGAGACGGACCTGTTCAACTTCCGGCGATCCGGTCATTCGCGGAGGGCGGGCGTGTCGCCCAGCTTGGCGAGGGCAGCCTTTGCGGCAGCTACCGTGATTTCCCCTTTTGCCTGCTGCAACAAAATCGCCTCGCGCTGGGCGAGGCGTTGCTGCTTGCTCATAGGGCTACGGGGTGACGGCGGGGGCTGGGGATGTTTGTCCGGCATGGGGGCCACCTCCTGGGGGCGCGGTGGGTGCAGCGGCCTGCGGATTTGGCAGCCCAAAGTCCAGACCGACGGCGGCCATCCGGTCATTTTCCTCAGCCGGATCAAAGGAAAGAGAGCCACTCAGGGTCTGCGGGCTGGCCCAGCCGTTGCGGGCGGCGGCCTCGGCGCGGGTGATCAGGTCCGCCAGGCTGTCCTGGGTGATCGTCGGGAAGACCCACGGCACCTCGATCTGCCCGGCCCTGACCTTCTTCTTGCGGCTGACCCGTGTCTTGCCGCCGTCCTTCACATCGAAGGTGGTGATGGTGTATATCTTGTCCGGCCCGTAGCGTCGCCGCAACTCGGCGCGGTACAGGCGGTCCAGGTGGCTCCGCAGGGCGGCGTGAATCCGCAGGACGCTACGGATGGCGGGCAGGGTCATGCTTTCGGCAGTGGTGCGCGTTATGGTGCCGCCCTCGCCCAGGTAATGCTCAGGCATCCCCAGCACTCCCAGGGCAGTCAGGCGCACGAAGGCGCGGGCGTCGGCTTCCGCATTGGCGGCCCCGGCGGCGGGGGTCATGAAGTTGATCTCGTCGCTGATCACGGTCTTGCCGTCGTCGGCCAGCACCTTGGCGAGGGTCAGGATGCCGCCGCGCCTGGGCATGGTTCGGTACGCCTGCGCCTTGGCCTGGTAGGTGGCGCGGCTGCTGGGGTCCTTGCGGTCCACGAAGACGGTCTGGACGCCCAGGATGCGCCCCTGAAGGTCATGCGTGTTCAGCCGGTGCTGGAGCAGCGTGACGTAGGCGTCGGCGGGGGCCAGCGCCCGCATCGCCACCGGCCAGCCGCGCGCGTCATTCCACAGGGCGTTGTGCGCCGTGAAGATGAACTGGCCTGGTTCCCAGGTCAGGGTTCGGTTGTTCTCGCCGGGGGCCGTGACCTGCGTCACGCCCGAGGACACGTCCGAACGCAGCCGCACACCCCGGTCCATGTCCAGGTGGGCGATCCGGGCAGGCTGATCGCCGATGTCGTCCAGCGGGAACACGCCGCACAGCTCCCCGTCCAGCAGGTATTCCGTGACCAGACGGCTGCTCATCAGGTGACCCAGATCGTTGGTGTCCCAGAAGTCCGAGAGCGCCGCCTGGGCGTTCTTGTCGGCATTCAGCTCGGCATAGGTGAAGGCGTCGCCGATCAGCAGCGCCACGGCGATCTCCACCGCCGCGCCGAACAGCGGGTTGGTGAAAAAGGCGGTACGCGTCTGCCGCCTCACCGTGTCGCGGTCCACGCCGTAGACCCGGCCACTGCTGCCCACACCCTGCCAGGGCAGCCCTTCGCGCCAGCCCTGCGAGAGGCTGGTCTCCGTGCCGCCGCTTTCTTCCAGGGGTTCACCGTTGGGTCCAAATAACATGCTTCACCTCCTTTTCAGTCCAGCCCGATGGGCGCGTAGTCGTCGAGCGCAGCGATGGCGGACGCCACACCAGTGTCCTGGGGCGGCTGATACACAGCGAGTGCTAATGCGTCTGCCCTGTCCGGCGAGCGGTTCATGCGCTTCTTGATCTCGTCCTTGCCCTCCACCTTCGCGCGGCCCTGGGTGTCGAAGCTGAAGCGTGGGGCCACCAGCTCGCCCTCCAGATGGCTGTCGGGTGGCAGTTCCCCGCCATCCCGGAGCCAATCGCGCAGGGCGAACCACAGTTGATCGCGCAGCTTGCTGTAGCCCTCGGCGGTGGCCCGCTCGCTGACGGTGACCGGCAGGGTCACGATGCCCAGCGCGGCGGCCCGCTCGCTGTGCTTGAGGTGGTCCGTCACGCCGCCGCCGTTACCCAGGTCATCGATCTTGACCCGCACCGGCCCCGCCGCAACCGGGTAACCGTGCAGAGCGCGCAGCCGGGCCACCAGATCCATGACATGTCCAGCCACCTCCACGTTGTCCTGCTTGCGGTGGACGGTGGGCGGCACTGGACGCGAGCCGAACAGCGGTTGCAGCACCGTGCTGTCATCGCCGTAGCGGGCCACGTCCACACCCAGGGTGAACATGCCAGTGGGCGGTGCCTCCTGGGCGTCGTGGCGGGCGCGGGCAGCTTCCACCAGCCCCAGTCCGATGACGGTGTTCTCCGCCTGGCCGGGGAAGTTGCCCAGCACGCGCACCTGATACAGCGGACTGTCCTCGCCCCAGTCGAGTTTCTTCTCCATCACCCAGTCGCGGGTGGCCAGGCCTGGAATCAGCACCTCGCCGCTGACCGCGTTGGGCGTTTCCGCCGAGGAGATATGGATGGTGTGCCACAGATGGCGCTTGGTGGTGAACGCCTCGTAGAAGGTGCCGCTGGTCTGCGTCGGGTTGCTGATCATCAGCAGGCCCGCGCCCCCGGCCATGTTGCCCTCGATGGCCGCGAACAGCGGTTCGTCCACCCCGGACGCCTCGTCCAGGATGAACAGCAGGTCCGCGCCCGAGATTCCGGCGATCTTTTCCGGTTCGTCGGTACTGAAGCCGAAGACCTCGCTCTTGCGGTAGCGGTAGCCGGTGCCGGGATCGACGAAGAGCTGGCCGGGCAGGCGGCTGTTGCCATGCAGGTTGGTCAGTTCCTTCCAAATGATAATGCGGACCTGGCGGGAGGTGGGGGCACTCAGCACCGTGCGGCTGCCCTCGCGGCACAGGCAGCGCCACAGGGCGATCACGGCGGCGGTGGTGGACTTGGACACCTTGTGGCCGCTGCGGACGGCCACCCGCTTGCGGTCCCGGACGGCCAGCAGGATCTCGCGCATCCGGGACCAGACCTTCAGGCCCAGGACCTCTTCGGCGAAGCCCACCGGATCATCGCGGTAGCTGGCGAAAGGGTTGACGTCCAGGCTCGGCGGCGGGGCCGGGGCGGTCTCGGCCAGACCCTGACGGATCCCACGGGCCAGGGGCGATACCGCTGCTGCTGCTGGCTCAGTAGCGGACAGTGAGGGCGTGTCGTTCAAAAGAGAGTGCAAGTTCAGCACGCAGCTCCGCTGGGCTGAGCGTCTGGAGGTCTGCGTCGTCGGGAATCACCTCCTTGAAGGCCAGGACTGCTTTGAAGCCGAGTTCGTTCAGCACCCGGTCCACGTCGGCGAGGCTGATGCTGCGCTCACCCTCACGCTTCTGGATGCGTTCGACGATGCCAGTCACCCGGTCAATCAGGGTGATGAATGCGGCGAGGTCTGGGAGCTGTCGGGGTTTGTTCTCGAAGTCTTCTGGGATAGGTGGGGCGGGTGGTCCCATCTCAGGTTCGCTGTGACCCGCGTTCACGGCGTCCAGGTATAGGGCCAGTTGCTCGCGCCAGAGCGTGACGGCCTCCTGATAGCCGCTGCTGTGACTGACGTGCCACGCGATGATGGCGGCGGTGGCCTGGCTGTGGCGCTCGATGCCGTCTTGCAGCAGGGCGCGGGCGAGCAGCAGATCGGGCAGCAGGTTCAGCGGATCCGGGTCCGAGAGTTGCTGATCGATGGCCTCGCGCAGGGAGGCGCTGGCGTTGGCGAGCTGGTAGCGGGTGGTGGGTTTCTGGGTAATCCCGCCGTGCAAGCGACACTTGCCTTCACCGGGGTGCGGGGTGCCGTGACCAGCGGGGCGCTTGCAGGGCTTGCCGCTACGGGTCTTCGCGCCGCAGGCGGGCAGCTTGGCGCGCGCGGCGCGGGTGGTGGGCTTCCTGCCAGGGATCCGTTTCGGTGTCTCGTTCATGGGGTTCTCTGGAAGGTGTCCCCTCCATGGGGTTGCTGCGACATCGGCGGGGTCACCTCCTCGGCATACCGGAGTTGAGAAGCTGGAAGAATGGACGGCATGGCAATCGTGCTGAGCGATCTGACAGTCAACGGGGCAAAGGGTTATCGGCTTTCCATCGGCAATGAAGTGGCGCTGCTGGAATCCAGTGATTCTCGTCTGTCACTTCCACTGCGGAACATCAATCTGGTGGCCTTCCAGCAGACCCGGAATCCGCTGTTCCTATGGCTTGCGGTGATCCTTTTTGTGTTTGCCTTTCTAGCAACTTCAGAACCCCGGCCCGCCATTGGGGAATACGAGATCGTCGATTGGTATTGGTGGGTGCTGGCTTCCGCAATCGCCGCTAGCCTGTACTTCGCTGTGCAGAGCGCCGCCGTCGTGGTGTCCTCTGGCTCGACGCGCACGATCCTTCGCGGTAGTTCGGCAACGATGCGGGCTGCTTTCGAGGCATTCCAGCCATAGAAAAAGCCCCACGCTCGGTGGGGCGGTATTCCTGCCTTCACTCGGGCAGGTCTTTGCTCTTGGGATAGGGGAAGCCTAGCCCGCCCGCTGTCACAGGGGTATGACGTTCGTCCCAGACATGAAGAAACGCCCCGGAGGGCGGCTGATGGGGCGATCTCGACACTCTGAGAGCCAGGATAGGTTTAATTAGGCGAATTCTGACGGGATTTGTCAAGTCCCCCCCTTTTTTTCGTTGTTCTCAACAGCCGGATGAAAGCCGCGCGCAGGGTGATTCTCCGGGATCTCGCTGCCCAGCACATCGCTGCCCTGAGCTTCCAGCGAACGCCGCACCACTTCCAGGGCGGCCACCAGGCGCGGGTACTGTTCGCTGATGTTGTCGCGCAGGCGCAGACTCCCCTCGTTTTCCCGGTAGACCAACTCCCCATCATCATCCTGGCGGCGGCCCTGTTTCTTGCCGTCGCGGCGCTGGCTGGTGTCTGTGATCCAGCGGCACAGGTCCTTCCAGGCGTCCTCACCTGCTACGGTGGCCGTCTGCGCCTCCAATTCGGGGGCATTTGCCACCGTCAGGGAATAGCCGTCCTGGGCATACACAATGGTCAGGCGGGTGTAGTACTGGGACATCCCCGAGGCGTCCGGGTTGCCAGCGTCGGCATCCTCGGGCCGTTCGTCGCGAACGCTGAGGATGTCGCCGTGGAAAAAACGCCCGGTGTGGGACAGGGGGCGCAGGGCTTCGATCTGCCGGGTGGTCAGGGCGTACCGGACGCGGGCGGCCTGCTGCTGCTGGAGCAGGACCTGAGCTTCGCGGGTTTTGCCGACGGCCAGATACTGACAGACCTCCAGCGCGTCCGCGACCATGAAGCGGTAGCTGTCGGCGGCCACCAGGTGCAGCTCCGAAGCGCGGGGCTGGCTGGGGCTGGGCTGCTCGACGGCACGGTCCTCGGAGCGGCCTGCGGCGCGCAGGGCGGCGCGGACATGGGACGGAACGCGCAGGGCGTGGCGTTCGGCCCGGTCACTGATGAAGTACCGGAGGTGGATGCAGCGGGCCACGGTGTTGATCATCCGGCGCTGTTCCTGATCCAGCCATTCTGGGGAGTCCAGCCGGTCCGTGGGTTTGGGCAGACGTTGCGCAGGCTGAAGGGGGTAACCGGCGCGGCCAGGCCGGACAGCATGCCGCCGCTGGGCGTCGAGTTCGGCATAGACGCGGAGCTGGGCGGCCAACGCGCCCTTCTCGTCGGCAGGCGTGCCCCTGGGGCTGACCATGCCCGCAAGCTGGGCGAGGCGGTGGCGCACGTTGGCATCCAGGGGTTCACGGGGCTGGCCGGTCTGTTCCGCCTCCACGAGTTCGTCGATCACGTTCAGCAGTCGTTCCCAGGCGGGGCGGCTGCGGGCGTCCTGCACGGAGGGCGGGTCTTCGGGTGTGGGTTGGCTGGGGCGGTACAGCGCGCCGGGCGGCAGCGGGCGCAGGTGGTGAACCGGCACGCTTATTTTTGTGCCGCCTGCGAACTGGATGCGGGCGGTGGGGGACTTCACATCACTGCGGGGGGCGCGCAGGACGGTTACGGTCTCGCCGTGGTGGGCAGTGGTCTCTTTGGGCGGCGAGTACTGGAGCTGCGCGCCGAGGGTCATGGATTTCAGGCGGCGGGCCTTGCGGGCGGCGCTGGCCTTCAGATCACGCAGCTCCTCGCGGGTAGGGGCGTCACTCATGCTGGCTCCTGGGTCTGCTCGGCCCGTTCCTGGTCACGGCGCAGATTCTGCCGCGCCACTTCGGCCAAACTGGGGCCGCGCCGGGGCGTGTGGGCTGGACCGTAGCGCCGAGCGTATTCGTCCAGCGCTAGCTCGCCGTGACCGGTCAGCACGTAGCCGCAACCGTCCGGCCCCCAGCTCACCCAGCGAATGCGCCCGCTCCCGGCGAGTTGCCGGAGGAGGGCGCGGTGGTGGTCGCTGATGGGCGCGCGGCCAGGATCGTTGGGGTCTGATGGGTCCGTGATCGGCAAGCGCAGTGCGGCAGCTTCCAGGGCGGGGAGGGTCTTGAGGGGAACGCCGCTAAACGTGGCGAGCAGGCGGTAGGTGTCGGGAAGGGTCAAGGTTGCTCCTGTGAAGTAGGCATCACACCGCCTGCTGTCGACCCGCAGGCGGCCAGTATTCGAGGGTGGATTCAGGAACGCCGGTGTTGATGACATGCATCACTGGTGGTGGCGCGCCGATGACGTGCGTGCGAGTGCCGTCCAGGAATTCCCTGCACACGAGTGGACGGAGAGCAATCCCCACCACCACGCAGCGGGGCAGGCGAATCGGCAGGCGCGACTGGTGATAAACGATCAGCAGCGGCAGCGCGCCCTGACCGGTCATTCGCAGCAGGGCGGCGTCCGTGGTGCAGGCAGCCAGATCGGCGGCCTGGGGGATGGCCGGGATCACGGCTGATGGCCCAGCGCCCGCTCTATCCAGGCCACGGCCTCGCCGCTGCTGATGTGTTCCCCGGTGACCCGGAGGACCTTCCAGCCCCTGATGGTCAGCTCGTTATATTTCCGGCAATCGTCAGCGAAGCCCTTCCCACGCGAGTGCCTGCTTTTTCCGCTCTGTGTACCGCCCTCCACCTCGAAAATGACTCGCGCTGCGCGCCACACGAGGTCACTGCGCCATTTGCGGCCCTCTACCAACTCCACTTCCCGTTCTGGCGCGGGCAGGCCCGCCAGATGGACAGCAGACACCAGCTCGCCTTCCAGATCACTCCCCAGATCGCCGGGCCGCACGTCCACCCCGCCGCGTTCCAGGGCCTTCCGGCTGATGCCCTTGCGGAAGCTCACCGGTGCTGGCTCCGGCGAAAGCGGCGCTGCTGCTGGGGTCGGTGGACGGGGCGGGCGTTGGCCTCCAGGGCAGAGCGCAGGGACTGCGGCTCGTCGGTGCGGCGCTGCCATGACACCTGGTGAAACTCACTGAGCGAGGTCGTGGCCTTTTCCAGATAGGCCAGCATTCTGCGCAGCTCGTCAGCGAGCCTGCCGCACTGTTCAGGACTGGTCATCGGCCCAACTTCGGAAAGACCCGCGTGGGCGTCAGCCGCCGGGCCGGGGTGAACGTGAACCAGCTCCACCACGGGCGGAGGGTGACCGTCTGGCGCACCACCATCACGCCCCTGCCCTTGAAATGCTCCAGCAGCTCGCAGGACACGCTGATCTCCGCCTCGGCCACGTCCTGACCCTTGTACGGCCCGCGCAGCACCAGGGAGGTGTCCGGGTCATACGGCAGGGTGACGGTGAAGATCGCCAGCAGTTCCTCCTCGTCCTCACTGACCAGCAGATCAAAGGCCCTCACCAGCTCACCTCGCTCTTGCGGGCGCGGAAGTTCACGCCGTGGTTGACGTGCAGGGCGGTCAACGGTTGCAGCCGGGCCAGTACCCGCGCCCCGAAGATGCTGCCCAGCGTCGCGGCCTTGGAGCCTTCGGGCACCGTCAGTGGCAGGTTGGTGGTGACCACCGTGGCCCGCCGGTGCATCTGACGCTCGTCCAGGGCCAGGCCCAGCAGGCGGCGCTCAATGGCAGCGGTCTCGCCCTCGCTCGCGCCCAGGTCATCGATCACCAGCAGCGCCGGGGTGGTCATCCGCAGCAGGGCAGCGCGCTCGGTCAGGGTGCCTTCCCCGCCCCGGTTGCTGAACCCCTCGCGGACGTCCAGCGCCAGCCGGGCCAGGTTGACCACCTGCGCGTCGTGACCGGCGCGGATAGCGGCCTTGGCGATCAGCATGGCAGCCTGGCTCTTGCCGCAGCCTGTCTGTTCGCTGTACAGGAGCAGGCTCACTCCGGCGCTGATCAGCGCATCGATGTCGGCGCACTTTTCGGCCACCCGGTCGAGTGGGGCCAGAAGCTCCAGATCGGCCCACTCGCTGTCCAGGTAGCGGCCCTCGATTCCGCTTGAGCGGAGCTGGGCGCGCAGCCGTGTTTCGCGTCCAGTCACCTCGCAGTGGGGGCAGCGGCGGTTGTCGTAAGCGCCCGGACCAGCAGTGATCACCACGTCGCCGCCCATGCAACTGTCGTCGTGCAGGCGGCGGCGGACGGCGGCCACGAAGCGCGGCATGCTGCGAATGCGGGCCAGCGCGTCCATGTGACCGGCGGTGGGATAAATCTCGGCAGCTGGTGGCAGTGCGGGCGTGAACTTGCCCAGAACACCCGCCACCGTGGCGGTCTCGCGCGGTTTGGGATGCCGGGCGCGGTCATTGGCGCGGGCCTGGGCCAGGTGGGCATGGGCGGCCTGCGCGAGTTCCGGGGTCATGGGTGGGCTGGGAACGCTGGGGGCCGAAATGTCGCTGTCAGGGCCGATCAGCGCGTCGAGCATCGGGTCAAAATCGCTTTCAAACTGGGTCATGCTCTCCTCCGGTTGCCGTCCAGCGGCGCGCCGTCGATCAGGGCGGCCATATCGATTTCGTCGTCTTGGGGTTGCGGGCAGGGGAGCAGGGCGGGCGGGGTGTTGAGCCGCCGGACTTCCGCGTCCAGAGCGTCGATCAGCGCGCCCCGGTAGCGGTTGCCGTTCGCCGTCCGCGCTTCGGCGAGCAGCTCGCGGATGCGGGCCGGGGCCAGTTCCAGCCAGCCCGCCCGGTCCGGGTATTCGGCGATCAGATCGGCCACGGGCCGCTTCATCCCGGCCAGTGCGGCGGTCAGGGCCGCCAGCGCCGCGCCCGGCGGAATTTTTTCAAGGGACGTGGCCTGAGCGGTTTCGGCGTTTGCTGCGCCCTGGGCAGTTCCTGGAACGGTCTGAGCATCCACACCATCCGCCCCGTGAGGGGCGTCGGCGCGATCAGCGCCGCCCTGCTGAGTGAACTCCTGCTCCAGATTTTCCCCAGACCACAGACCGCCGGAATTCTCTTCCGCGCCTTCCGCCTCGCCTGGCCCTGCTGTTGCTGTTGTCTTTTGTAGGTTCTGTGTAGGTTCTGAAGTAGGTTCTGACTTAGATGTGGGGTCCGCCGTGCGACTAGCTGTGGGGTTTGTCCGCGTACTGTCGTGGGGTTTGTCCGTTTCCTGTTGTTGGGTTTCCCCACATCTTGCCGTCGCGTTCTGGCTTTCAATTGCCAGGCGTTCCAGGGCAGCCCCCACCTCTTCATGGTTGGCGCGGTAGTGGTTTCTGGCCGGGATTCCAGCACGCTTCACTTCCACCATCGCGCCGCAGGTGCGGATGCAGCGGCGCACCTGATCCGGGGTCAGCACCAGCTCGTCATGCCACTCCTCGTGGGTCTTGTGGAACCAGCCGTCCGGGTTCGTGGTGCGGTCTCCCCAGTACAGGCATTGGGCCAGGAACGCGGCGGCGGCGTGGTCCCCCAGGATACGAATGAAGGGGACTGGGGTAGGAATGGTGTTCTGACGGCCCATGAACTGCACCACCAGGTCCATCGCGGTGCTCTTGCTCATGCCACCAGCTCCTGCATCTGCGCCACGAAGTCGTCGAAGGCTGAGCGCGGCCCTTCCCCGGTCTGGCCGCCCCGCATGGCCCGCCAGCGGCACAGGCCACCCGTTGCGCGCGTGACCGTGATCCATTCATCTCCCACGGCCAGCCCGTAGAGCGTGCCGGGCCAGAAGGTCTGCTTCAGGTTGGTGATCGGCGTGCCTGGGCAGAACAGTTCGGGCTGAGAAGCCCTGGGCGGTAAGGCCGGGGCCAGTGGCTGGGGCGCAGGGTCTGCCGCCTGCTCAGTCCCGCCCTGGGCCGCGCGGTACCGCACGCGCAGGGTGGCCAGCGTGCCAGGCTCAATCGTCCACAGTCCCTGATGGCTGGGGCTGTGGTCCACCAACGGTGGGTCAATCGGCACGAAGTCGCTCAGCACCCAGCCGAAAGGGCCGGTGAACCACGGATCATCACTCCGCTGTACCACTTCCGATAGGCGGGCCACGCCATAGATGCCCGGAACGCAGAACCCCAGCAACTCCTCGTCGCTGAAGCTCACGCCCGCGTCGGGATCGTCGAAGACTTCGCCCACGTAGGTCAGATCGTGCTGAATTTCCTTGAGATACTTGCGCTCGCCTGGCTTGGGCAGCGCGCCGCCGTGCAGGGCCAGCAGTTGCCCCAGCATGCGCTTGGGGGGCGGCCAGTCCCGGTTCTCCAGCCGTTTGGGGCCGTCGTCTAACAGGAACATGGCGGGCCAGGGATGGCGCAATGTCAGGCCGCGAATCTGGGCAGGAGTCACGGTCACCAGCCCCGCTCGCGGCCCAGCGGCACGCTGATGGAATCTTGCCCGTCATGTTCCAGGTGGTCCCGCTCACTCAGTTCCTGGATGACCACCGGGCTGATGTGGTCCACACCCTTCAAATTGTCGGCACACCACTGCGCCATCTCCCGGCACTCGCGCATGCTGCCGAATTCCTGAGCCGTGAAGCGCTCCGAATTGTGCGTGACCAGCCCCGTCGGGCCGGTCATCATGTAAGCCACCTTGTAACCGATCTTCATGCGTTCAGCCCCTCGTCCTCGTCTTTCTTCTTGTTGCTGCCGAACAGCGGCGTGTTGTCCTGGGCTTCCAGGATCTCCACGTCCAGTTCGATGTCGATGCGGTCCGGGTCCACCGGATTGAAGTACTGCTCGAAGCGGCTGCCCGCGCTGAAGAACACCTCGGCCACCGCCACCACCTTGAAATCCTTCGTTTTGCTGCCCCGGCTCGTGACGTTCCAGGTGCGCCGGTCCCCGCCGCCGTAAATGCGCAGAGTGAACGTGGCGCTCACCCACCCGTCGTCCTTGTGGCTGATGCGGTGGGCGCGCTGGAGGAACTTCAGGTCCGCGCCGCTGGGCAGCTCCAGGTGCAGGACCGTGAGGGGCGTACCTTTCGGGCTGTACTCGTGTTTGATGGCGTCCACAGCCACTTTCAAGGTCTGTTTCATTCTTCAGACCCAGTCGCCCGCAGCGGGCGCGGCAAGAAGCCCTGGGCCTGGAAATCCGCAGCTCCAGCCAGCAGCTCGGCGCGCAGCGTTTCGTCCTTCTGGGCCTCGCTGTCCTCTGGCGACAGCCCCACGTCTGCCCACAGCTCCAGCAGGGCCACGCGGTTGCAGGCGTTCAGGTACAACTCGTCCAGGATGAACGGGCCAGCCTCGGCGGCCAGCGCGGCCTCCATCTCAACATCGATATTGATGTCCAGCTCGCCCAGCAGGTAGGAGCGGAACAGCGTCGTCCTGGCCTCCTCCGGTAACGTGATCAGGGCGCGCAGGGCCGCCGTCATGTTCCGGGTCTCGCTCGCCATATCGCCAGGCTCCGGAAGAACAAGTTCGGTGCCGTCCAGCAGCAGCGCGCCGTCCGCGTGCCGGTTGGCGAGGTCCAGCGCCAGGCCCCGGCCCGGCACCTCGAAGGGCGTGGTCCCGGTGAACAGGTGGTGCAGAACGTAGGCGGCCTCCAGCAGCGCGCGGTCCGTCGTGGCGGCGTCCAGGGACCGGCCAGCGGCCCAGGTGTTGGCCTGATCCTTGCTGGGGTAGCGGGGTCCAGCAGACTGGGCAGGTGCGGCGGGACTGGCCTGCCGCTGTTCCCGTGCCTGCGCCATATCGCCCGCCACATACTCGCTGGTGGGCTTTTGGTACGACTGAAGCGGCCCCATTTCTTCCCAGCGCACCAGCTCGCCACTCCTGGCTGCGATGGAATACACCACGCCAGTCCCGCCGCTCTCATAGCGGTACTTTTGATCATCTAGGCCCACCGAGGCAAACGCCGCGCCCTTCTTCACATCCTTGTCGGCCAGAAGGCGGGCGTGCTTGACCTGCAACTCCAGCGCCTGCTTCGCGTCCACGAAGTACGGTTCCACGTCGCCGAACAGATCGTCTTGCACCATTGCGCCGGTGTACCAGGGCGCGGGGAACTGGCGGTGCTTGACCAGGAAGGACCGGGCGTTCAGCTTTTCCCGGAGGTCCGCAGCCGAGAACCGCTGGGGCGCAAACTTGATCTGCTCCCACACCACTTCCTGTGTCTCCGGCCCGGCCACGGCCAGCACCTCCACCTGGGCCAGGGTCAGATCGCCCGCGTTGTACTTCTCGCGGATGGGCGCGATCAGGTTGCGGCTGATCTGGATGCGCCGGATGACCGTGCGCCGTCCGTACCCAAAGCGGCTGGCGATGTCGTCGACGTCCGATCCCAGATCGATCAGCCCGGCGAAGGCATCGGCCTCCTCCAGTGGGGTCATGCGGCGACGCTGGACGTTCTCGGCGGTGGCCACCTGGAGCAGCTCCAGATCGCTCAACGTACGCACCAGCACGTTGACTGGGGTGGTGGCGGGCAGCTCCAGCCACTCGCGGGCCTCACCCTCACCCACCTCGAAGCCGCCTGTCAGCAGGCCAATGGCCCGCCAGCGCCGCTCGCCCGCCGCGATCTCGTACTGACCGGGCAGCGTCGGGTGGGGCCGCACCACCAGGTTCTGCTGGAGACCCTCGCGGTAAATGCTGATCGCCAGTTCTTTCAGCGCGTCCTTCTCAAAGGATTTGCGCGGATTCAGCGGGCTGTTGTGGATGGTGTTCCAGGGCACAGGGCGGATCTGGTTCGGCTCACCGTCGCCCAGGGCCACAACCGGCACGGCCACCACGTCCACTGGCGTCAGCTCCGGCGCGCTGGCCCCGCCGATGGCCGCGTCGATTTGGTGGAAGGGGATGTCGGATTCGGCGTCTGCCTGCTTGCCCTTCGGACCGAATTTCTTTCTAGCCTCGTGGGCACTGATCGGCGTGGTGACGGTTTCCTTCTTAGTTTGTTTCAGGCTGATCTTGGGCTTGGCAACTGCTTTGCTGGTCATGATTGAACCTCCCGGTTCAGGGTGCGGGCCGCGCCGATCCAGGCAGACAGCCACGCCCCGGTAAAACAGGCGATGAGGGCCAGCGATACGGCAGGGCGCTGGGGATCGGCGTGTCCGGCCAGCGCCACGGCGGCCAGCAACAGCAGCGCGGCCAGCAGCAGCAGACGGCGGGCGGGGCGGCGGGTCATTCGCTCACCGCCTGGCCGTTCCCGGACTGGCGGATCTCGTAATACCCGCCCAGCTCGGTGGGCAGGCAGGCCCACAGCTCCAGCTCGCCGCTCCCCATCAGGGCTACCAGATGCGCGGCCACCTCATCGGCACTCAGCGCCAGGTCTGGAAGTTCCCACGACAGGCAACCGGGCGTGTAATGCATGGCCGGATTCGCCCGCAGGTGGGCCAGCAGGCAGGCCCGCACATCGAAGCGCTGAAACTGACCGTCCCCGCGCTGCCGGACAGGTCCGGCAGCGCGGGCCTGTTGCAGCACCCGGTGGCCCCCCTCGGGCGGGCAACCCAGCGCGGCGGCCATCTGCCCCGTCGTCCACCAGCGGCCTCCCTGCTGGCCCATGATCTCCAGCGCCCGGGCCATCGTCACGGCGCTCACAGCGCCCACCGTTCCGGGCAGTGCGCCAGGCTGCCGTCACAGCCGGGATGCCCACACAGGGCGCAGCACTCGGCCCGCTGCTCGGCGATTTCCAGGCCCAGCACGTACCGCCACAGCCCGGCCATGACGCCCAGGCGCACCATCAACAGCAGATGCGCCCCGCTCACCGCGAGTACCGCCGCTGATGCTCACGCCAGTCCGTGAGGAACGCGCTGGCCAGATGGCAGCGTGGCGATTTCCACTGCACCTTCGCGGGCAGGTGGTGCAGCTTGCGCTTCTCGATGAACAGCAGCGCCCGGTTCAGCAGGTTGCGCCGCTGGCGGCCAGAGCGTTTCACGTTCCCCACCTGTTGCCCCGCGTGCTGGGGCGCTGTACGCGTTCTTCGATGCGCGCCACAAACTTCTCGGCCTCGTGTTCCTGCGCTGAGGCGTAGGCGCTGCGCATCATGGCGGCAACGGTCTGGCCCGTGAATACGGCCTGCCAGCCATCCGGGGCGGTCACGGTGACGTCAGCGGCCCGCCACCGCATGAGGTAGCCCCTCGCTTTCAGGTCCTCGTCGAGTCGCCGGGTGCTGGAGGTGTGGGGCAGCCACTCGCCGGTCATGCGGACTCCCAGCCGTTCTTCTCGGCCCACAAGCGCTGCCGGATCAGATAACCGTACAGCGGATCAGTAAACGCCTGATAGAGCTTGAAGCGGTTGACCGGATCGGCGCGGCGCAGCGCCACGGAGATCGCCCTGAAAAAGCTGCCCGCGTTGCCCTCGGCCACCATGTAATCGGCCAGTAGAGCTGGCTCACAGCCTTTCAGCGCGTCCATTTGCTCCTGTGCTGGAGAGGGCGTCATACCCGCACCCGTCCGCTGCCCCAGCATTCGGGGCAATTCGCACGCGGCGCAGTCCTGCCGTAGTCCGCGCAACCGCACAGCGAGCGCCTGGCACATTCATAGCGCGGCGCTGTTGGAATGGGTACCAAACGGGCCGCCTGTCTCAGCACGGCGACTGACAACAAGGTCAGGCTGAAAAAGAGGACCAGGGTCATGCCCGCACCTTCAGCGCCGCCAACTCGCGCCGCTGCACCCGCTGCCCACACACCGCCACCACCGCACCGGCGCAGGCCAGCGCCACCGACAGCGGGGTGGGCATGGTGGACACGAACCCGGCAGCCGCCAGCAGCGCTGCTGCCAGGATGGTCAGGGTCTCGTGGCGGGTCACTGGGAAACCTCGGTTTTGGCTGGCACCTGGAGCAGCTCGTGAATGGCCGTTTGCAGCGCCAGCAGCTCGTCCCAGGAAAAGTTGCGGACGGCGTGGGGCAGCTCGGTGTCCAGCACGTTGTCCTCCGGCTCAAACAGCACCACCCGGTAAGGCCGGTCCGGGCTGTGTTGATTGGCGTGGGGGTCCAGCTCCACCTGCGCGAGCAGACGTGGCTGATCCTCGAAGACCAGCAGGGGCTTCATGCCCCCACCGCTTCACGCTCGGCCTGCGCCAGCTTGAGCTGCTGCTCGAATTCGGCGCGTACCGTTTCGTAGCGCTTGACCACGTCTGCGCCCTTCCGGCTGACCCTGCTGTCCACTTCCAGCCACAACGTCCGTTTGGTGGTGTCGGCGTGCTTGGTGACCACGAATCCGAGCCTGCACAGGCGGCTCCAGATCAGGTGCGCCAATCTCTGGCTGCCTTGATCGTCGATGTTGAATGACAGCATTTCCACCTCGGCCACCAGGGCGATCAGATGCGTGAATTTGTGGCGGCACTCTGGACCCACGACGCCCACGAACGCGATGACGGTGCCAGGATGGGTCAGCGGGCGTCCGCAGTGGGCGCAGCGGGGCGCGTGGGCGCGGGCGAGTTGAGGGCGGACGGTGGGGACTTCGTGTAACATGGTGGAACTCCTTTAGTTGAGTGCGCGCCTGGGTCTGTAGCCCGTGTAGGCGCGCTTTTTTGGTTTCAGCCCGTCCTTTTGGCGGGCCGCTCTGACGCCACGGGGGCGGGACGAGTGGGTTGGTGCGTGATCAGCACGCGCAAGGCGTTCTGGATGGCCCGGTCACGCTCAGGGCCAGGGGTGGGTAGGTGGTCACGGATGACGGTCATGCGGCTGCGCCTTTCGTTGATTCTTGATCTATTCCCAACTCACGGCAAATTGAGAGGCGAGTGCTGGGGCGGGTTTCCCGACGCTCAAAAAGAAAGTCGGTAACGGTCCGCTTATTCATGCCCAGCCTGCGTGCCAAACCGCGTGCAGACAGACCACGCGCGGCGAGAGCGGCGCGGGCTGCTGCCGCAGTGGCATCTAGAGAGGTGTTTTCCGGCATGGGAATAGAATACGACTGGGATCATTTGATGTCAATAGCAGATTGGGAATAGACCCAATTTAGGTAGCATTTCGGCCCATTCTGGAACCATTTGATTACAGTGAACGTATGGAGGGCCATGACGTTATCTACCTACCGCCCGTACCGGGCGGTGATACCGATGGTCGCTAGCTCCGCACCTGACCACGATGCTCGCGCCGAAGAACATGGGCGGCTGATTAAAGAGCGGCGGCTTGATTTGGGACTCAACCGCCCGTCATTCGTGGCAGAAATGGCGCGGCATGGGCAGGACATCACGCCGGATTACCTAAACAAGCTGGAAAGTGGGCGTGCTCCCCTCAGCCGTGCTTCGTTATCCGTTCGCGAGGCGCTACGCGCTGTTCTTGGGTTTTCCAGTGAGCAGTGGCAGGAAGCCACAGGGTTGTATGTCTCCCCCACCACAGCCCCCCACCCGGCTTCTGCCGCTGCCCCTGCCCCAGAACCCGAACCCCTGGACCTGCCTGATGAGCTGCTGGAAGCCGTCAGTCTCTACGGCAAGCGGTTCCCGGACCTGACCGATCCGAAGTGGCAGCAGTTCCTCGCCAGCTTCCGGGCGCGTGGTATGACAGGCGACACGCCGGAAGACTGGCTGGACCTGTACCGCAACATGGCCCGCCACGGCATTCAGCCAGAGCGCAGGGACTGATGCGGTACGCGACTCAGGACTTCCTGGCCTTCAGCCGCGCCCAGCACGCCCAGCATGATTACGAGCCAGACCCCCGCCGCCTGGCCCATCTGCTGGACATCCAGATCATCACCGGACGCACCAACCGGGGCAGTGCCGGGCCGCCCGCCGTGATCCAGCTCGCGCGTGACCTGCATGTCGCCCGCCGCCGCTTCACGCTGCTGCACGAGATCAACCACGTTTTGATGCAACGCGCTGGACTGGAGCGTGACGTGGCCGCCGAGGTGGACGAGGAAGACGCCGACGCGCATATCGAGGCGGTAGTCAACCATGCCGCCGCACAGATGATTCTGCCCGATCCGATGGTCAACATCGTCTGCGGCATGTACGGTGATACCCCAGAGGCGATCTTCAACCTGGCCGTCGCGGGGCAGGCCAGCTTGCCCGCTGCGCTGCACCGCTGGGTGTCGCGTGACCCGGATGCCTACCGGGCAGCGTTCATCACGAGCGGCAGCTATGTGGCCCATGTCGGCACTTGCAACAGCCGCCTCCCCTTCTGGCGCTTTGACCGGATTCCCGAAGTCGCGCTGGCGGTGCCGGACGCCGAGCTGCGGCAGGTGCCGCGCCGTCAGGCGGCGGTGCTGGGGACGGTGGCGTGGTGAAGCCTGACGAGCTGGACCCCGCCACGAAAGCCCGCATCGAAGCCGAGGAGAAGTACCGCGCCCAAGTGCGTGGCAAGCTCCAGCGTGACGCGGGCGCGGCCATCCCAGCCAAGCCCGCTGCCCAGAGAACGCCTCCGGCACAGGCCATGCCAGCAACGCCCCCAGTGGAACAGAAAAAAGGTCCGGGCTGCGGTACATGGTTTCTGTACGGCCTGGGCTTCCTACTACTCGTGGGCCTGTTTCAACAGTGTTCTGGCGACTCTGCCCCATCCAGCTCCAGTTCCACCCCGCGCGCACCCTCCGAGAGCGAGCGCACCGGCTCATTCGGCTACACCTGCGAAAAGCTGGTCAAAGACAGCCTCAAAGCCCCAGCCACAGCCAAAGTCAGCAACTATTACACCGATCAAAACAATGGCGATCTGGTGGGGACGTTCGCCTCCGGCTTCCTGTGGAGGGGGTACGTGGATTCCGAGAACTCGTTTGGGGCAAACATCCGTACCCGCTTCACCTGCACCACCGAGGCGGGGAGCGACACGGTGCGGATGAGGTTCGATAACTGATGAAAGCGGATGAAAGGGGTGTCGATATGAAAAGGCTGCTTATCATCGGTGCATCCATGGTTCTGGCGTCGGCCAACGCTACGCCTATCACTGGCCCGGTTGGGGTATCTGCGAAAGCTGCACTGACTGCCTTGGGTGGGAAGGTGTCGGTGTGCAA
Organism: Deinococcus frigens DSM 12807; assembly: GCF_000701425.1. Lineage (GTDB taxonomy): Bacteria > Deinococcota > Deinococci > Deinococcales > Deinococcaceae > Deinococcus > Deinococcus frigens. The sequence goes on along the minus strand of NZ_JNIW01000043.1, from coordinate 5,749 downwards.
GGATTCCGATTTGAGCGGTGCCGCGTTCCGGGCAACATGCGGAACACTGCCCCTGGGCGCGGGCGCATTCAAGGTCAAGTGGGCAGCAACAGGGGCTGGAAAGTTTGCGGGGCTGAAATTGGCCCGTGACTGGAAGCTTGATACGGACCCTGCTTATCCAGGCGCGTTCTCCCGCGCATATGTCCTGGATGGTCAGCCGCTGCTGGTGTACTACCAACCCACTGGCGCGACTGGGCATCTCAGTCTGGTCTATGGCACTCCCGTTCAGGCCGCGCCAGCCACCACTACCAAGTTTCGCTCCTGCGCCGCAGCCCTGGCCGCTGGGTACAGCAACATGCGCCGGGGGACGGCGGGTTACAGCCCCAACCTGGACCGCGACAACGATGGGATCGCATGCGACAAATGAGCAGACGGGACCATTGCCGCGTGACAAAACCGGCGCTGGTCTTCCTGGACGCCAGCCCGCGAAGGGTGCGCGGGTCCAGGGTGATCGGCGTGTGGGGCGGGTAGGCCGTGTTCGTCTTCTTTATTCTGCTGGCTGCCGCTGCCTTCATTGCGGTGCTGGTGTTCGCCGTTCAGGACCTGCGGCAGCGAAAGAAAACCAGCGGGAGGACCGGCCTCGCCTTCATCGCTGGACTGGTCTTCGTGGGCCTTGGCACTCTGACGGCCCCCGCTCCCACCTGGGACGCCTCCGCCGCTCAGCAGGTGGCGGCGCTGATGGCAGGGGAGGGGCTGGACTGCATCCCGGCGTCCACCGGCAAGTCCTGCGGCGGCACGGTGGACGGGATTGGTAGCGTAGGGCTTGGTCTCTCTGACAACCGCGTGACCATGACCATCTCTGACCCCAGAATTACTGCCCGCCAGCTCTCTCCCGAGCTTGAAGAAGTTCCCCGTCAGAATGTCCAAATCACTCAAGGCCCACTGGCCGGGTATTACGTCGCGCGCGCCGATACCAACACCTCTGCCCAGTTCACCCTCAGGAACGAGGCAGCTCACCAGATGTATGGAAACTAGCCAGCATTGTGGGCGTCCTGGCGTCGCAAGGAGACACATGAAAAAGAATCTGGTCACTGCCGCACTCGCACTCGGTCTTCTTCTATCCGCCTGCGGCCCTTCGGGCGGCTCAACCCCGCCACCATCTCAAGCCCCGCCCACAACTTCTAATCCCAAGCCTCCAACACCGGCACCGGCACCAGTACCGGCACCAGTACCGGCAGTGGACACCGAGAAACCCACGCTGGACGTCAAGGCCAACCCGATGGAGGTTGTCACCACTGCTCCGGTCAGCCTCGACCCCAATGCCAAAGACAATGTCGCCATTCGCGACGTGAAGTACTACACGAACAACAAGCTTGAATTCACGGCCACCAAGGCTCCTTATTCGGCCACCGTATCTTTTTCCCCCAACACCCGCGCCTCAGTTCAAATTCGGGTTGTGGCGACGGATACCAGCGGCAACAGCGCCGAACAAACGATCACGCTCACCGTCGACACTCCGGCGGATGTCACTCCACCTGTCATCGCCTCGTTCACCGCGAGTACCAGCACGGTCACCACACAATCAGAAGTGACGTTCACTACCTCCGTTTCGGACGATGATGAAGTGCTGCAAGTCCGTTTCTATGACAACGACGCGCTTTTTGGGTTTGCCGGCAAGGCTCCGTACACAGTCAGTAAAAAGTTCTATCCGTCCGACAACGGACCGCACACCATCAGAGTCATCGCCGAGGACTTCAGCGGGAATCAGAGCGAGGAAACGCTCGACATCATGGTGGACATCGTGGCAACCACGCCACCGCCGCCTAACAGCCCCCGTTATCCACATGGCTACAGCCCGCCCTGCTACAGCCCAGCCGTGATCAAGGGCAATGAAAGCAGCAGCGGCGAGCGGATCTACCACGTTCCCGGAGGCGCGTACTACAGCCGAACAGTGCCAGAAGTCTGTTACATCACCGAAACCGATGCGCAGGCCGACGGCTTCCGGCGCAGCAGCAGATAGAAAACGATCATGGTAAAAAACGGCAGGCGGTGGGCGGCGCAGATCGGGCTGATTCTGGCGGGGGCGGTAGCTTCGTGAGCTTGCAAGTTCCTCTCCCCTTCAATTGCTTAGAACAAGGTATGAAGGAGAAAACAGGTGCGCCGATAGCAAGTCGACAAGATGGGAGGAGTCATGCCAGGCCGTGTTCCTGATCGGGTGTTGATCTATCACATCACACCGATCAACAATTTACCGAAAATCCTGGCGCAGGGGGCATTGGTGTGTAAGCGACAAGCACCCCTGGAACAGGATGTATCGCGTCAGGGAATTCAGGAAGGACGAGCCACCATGGGTGTTCCCGATCCTCCAGGTGGGACGATTCACGACTACGTACCCTTCTACTTTGGGAATCGCTCGCCTATGCTGCTGGCCCTGGCCACCCATCACAGGACGGCCTACCGGGGTACCCAAGCCGAAATCATCTATCTCGTGAGCGCCGTTGACCTCATCGAGAAAAACGACCTGCCTTTTGTTTTTTCCGATGGACACACCACGGTGAAGATCACCCAGATGTTCAACTCCACAGAGCATCTGGATAAGGTGGACTGGAACGTGGTGGATGCCCGCCAGTGGAATGACGTCCCTGGGCAGCACAACGACCGGAAACGCCGGAAGCAGGCTGAATTCATGGTGAAGGATCAGGTGCCGTTAGGCTTACTTCTCGGCTTCGCCGTTAAGACAGAGGAAATGAAAAAAAAGTTACGTTTGTTGCTGGCCGGGTATCCTGAGTACGCAGGAGCGCCCATAGGCGTCCGCCCGCAGTGGTATTATGAAGACTACGCTTAAAGCCGAAAAGGGGAGGTGAGTATGATTAGGGCAGAACAAGGCAACTTACTGGACGCCAAAGCCATGGCGCTTGTGAACACCGTAAATACAGTGGGTGTCATGGGGAAGGGAATTGCCTTGCAGTTCAAGCGAGCATTCCCCGACAATTATCGGGAGTACGTCCAAGCCGTTAAAAAAGGTGAGGTTCAGATTGGCAAGATGTTCGTCACCCAGCGCCCCCCGCTCTACACTCCCCAGTTCATCATCAACTTTCCCACCAAGCAGCACTGGCGGGAGAAGTCGCAACTCGAGTACATCACTGCGGGCCTGGAAGATCTAGTTCAAACGCTGCTGGCCCTCGAGATTAAATCTGTTGCGATCCCTCCCCTGGGTTGTGGGCATGGTGGCCTTGACTGGGATGAGGTACGCCCTTTGATCGTGCAAGCGTTGAATGCGCTTCCAGACGTCGAAGTGCTGTTGTACTCACCGGATGCCACACCTGAAGCCTTGGCGATGCCGAACGCGAAAAAGATCGTGAGCATGACACGCTGGCGCGCCTTGATGATCAAGTTGATTGATCTCTACTTGATTCCAGACTATTTCCTGGGACGGATAGAAGCAATGAAATTGGCTTACTTCATTCAGGCTGCTGGTGAGGATATGAAGCTCAATTTCAGAGCTGCGCGATTTGGCCCTTACTCAGAGCGGGTTCAGCACGCTCTGGAAGATATGGAGGGTACTTTCATCCAGGGTCTGGGAGACGGAAGTGGGCGTTCTCAAATCCAGTTGATGCCTGGCGCTGTGCAGGCCGCTAACGCCTTCCTGGCCGAAGAGTCAGGGAGCGGGAAGGCCAATCTGGAAGCCGTTGCCGAGCTAATCGCAGGATTCGAGACCAGCTACACCATGGAACTGCTTTCCAGCGTGCATTGGGTGGCCACCGAGCAAGGTGCCACCACCTGGGAAGAAGCGTTGGAGAAAGTTGGACAGTGGAGCGATCGCAAGAAGCAAATGATGGAGCCGTACCACGTCCAAGTTGCCTGGGAACAATTGGCTGAGTTGGGTTGGCTCGAACGTTCAGTGCGGAAAACTCCCTCGGTGACGCATAGGATTTAGCAGTATTTCGCGCGCAAAGCGGGGGCGGGCCATGCGAACCAAAGCTAAATACCGGCAGCATCGCTTTGCCGGTTCAGTCTCTTTCGCCGCCAGCGCAGAAGTCATCGACTGCCCCAGTTACGTGTCCGCCCAGCTGTGTGCCGAGTCACCCCTTGAGGCCCAGGCCATCCAGACGTTGATCGGTCAGGATCGGAGCCTGCGGCAGACGAGGGCCTGGAAGAAGGACACTGACTTTCTGATTGGCATCTTCACGAGTGCGGCTGGACGCGCCTACCATGTTGCCCTCTATGCCCAGCCTGAAGGCGGCACGTTCATCCGGTGGATCTTTCTATGACCTCCCGCGCTGCCACTTACACCCGCGTCTCCACTGAAGAGCAGCTCACCAACCACAGTCTGGAAACCCAGGCCACCAAGCTCGCTGCCTTCGCCGATCAGCAGGGCCTGACCGTCGTCCGCCAGTACGTGGACGGCGGCCACAGCGGCGCGAAGCGGGACCGCCCGGCCCTGGCCCAACTTCTGGCCGACGCGGGCGCGGGCCTGTTCGATACGATGCTGATCTACCGGCTGGACCGCCTGGCCCGCTCCACCCATCTCGCCTACAGCTTGATCCAGGAGCTACTGGACGCCGGGGTAGGCGTCAAGTCATTTTCCGAGCCGCAGATCGACAGCACCACGCCGATGGGCAAAGTCAGCCTGGGCGTGACGGCCATCTTCGCCGAGCTGGAGCGCGACACCTTCATGCAGCGGTCCAGGGATGGCACCCGCAAGGCGGTGGAGAAGGGCGTGTACAGCGGCGGCATCACGGCTTATGGCTACACCACCCAGGACAAGCGCCTGGTGGTCCATGACGAGGAGGCCGAAGTCGTCCGCATGATCTTCGGCTGGTGCGTGGAGCGGAGCTGGTCCAACATCCGCATCGCCGAGGAGCTGTCCCGGCTGAACATCCCCACCCGGTACCGCCGCGACGGGCGGGGCCTCCGGGGTCAGGCCACCTCGGCCCACTGGCGGCCTGGAGCAATACTGCGCATCCTGAAGAACACCACGTATAAGGGCGAGTACCGCTACGGCAAGCGCAACACCAAGGGACCGAGTGGTCAAAATGGCATCACCACAGCCCCCTGCCCGGCCATCGTCACGCCGGAGGTCTGGGAGGCCGCCCAATCCACCCTCAGCCGCAACCGCCTGACGGCCCTGAAGAACGCCAAGCACATCTACATGCTCAAGAGCCTGATCCGCTGCGGGACCTGCGGGCGGACGTACTGCGGCACCAAGGGCAGCACCTGGGAGGGCTACGCCTGCCTGGGGCGCACCTCACGCAGCAGCACGGCCAGGGCCGAGAAGTGCCGCAGTCCAGGCCTCTCCATGCGCGACATCGAGGCCCATGTCTGGGATCGGATCGTGACCGTGCTGGGCGATCCGGCGGCGCACCTGGCGGCCCAGCCGCTGACGTTGATTCCCGCCGAATTGCCGCACGTCGAGGGGGCACTGGTGGACGCCCGGCGCAGCCGCAGCCGCCTGACCGATCTGTATCTCGATCCGTCCGGCGCGCTGGACAAGGCCGAGTATCTGTCGCGGCTGTCGGTCCTGGACGGACAGCTCGCCACGCTGGGGGCCAGGCTGACGGAACTGCGGGACGCGGACGCTCAGGTACAGGCCAGGGCGCGGCACGAGGCGCATGTTCATGCTCTGAGCGGTCAGTACCGGGGCGCGCTGGACGGGGCGGACGACACGCTGAGGCAGCGGCTGGCGCATGAGTTTGTGGAGCGAATCGTGGTGCAGGGGGACGGAAGCGTGGACGTGGCTTGGAAGGTGTAATTGCACTCCGCAGGGGCA
>NZ_JNIW01000042.1 GCF_000701425.1 Deinococcus frigens DSM 12807 | reverse complement strand
GCTTTGGGACAATCAAAAAGAGTTAAGCAAACTTGAGAACTATGAAAAATTATCGGAATTATTAAAGCGCTATACTCAGGAGTTGCACCTATGAATAGCGCGGGAGCAGCGTCCCAGACGATAAATCTTGACCTGCTCGCGTGGGGCGGTTTCTGCCATTCTCTCGCCTTCCTCCGCTCGCTTGCATCTCAAAAGCTCAGTGTCTCAATGCTGTCGTCACGCCTTTCATCATTTTCCCGAACCGATCACGCCTATCCAATTTCGCCAGACTAGTCTGGCGATTACTCTGGGATTCTCCCGCCAGGAGAGGTTTTTTCTGATTATGCAGGTGCAACTCCTGAGCTATATTTAAATTCACAGTGGCATTAAATTTGCAATTTAGATTAAATTAATTCCGAAGTATAGTGGATAGTCTGACTTTCTGTCTAAAAATTTCTCTGGACGGAAAGAATTGGCATCCAAATCTATTTCTCCCGGCCAAATCAATGAGCGACCTTTATCGCCGATAGCCACTCTTTCGAAAAATTCCGGCTGTCTCAATGGCGCAAAAATACTGCCGATAGACAGCAAGCTACTGAGATCTGTAGTGATCTTGACCCCATCAGTAAATGTTAGGTGCAGAGTGTGGGGTGCTTCAGCGGTCACTACGGCGATTTTAAACATTTCTTCTTTCCACCCCGCTTTTTCACCGCTATCGCTTTCTTGATGTAAGCATTGTAGGTCAAAAAAAGAATAGGCTCATCAATCCAGCCTCTTCCTTCTTTTTCGTATCCTACCCACTTCCCACCGCTCTGCCTTTCACCTTCGTCAACACCTTTGGCCACGCAATCAGCGTTCACGGTGGCGCTATGTCGCTCAGTAGGCCAATCTTATCCCTCCATCAAAGCCGCCAACCCCCGCGAGGCCGTCTCGCGCAGGCTGAAGCTCAGGCGGGGGGTCAACTCGGTTTCGTCGGGGTTGATCTCGATCACCGTTCCGCCGCGTTCCAGCGTCTCGAAGGCCAGCCCCGCCGCCGGGTACACCATGCCGCTGGTGCCGATGATCAGGGCCACGTCGGCAGCGGCGAAGGCGTCGGACGCGGCCTCCAGCGCCTGTTCGGGCAGAAACTCGCCAAACCAGACGATGTTGGGGCGCATCCGTCCGCCGCATCTGGGGCAGACGGGCGGTGGCGTAAAGTCCGCCGGGGCGGGCAGGTCGTCCACCTGAGAGCAGACGTCGCAGCGGGCGGTGGTCAGGTTGCCGTGCAGTTCCACCAGTTTCTCGCTTCCGGCGCGGGCGTGCAGGCCATCCACGTTCTGGGTGGCCAGAAAGTAGCCGCCCTCCTTCTGGCGTTCCAGCCGTGCCAGCAGGTCATGTCCGGCGTTCGGCTGCGCGGCCATCACGTCGCGGTAACGGCCCGCGTACCACTCCCACACCAGCGCCGGATCGCGGAAATAGGCGTCCGGGCTGGCCAGGTCTTCAGGCTTAAAGCGCGCCCACAGTCCCTGCTGCGCGTCCCGGAAGGTGGGAATGCCGCTCTCGGCGCTGATGCCCGCGCCGGTCAGCACGGCCACGCGGCGGGCGTCACGCAGGGCGGAGCGGGCGTCGGCTAGGTTCATGGGGCCAAGTTTAACGGACGGCCTTCTGTCCCGCAGGCCACAGGCCACCCGCCCCGCCCCTGCTACCTTTGCAATATGTGCATCTTGAGGTACGGCCTTTGAGGCTGGTGGTGGGCGTGTCCGGGGGCAGCGGTATTCCCTACGCGCGGGATGTGCTGCGGGCGCTGCATGGCCTGAATGTCGAAACGCATCTGGTGGTCAGCAGCGGCGCAAAACGCGTCATGAGCGCCGAGGGCGGCCCGCAACTGGCCGATCTGACCGAATGGGCCACGCACGTCCACGAGGACCGCGATCTGGCCGCCAGCGTCGCCAGCGGCTCGTACCGCACCAATGGCATGCTGGTCATTCCGTGCAGCGCGGGCACCCTGGCCAAGATCGCGCACGGTTTTGCCGACAACCTGCTGCCCCGCGCCGCGCACGTGACCCTCAAGGAACGTCGCCCCCTCGTGCTGGTGCTGCGCGAGGATCCGCTGCCCCGGCCCACGCTGCACAACATGCTGGCCGCCCATGACGCGGGCGCAACGGTCATGACCGCCAGCCCCGGCTTCTATCACGCCCCAAAGGACGTGCAGGAGCTGCTGCATTTTGTCACGGCCCGCGTGCTGGACCAGTTCGGCCTGGACGCCCCCGGCTTCAAACGCTGGCGCGAGGATGGGGAATGAGCAGGATCACGACTTGACCAGCGCCTGCCTGCTGTCCGGCACCACGGCGGCCCTGATCCCCGCAGCGGGCAGCGGCACCCGCCTGGGCCTGGGCCACAAGGCGTTCGTGACGGTGGGCGGTCTGTCCCTGCTGGCCCGCAGCGTCGCCGCCCTGGCCCCGCATGTGGATGAGGTGCTGGTGGCCCTGCCGGACGGCCAGGAATTGCCCGCAGGTTTAAACGCCCGCGCCATCGTTGGCGGCCAGACCCGCCAGGACAGCGTGCGCCGCCTGCTGCGCGCCACCGTGGCCGACACCGTGCTGATCCACGACGCGGCCCGGCCCTTCCTGAGCGCCGACATCATCGCCGCGCTGCTGGAGGCGGTGGCCGAAACCGGCGCGGCGACGGTGGCCCTCCCGGTGGCCGACACCCTGGTTCACTCCGGGGGAGGCGGGCTGTGGGACGCGTCGGTGTCCCGTCAGGGGCTGTGGGCCGTGCAGACGCCGCAGGGCTTCCGCCGCGAATTGCTGTTGCGGGCACACGAACAGGCGGCGGCTGATGGCCACGCTGCCACCGACGACGCCGGACTGATCGCGCGGCAGGGTGGGCAGGTGCGGCTGGTGCGCGGCGACGCCCGGCTGTTCAAGGTGACCACTCCCGGCGATCTGGCGCTGGCGCAGGCCCTGGCCCCGCTGTGGGACCGGGAAGGCTGAAACTCTAAAGGTCTGAACGCCAGCCGGGACCGGCTGTTCCGGTCCGCTGCCTCCCCGCATATGGGATGCTGGGGGGCGTGAGCCTCAGCCGCCCGGTCCAACCCAGCAAGACCTATCTGGCCCCGGCCAAGGTCAATTTTGGCCTCAGCGTACGCTCCCAGCGCGCCGACGGCTACCACGAACTGCACACGCTGCTGGTGCCGCTAATGGTGGGCGACGAGCTGGACATTGCCCCGGCGGACACCCTGAGTCTGGAGGTGCTGGGCGCAGACCTGCCCGCTGATAGCCGCAATCTGGTCCACCGCGCGGCCCGCAGCTACCTGGACGCGGCGGGAATTTCGGCGGGGGTTTCCATCACCCTGCACAAGCATCTGCCGCTGGCCTCTGGACTGGGCGGCGGCAGCAGCGACGCGGCCACCACCTTGATGGCCCTGGCCCGGCTGTATCCGTCATCCGTGTCCCTGCGCGCACTGGCGCTGGGCCTGGGGGCGGATGTGCCCTTTTTCCTGCTGGGCCAGGCCGCCGTTGCGGAGGGCGTCGGCGAGGTGCTGATGCCTGTGCCGGTGCCGCGCACGTCCCTGGTGCTGGTCAATCCGGGAGTGGAGGTCAGCGCCCGCGACGCCTATATGTGGCTGGACGACGAGGAGGCTTTTAGCCCCGCCCTGGACGTGGGCGCGATCCTGGCCGCGCTGGGCGGAGGCCACAGCGTGCCGTACCCCAACGCCCTGCAAGACTGTGTCACCGCCCGCCACGCCCCGGTGCGTGAGGCTCTGGCTGCGCTGGCCGGCGCGGGCCTGCGCTCCCCGGTCATGAGCGGTTCGGGCAGCACCTGCTTTGCCCTGGCCCCCGACGACGAGCGCGCTTACGACGCCGCGCGGACCATCGCAAACGCCCACCCGGACTGGTGGGTGCAGGCGACGCAGACGTTGTAGCGCCAGCTTTCAAATCCCCCTCTCCACGCTTACCAGCGAGGTACTGCGACGGCAGTGGGGGTGAGGGGGCCACCGGGCAACTTGTGTCTCTCGGGCAACCTGTGTCTCTGGCAAGGCGCGCTGGCTGTTCCCTCGGCCTCAGTCAACGCCTCAGCGCCCCGGTTCGATCACCACTTTCCCGGTCGTCTTGCGGTCCAGAATGTCCTGAAAGGCGCGGGCGCTCTCATTCAGAGCGTAGGTCGGGCCAACTTGCGGCGTCACCTGTCCGCTGGCCACCAGCGGCGCAAGGGCCTGGGCTGCCGCCATGGTCGCCTTGCGGTCGCCCATCAGGCTGGTCAGCCACAGGCCGGTCACGGTCAGGTTGCGTTTCATCAGTTCGACCGGGCGCAGGTGGGCCGGTTCGCGGCTGGCGTTGCCGATCACGATGATCCGGCCCTGCCCCGCCGCCATCTCCAAGCTTTCCTGAAAACGCGGGCCGCCCACCACTTCCAATATCAGGGGCACGCCCTGGCCCCCTGCCGCGTCGCGCACCTTCTGCACGCGGTCCGGGTCGTCCTGGAGCAGGGTCACGTCCGAACCCAGATCGCGGGCAAGCTGGAGTTTTTCCACGGTGCTGGCCATCGCGATGACCTTCATGCCCATCGCCTTGGCCAGTTGCACGCTGGCGGTGCCCAGTGCCCCCGCCGCCGCCTGCACCAGCACCCACTCGCCTTCCTGGCCGCGTCCCAGGGTTTTGAGGCCGTGGTAGGCCGTGAAGTACGACACCGGAAAGGCGGCGGCCTGCGCGCCCGTGAAGTTCTCCGGCACCGGAATCACGGCTGCCGCCCTGACCACCGCGTACCTCGCCAGCGCCCCGCTGCCGCCCAGACAGGCCACGCGCTGGCCCACCTTCACGTTGCTGACGCCCTGGCCCAGAGACTGCACGATCCCGGCGAATTCCATGCCCGGCGTGTACGGCACGCGCGTGCGGGTCAGGTACTCGCCCGCCACTGCCAGCACGTCGGCAAAGTTGATGCCCACCGCCTCCACCTCGATGCGGATCTCGCCCTCGCCCGGCTGCGGCACGGCGATCTCCTGAATTTCCATCACGTCGGGTGGGCCGAGCCGTTCCACGACAATTGCCTTCATCTGATCGGTCATGGGGGGCAGCATAGCTGAGTGCGGAGGCCCGGACGCGCGCAGCTGCCGCTCTAGCCGTCCTCGTTGTCGGGGATGATGCCGCGCGTCATCTCCTGCTGCAACTTGCCCGACTCTTCGGTGGGCGTCTCGTTCTGGGGATCACCGTCGGGAATGTCGATCACGTCCGGGTGCGCCTCCGGCACGGTGCTCTGCACGATCTCGCCGCGCTGACCGGCCTTTGCCCTGTCCTCAGGAGTTCTGTCGTCGGAAGTCATACTGGTTAGCTTAACGCGTCCCTGTTCCCGCCATATGCAGGTTCGAACAACAGGCTTTAAGACGCCCGTTCATTTTCCCAACTCCGCCGCCGCGATTCGCGCCACGTCCAGCGTCTGTCTGGCCAGCTTGTCCTCGCCGCCCGCCAGATGCCACGCGGCAGACAGGCCCGCGTAGGCCAGCGCCCAGCGCAGCAACCGGGTGTATTCCAGATTCGCCGTCCCGGAGATGATTCGCGCCTGCCGCGCCAGCCTTCCCGGCGTGGTGGCCGTATCCAGATCAGGATTGCACAGGATGTTGGCATAATCGAAACTGCGCTCACCGACGAGGCCCTTCGGGTCTATAAAGAGCCAGCCGCGCTCCGGGCTGTGCAGCAGGTTGGCGTGGTGTATATCGCCGTGCAACACGCCCACCTGCTGCGGCGAGTCCAGCAGGGCGCGGGCCGTCTCCAGTGCGGTGGCCAGAATGCCGCCCCCACCGGGAGCCGCCTCTTCCAGCCCCTGAAACCAGCGCCGCAGTGTGGGCAGTTTGGGCCACGGCTGGGAGCGGGGCAACTTCGCCGCCGCCTCGCACAGCAGCCGGGTCGCCCCGTCGTCCTGACCCCCGCGCACCAGCTCAGTCAGTGAGGGCCGCACTTCCAGCCGCTCCATCAGCAGCGCCGCGCCAACGTGTTTATACACCTGGGCCGCGCCCCGCCCGTTCCACCAGACCATCAATTGGTTGCCCCGGCGTTCCTCCTCGCTGCGGGCGAGCTTGAGCATGGCCGCCTTGCCTGCGTAGCGCACGGGTAAAAGGTCACTGCTGTGGGTGTGGATGGCTGCGCCGTCCGGCTCCAGCTTCCAGCGGCTCACAGACGGCTTGAAGGTCACCCCCCCAGTCTGCACCTTTCGGGGGACGCCCCGTCCCGCGTGAGAGGGCTTACACTCTGGCGGTCATGGATTGGTTCTACGCGATTGTATACGGCATTGTCGAGGGCATCACCGAGTTCCTCCCGATCAGCTCGACAGGTCACCTGATCCTGACCGGGGACCTGCTGGGCGTGCCGTGGCCCAGGGCCGTCAAGAACACCTTCGAGGTGGTGATTCAGGGCGGCGCGATCCTGGCCGTTCTGGTGTACTACTGGCGTGACTTCCTGAACATCCGGCACATTGGCACGGACCCATCCCAGCGGACCCTGTGGCTGGGCGTGGTGGTGGCGTGTATCCCCGCCGTGATCCTGGGCTTGCTGTTCGGCGACGTGATCAAGGCCAATCTGTTTCGCCCCAGCGTGGTGGCCTGGGCGCTGATCGTGGGCGGCATCATCATGTGGCTGGTGGAAAGCCGCCGGATTGCGCCGAGTGTTCATGAGATCGAGACCATCGGCATTCGCAAGTCGCTGTTCATCGGCACCATTCAGTGTCTGGCACTGCTGTGGCCGGGCTTCTCGCGCAGTGCCAGCAGCATTCTGGGCGGCATGGTGCTGGGCCTGGACCGCCCCACCGCCACCAAATTCAGCTTCTACCTGGGCGTGCCCACGCTGGGCGGCGCAGCGCTGCTGGACTTCATCAAGAGCCGCGAGATCCTGGCCCAGATCGGCATTATCAACGTGGTGCTGGGCGCGGCGGTCAGCTTCGTGGTGGCGTATCTGGCGATTGGCTGGCTGCTGCGCTTCGTGTCCACCAACGACTTCAAGGGCTTCGCCGTTTACCGCGTGGTGGTGGGCGCGCTAATTCTGGTGCTGATCTGGACCGGGGTGATGGGGAACAGCAGTCTGGCATGAGCGGGAAGGTCTAACAGTCGAAAGGTCTGAACGCCAGGGTCAACTGAATGGCTCCGGCGTTCAGACTGTCGTTCTAGACCCCGTCCTCTGCCTCGCCCGGCCCGCTTTCCGGCACATTCTCCGCGCCCTCCTCGATCACGGTCATGGAACGCAGGGTCTGGCCCTGGTGCCAGCCGTACTCGGGATTCTTGAGGGCCAGCGTGGCGGCAATGACCTCGGCCACGCCGCGTTCCGGCTCGTCGTCCAGGCAGAACAGCAAAAACTTGCGCCCGCCAGGGGCGATGCGGATGAACAGGTCCGCGCCGATTTCCAGTTGCTGCGTGCGCCCAAATTTCTCGGCGCGGTCCTGCGCGTACTTCAGCGCCTGACGGATCGGGACGGTGACGGTGGGGTGGCTCATGCGCCGGACCCCAACTCGGCCTTCAGCCCGCCCAGCAGCATGTCCGCGAAGCTGTCGGCCACGTCCTGCGGGGTCAGCGGGCCGCCGGGGCGATACCAGGTGTAGGCCCAGTTGACGGCGGACAGCACCAGGTAGGCGGTCATGCGCGGGTCCAGATCGGCGCGGAAGGTGCCGTCCTGAATGCCGCGCGTGATCAGCTCGCGGTAAAAGGTGTCGATGCTGTCTCGCCAGCCGGTCACGCGGGCGTAGGCTTCCGGGGACAGGTGTTTCCACTCGTGAAAGAACACGGTGGCGCTGTCCATGTTGTCGGCCACCACCCGGATGTGGCGGTGCATGGCCTCGCGCAGCTTCTCGTCGGCGGGCATCTGGGTGTCGCGCAGGGTGAACAGCGCCTCGTCGAACTGCCGCGAGGCCACGTTGACGATCTCGATCAGCAATTCTTCCTTGCCGCTGATGTGCGCGTACAGGCTGCCGCCCTGCATGCCCAGATCCCCGGCCAGATCGCGCATGCTGGTGGCGTGGTAGCCGCGCTCGGAAAACAGGCGGCTGGCCGAATCGAGAATCTGGGCGCGGCGGGGTTTGGCAGTTTCAGTCATGGGTGCGGGAGGGCGTGGGGAGCGCCGATTGACCCCCAGCGTAGCACGCTGTCTCACGGGCGTTTGGCACTTGTGGACGGCGCTACCCCGCAGACGGGAGGCGGGTGGTAAAACACAGGGCATGACCTCCAATCCTCCTGTCACAGGCGCGCCTGTGGGTGTGCGGCCCGCTGTCCGGGCGGTTCCGGCCTACCCCTTCAATCCAATCAAAGTGCCGATCAAGCTCGATCAGAACGAGAATCCATATGATTTCCCGGCGGAACTGAAGGCCAGGGCCGCCGAGCGCATGCTGGCGCAACCCTGGAACCGTTACCCCGATCTGCACGCCGATACGCTGGCTGCCTGGATCGCCGAATACGAGGGCTGGGAGCCGGGGGGCGTGGTGGTCACCCCCGGCAGCAATGTGCTGATCAAGCTGCTGACCGAGCTGGCGGGCATTGAGCAGACCGTGCTGACCGTAGACCCGACGTTCAGCGTGTATACCCTGGAGGCCAAGATGCTGGGCGCGCGGCTGGTGCAGGTACCGCTGAATGGGGACTTTTCCATGCCGGTGGACCGCCTGAAAGTCGAACTCCAGCGCCAGCGCCCCGGCGTGCTGTACATCACCCAGCCGCACGCGCCGACAGGCCATGTGGACGACGAGGCCGCCGTGCGCGAGCTGCTGGACGCTGCCGGGGAATGGGTGGTGGTGCTGGACGAGGCCTACTACCAGTACAGCCGCACCGATGGCCGTGACCTGGTGCGCCAGTTCCCCAACGCCCTGAGCCTGCGGACCTTTTCTAAGGCGTGGGGGCTGGCCGGACTGCGCGCCGGGTACGCGCTGGCGGGAGCTGATCTGGCCACGCAGCTTCAGAAACTGGTTCCGGCCTTCAATGTCAGCAGCTTGATTCAGGCGGCGCTGGAAGTGGCCCTGGAATATCCCGGCTACGTGCAGCAGCGTGTCGCGGAGGCGGTGGCCGAGCGGGAGCGGGTGCTGGCGGCGCTGGAGAATCACCCCACCTGCCAGGCTCTGCCCAGCCGCGCCAACTTCTTTTTGCTGCGGACCCCCGATGCCGAGGTTGCCTACCGCTGGCTGATCGACTGCGGCATCGTGACCCGCCGCCAGGACCGCCAGAGGGGGCTGGAAGGCTGCCTGCGCGTGGGTATCGGCACGCCTGCCGAGAATGACGCGCTGATCGAGGCTGTGCGGGCGCTGAAGTAGGGATGGACCGCTTTGCCGCGCCGCCCGGATATGCGCTGCGTTCGCAGTCCGTCCGGGACTGCACCGGCTGCGGCGCGTGCTGCGCGGCCCCCGACATTCACGCCCTGAACAAACCGCTGGGCGTGGCCTGCGCGCGTCTGGACGCGGGTTGTCGTTGCCAGATCTACGCCTCGCGGCCTCCGGTCTGCCGCCACTACCAGCCGGACTGGGTGTGCGGGGAGGTGGCCTTTCTGCCCACCCTGGAGGCACGGGTGGCGCGGTTTCTGGAGATCTATGGGCTGGAGGTCAATAGTTGACCAGCCAGGGCAACCTGCTTGCGGTTGTGGCCTGCCCGGCTGCCCGTCTTCAAGCCGGTTTGCGACTCCACCGCAAGGGTAGTGAGGTGCAACATCGCCTACCGCACACTGCACACCGTCCCCTCTTTTCCTTACAGCGCCACCCATCCCACCAACGCACACCCCAGCACCACCGCCCACGCGGGCAGGCGTCCGGCGCTGAGGGCAGCGTAAGCCAGCAGCGCCAGCGCCAGATCACGCGGTCCCCCGATGCCACTGGTGAAGACCGGGTTGTACAGCGCCGCCAGCAGCAGGCCCACCACCCCGGCATTCAACCCGGCCAGGGCATGGCGGGCGGCAGGCCGGGCCGACAGCGCGGACCAGAACGGCAGCGCTCCGGCCATCAGCAGCGCCCCTGGCAGGAAGATGCCCAGCGTGGAAATCAGCGCGCCCAGCAGGGGAGAGGTCACCGTCTGCGCCGCACCCAGAAAGGTGGCGAAGGTGAACAGCGGCCCCGGCACTGCGTTGGCCGCCCCGTACCCGGCCACGAAGGTTTCATGGCTGACGAAGCCCGGAACAAAACCTGTTTCCAGCAGTGGCAGCACCACATGCCCGCCCCCGAAGACCAGCGCCCCGGCCCGGAAGGTGGCGTCCAGCAGCGTCCACCCCGGCCCCAGCGGCGCGAGCAGCGGCAACAGCAGCAATCCGGCTGCGCAGGCCACCAGCAGGGCCGCGCCCACCCGGCGAGAGAGAGGAACAGCGGGCAGGCCGCGCTCCTCAGCCGCCGCCGCCCGCAGAAAGCGCCAGCCGATCAACGTGCAGACCAGCAGCGCCCCCACCTGCACGCCCGCACCCGGCCACAGCAGCAGCGCCGCCGCCACGCCCAGCGCCAGGGCCGCCCGCAACCGGTCTGTGACCAGATTGCCCCAGAGTCCCGCCACCGCCTGCGCCACCACCGCCACCGCCGCAATTTTTAGCCCTGCCAGCGCGCCCGCAGTGTCCGCGCCACCCCAGCGGGTCAGGCCCAGCGCGAAGGTGAACATCAGCGCTGCGCTGGGGAGGGTGAAGCCCAGCCACGCCGCCAGCATTCCTGGCCACCCCGCCCGCAACAGGCCCGAGGCCATCCCCACCTGGGAGCTGGCTGGGCCGGGCAGAAACTGCGCCAGCGCCACCAGATCGGCGTATCCGGCCTCGGTGAACCACCCCCGGCGCACCACCAGTTCCGCGCGGTAATAGCCCAGATGCGCCACCGGGCCGCCAAAGCTGGTCAGACCCAGACGCAGAAAGACGAAAAACACTTCGAAGGCAGGCATGGGAGACAGGGTAGAGCGGGAAGGCGGCTACCGGGTCAGGATGATTCGATTACGGAATGATGCCTTGAGGTGAACCTTCTCTTCATGCGGGTGACTGGCCCAGTCATTGGCCCAGTCACTGGCCCAGCCGCTCGCGGGGGACGCGGCAAGAGCGGCGGGGATCAGGGGACAGCGGGCAGGCCGCGAATAGAAACAAAACAGCCCCAGCCGAAACCAGGGCTAATCTTCGCTCCGTCATCCTCAGTCGTCCGCCGCCTGCCCGCTGCTTTTAGACCCGGCCCTTGGCACTGCCGGATTCTCCACGAACTCGGTGGGGTCCACCATGTCGAAGCCGATTTCTTTCTCGTAGTCCTGAATCTTCAGGTGCAGCCGCTTCACGTCGCCCTCCACCATGCCGTAGTCAAAGCTGTCGAAAATGGCGGTGCTCTGGTGGTTGTAGCCGTCGAAGTCTGGCACCTCGCGGGTCTTTTTGATCCCCTCTTCCAGCGCCTTGCGGCTGTCGATGCCCAGGTTGCGGAAGACCACCTGCATCACGTCGCGGTTAAAGTCGCGCGGGCCGTAGATTCCGGCGTGGTACACCGTTTCCGAGAACTCCTTCCAGTCGGGGACCAGCATGGAGGCGGGCATGGAAAACTGAGTGATCACGTTCTTGATGGCGTCCAGCGTGCGCTGCGGGTAGTAGTACAGGTACATCCGCACGCCTTCCAGGAAGAAGTTGTAGTGCGCGGCCTCATCCACCGCGATGGTCTGCGCGACTTTGGCCAGCACCGGGTCCGAAAAATCCGCCAGATGCGGCTTGTCGCTCTTGCCCAGGGCGATTTTCATCATGTTCAGGTAGTTCAGTTGCGTGGCGCGTTCCTGAAACACGGTGTAGACCAGGTTGTGGATGGCGTCGGGGAAGGGTAGCTCCCAGGTCTGGGACTTCAGGCGCTCCTTGTACTCGGCGATCCACTGCGGACTGCGCTTGCCGCTGAACAGCACGGCGTTTTCCCAGGCGTCGGCATGCTTCTCTTCCTCGCTGCCCCAGCGCAACTGAAAGTGGCTGCGCCCGTGACTGCGGCGCACCAGATTAAGCAGGCTGCTGGTGAAGTCCGGCGCGTACTGTTCCACGGCAAAAAAGCCCTGGGTCACGGTCACGATCTCGGGCGGCAGGTCCCGGCTCAGCGCCTTCCAGTCGAAGCTGCGGTCCGGGTTCCAGTTGCGCGTTTCCTGGCTGCGGGCGGTGTACCAGCGGTACAGGCCCAGAAAACCGCGCTCGATCAATCGGTCCTTCTCGCGGCTGCTGAGCAGGCCCGCCGGGGTCTGGGGGCGTTCGTTGAGCATGTTAGGGGGCAGAATCTCGGCCATGTGGGGTTCCTCCTTGGGTCACCCGCAATGCTTCGGGGTGAGGTTGGGGCTGTTGGAGCCGTTCCCGTTGCCTGGCTGCCCGATCAGGGTGACACATTGATATCGAGGCAGGGATATTGAGGCAGGGCTGGAAACGGTATTTGCCCAGCCTAGCCCGCAGCGCCTGACACTCTTCTGATCTGGGACGCGGTTCAATGGGTTTAACTGCCGTTCATTGTGCGCCGCAGCGGGTAAACTGCCCCGTATGAGCCTTGTCGGACAGCCTGCCCCCGAGTTCACCCTGCCCGCCAACACCGGCGATACGGTGACCCTCAGCAGTTATAAGGGTCACCAGAACGTGGTGCTGGTCTTCTATCCGCTGGATTTTAGCCCGGTGTGCAGCATGCAACTGCCCGAATACTCCGGGCGGCAGGACGACTTCGCCGAGGCCGGGGCGGCAGTGCTGGGCGTCAACCGCGACAGCATTCACGCCCACCGCGCCTGGGCTGCCGAGTACGGCATCGAGGTGCCGCTGCTCTCGGACATGAACCTGAATGTGGCGCGGCAGTACGGCGTGGCCATCGACGAGCGCGGCATCAGCGGACGCGCGGTGTTTCTGGTCGATAAGGGCGGTGTGGTGCGCTTCCAGCACATCGAGGCCCAGCCTGGCGAGTACACCGTGCGCCCCGAAGCGGTGCTGGCGAAGCTGCGCGAGCTGTAGGCCAGCAGGATTTCTCGTCCAGGCGGCTATTTCTGGCCTCTTCTTTGATGTAGCAATCAACGCCCCGCCGGAGGAGGTGGATCTGAGCGCCACTCAAATTGACGTCCATCTACCCAGGCTGGTTGCCCGCCACGTAAAAGATCAGGCCGATCAGCAGCAGATCGAAGGCCCAACTGGCGGGCCGCCGCAGCCGCTCGTCGCGGCGCGAGCGCAGGAATTGCACGCCCAACCGCAGCAGCAGCAGCCCCGCGATCAGGTACGGGCTGGGTGGCGGGCGGCCTATCAGCAACGGGATCAGCAACAGCACCGCCAGCACGCCCAGCAGCGCGAAGCTGACAATGGTCAGCGGATCGGGAGTGGGCCGGGGGGTGGTCATTCCTCAGTCGGGGTGTGCTGATCGGGTGTGGCCTGCACCGGAGTCTCCGCGCCGTCTGCCGCCGCTTTCTTGGCCCTGGGCTTGCGGGGCTTGGGGGCGGGTTTGGCCTCCGCAGTCGCACCGTCCGCACCCGCTTCTGCAACGGCTTTGGGCTTGCGCGTCCGCTTGGGCCTGGCGGGTTCGCTGCCGTCCGCCGCAGATTCCGCCTCTGCCCCGGCCTTCTTGGCGCGGCTGGCCCTGGGTTTGCGGGTCTGGGGAGCCTCCTCGCCTGGTCCTGCCGACCCGGCGGCCTTGCGGCTGGCCCGCGCGGTCAGGGTACGGGTGGATTCCAGCTCCACCGGGTCCGCTTGATGCTCTGGGGTGGGCGTGGATTCGCCACTTTCGCCGGACAGCCTTCCTTCGGCTGAAAGTTCAGGAGTTGTGGCGGCGTTTGGAACCATCGACCCGGCTCCAGCGTTCGCTTCCGGCGAGGACGACCCGCCCACCCATTCGCGCGCGGCCTTTCGGGCAGCAGACTCCGGGGCTGCGAGATCGCGGGCCTCTTCCGGCTGAAGCAGTCGTGCCTCGGCATCGCCGGTCTGGGCGGTCTGGGCGATGCGGGCAGTGCGGGCAGTCTGGGCAGTGCGGGCCTGTGCCTCGGTGAACGCGCCGCCCACCCACTCGCGCTCGGCACTCTGAACCGGGAGTGCCTCCTGATGCTGAACGTTGGGCGTGTCTTGCGCCGCGTCCCCGATTCCCACCAGTTCGGCGGGTGACATCCAGGCCACCGGCTCCAGCACCAGGACGCTGCTGGGCGGCAGGTTCAGGCGCAGGTGATGGGTCTGGCCGTTCCAGCCTTCCTCCCTGGCCGTCAAATCCGGCTGCTGAGTGCCGAAACCGCCATAGTCGCCGTCGTCGGTGGACAGCAGCAAGCGGTAGTCGCCGCCCTGCGGCACACCGATGGGGTACAGGTCACGGTAAATGGGCGTCAGGTTGGCGACGATCAGGCTCCAGGCGCCGCTAGCAGGATCGCGGCGCAGGTAGGCGTAGACGCTGTGTTCGGCGTCGTCGGCACTGGTCCACAGCATGCCTTCCTCGCGGGTGTCGGCGGTGTGCCAGTCGGGACGGTTGACGTATAGGTCGTTCAATCGGCGCACCAGATTCATGATGCCCCGGTGGTCCGGCTGATCGGCCATGTACCACGGCAGTTCCTTGTCGTGGTTCCATTCGGTGGACTGCCCGAACTCCTGGCCCATGAACAGCAGCTTCTTGCCGGGGGTACTCCACATCAACCCCAGAAAGGCGCGGTACTGGGCGCGCTGGGCGTACCACTCGCCGGGCATCTTCATGACCATGCTCTTTTTCAGGTGGACCACTTCATCGTGGCTGATCGCCAGCACGAAATTCTCGCTGGTGCGGTAGGCGTTGAAGAAGGTCAGCGCGTGGTGGTGGTGTGCGCGCCACAGCGGGTCTTCCTTGAAATACCCCAGGTTGTCGTTCATCCAGCCCATCGCCCACTTGTAGTCGAAGCCCAGGCCAAAGGGGGCGGGGGTGGTAACACCGGGAAAGGAGGTGCTTTCCTCGGCGATCATCATCACGCCGGGGGCCATGTGGTGCGCCACCTCGTTCAGCCGCTTGAGGAAGGCGATGGCCTCCAGATTCTCGCGCCCGCCGTGAATATTGGGAATCCATTCGGTGCGCGAGAAGTCCAGATACAGCATCGAGGCCACCGCGTCCACCCGCAGGCCGTCCACATGAAAGTCCTGAAGCCACTTGACGGCGCTGCCAATCAAAAACATCACCACCTCGTTGCGCCCGTAGTCGAAGATCAGGGTGTTCCAGTCGTGGTGAAAGCCCTTGCGCGGATCGGCATACTCGAACAGCGGGCCGCCGTCGAAGCTGGCCAGTCCCGCCGGATCGGTGGGGAAATGGCCCGGCACCCAGTCCAGCAGCACGCCGATGCCCAGACCGTGCAGATGGTCCACCAGATACTTGAAGTCCTCCGGGTTGCCCATGCGGCTGGTCGGCGCGTAATACCCCGTGACCTGATAGCCCCACGAGCCGTCGAAGGGATGTTCCATGACGCCCAGCAGCTCGACGTGGGTGTAGCCCATATAGGTCACGTAATCGCCCAGCCGGTGCGCCAGCTCGCGGTAATTCAGAAACCAGCCGTCGTCGCGTTTGCCCCAGCTCGGGGCGTGGCATTCGTAGATGCTGACGGGCCGGTCGAAGCCCGCCGAGCGCCCCTGCATCCACTCGCCGTCATTCCACTCGTAGGCCCCATCCCAGACGATGCTGCCGGTGGCCGGGCGGGTCTCGAAGAAGGTGCCGTAGGGGTCCATCTTGTCCACGGTCTGGCCGGCCTGGCCGGTGACGCGGTACTTGTAGCGCTGGCCGTGGCGTGCTCCGGGCACGAAGACGCCCCAGCAGCCGAAGTCCAGCCGGTTCAGGGCGTTGTCGAAGCCGTTCCAGCCGTTGAAGTCGCCCACCACGCTGACGTGGGTGGCGCTGGGTGCCCATACCGCAAAGCGCACGCCTTCCACGCCGCCTTCGGTGGTGGGATGTGCGCCCAGCAGGTGATCGGGCCGCACCAGGTCAGCCGTTACCAGTTTTTGAAGGTGTTCGTGGTCGAGGGGAAGCGGGGAAGTCATGGCCGGAGTCTAGCGGGGGCCGCAGAAAAGGAGGGGGGCACGTCCAGATGCCCCGTCCCCCGGCCCAGCGCCAACGGCTCCAGAACGGACCTTACCGGCGCTGAATTCAGACTTCGCCCTCAAACCTTTACGATCCAGCCGTCCGGCGCAGCCACGTCGCCGTACTGGATGCCCACCAGTTCGTCGTACAGGCGGCGGGTCACGGGTCCGGCCTCGGTCTCGCTGTGGAAGACGTGGAAGGTCTCGCCGTGCTGGATGCCGCCGATGGGCGTGATGACGGCTGCCGTGCCGCAGGCACCCGCCTCGGTATACCCGTCCAGCGCGTCGATGTACACGTCGCCCTCCTCCACCGGCATCTTCAGGCGGTGTTCGGCCAGCCACAGCAGGCTGTACTTGGTGATGCTCTCCAGGATGCTGGGCGACTTGGGCGTCACAAAGCGTCCGTCCTGCGTGACCGCGAAGAAGTTGGCCGCCCCCACTTCCTCGATCCTGGTGTGGGTCTCGGGGTCCAGGTACAGCGCGTCGGCGAAGTGGTGGCCGTCGATCACGGTGTCCTTGGCCAGTTGGCCCGGCATCAGGCTGGCGGCGTAGTTGCCGCCTACCTTGGCTGCCCCGGTGCCGTGCGGCGCGGCGCGGTCATAGCACGACACCAGAAAGTTCTGCGGAGTCAGCCCGCCCTTGAAATACGGCCCCACCGGCACGCAGAACACGCCGAAGATGAACTCTGGGGCCGTCCGCACGCCGATGTTGTCGCCCACGCCGATCACGAAGGGGCGCAAGTACAGCGAGCCGCCCGTGCCGTATGGGGGGATAAAGCGCTCGTTGGCCTTCACGACTTGCGTGACTGCGCCGATGAATTGTTCGGTAGGGACTTCGGGCATCAGCACGCGGCGACAACTGCGGCGCATGCGGGCGGCGTTCTGGTCCGGGCGGAAGACATTGATACTGCCGTCCTGGCAGCGGTACGCCTTGAGGCCCTCGAAGCACTGCTGCCCGTAATGAATCGCCGTGCTGCCCTCCGCGATGTGCAGCACGTTGTCCTCGGTCAGCGCTCCGGCGTCCCACGCGCCGTCCTTCCAGTGCGACAGGTAGCGCAGATCGGTGCGGATGTAGCTGAAGCCGAGATTGGCCCAGTCGATGTCAGGGGCGATATCGGGGGCGGCTTTCGGGGCAGTTTGCGTCATGCCCCGATTATCGCGCACCTGTGGGGGAGGAAATCACGGCGGCGGGACATTTGCCAGTTCGGCTGTGGTCTCATACGAATTCCGTTTGTTTCGTGCAGAAATCGGGACAGCGCCGATTCCTACACTCCACGCCCGGAACCCGTTTTTCTCCTGCTCACTTCGTTCGGATTTCCAGGTGTTTCCAACACCTTTCAATCGGAATCCGTATCAGCGGGTGTCCCGGCCCACCTTCCACTCCAGACCGAGCTGCTGCCCTGGCCGGAGCCGGACCTGTTTCTCCAGCTCTTCCACCGTGCAGATGCCGTTCCTGGCGTCACACAGGAACAGGCGCGCCTTCAGTTTGACCATGCCGCCAAACTTCCCGCCGAAGGCCAGCGTCATGGGGTTCAGGCTCAGATACACGTTGTCCGGGTCCACTGGATCGGGCACACCGCCCAGGGATAATGTTTTCTCGTATTGACCGGCCACCACCGTCAGCGTGGAGTCGCCGCGCCGGTTGAAATGGACCTCGGGCGGGGCCACGATTCTCACGGTCAGGTGGGCGGAGGGCGCGACTGGAACCGCCGTGGCCAGCAGCGCGGCCAGCAGCGTCACTTCTCGGCCAGCAGGCTCTTGAGGTTGGCTTCCAGGCCCGGAATGGCCTGCGGAAAACGGCTGCTGATCTCGCCCTGGTGGACGCTGCGGACCTTGCCCGCGCGGTCGATCAGGTAAAAGGTAGGCCACGCGCGGTTCTGCCACGCCCGCCAGTTGGCCGAGGCATTGTCCTGCAAGATCGGCCAGGTCACGCCGTCCTCCTTCAACGAGGCGATCACGTTTTCGGTGGGCTTGTCCGATTCAAATTCGGGGGTATGAATGCCGATAATTTCCAGCCCCTGGTCCTTATATTTGCTGTACCAGCCCTTCAGGGTGGGCAGACTGTTGTGGCAGTTGATGCACGAGTACACCCAGAAATTGACGATCACCACCTTGCCGCGCAAGTCGGCCAGGCTGGGGCCGATGTTCTGGGCGGCGGTGTTCAGCCACGGGCCGCCCGTCAGCGCAGGGGGGCTGGTGCCGGACCCGGACGTGACCGCGCAGGCGGAGGTCAGCAGCGTCAGGGCGGTGGACAGCAGCAGGGTACGTTTCATAGGAGGACACCTCGCGCGGCCTCGCCCTGGGGTTGAGGAGCGGGCCTTCACCTGTTGTACGGGCTGACAGTGGGCTGCGGTTCAACCCAACAAAAAGCTGCGCCACCTTCTGCCGGGAGGGAGAGGCGGCGCGGACCGGTTTTGCGAGGTCAGGCGGGACTGGTTTTCTCTGGTCCAGCCTTCTTCTTCGTCGGCTTGCGCTTGATGAAGCGCACTGCGAACAGTACGGCGATCACCCCGACGTAGATCAGCGGCGGCACATGGTCCTTCTTGACGCCCCAGTAGTAGTGCAGCGCGCCCAGCGCCACCGACAGATACACCAACTGGTGCAGCCGCGTCCACTTCTGAAAGCCCAGTTTCTTGACCGAGTTCTTGCCGCTCGTCAGGGCCAGCGGCACCAGCAGCAGCAGCGCCGTAAAGCCCGCCGTCACGAAGGGGCGTTTCAGCACGTCCTCGAACATCACGCCCAGGCTAAAGCCGTGATCGAGCAGGTAGATCAGGAAGTGCAGCGCCGCGTAGCCGAAAGCCAGCAGCCCCAGCGCCTTGCGAATGCGCGCGGGCCAGGTCCAGCCCGTCAGCAGCCGCAGCGGCGTACACGCCAGCGAGGCCACCAGCAGCGTCAGCGTCAGCAGCCCGGTCTGAAGGGTGGCCCGTTGAATCGGGTTGGCCCCCAGCGCCCCGCTGTAGGCGTCCCAGATCAGCACCGCCAGCGGCAGCAGGCCGCCCACCGTGACGGCGGGGACCAGCCAGCTCAGCGAGGCGGCCTTCCGCTTGGGATTGGCTTGAGCTGTGACCGCAGGCGCGGCTGAGCGGGCGTCACCGGTGCTCATGCTTAGAAGTTCTTCCTGAGGTCCATGCCCTTGTACAGCCCGGCCACCTCGTCGGCGTAGCCGTTGAAGGGCAGGGTCTTGCGGCGGCCCAGCTCACCGATGCGCCTCTCGGTGGCCTGGCTCCAGCGCGGGTGCGGCACGGCGGGGTTGACGTTGGCGTAAAAGCCGTACTCGCTCGGCGCGGCCAGCGCCCAGGTGGTCTTGGGCTGCTTTTCCGTCAGGGTGATCTTGACGATGCTCTTGATGCCCTTGAAGCCGTACTTCCACGGCACCACCAGGCGCAGCGGCGCGCCGTTCTGGCCGGGCAGCACCTTGCCGTGCAGGCCCACTGCCATAAAGGCCAGCGGGTGCAGCGCCTCGTCCAGCCGCAGACCTTCTACATACGGCCAGTCCAGCACATTGCTCCTCTGGCCCGGCAACTGCTTGGGGTCCAGCAGCGCCGTGAACTGCACGTACTTGGCCTTGCTGGTTGGCTCCAGGCGGCGAATCAGCCCGGCCAGCGGGAAGCCCAGCCAAGGCATGACCATGCTCCAGCCTTCCACGCAGCGCATGCGGTAGATCCGGTCTTCCAGCGGAAACCAGCTTTGCAGGGTATCGATGTCCACCGTCTGCGGCTTCTTGACCTCGCCGTCGATCTTGACCGTCCAGGGGCGCGGCTTGAGGCTGCCCGCATTGCGCGCCGGATCAG
Organism: Deinococcus frigens DSM 12807; assembly: GCF_000701425.1. Classification (GTDB taxonomy): domain Bacteria; phylum Deinococcota; class Deinococci; order Deinococcales; family Deinococcaceae; genus Deinococcus; species Deinococcus frigens. The sequence continues at coordinate 11,083 of NZ_JNIW01000042.1, read as the reverse complement.
CCTTATCGGTGCCCAGCTCATAGAAGTTGTTGTAGGTGGTGGCCTGCTGGTAAGGCGTCACCGCTTCCTTGGTGTCGTATGGTCCCAGCGGGCGGTCTGCGCGGGCAAAATCGGTGCCCTGCGCCTCGGCGCTGCCCACGCCGGGGCGGCGGGTCAAGACTTCCAGGCCGCCGCCCAGCGCGGCCACGGTGCCGGTAAACAGCGCGGCACTCCGCAGGAACTCGCGCCGGGGGTTGATGTCGCTGCCGGGAATCAGAATGCGGCGTTCGCTGGGATTGATTTCGTTGGGGTTGGTGTCGTTGTCTTCGGGTTTGTTGCTCATGGGTGGGCCTCCTGTGGCCGTGCCGTCTGGGAAGTGGGCTGTGCCTCTCGTTCAGCTATACGCAGTCTGCGCGACATCGGTTCAACAAACCGTCACAGGCTTTGCGAAATGGGGAGGAGGCCCAACAAAACCTTAAGGTTGTATGAAAGCCGAGTCCTCCTGCCTCTGTCGTTGTGCTCTATCGCTGTCCTCTGTCGGCTGTCCCAGCGCTCCTCGTTTGTAGACGTGGGCGACATTGACTCTGGAACGCCATCCGGGACGCGGGATAGCTGTCAGACAAGCCCGCTTCATGGCCGGTCAATTGCGGGCACAATGTGGGAGGATTCCCGACATTCTTCATTGGAGGTTTACCCATGAATAGATTCCCCCTGAAACGAGCGCTGCTGGCTGCCCTGCCCCTGTCCGTCGCACTGCTCAGCGTTGCGGGCGGTCCCGCCGCCCAGGCCCAGACCGGTGATAAACTCAAAGCCTGCTTTATCTACGTTGGCCCGGTGGGTGACATCGGCTGGAGCTACGCGCACGACGAGGCCCGCAAGCTGACGGAAAAGGCGCTGCCCTGGCTGGAAACCAAATACGTGGAAAGCGTGCCGGAGGGCCAGGCCACGCCCGTGATCGACCGGCTGGTCAAGGACAACTGCCAGGTGATCTTCACCACGTCCTTTGGCTTCATGGACCAGACGCTGGAGGCGGCCAAGAAATACCCCAAGGTGATGTTCATGCATGCCAGCGGTTTCAAGCGTGCGCCGAACATGGGCACCTACATGGCCGACTTCTACCAGATCTATTACCTGAACGGCATGATGGCCGCCGCCGTCAGCAAGAGCGACAAGCTGGGCTATGTGGCGGCCTTCCCGGTCCCCGAACTCAAGCGGCACATCAGCGCCTTTGCGCTGGGCGCGCGGGCGGTCAACCCCAAGGCCACCGTGAGCGTCAAGTGGATCAACGCGTGGTTTGACCCCAACAAGGCCCGCGAGGCCGCCGAGGCCCTGATCAGCGAGGGCGCGGGCGCGCTGGCCTTTACCGAGGACACCGCCACCGTGGTCCAGACGGCAGCCGCGCGCAAAGTCCCCTCGTTCGCGCACTACTCGCCGATGTACAAATTCGCCCCCGATTACGCGGTCAGCGGCCAACTGGTCCACTGGGACAAGATCTACATCGACTTCCTGACCAAGGTGCATGAAGGCACCTACAAAGCGGGCAACCTGGACAAGGTGGACTACTGGAACCTGCTGCGCGGCGGCAGCGTGGAACTCGGCGCGCAGCAAGGCATGGCGGTCAATCCCAAATGGGTGCCCCAGATGAAGGCCAAAAAGATGACCGTGGGCGGCAAGCAGGTCAGCGTCTATGACCGCGTGATGGCCCTGAAGGCCGAGATGGAAAAGGGCGGGAAGTTCGATCCCTTCACCGGCCCGATCAAGGACCGCAACGGTATTCTGCGTGTTCCGGCAGGCAAGGTCATTAGCGTGGCGGACCTGAACAGCATGTCCTGGGTGGCCCCCGGAGTGACCGGACAGGTGGCCGACGAGCCGAAGAAGTAAGTGCAGCGGTCAGCAGAGGTCAACATTTCAGGCCGATAGCAGGAGGGGGCAGTGCGATTGGGCGCTGCCCTCTCCTTATCGGAAATACGAGTCCTGAAACGCTGTCTGTGTCCTGCCGGTAGATGTGCCTCAGCGTGCCGAACCGAATTTGGCTTCGAGACGGCTCAATCAACTTAAAAAATTACGGCTTTTGAACCAGCGCGCTGCCGCCGCCGCCGCGTTTGGACTCGGTGGCCGCCGTGACCTTGCCATCCGCGCCAAACTGGATGACGGCCAGCTTGCCGTTGGCGTCGGTGGTGGACCACTGGTGGCCCATCGCTGCCAGGGCTTTTGCCAGTTCCGAGTTCTCGCCGCCCTGATCCACGGTGGTCTTCTCGCCGTTGCGCTGCGAAAAGCGCGGCGCGTCGATGGCCGCCTGCACGGGCATGCCCCGGTCCAGAATGTTCATGATGGCCTGGCCCACGGTGGTGATGATGGTGGAGCCGCCCGGACTGCCCAGCGCCAGCACGGGCTTGCCGTCTTTCAGGACGATGGTGGGACTCATCGACGAGCGCGGACGCTTGCCCGCCTCGGGGACATTGGGGTGCGGGGCCACGGCGTCAAAGTCGGTCAGCTCGTTGTTCAGCAGGAAGCCGTAGCCGGGGACCACCATGCCGTTGCCGCCGATGGTCTCGATGGTAAAGGTGTATGACACGACGTTGCCCTCGGCGTCGCTGACCGTCAGGTGGGTGGTGCTCTGGCCCTCCAGCCCGGCGGGGGCGGGCAGCAGCGGGATGCTGGGGTCGGTCTGGAATTTGAAGGGATTGCCCGCTGGCACCGAACCTGCCGCCGCCTTTTCCCCGATCAATGCCCGCCGCGTGGCCGCGAAGTCCTTGCTCAGCAGGCCCGTTTGCGGCACGTCGGTGTATTCGGGATCGGCCATGTACGCGCCCCGGTCCGCGAAGGCCAGGCGCGAGGCCTCAATGTAGCGGTGGTAGGCGTCCGCCTCGCTCAGCTTGGCGATGTCGTAGCCTTCCAGGATATTCAGCGTCTCGCCGATGGTCAGGCCGCCGCTGGAGGGGGGCTGCATCCCATAAATGGCGTAGCCCCGGTAGGTGTTGACGGTGGGCTGGCGGATGCGCGCCTCGTAGTTGGCCACGTCGGCCAGCGTCCAGTTGCCCTTGCGGACGTTGGCGGTGCTGCCGGGCACAACCGGGGGCGTGTTCACCGTGCTGACCATCGCCTGCGCGATTGCCCCGGTGTAGAACGCCTGTGCGCCGCCCGCCGCGATGGCCTCGTAAGTACGCGCCATGTCCGGGTTGTTCAGTGTGCTGCCCACGGCGGGAAGGTTGCCTCCCGGCAGGTACAGCGCGGCGGAACTGCTAAAGGTCTTGAACCGGTCCTGGTTGTCCTTGACCTGGCTCTGGAAGTAGTCGTCCACCACGTAGCCGCTCTTGGCCAGAGCGATGGCTGGGGCCAGCACCTCGGCGAACGTTTTGGTGCCGTAGCGGCGCAGCGCCTCCTGCCAGCCCATCACCGTGCCGGGCACCCCTGCCGAGAGGCCGCTGGTCACGCGCTCGCCAAAGGCAATCGGTTTGCCGCCCTCCAGAAACACCGACGGCGTGAAGGACGCCGGGGCCATCTCGCGGTGGTCAATGGTGATGACGCGCTTTTCCCTGGCCAGATACACCACCATGAAGCCGCCGCCGCCCACGCCGCACGAGAATGGCTCGGTCAGGCCCAGAGTGGCGGCGGCGGCCACAGCCGCGTCTACCGCGTTGCCGCCCGATTCCAGAATCTTCATGGCGGCCAGGCTGGCGTCGTGGTCCACGGTGGCGACTGCGCCGCCCGTTCCGCTGGCGTTGGAAACCTTGGCCCCACCGGACCCCATCTGCGCCCAGCTCAGGCTGCCCTGCCCCAGCAGCAGCGCCGTGCCCAGCAACAGAACGCCCCGTTTGAAACTGCCCTTCTTCAAGCTATGTGTCATCTTTCCCCTCCCCAGGTGAATGTGGCGAATTGTGACCTTCGGAGCTTTAAGCATGACATATGGGTGAAGGTGGGTCTGACCGCCGGAAAACCCAGAAAACACAGGAGATTCATTTTCTGAGCGGTCAGGCCGTTCGATGCTTCGACGGTTTGAGACCTACCCCCGCACCTCCGCCGCCAGATTCAGCGCCGCCTTCTTCAGCGTCACGGCCCCCGCACCCGCCGCCAGAACCTCGCCGGTGTTGCCGTCCACCACCCTCGCCACCGCGCGGGAAGCGCCGCTGCCGTCCGGTTCCACCACCAGCTCCAGCCGCTGCCCCGGCCCCAGGTGCTGCGAGGCATAGTTCAGCATCCAGTCGCCCCAGTTGACCCTCTCGGACTGCGGCGCGTTGGCCCTGGCCTCCTGCTTCTCGCGGTACGCCTGGGTTTTCCGGTCCACATGCGTGCGGATGATCTCGTAGCGTTCCGGGCCGCTGAGGGTTCCCATTGGCACCTCTGCGCCGCTGCCTGGGTGATACACGGTGGCGTCTGCGTCCAGTTTCTTGACCACGCTCGCCATGATCCGCACCTCGGCGGCGGGCAGGTCCCAGGGCGGGGAATCTTCCTCGTTGTCAGTCTGGGGGGGCATGACGCCTTCCACCAGCCGGGCCACCACGCGCTGGTCTTCTGGCTCCAGTTCGGTGACGATTCTGGCGGCGGCCTTGAAGGTGCGGGCCTGCGCCTCGTTCTTCGGCTGGATGCCCAGCGGGTCCAGCACCCTCGCCACATCTGCGGCGTCCATCAGCCGTCCGGCCTGCGGTGGCGTGAAGCCCCAGCGGTTTTGCAGGTACGCCTCGAAGGAGCCGTAGCCCGCGCGGAAGAATTCATTGTCGCGGATTTCGCTCAGCGCCTGCCCGGTGCGGCGAAAATCGCGCAGGCCGTCGCGCACGGTGGTCTCCAGGGCGGTCAATCGTGCTTTCTGGTGGGGTTCGAGTTGCTCTGACATGGGAAAACCTCTTCTAGAAAAATCGTGTGTTGTTCCTAGCGTAGTGACAGAAGATGAACGTCGTGACTGGGCGGGTGACGCCCGGTTTCTGCTCGTCGCGGCATATCATAAGGGCAGCGCCCGTGAGGGCAAGGAGGCTACCAACAATGGCGACCGAAAAGGCGATGAACCTGTTTAACGCACGCGACACCCTGACCACCCACAGCGGTCAGAAACTCTACTTCTACAACCTGAACAAGTTCGAGGAGCAGGGCCACGACATTTCCAAGATGCCCGTTTCGATCAAGGTGCTGCTGGAAAGCGTGCTGCGCGAGGCCAACGAGTACGACGTGCGCCGCGAGGACGTGCTGACGGTGGCGGGCTGGAGTCCCAAAAACGAAGAGGTGGAGATTCCCTTCAAGCCTGCCCGCGTGATCCTTCAGGACTTCACGGGCGTGCCTGCCGTCGTCGATCTGGCGGCCATGCGCTCGGCAATGGTGGCGATGGGCGGCGATCCCAACAAGATCAACCCGCTGATTCCCGTGGACCTCGTGATTGACCACTCGGTGCAGGTGGACGAGTTCGGCACCGATATGGCGCTGGCGAACAACATGGCGATTGAATTCGAGCGCAACCGCGAGCGCTACGAGTTCCTGCGCTGGGGCCAGCAGGCGTTTGATAACTTCGGCGTGGTGCCGCCTGCCAGCGGGATTGTCCATCAGGTCAACCTGGAATACCTGGCGAAAGGCGTGCAGAGCCGCCCCGAAGACGATGGCGTCGTGGTGTATCCCGACAGCCTCGTCGGCACGGACAGCCACACCACCATGATCAATGGCCTGGGCATCGTGGGCTGGGGCGTCGGCGGGATCGAGGCCGAGGCCGTTATGCTGGGTCAGCCGATCTACATGCTGATGCCGGAAGTGGTGGGCTTCAAGATCACGGGCCGGATGCCGGAAGGCGCAACTGCCACAGACCTGGCGCTGCGCGTCACCGAGATGCTGCGCATGAAGGGCGTGGTGGGCAAGTTCGTCGAGTTCTACGGCGCGGGCCTGAGCAACATGACCCTGCCGGACCGCGCCACGATTGCCAACATGGCCCCCGAATACGGCGCGACGATGGGCTTTTTCCCGGTGGACGACGAGGCGCTGCGTTACCTGCGCCGCACGGGCCGCCTGGAAGACGAGATCGAACTGGTGGAGGCGTACTACAAGGCGCAGAACATGTTCCGCACCGATGCGACGCCCGATCCGGTGTTCACCGACACCATCGAACTGGACCTGGGCAGCATCGTTCCCAGCCTGGCTGGCCCCAAGCGCCCGCAGGACCGCGTGAACCTGAACGACATGCACACCGTCTTTGCCGAGGCGCTGACGGCCCCCGTCAAGGCGCGCGGCTTCGAGCTGCACGAGAGCAAGCTGGGCGCGCAGGGCCAGATCACCGGTACCGATATGAAGATCGGCCACGGCGCGGTCACGCTGGCCTCGATTACCTCCTGCACCAATACCAGCAACCCCAGCGTGCTGATCGCCGCCGGGCTGGTGGCCAAGAAGGCCGTGGAACTGGGGCTGACCGTTAAGCCCTGGGTCAAGACCTCGCTGGCCCCCGGCAGTCGGGTAGTCACCGATTACCTGGAAAACGCAGGCCTGCAAACCTACCTGGACCAAATCGGCTTTAACACCGTCGGCTACGGCTGCATGACCTGCATCGGCAACAGCGGGCCGCTGCCCGAACCCGTGGTGGACGCCATCAACGGCGGCGATCTGGTGGCGGCCAGCGTCCTGAGCGGCAACCGCAACTTCGAGGGCCGCATCAACCCGCACATCCGGGCCAACTACCTGGCCTCGCCCCCGCTGGTGGTGGCCTACGCGCTGGCAGGAACGGTGGTCAACGACATCGTGAATGATCCCATCGGCACGGCCAAGGACGGCCAGCCCGTCTACCTGCGCGACGTGTGGCCCAGCAACGCTGAGATTCAGAGCATCATGGATCAGGCCATCAACGCCGAGATGTTCAAAAAGGTCTACGACGGCATCGAGAAGAGCAACGCCGACTGGAACGCCATCCCCGTCTCGGATGGGGCGCTGTACAAATGGGATGCTGACAGCACCTATATCCAGAACCCTCCCTTCTTCGAGAATCTGGCGAATGGCCCCAGCGAGATCGTGAGCATCGAGGGCGCGCGCGTACTGGTCAAGGTCGGCGACAGCGTGACCACCGATCACATCAGTCCCGCAGGCAGCTTCAAGGCCGACACCCCCGCCGGGAAGTTCCTGACAGACCGGGGCATCAAGCCGGTGGACTTCAACAGCTACGGCAGCCGCCGGGGCAATGACCGGATCATGACGCGCGGCACCTTCGCCAACATTCGCCTGAAGAACCAGCTTGCACCCGGCACCGAGGGCGGCTTTACCACCGACTACACCACCGGCGACGTGACCAGCATCTACGACGCCGCGCAGAACTACAAGGCCAGCAACATTCCGCTGTTCGTGCTGGCGGGCAAGGACTACGGCATGGGCAGCAGCCGCGACTGGGCCGCCAAGGGGACCATGTTGCTGGGCGTCAGGGCCGTGCTGGCCGAGAGCTTCGAGCGCATCCACCGCAGTAATCTGGTGGGCATGGGCGTGTTGCCGCTGCAATACAAGAATGGCGACACCGCCGAGAGCCTGGGCATTGCGGGCGACGAGCTGATTGATGTGGTCTTGCCCGCCGATCTGAAGCCGCGCCAGGACGTGACCCTGCGCGTGGGCAAGGACGGCGTGACCCGCGAGATCACCGTCCAGTGCCGGATTGATACCCCCGTGGAAATCGACTATTACAAGAACGGCGGCATCCTGCAAACGGTCTTGAGAAGCATTCTGGAACGGAGCAAGGGCGAAGTTAAAGCCTGATCCGCTAAAAGTTGAGAAGTGATGACCCCCGCCTGGGAAACTGGGCGGGGGTTATTGTGTATCGCTAAATATTTAGTTTTTCGCCGCCAAGTCCTTGAGACTTAACCTTTTTTGAATAACTTGCTCTGCTTCTAATTCAAGTTCGCGTTCTAGTATGTCGGCCCTACCATGAGCCTCCGCAGCTTCCCTGTATAGTCGCGAGATTTCATCTTCGATCTGCTTTCCAAGTCTGGGAACCGTCAAATCTTCAATATCCTCTGGAGCCAACTCTGGAACGCTATGCCCAAATGCGATGGATTGGAGCCTTGGACGGCCTAGAGTTGGATGTGAAAGTACACAACATAGATAACCTGCATCAATTTCTTCTCTGGGATGAATTCTCATTATATGATTTGACAGAATCTTATTTTCAAAGAACTCATTGGATAGAATTGCTTGCCCAAGGTTGCCATATATCTGTCCCGAACATGGCATAATGATCGTATCTTTGTCCACCGTATACTCTTCAGTATTTATGCTGCCGGGCGCTATATTCTTTTTATTGTCTGGGTTGAACTCCAATATATCGGCACTATCGACATAGGGTATTCCCTCCTTAACATAGATATGCTTAAATCTTTTTGGGACTTCACATTTAGCCACTTGTCCTAAATATACCTGGTCAATCTTCTGTTCTACTAAATATCCCTCAAACTGTCTATTCGGCAGACAATAGTATCCTGACTCAAAGCGCCTTCGCTTACTAAATATTTGTTTCGAGCTAATAGTCAAATAGTTGCCCAAATTCAGTGATAATGGATCTATATTTAATTCGGATTCATAGATCTTCTCAACCTCTTTCCGCAGAGTTGTATAACTCCCCCTTAAATCCGTTATTTTATTGAAAATATCAGCAAAACGCCTAATAATTTCTTCGCTTGGTAAGAATACTGGAATACTTTTCAAATGTTGCGTTTCCAAATGTTTTATTACATGGCCGTACTGAGAACTTTGCATGATCTCTCTTATTTGACGGGTTCGCACGTACGCATAAATCCAGCCACGCATGTTTGAATCTTTGATAGAAAGTCGCAAAAGATCATCAGATATTAGCATTCCTTCGTGCGAATTATTGATCATAGTCGCTCGCCCAACTGAACCAGATCGAGTTACGACTAAATCGCCAGGATTTAAGAACCGCTGAGATGTTTCGGAGGTTTTCTCAAGTGCAAGAAATTTCCTTGGAACAGGGCGTGCATCAAACACTTGAGTTGCTGCTAAAAATGGAGTACCAACACTCTCTTTGACCAATACAGCTTTCAGTCTCGATGGCTGCCAAATATTCGCAAGAGCGCCTAAATTTTGCCCAGAACAGAGAGATTCTAATTTCAAGCGTAAGCCGAAACCCCCTAAGAGGTAATTCTCAGCTTCTAGCCGACGTTCGCCATTTGTAAATGACTGAATGCTCATACTAGAATAAATGACTGGTAAGCGAGTCTTGAGTGTTTCGGGTTTTTGAATATTTAGTCTTGCACGCTCAGCCATTGACGGAACACCTCCACTATTTCTTGTGTGTTGTCGTCGAGTATCTTTTTCACGCCATGACGCTTGCCAATAACTTTTTTGCCCTCATCGTTCAATTCAAAAAAATCCTCTTCATACTCCTCGGCTACTTCATTCCCATAGTCGTCTCTTACATATAGAGTATTGCCTCGTTTGTCGTGTCCTACGCGATCCGCAACGGCCATAAACACATTGTAATTATTTTTTCTTTGCGCGGCCTTTTCTAGTGCAATTTCCTCTTGAGTTTTACGCTGCAAAATCAGAACGCTCGTCTGAATGCTTACGTTCGGTTCAAATGTAAAAGGGTGTAAATCTACACTAGCAAGAATGCGAGTGTGAGTAAGCATCCATTCACGTACATATCCCATACCGGGAGCGCCAAGTATTCCATCTGGCAAGACAATAGCAGCACGTCCAGTTCCCGGTTTGAGAAACTGGACACATCGTTCAATAAATAATACTTCTGGCGACTGACTCTTCTGCAATTTATCCGTTTTTGTGTATACGTCCGTATTCCTGTCATACTCCCAAATATGCCCAAGATCATATTGTTCCAATATTCCCTGATCGTCGATAGGAATTTTAGTTCCAAACGGTGGATTTGAAAAAACTAAATCCACTTTATTCATGAGATCAAGCTTACGTAAATCCTCAGTCCACAAAACTGGACGAGCTAATGAGTTAGCCTGGAATAATCCACCAGAGCCATCGTTATTCATGACCATGTTCATTTTAGTTGCTCTGACTAGGTTAGGATTAAAGTCAATACCGTAAACATACCTACTGGCGTAACGTGTCGCTCTGTCTCGCGTCAACCGCTCCACCTTGTCTATTGCCGGATTACCTTTACTTCTTTTGTTTTCCTTTTCTAATTCCTGGCTATATATTTTCGCAATAACATGATTCATGGCTGTAACTAAAAATCCGCCAGTGCCACAAGCGGGATCAAGCAGAATTTGATCCTCTTCAGGATTAAGCATACCTACTGCCATTTTACAAATATTCCTTGGGGTAAAAAACTCCCCACGATCACCCCTAAGATTTGAGCCAACCACTTCTTCATAAGCATGACCTTTCACGTCAACATCACTTTCTAGAAGAGAATACATTTGTAGTTGTGAGACAATATAGTTTAGTACGTTGGAATCCAAATCAATATTCTCACCTTCGTTGAAAATCGCCGGATACTCTTTTTTGACAGCATCAAATAACTTTCCTATACGCTCTCTTGATTTTATTTGACCTGTAAGACTTGAGCGTTCTTTTGAAGTAGAATAGAAGGTGATTTCATCTCCACGCTCATCCTTAATCTTTGAAAAAATGATTTTTAGCAATTCCCAGAACGCCTCTGGTTTTTGTAAACCTTGATTGCCTGCAATATAATTATGGCAACGCCTGAAAGTAAAAAGTAGGGCATCACTCGAAGCGGCTTTTAACTGATCGACTGTTGGTTTTTCAATATCTTCTTCGGCCTGCCCATACAAAGGAATGTCAGCGATTTCAACTTCTTTCCTCAATCCATTCTCGTTCACAATCTTATAGCAATATCGCTCTATTGATCGCGGCATAAATTAGAGTTCATCAGGCGGCGCGGCAATTGGATGTATCTGACGCGCTGCCAGGCACCGACCAGTTTCTCCTTGAGCACGGTGACCGAACGGGCACAGAAATTCCCCAACACATTTCGCTTGACGTACGCCCACACACGCTCAATTGGATTGAGCTCTGGCGCGTACGGTGGTAGATACACCAGTGACAGGCGTTCGTGGATCTCCACGAACGCCTGAACCACCTTCGCCCGATGGATACCCGCATTGTCCAGAACCACTACGATCTTCCCCTGGATGTGACGCAGGAGATG